>JAHEZJ010000002.1 GCA_023251135.1 Flavobacterium sp. | reverse complement strand
AAGCTTTTGCTCCAAAGGCAATTGCCATTTTTTTACGCAATTCACGATTGTCGGCATACGTTAAAAACGGAATATAACTAGGATGATCTAAGGTGAAAATCCAGCCTTCTTTCTCCTGACTTTTGGCTAACAATCTTGCTGCTTCGATAGTTCCTTCCGGTAAACCTGCCAAATCTTTTTCAGCGGTTAAATGCAATTCGAAAGCATTGGTTTCGGCCAGAACATTTTCACCAAACTGCAAACTTAGTCTTGACAATTCTTTGTCGATTTCGCGTAAACTTTCTTTTTTGTCCTCCGGCAAATTGGCTCCGTTTCTTGAAAAGCTTTTGTACTTTTTATCCAAAAGCGTAGTTTGCTCCGGATTTAAATTCAGCTTTTCTTTTTGGTCGTAAACCGTTTTAATTTTAGCAAATAATGCTGCATTTAAGGTAATGTCATTTCCAAATTCTGAAAGTAAAGGAGAAACTTCCTGTGCAATTTTTTGCATCTCATCATTTGTTTCTGCCGAATTCAGATTGAAGAAAATACTGGAAAGACGATCCAGAACATCTCCCGTAAAATCCATTGCTACCACCGTGTTTTCAAAAGTGGGTGCTTCCGGATTGTTTACGATTGCATCAATTTCGGCTTTAGCCAAAGCAATTCCTTCGTTGAAAGCAGGAACGTAATCTTCGATTTTAATTTGAGAAAAAGGGGCTGTATTGTGTCTGGTATTGAAATGTTGTGTTAAGACGCTCATTTTTTTAGTTTTCAGTCTCCGTCTCAGTTTTCAATACAAACTAAGACTAAAGAGTTTATTTGTTTGAGTATTCAGTTGCAGCTCAGTTTTCAGTCTCCGTCTCAGTTTTCAGTGCTTACTGTGACTGCGACTGAAAACTGAGACTGCGAACTATTTAAGACTTTCAGCCGCTTTATTAACCGCAGCTTTCAATTCTTCTTTATAGGAAATAATAGTGTCAAGTACTTTTTTATCGTGACTTCCAATGATTTGTGCCGCTAAAATTCCGGCGTTTTTGGCTCCGTTTAAAGCTACTGTCGCAACAGGAACTCCGCCCGGCATTTGAAGAATCGATAAAACCGAATCCCAGCCGTCAATAGAATTACTGGACTTCACCGGAACTCCAATTACAGGAAGTGGTGACATGGAAGCAACCATTCCCGGTAAATGTGCAGCTCCTCCGGCTCCGGCAATAATTACCGAAATACCACGAGTGTGTGCATTTTTACTGAAATCGAATAATTTTTCAGGCGTTCTGTGTGCCGAAACGATATCTACTTCAACTTCAATATTAAATTGTTTTAAGATGTCGATCGCATCCTGCATGACTGGCATGTCGGAGATACTTCCCATTATGATGGCTACTTTGCTCATTTTATTTTTGTTTCAGGTTTTTTTTGTTTCAGGTTTCAGACTGTTGACTGCGACTAAACACTAATCACTCTAATCGTATTCTTAACCTCTTCGGCTATTCTTCTGGCTTCAGACATGTCTTCATTGACAATGGTTACGTGACCCATTTTTCGGAAAGGGCGCGTTTGTTTTTTACCGTAAATATGTGGGGTAACACCATTCCATCCTAATATAGTTTCAATGTTTTCATAAACAACATCTCCTGAAAATCCTTCTGCGCCCACTAAATTAACCATAATTCCGGCAACTTTGCTATCGGTATTTCCTAACGGAAGATCCAGAATCGCACGCAGGTGGTTTTCGAATTGTGAGGTGTAGCTGGCTTCAATAGAGTAATGTCCTGAATTGTGCGGACGCGGGGCAACTTCATTTACTAAAATTTCATCGTCGTTAGTTTGGAACATTTCGACCGCTAAAAGCCCCACATGATTGAATTTTTCCGAAACATTTAAAGCAATAGCTCTTGCTTTTTCTGCTACTTTCTCGTCAATTCTGGCAGGACAGATTACATATTCTACCTGATTGGCTTCCGGATGAAATTCCATTTCAACAACCGGATACGTTTTTATTTCTCCTGATGGATTTTGACATACAATAACTGCCAGTTCGTTTTTGAACGGAATCATTGTTTCGGCAATACATTCTACATTTGGAAGATTATCTAAGTCCGCAGCCTGACGGATTACTTTTACACCATTTCCATCGTAACCAAACTCTGTACATTTCCAGACAAATGGTAATTTCAGCTCCTGGATTTTAGCTTTTAGATTTTCTAAATTCTCAAATCGCTCAAAGGGTGCTGTCGGGATATTGTGATCTGCGTAGAATTGTTTCTGAATTCCTTTGTTTTGAATTCCTTTTAAGGTTTTTGGAGAAGGATAGATTTTTAAACCTTCATTCTCTAATTGTGTCAGTGCTTCAAGATTGACTAATTCGATTTCAAAAGTCAGAACATCAACTTGTTTCCCAAAATTATAAACTGTTTCATAATTCATTAAATCACCCTGAAAGAATTTATTGCAGGCAATTTTACTTGGAGCTTCATCGCTTGGATCGAGAACATAAGTCTGGATGTCAAATTTTCTGGTGTCGAACAAAAGCATTTTACCTAATTGTCCGCCGCCTAATATTCCTAATTTAAAATCAGAAGAAAAATAATTCATTGTAGTTGTGTTTTTGCAAAGATACTTTTTAATCTTTTTTTTGCCACGAATTTTATGAATTTCATGAGATAGGGAATGGGAATATTTTTTTTGCCACGAATTCCACGAATTTCCCCGAATTAAAAGTTTTCAAAAGCAGTGCTAAAGAATTTGTGAAAATTCGGGGAATTCGTGGCCTATAAAAAATCTTTTTAATCCTTTTAATCTGTGGCTAAGAAAAATGAAGAGGGCACAATTTCTATAAATTATCAGGATTCTTAAAGTTGCAACTGAAATTCAAAGTTATTTCTCTATTTTCTTCAAAACTTCTTTGGCAACGGCTTTGTAAGCTGCCGAATGGTTGCCAAAATCTTTATTCAGAATAATTTGCAGTTCAGGGTGTATCCAGTCGTAATGATTGCCCAAAACATACAAAGTCCGGATCGAATAGGCTTTTGTCGCTACTTTTACATCGTTGATAAGCCAGTCAAATGAAGCTTCTATACAATCCTGGAGATTTTCTTCTGAAAGCGAAATGCCGTTTTTGGCTTTTTTATAATGGTCTTTTACGAGCAACTGAATCACTTTTGCAACGGGACGTATAGCACTTTCGTCTTTTAAAATCTTAAGATTGGAACAGAAAAAATCAAGATGAGGCTGCAGCCAGATCAATTCTTCGTAAGAAACAAACTCCAGAATCCAACACGCTTTATGATTGTTTTTGTCTGATGGCGAAAAACAAATCGTGATAAGTTCTTTAAATAAAGAGTGGTTTTCTAAAACCTCATTTGCAACCTTAAGACGGTTTTCTCTATAAGCTTTTACGTAATCTAGTTTTGTTTGTAATTCAGAAGACATTTAGTTGGGTTTAATACAGGGTCTAAAATAAGTAATTTAAGGTTATGGTTTTAAGATCTGCTGATTTAATGAAATCAGGCTTGTTTTTAAGAAAAGAATTCTAAATAGTGAGGGATATTTAACATTCTTAAAAAAATATGTATGCAGTATATTTTGATACTTACAGTTTGGTTGTAATTCTGTATCTTTGCCCATTATTTTAAATGTAAAAATAATGATACAACTTCACGATAAACAATTTGTTCCGTTTATTTCGGCAAAAGAAATTGATTTTGCTTTAACAAAAATAGTGGCGCAGGTAGAAGATGATTTTGGAGACGATACCCCAATTTTTATTGGTGTTTTAAATGGGGCCTTTATGGTGGTTGCCGATTTTCTGAAAAAATATAAAAGCCTTTGCGAGGTTTCATTTATCAAAATGGCATCTTATGAAGGAATTGAAAGTACCAATAAGGTAAAAGAATTAATTGGAATCAATCAGGATTTGTCGGGTAGAACCGTTATTCTTATTGAAGACATTATTGATACGGGAAATACTGTCGAAGAATTAAAACACTTGTTCAAGCAGCAAAATGTAAAGCATTTTAAAATTGCAACCTTGTTTTTTAAACCGGAGGCTTATAAAAAAGACATCAAAATAGATTATATCGGAATCAGAATCCCAAATAAATTCATTGTAGGTTACGGATTGGACTACGATGGTTTAGGAAGAAATTTGCCCGAAGTTTATAAATTGGCAGAATAAATTTAAACACACACAACTATATATTCATTTAAAAC
This sequence comes from Flavobacterium sp., assembly GCA_023251135.1. Lineage (GTDB taxonomy): Bacteria > Bacteroidota > Bacteroidia > Flavobacteriales > Flavobacteriaceae > Flavobacterium. Next base: position 222,432 of record JAHEZJ010000002.1, on the reverse strand, counting down.
TTCTTATAAAAATAGAAGTCACAACACTCACTCATATTATGATTAACATTGTTTTATTTGGAAAGCCGGGAGCAGGAAAAGGAACTCAGGCAGAATTTTTAAAAGAAAAATACAAATTGACACACCTTTCAACAGGAGATATTTTTCGTTTTAATTTAAAAAATGACACAGATTTAGGTAAAAAAGCGAGGGTTTTTATGGATAATGGAGAACTAGTTCCTTGCGAAGTTACCACTGCAATGTTAATTGATGAAGTAAAAAAACATCCTGATACAGCTGGATTTTTGTTTGATGGTTACCCTCGAACTTTAGATCAGGCAGAAGCTTTGGATAAATTTTTACCAACGATTGGATCAAGTGTTACCGCGACTATTGCATTGGAAGCCGATGACGAAATTTTGGTAGCTCGTTTATTAGAAAGAGGAAAAACAAGTGGAAGAGCTGATGATCAGGACGAAGAAAAAATTCGTGTAAGATACCAGGAGTATAATGAAAAAACGGCTCCACTAATTGGATATTATAAAGAACAAAATAAGTTTCACGCCGTAAACGGTATCGGAACTATCGAAGAAATTACAGAGCGATTAACGTCAGTTATAGATAATTTGTAGAAGCTTTTTCCAGCTGTCGTTTCATCCCGATTGCTATCGGGACTCCAAAAGAACTATTTTTCTTATCATAAAATATGCTTCCCCTGGTTGCTGTTTTCTGGCAAGAAAAATTAGTTTTTTTAAAGACATGGCTCTTTTGACTGGTCTGGAGTACGAAATATTTAAGATTACAGATTGATAAGGACGATTATATAACGAATAAACCAAAAATTGGAAATACTAATAATATTTTTTCTAATACTATTGAATGGAGTTTTTTCCATGTCAGAAATTGCATTGATTTCGGCTCGGAAAAACAGACTTGAAACTGCCGCAAAAAAAGGAAATAACAGTGCTAAAATCGCACTTGATCTGGCCAATTCTCCAAATAAATTTTTGTCAACCGTGCAAATCGGGATCACTTTAATCGGTATTTTGACCGGTATTTATAGTGGTGATAAAATAACAATGGATGTGGAGGTTTTTGTTAGCGGATTTGAATTTTTAAAGCCCTATGCCCATTCAGTTGCAGTGGGAATTGTTGTCGTGGTTCTGACATTTTTCTCTTTAGTTTTAGGAGAATTGTTGCCAAAACGAATTGGTTTAAACTATCCAGAGTCGATTGCAAAAATGGTAGCCCTGCCGATGAAGACCATTTCGATAATCACAGCGCCATTTATTTGGTTGCTTACTTCTTCGACTGATTTTTTACTGAATGTTTTTCAAATCAAGCCAACCGCTGACGGTAAGGTAACCGAAGAAGAAATTAAAGCGATTATCAAAGAAGGAACAGAGGGTGGAGAAGTGCAGGAAATCGAGCAGGACATTGTAGAACGTGTTTTTCATATTGGAGATCGAAAAGTAAACTCACTGATGACACACCGAAAGTCAGTTGATATGCTGCCTTTTAATGCCGATAAAGCGAAGATTAAGGAATTGGTTTTGCAGGATTTGCACACCGTTTATCCGGTATTCAGAGACAATTATGATGATATAGTGGGGGTTGTAACCCTAAAAAATATATTTGCCAACATTGAAAGCGAACATTTTGATTTGGCAGGAATCATGATCGATGCGCCTTATTTAATGGAGCAGACAACGGCATACAAAGCACTGGAGAACTTCAAAAAAACAGGGATTCATTATGCTTTAGTTTCTGATGAATATGGTGTTTTTCAGGGAATTATTACCCTAAATGACATTCTGGAAGCTTTAGTAGGAGATGCCTCTGATTTTTATAAAGATGAATTCCAGTTAATTGAAAGAGAAGACGGTTCCTGGCTGGTTGACGGACATTATTCGTTACACGATTTCTTAACTTATTTTGAGTTAGACGAATTGACAAACGATTACGAAGTAAATACAGTAAGCGGAATGATTATGACCGAGCTTTCGCATATTCCAAAAGAAGGCGAAAAATTAATCTGGCAAAAATTTGTGCTGGAAGTAATCGATATGGATGGCGTAAAGATTGATAAAGTGTTGGTAAAAGCGCTTAAAGAATAAATAAAATAGTTTTCAGTCACAGTTTTCAGTCACAGTTTAGTACTGAAAAATGCGATTGCAACTGAAAGATAAATAAAATAGAATTTAGAAATAGAAGCTAGAGAAATCTAAAATCTGAAATCTAAAATCTGAAATTCAGAAAAATGACAGAAGGAAATTTTGTAGATTATGTTAAGATTTATGTTTCTTCCGGTAAGGGAGGAAAAGGATCTACGCATTTACATAGAGAGAAATTTATTGAAAAAGGAGGTCCTGACGGTGGAGATGGTGGTCGTGGAGGACATGTGTATTTGGTAGGAAATAAAGGACTTTGGACGTTGTTTCATCTAAAGTTTGCACGACATATTAAAGCAGGACACGGTGGAGACGGTGGAGGAGACCGTAGTACAGGTGCTGACGGAGATGATAAATTTATCGAAGTGCCTTTAGGAACTGTTGTAAAAGACAAAGAAACCGGAGAAACTTTATTCGAAATCACCGAAGACGGTGAAAAAAGAATCCTTTCAAAAGGAGGTAAAGGTGGTTTAGGAAACTGGCACTTTAGAAGTTCAACCAATCAGACACCTCGTTATGCTCAGCCAGGTTTACCGGGTGTAGAGATGGATGTGATTCTGGAACTTAAAGTATTGGCCGATGTTGGTTTAGTAGGTTTTCCAAATGCTGGGAAATCAACCTTGTTGTCTGTTTTGACTTCAGCGAAACCAAAAATTGCTGACTATCCTTTTACAACCTTAAAGCCAAACTTAGGAATTGTAGCCTACAGAGATTATCAATCGTTTGTAATTGCTGACATTCCGGGAATTATCGAAGGTGCTGCTGAAGGAAAAGGATTGGGGCATTACTTCTTGCGTCATATCGAGCGTAACTCAACTTTGTTATTTTTAGTTCCGGTTGATACACCGGATATTAAAGCGGAGTACGATATTTTGGTAAACGAATTGACCAAGTACAATCCTGAAATGTTAGACAAAGAACGTCTTTTGGTAATCTCGAAATGTGATATGCTGGACGACGAACTGAAAGCCGAATTGAAAACCGAATTAGATGTCGCTTTCAAAGATGTTCCCTACATGTTTATCTCATCTGTGGCCCAACAAGGTCTGACCGATTTAAAGGATAAGCTTTGGAAGATGCTTAACGACTAAAAAAAATACAATTTGTACAAAAGGTGTTCTGGAAACAGAGCGCCTTTTTTGTTTTATATAATGTTAAATTCGTAATGAAATGCTAAAAATATACTGAGATATTTAATTTCAGGATGGATTGCAATAATATAAATGCGAAAATGAGTTATATTCGCATCACTTAAACAAAATAACATGAAAAAAATAGTTTTATTCTTGACCATGTGTCTGATGGCTTTTCCTGTAAGGGCTGACGAAGGAATGTGGTTTTTGATGTTTATCGAAAGATTGAACCATAGAGATATGGAAAAAATGGGCTTGCAATTGACAGCTGAAGAAATTTACAGTATCAACAATCATAGTTTAAAAGATGCTATTGTACAATTTAACGGAGGTTGTACTGCAGAAATCGTTTCTAAAGAGGGATTGGTTTTAACCAATCACCACTGTGGTTACAATGCAATTGCAGAACTTTCTTCAGCAGAACAAAATTATTTGAAAGACGGTTTTTGGGCAAAACAAAGAAGTGCCGAAATGAAACCGAAATCACTATACGTGCGTTTCTTTGTGCGTATGGACGATGTTTCTAAAAGAATTTTATCAAAAGTAAATGATAAAATGACTGAGACTGAAAGAAACAAAGCGATTCAGCAAGAAATTGCTTTGATCGAAAAGGAAAACAATGAAGGAGGAAAATATACCGTTTCAGTTCGTCCTTTCTTTCAGGGAAATGAATATTACTATTTCGTTTACCAGGATTATACAGACGTTCGTTTAGTAGGAACACCACCTGAAAGTGTTGGTAAATTTGGTGGAGATACGGACAACTGGGAATGGCCTCGTCAAACAGGAGATTTCTCTATGTTCAGAGTTTACGCAGATAAAGACGGAAATCCGGCAGCTTACTCTAAAGACAATGTGCCTTTGAAACCGAAACATTACTTACCGGTAAGTATCAAAGGGGTTAAGGAGAATGATTTTGCGATGATTTTAGGATATCCTGGAAGAACAAATCGTTGGATGCCGGCTGGAGGAATTGAGCAAAATGTTAAATTCGCTTATCCTGCATGGGTTGAAGGTGCTAAAACCGGAATGGATCAAATGAAAAAGTATATGGACAAAGATGCAACAGTTCGTTTGCAATACGCGTCTAAATATGCTTCTACAGCCAACTACTGGAAGAACCGTCAGGGTATGATCGATGCTTTAACAAAAGCGGGAACAGCTGATATTAAAGCGGCACAGGAAGATAAATTCTATGAGTGGGCTACTAAACCGGTTAACAAAGAAAAGTATGAGAATGTAATTCCAACGATTAATGATTATTACAGAGCTACAAATCTAAAAGTAGTGCACGATAATTACTTAACACAGCTTTTGCGTACCTCAAATTATGCTGGCGGGCCTGCTAATTTAGGAAATGCACTAATCGCTTACTACAACGAAAACGATGCTAAAAAAGCTGAAATGTTGCCAAAGATCAACGCATTGATCGAAAACATTTATGGTGAATTTTATGCACCTCTTGAAAAAGATGTCCTAACGGCACAGTTGAATTTATATGCTTCTAAAGCTGCTGAATATGGTTTAGCAACACAAATTGCTAAAATGAAATCTGAGAACAATGGTGATTTTACTGCTGATGTAGCAAAAGCAACTGAAATCAGTTATTTTACTTCTAAAGAAACAGTATTGGCATTTATGGCTAATCCTAAACCACTAGCGATTGTACACGATCCTTTGTATATTATCTCTAACGACTTAATGACAAAATTCCGTTCTAAAACAGACGATCAGGTGAAAGCCGATGATGGTTTTGCAAGCGCTTACCGCAAATTGGTAGAAGGTTTAAGAGAATCTAAATTGAATGCAATTCAATATCCGGATGCTAACTCTACTTTGAGATTAACTTACGGAAAAGTAAGAGCTTTGCCTGCTGATCCACGTAACGATGCTAAAATAAACAATTATACTACCATGGAAAGTATGGTGAAAAAGTATAAAGCAGGAGATCAGGAATTTGATTTGCCAAAACGTTTATTAGAACTAAACAAAGCAAAAGACTTTGGACAGTATGCAGATAAAGCAGGTTATATGCCGGTAAACTTCTTAACAGATAACGATATTACAGGTGGAAATTCAGGTTCTCCGGTATTAAACGGAAAAGGAGAATTAATTGGAGTTGCTTTTGACGGAAACATCGAAGCTATGGCCGGAGATGTTATTTTTGATTCTAAATTACAAAGAACAATTAACGTAGATATTCGTTACGTACTTTGGATTATTGACAAATACGCCGGAGCTAAAAACATTATCGACGAAATGACGATTATTAAATAATTCTGGTTTCTTAATAAATAGTAAACCCGACAGGTTTTTAAAACTTGTCGGGTTTTTGATTTTTTTTCTGCCACGAATTCACGAATTTTTATTTAATTAATTCGTGAATTTGTGGCGGAAAATTTTTGCAGCATTCTTTTGGAATTTGGAATTTTATTTTTGATAAACCAGATAGGTTTTTAAAACCTGTCGGGTTTGTTGTTTTTAATGCGATCTCATTTGATCTGTTTGTGAAAGTAGATTTTTCACTATAGGTTGGGAGAGTACTCAAATAAATTTTGTACAAATTACTAATTTATCCCTAAAAGCAAATGAGACATTTTATAATTCCTTATTTTTGAAAAATAATTAACCGATTTAAGCGTTGAATTCTATTTTCGTTTTATCGAATAAACGGTTCAACAAACAAACGATTTAACGTATTCAATGAAAACACATTTCATCGCCATAGGCGGAAGCGCCATGCACAATTTAGCACTTGCATTGCACAATAAAGGATATCAGGTTACAGGAAGTGATGATGCTATTTTTGAACCTTCAAAATCAAGATTGGAAAAGAAAGGGATCCTACCGGCTGAACTGGGTTGGTTTCCTGAAAAAGTCACTGCCGATATTGACGCCATAATTCTCGGGATGCATGCAAAGGCAGATAATCCAGAGTTGCTAAAAGCGCAGGAATTAGGTTTGAAAATTTATTCTTATCCGGAATTTTTGTACGAGCAGTCTAAGAATAAAACCCGTGTGGTAATAGGAGGTTCTCATGGAAAAACAACAATAACTTCGATGATTTTGCACGTAATGCATTATCACAATATCGAAGTAGATTATATGGTTGGAGCGCAATTAGAAGGTTTTGATACGATGGTGCATCTTACCGAAGAGAATGATTTCATGGTTTTGGAAGGGGATGAGTATTTATCTTCTCCAATAGACAGACGTCCTAAATTTCATTTGTACCAACCCAATATTGCTTTGATTTCCGGAATTGCCTGGGATCATATCAATGTGTTTCCAACGTATGAGAACTATGTTGAGCAATTCGAAATTTTTATCGGAAAAATTACTAATGGAGGTATTTTGGTTTACAACGAAAATGATCCGGAAGTAAAACGTGTTGCGGAAGCCGCTACAAACCCAATTCGAAAATTAGCCTATTCCACTCCCAAGTATACCGTAAGTGATGGAGTAACTTTATTAGAAACTCCCGAAGGCGATATGCCAATTGAAGTTTTTGGGGCGCACAATCTGAACAATCTGGCGGGAGCCAAATGGATTTGCCAGAATATGGGCGTTGACGAAGCAGACTTTTATGAAGCAATTGCTAGTTTTAAAGGAGCTTCAAAACGACTGGAAAAAATTGCAGAAGGAAAAGGAAAAGTAGCGTATAAAGATTTTGCACACTCTCCAAGTAAAGTTGCTGCAACGACAAAAGCCGTAAAAGAGCAATATCCGAACAGAACTTTAATAGCTTGTTTGGAATTGCATACCTATAGCAGTTTGAATGCAGCCTTTTTAAAAGAATACGAAGGAGCCCTTGAGTATGCAGATGTTGCAGTAGTATTCTATTCGCCGGATGCCGTAAAAATTAAACAATTGGAAGAAGTAACCTATGAGCAAATTGCAAGTTCTTTTAATCGCGAAGATTTAATTATTTACACAAATCCTGCTGAGTTCAAAGAATACCTCTTCAATTTGAATCTTGAAAATTCGGCATTATTGCTGATGAGTTCCGGAAACTACGGAGGGTTGAATTTTGATGATGTAAAAGGATTGATTAATTAGTCAATTTGAAAATTAGATAATGTGCCAATTGCAATTTTGCAGTTGGCATTTTTTTTTGGAATTTCTAATTTGGAATTTTTTTTGCATACTTATAATGTCCGGTAATTTTATACTGAAACAAACAGTCTTCAAGAACTTGCCCGCTGCCAATGTTGTGTACAATTAAGTTTCGTTTGCCGTCTGCCGATTTTTTGGCTGTGACAATTCCAATATGGTCCAGTTTGTTATTAATCAGCCAGGTAACAATTTCGCCTGTTTTATAATTATTTGCATTTTGAGTTACAGGAAGTTTTTTTCCTTTTCTTTCAAAGAAAACGGCCAAATTAGGAACTCTGCGATGGTCTATATTAGTATCGGTGGAAGTCAGTCCCCATTTTTGTAAAGACGGATAAACAGAGAAATTTGCAGCCATATCTTCATGTACTTCTTTCTGTAAGTCGATATTTAATTTTCGGTAAGATCGAATTATAACATCGGTGCAGACTCCTTTGTTTGAAGGGATGTCTCCGTTAGGATAAGCTATTGAAAAGTAAGCAGGGTCGTAATCTATGGAGGGATCAATAATTAGTAATGCCGCATTGGATAGTTTTTCGGGAAAAGTTTTTGCAATACCGGATGATAAGCTTTCTGCAACAGCAGTTTTACCCTCTTTTTGATTACAGGAGAGCAGAAGAAGGAAGAGGGGAAAAGCACCTATTATTTTCATGCTATTAAGTTAAGGTATTTTGATGGGCTATTTAGATATTTGAAATAATTAATTTAAGATTAACATGGTTTTATTGAAGGATTTTTCTTATTTTTAGATATTAACATCTAAGAGTATTGTAAAATGAGAGCAAGTTTAAAAGTTGTAAAAACAACAAGTGAAACCCCGGATTTTTTGGCAACTTATTTTTCTATAAGAGATTGGTCTGAAGAAGATCGTCCTCGCGAGAAGTTGATCCTTAAAGGTAAAGAAGCCTTGAGTGATGCCGAATTAATTGCACTGTTAATTCGCTCAGGTAGTCGAAATGAATCGGCAGTACATCTGAGTCGAAAGATTCTATTGAGTGTTGATAATCTCAATGCTTTAGGCAAACTATCGATTACGCAGTTGCTAAAATACAAAGGAATAGGAGAGGCTAAGGCTATTGCAATTATTGCTGCTTTGGAGTTAGGACGCCGCCGAAGATCGGAGGATGTCGCTGAGTTTGCTAAAATCACTTCGAGTAAAACGGTTTTTGATATTATGCAGCCCTTAATCGGAGAATTGCCACACGAAGAGTTTTGGGTACTTTTTCTGAATAATTCGAATAAAGTAATTTCTAAATCCCAGTTAAGTAAAGGTGGAATTACCGGAGCTACTGTTGATGTGCGGATTGTTTTTAAATTAGCACTTGAAATTGGGGCTACCGGTTTGATTTTGTGTCACAATCATCCATCGGGAAGTTTACAGCCCAGTGAGGCAGATAAAATGCTTACAAAAAAAATAAAGTTAGCCGGTGACAGCTTAGATGTTAAAGTTTTGGATCATTTGATTATAACTGAAACAAAATATTATAGTTTTGTAGATCAAGGAATTTTATAAATTATGAATACCACTATTACCGATGTCTTTTTTGACTTAGATCACACACTTTGGGATTTTGACAAGAACTCAGAAATGGCTTTTGATCGAATTTTTAAAAGTAAATACCCCGAAATTCAAACACAGGATTTTATTGAGAAATATGCTCCGATCAATCAGCAATGCTGGAAATTGTATCAAAACGATAAAATAACACATCTGGAGCTGCGTTACAATAGATTGAAGTTTTCTTTTGATGCTTTAAATTATGTCATTTCAGATGAAAGCATCAATGAAATTGCCAATGATTATATTGAGTTTTTAACCGATAACAATCACCTTTTCGAAGGAGCGATTGAAGTTTTAGAGTATCTGAAACCAAAATACAGACTGCACATTATCACCAACGGTTTTGCAAATGTTCAGGATAAGAAAATTAATAATGCGGCACTTTCGGGTTATTTTGAAACCATAACAAATTCTGAACTGGCAGGTGTTAAAAAACCAAATAGTATTATCTTTGATTATGCGATAAACATTGCAAAAGCTTCGAAAGAAAGTAGTGTTATGATCGGTGATTGTCTGGATGCCGATGTTAATGGAGCATTAAATGCTGGTTTGGATGCTATTTTTTTTAATGAAAAAAGAATAGAAGCTCCGCAAAATATCAAACAAGTAAACCATTTATTAGAACTTAAAAAATATTTATAATTATGAGAATAAAATTTTTGTTGCTTGCATTCCTTACATCATTTATCGGGTTTTCGCAATCGGTTAATGATTACAAAGCTGTTATTGTACCGCTAAAATATGATTTTCTTAAAACAGAAAACCAATACAGAACGTCAACAATGACAAAGGCCAATTTAAACAAAGCGGGTTTTCAGGCTTTTTATGCCAACGAGATACTTCCAGAAGGTTTTGGTGATCGTTGTGATCTTTTGTATGCTGATGTTAAGAAAGAAAGTGGTTTTTTAATCACTAAGCTTTATGTGGAATTTAAAGATTGTTATGGTAAAGTAATTTTCACATCAGCAATAGGAAAAAGTAAAGAAAAGGAGTATGAAGTGGCTTATAGAGAATGTCTTGATTTAGCCTTTGTTTCGGTTACTGCTTTGCGTTACAAATATAATGGTAAAAGCGCCAATACAGTAAAAACCTCAGTTGCAGCTACTCCTCTGACAGCATCAGCTGTTGCAACGAGAGTTGTCGAAGCAACTCCGGTAGTTGATATTAAAGATCCTAATTTATTGTATGCTCAGCCAACAGAAAATGGTTATCAGTTAATTGATAAAACGCCAAAAGTGGTGATGAAGTTGTTAAAAACATCACGTCCTGACTCCTTTATTGCTATTAAAGATGGTATCCAGGGATCTTTGAATGCAAAAGACAATCAATGGTTTTTTGAATACTATAGAAACGATCAGTTAGTTTCTGAAAAAGTTTCAGTAAAATTCTAAAATAAGAGACGGTTTTAATAGCCGTATTTATCTTTCCAACGGTTCTTTAAAAATTCGCGGTTGCTGTTCTCTCTTGAATTGTGCCCCGGATTGTAAAGAACCGTTTCTTTTATGGCATCGGGCAAAAATTCCTGCTCGGCAAAATTATTAGCATAGTCATGCGAATATTTATAATCATCGCCATAACCCAGTTCTTTCATAAGCTTGGTTGGCGCATTCCTTAAGTGAATAGGAACGGGCAAATCACCGGTTTGTTTTACCAATTGTTGTGCGTTGCCGATTGCCATGTACGACGCATTACTTTTAGGAGAAGTAGCGAGATAAATGGCGCATTGACTCAGTATAATTCTGCTTTCCGGATATCCAATTGTCGTGACCGCCTGAAAAGTATTGTTGGCCATAATAAAGGCAGTCGGATTTGCATTGCCAATATCTTCACTGGAGAGAATCAGCATTCTTCGGGCAATAAATTTTACATCTTCACCACCTTCAATCATTCTGGCGAGCCAATAAACAGCGCCATTCGGATCACTGCCTCGAATCGATTTTATAAAGGCCGAAACAATATCGTAATGTTGTTCTCCGCTTTTGTCATACAATACCGTATTTTGCTGCACTAATTCGAAAACGCGATCGTTGGTAATAACAATCTCATCACCGGCTGAAGCATTAATGACCAGCTCAAAAATATTAAGTAATTTTCGTCCATCTCCTCCTGAAAGTCTTAGCAGCGCCTCGGTTTCCTTTAAGGTAATGTTTTTAGAAGCCAAATAAGTATCCGTTTTCATGGCGCGGTGCAATAGGGCTTCTAAATCGGCTTTTGTGAAAGCATTGAGTATGTAAACCTGGCAACGTGACAATAATGCAGGAATCACTTCAAAACTTGGGTTTTCTGTTGTCGCACCAACAAGTGTGATCCAGCCTTTTTCAACAGCAGCCAAAAGTGAATCTTGCTGTGACTTACTGAAACGATGGATCTCGTCAATAAACAAAATAGGATTTTTAGCCGTAAACAATCCGCCGCTTTGTTTGGCTTTTTCGATCACATCACGAATGTCTTTTACACCCGAATTGATGGCACTCAGTATATAAAAAGGACGTTTGGATTCCTGTGCAATGATTTGTGCCAAAGTAGTTTTACCAGTACCCGGTGGCCCCCAGAAGATCAATGACGGAATAATTCCTTTCGAAATTTGCTGCGTTAAGGATCCGTTTGGTCCAACCAAATGACTCTGACTGATGTAATCTTCTAAGTGTTGTGGGCGAATACGCTCGGCTAAAGGTGCTTCCATTTTGTAAAATTACTATTTTCAGTTTTAATTTTATAGTTTTTAGAAGCTATTCCTGCTGTCCGCTGTATCTTTTGCGTCCGCCGCGGCAGACACAAAAGGATGCCGCTCCCATCAGGGCTAAAATGACATTTAAGAAAGTTCTTGTTAGCTGACAAATTATCAGTAAATTGTAATTGGATAGTTTTTTGATGTCATCATTTAAAATTACCTGAAAAATTATGAACGACAACCACTTTAAATTTACGACTTCAGTTATAGGACTTCCGGTATTTTTTGTTCTTTTTTTGTGGATTGTGTACTGGGTGCAGATCCGCTTTGACTTTGATTTTTATCAATATGGTGTTTATCCCCGGGATTTTTTAGGTCTGCAAGGTGTCTTGTTCAGTCCTTTTATTCATGAAAATTTAAGTCATTTATACAATAATTCTATTCCGCTACTGGTATTATTGGCAGCACTGCAGTTTTTCTACCCCAAACAATCCTTTGCAGTTATTGCCTATGGTATTTTGTTTTCGGGATTGATAACGTGGATTATTGGCCGTGAAAATTTTCATATTGGGGCCAGCGGATTGATTTATGTTTTGGTTAGTTTTATTTTCTTTAAAGGAATTCAAACAGGGTATTATCGACTGGTCGCGCTTTCGTTATCTGTGATTTTGCTTTATGGCGGAATGATTTGGTACGTGTTTCCGGAGGTAGATAAAACCATTTCCTGGGAAGGACATTTGGCAGGCTTTATTACCGGATTTGCGATGTCTTTAATTTATAAAACCCCGGAGTACGCAAAACCTATTGTTTATGAATGGCAGAAACCGGATTTTAATCCTGAAGAAGATCCCTTTATGAAACATTTTGATGAAAATGGAAATTTCGTAAATACAGAGATCGTAGAAGAAGAACCGGAGGAATTAATGACGTATTTTAATTCAGATGTTCCGGTTAATTATATTTTGACTAATTCTGAGACAAAGGAGGATAGGTAATCTTTGGCTTAGAATGTTTATTTTACCCGTAGCTTAAGGTTGTAGTTAACAGTACTACAATTAAGCTACAGGTTTTTAGAAAGAATAGTTATGAGTATTTTTTGAAGACATTAATTTGTCTCGTAATTCTCAATTCTTTGTATTATTTAGCTTCTTTGGCGAACAGCCTCATATAGAAATGCACCACAAGCAACAGAAACATTTAAAGATCCAATTGATCCAAACATCGGTAATTTTGCTTTTTCATCTACAATTTTAAGCACAGAAGGATTTATACCTCTGTCTTCAGATCCCATGATGATGGCAACAGGTTCGTTTAATGTAATGTCGTATATATTCTGATCTGTTTTTTCAGTTGCCGCCACGGTTTTGATTCCTGATCCTTGAAGATAGAAAATCGCATCTTTGATATGTTCCACTTTGCAAATCGGAACATTAAATACCGCTCCTGCCGAAGTTTTAACAGTGTCTCCGTTTACCGGTGCCGAACCTGCTTTTTGTACAATGATTCCGTTTACGCCGGTACACTCAGCAGTTCTGATAATCGCACCAAAATTTCTTGCGTCTGAAATCTGATCCAGTATTAAAAATAAAGGTTTTGATCCCGATTCGATTGTTGATTCAACCAAATGTTCTAATTCTATAAAACCAATAGGGGAGATGGTTGCTACCGCTCCCTGATGATTGTTTGGCGTTAAGCGATTGAGTTTTTCTACAGGAACATACGAGAAATTAATGTTAGCGCGTTTCATCACCTTCATTAAATCTTTCATTAATTCTCCGGAAATTTCTTTTTGAATAAATACTTTATCAACTTCTTTTCCTGCCTGAATGGCTTCTATAATGGCTCTAATTCCAAATATTTGATGTTCTTTTTCCATGGGACAAATATAGGTATATTGTTGGTATAAAAAAAAACCACTCTGAGTGAACAGAGTGGTTTCAATATAAAATTTATTTTGATTAAGGAGCTTTAACTAAATTGAATGTATAGTCAGACGATCCGCTAAAACTAATTTTTAAATTAATGTCTCCGGTACATGAACTAACGTTACCAGTTCCTGTAACAGTGTAAACCTGTCCAGGTCCGTAATTCCATTGCTCATTACTTGTAACGGTAACCGCATTTGTAGCCGGGTTGATAGTACCAATAATATAAGAAGTGCCTCCGTTAATCAAATATGGGTTAGCTGTATTCAAAATTCTGAATACATATTTACCATTTGCTGCATTGTAAACTACTGGTACAATATCGCCAATGGCGTAATCCTGCCATGTATCAGCGGTAACTTTATAGTTTCCATTGAAAAGAGAAGCATCATTTAAAGGACAAAGTGCCGTGTAAGTTTGTTGCACTTTCCATAATGTTGAATTGGCTACGTCAGCTCCGTATGATGGCTGACCATTATCCGTAAACATTTTCAAAACACTTCCGTCTTTCAATTTTAAATCAGCAGTGATCACTAATTTATCAGTAAGACCAAAACTTGCAAATGTTGGGAATGCTTTAATAAGGTCTGCTTTAGTATACTTTAATGTTGCCGGAAAAGTGGTCACATTAGCTTGTAATGTTGCTTTTGAAACAACACCGCTTTTTGTAAAATAACCCACTACATCCATAGAGCTAACCTCACCAGTAGAAACTCCTAAAGTTAATCCTAGATTTAGATCTCCTGAGCCTTGCAGTGCTATAATGTTTATACCCTGATCTGCAGTAGCGATTTTATTTATGTTTGGAGTAGCTCCTTCAACGGCGCCAATTTTTGATGTTCCTCCATCGTCATCACATGAGAATGCTATTAGTAAAAATAGCATTGATGTGAATATTAGTTTTATATTTTTCATTTTATTCGTTTTTTAATGATTAAAGATCCCAAAAGATTTTGTAAGTACCTGGGTTTTTCTGAGCCGGAGCACTTGCATTAGAATTTAATTCTGATTGTGGCCAGTACCATGATACTTGGAAAGGGTTATTTAATACAGTTTGTGAATCATTTAGAGGAAAAGCATCATTGTTGTTCAGCTGATATTCTTTTGTAGTACTTAGCGGGTTTGCCAATACAGGGAAACCAGTTCTTCTGTAATCAATGTATTGATCAGCAGGATCTCCAAAAGTACCTACCCATTTCTGAGTCATAATAATCTCTAATTTTTTTGCAGCATCGCCTGCGTTAAATTCAGCTATTACTTTTGTAATGAAGTTATTCACTGCAGTAGAACCTGTAAGAACAGGAATTGTTGCAAGCTGAGGCGATTGGCTTTTAGCTACTACCTGGTCAACTTTAGCAAAACTTGCTGTAACAGCTTGTTGAAGTTTTGTAGCAGCATTTCCGGCTAGTTTTCCTGTTTGTATTAACTCTGCCTGAATGTATAAAAATTCATCATAAGTTAATATTCTGTGTGGTGCTATACCTGTTCCTGATTTTGCAGCTAAAGTTGAAACTGAACCACCTTGTCCGTCATCATATCTACCACCAGAAGGGAAGATACCAGGATAGGTAAAAGTGTTCTCTGCACTTTTATCTCTGTCAGGACCTGTACTCCCAAATCGGATACTAACAAAACCAGTTGATTTATCCCAATAATCTGCACCAGGATTTCCTGTTGTAGTGTTTCCTTGGTCAGGTGGGAATTGGTTTGGTTTTAATTGGTTGTAGTAGTAATATTTCATTCTAGGATCTGGGTTCCCGTTATGAATATTAGGGTTTACTCCTTTTAGGATTTCATACATCCATGGACTTTGGTAAGATCCAAATTGTGTACTTTCATAAGATTCGATAAACAACCTGTTTCTTTCGTTTGTTGGCGAAATTATATTGAAACGTGCAAATTGGAAATCATCAGCATTAGAAGAGAAGAAGTTGTCTTCAGCTATTAAAGCGTTAAATCCTGCCTGATCAAAATCAGAAGTTAATCGTGTTTGATTGTATAATTTTAGTTTAAAAGTATTGGCAAATTTTATCCATTTAGTGTTACTTCCACCATAGAATATATCATCACCACCTGGTTTTTTTAAACCAGCATTACTTTTTAAATTCACTTTTGCAAGATCGATTAATTTAAAAATACTTGCATAGATTTCTTTTTGATTGTCAAATTTAGGCGCAAGGTTACCAGTAGTTAATTTAGTCGCTTCGCTGTACGGAACATCTCCCCACATGTCTACGGCATATGCCATGATATACGCTTTTTGCATTTGAGCAATACCCAAGTATACTAAATCTCCAGATTTAGTAGATTGTTCTATTAGGGTTTCAAGATTAGTCAGACTCAGGTAAACTGCGTTCCAGTCATTATTCATAGGAATATTATCGACTTTTACTCCGTATTGATCTTCTTCCTCTCTGGCTGTCATCTGGTGCGTATAAACCGCCAGGATATCACCTGTGTTCAAATTGAATTCGCCTATTTCAGCAATATCGCTTTGGATTTGAGTTAGTAAATAATTCAATGGAGCAACCGTTGGGTCATCAGTATCTTTATCAACATCTAAATAATTACTGCAGCTACTGAAAAAAGTAGTGAGAGATAATAAAACCAGAGCAGTTTTATTATTTTTTATAGAATTATATAATTTCATGTCGTTTTGTATTAAAATGTTAAATTAATTTTGAAACCCCATCTTTTTGCAGTCGGAGCAGCTGAAGTTTCTATACCTTGTAATGTTGAATTACCGTAGCTTGTCGTTTCAGGATCAAAATTGGTGTACTTAGGAACGTTTGGAGCAAAATACCAAAGGTTGTTTGCGATAAGACTTAAACTAATTCTTCCAAATGGAGTTTTTTCCAAAATTTTACTTGGTACATCATAAGTCAAGTTTATTTCTCTTAATCTAAATACGGTTCCGTCATAGATTGTTGCTTCGTCAACAGAATTGATTCCGAAAGTACTTCCTCCTGCAGGTGAGAAGTAAAGCTCATTCATGCTTAATTGTGTTGTATTTGGAATTTGGTTTCCGTTAGCATCTAAGATTGGAGTTCCGTCATTATTTCCATAGTAACCTGGAATGATATATGTTTTTTCTCTGTCTTCAGTGTCTCTGGTTACACCTCTTCCTAATAATTGTTCGATAGTAGAAGAAGAGATATCTCCTCCTTGTTTCCAGTCAAACTGAGTTCTTAAACTCCATGCTTTGTAAATGAATGTATTCGCAAAACTTACTCTGAATTTAGCATTTGGATCTCCGATAACTCCAAGTGAAGGATCTTGAATAACTGCTCCTCCAGATCTGTTGATTAAATAATTTCCATTAGCATCACGAGCAAATCTTGTTCCGTAGAATACACCAAATGGTTGTCCTGGAATTGCATAAGCAATTTGATTTGCATTAAGCTGAATTCTGTCTAAACCTTCTTTTAAGGTTAATACCTCATTTTCGTTTTTAGTGAAGTTTGTTAATAACGACCATGTAAAGTCTTTAGATTTAATAGGTACTAATGTTAATCCAAGCTCAATACCTCTGTTTCTGATAGAACCTGCATTAGTGTTTAATTCTGTAAATCCAGTTGAAGATGCTACAGTTACCGGAGTAATCAGATCTTTTGTAGTTTTAGAGTATAAACTTAAGTCTACTGCAATTCTTTTTCTGAAAAATTCTAAATCTGTACCGATTTCAAATTCTTCTGAAAATTCAGGTCTTACGTCCTGATCTCCTAAGAAAGTATTGTTTCCGATTCTAGGAAGACCGTTGTAAGCTTGTCCTTGATCGTAAGATATTTTTAAGAATTCTGCTGGTACATCTCTACCAACTTTAGCGAAACTGGCTCTTAATTTAGCAAAAGTTAAAACTTCGCTTTGGATGTTTAATGCATCAGTTAAAACTGCAGAGGCACTAACAGATGGGTAGAAATAAGAGTTTCTGTTTTTTGGTAATGAAGAACTCCAGTCATTTCTCGCTGTAGCATTTAAGAATAAATAATCTTTATAAGATAAAGTTACATCGGCAAATACACCTACATTTCTTTTCATAGCGCGCTCATCAGTTAAACTGGCGATACTTTTAACGTTTTTGAAAGTAAAGATGTTTGGTACAATGAATTCTCTTCCTTCATTTGCAACTCTTGTGTATTCGTTTTGTAGAACGTTATTACCAACAATGGTAGCTAATTTAAAGCTTTCATTTAATTCGTAATTAAAGTTCAATAAGAATGTAGATTCAATATCTTGGTTTACATAGTTGTCGCTAAGTAAGTTACCTAATCCGTTGTTTGCTCTTGAAGCTAAATCACGAACTTGTATTCTGTTTAATGAATATTTGTTGATACCCGCTCTGTACGATGCTGAAATGTTGTCGTTAAGAACGTAGTTTAAGTTAATACCTGCAACAATTCTATCCGTATTAGTAACGATTTGATCGTGTTGCCAAGACCAAAGTGGGTGGTCGAATTGAGTTCCGTTTGGAGTTACAGATCCACCAGTTACCGGGTCAACATAAGGAAGATTTAAATCCCAGTTTCTCGCTAAGAACAAAGTTCTGGCAAATGAAGAAGAAGATCCTGCAAATTGGTTTTCTCCAAAGAAACCTCCTACTTGTTTTGTTTTTGAGTAAGCTAAGTTTGCTCCAACAGTGAATTTTTTGCTTAATTTGAAATTTCCACCTGCAGACATTGATGTTCTATCGTAAGAGTTGTAAGGAATGTAACCATCCTGACGTAAATCTGAAATAGTTGCATTAAAAGTTCCGTCTTGTCCTGCGTAGTTAAAACCAATTGTTTTGTCTAATACTGTTCCGGTTCTAAATAAGTCTTTTACGTTATTTGGTTTTGCAACATAAGGAACTGTAGGTCCAAATTTATCAGGATAAGCAGCCAAAAGCGTTGGCCATGTAGGAATTGTTGCTAATGAATCAAAGCGAGGTCCCCAAGAACCATTTGCATTTGAATATTGGAAGTTGGCTCCTGAACCATAAGTGTTTTGATAATCTGGTAAGTTGGCAATAGTTTCAAAGTAGGTACCCATTCCAACATTTACATTTAATTTTTGATTTTTGTTTGGTTTAGATGCACCAGATTTTGTGGTTACAACGATTACCCCGTTCATCGCTCTTGAACCATAAAGTGCAGCTGCTGCTGTACTTTTAAGTACGTTGATGCTTTCGATATCATTTGGATCTAATGAAGACAAAGCTGATTCGTATCCACCACCTCCAGTGATCTGGCTCGTAGAAGTTACAGATACATTGCTGTAGGCAATACCGTCAACGATAATTAAAGGATCTGTATTACCTGTTAATGAGTTAACCCCTCTAATCGTGATTTGGTTTGCTGCTCCGGCAACCCCAGTGGATGTATTAACGTTAACCCCAGCCACTTTTCCGGCAAGAGCTCTTGATAAATCTGGTTCTGAGTTTTGGGTAATTTGTTCCGCTTTTACTTCACTTACAGAATACCCCAGTTTTTTCGGATTACGTTTAATCCCGAAAGCCGTTACCACAACACTCTCTAATTGTTGTGCTGCACCATCTAATAATTTTACATTAATTGCAGAAGAAGTAGCAGCTACTTCTTGGGTTTTCATCCCAATGTAGCTAAATACTAAAACCTGGTTTGAAGAAGCTTTGATAGAGTATTTACCATCAAAGTCAGTTTGCGTTCCTGTTTTGGTTCCTTTAACCAATACACTTACACCCGGTAAAGGCATTCCTGTATTGTCAGAAACTGTTCCAGAAACAGCTCTTTCTTGCGCAAAAGTAAGTTGCGCAACTAGTACTAATAGTAGTACTAAGCATCCATTGAACTTTAGTTTCATTTTTATGTGTTTTGAATTAGTTCGGTAAAAATCTTAATTATTTGTTAATCTACCTAATATAAAAAGCTTTTTTTTTACCCATATTATGCTTTTATTACGAGATGTGTTTTTTTAGTGTTAAAATACACTTGTTAATGTGTTAATGTTTGTTTTTCGTTTAAGATGTGATAATGCTTGATTTTATTGGGGTTCCGGAGGGTGTTGCGTTTAAAAAAAACGTGTTGTGGAGTGTTTTTTTCTGTGTAGTTTTTTGAAATAAAAAAAAGAGGCCCTCTCTTTTTTTTCGGAGAAGGCCTCTTTCGGTTTTGTTAAATTTTTAATTTTTTGGGAAAGTTGTAAACAGAAAAAAGGGCACTCATCATAATGATGAATGCCCTTTTTAGGAGTTGTTCTGAAGTCAGAGAATACTATTATCTAGTACCTCCAGCCCACCAAACTTTTTCTTTGTATACATAAGAACCGTCTCCGTATAATTCCTTAACGTTTGTGTTTGAAGCAACGTCAGATTGACCGTAAGCGAATCTTTGTGGGAACAATTCAGGTTTTGGATTTACCATAGGAATAAGGTCTCCGTTACCCATTGCTTGTAAACGTCTAATGTCATTGTAAGACTCAATACCTTCATTTTCGAAGAAAGAAATATGTTTTTCTACCATGATTTTTTTCAACAATGCATTACCCGTTAATGCTCCAATAGAAGCAGTGTAAGTATCTGCCTGAGCTGGTGTAAACGCTACAGCTGTCTTTTTAGCATAAGCTGCTTTAATAGCTGCATTCATTGTAGCTTGTGCTTCAGGTAAACCTAATCTAGCTTGTGCTTCAGCTTTCAAGAATAATAATTCGTGGTAGCTTAATAAGTAGATTGCGTTTGCTTCACTCATAAGAGCTGAGATAGAATATCTAGCTTGTGCTTCAACGTCTTCTTTTGAATTGTCAAAAGGAAGTACTACACCAGCCTTTTTTGTAAAGAAAGAAGCTGTACGAGCGTCTGCTGGTCCGTTAGCAACCATAGTGTCGTAGAAACTTTTAGCAACACAAATAGCACCTCTGTTTAATTCGAATCTTGCGAAAGGATTTGGAACACCACCATTTACAAGTTTTAATTCGTCAGTAGCATCTGCAAAAGAAGCATTTACATAGTTGATTACACCTTGGTAATCCGCTTTTCTAAGAGATAATCTCATAGTGTATCTTGCTAATAATCCATTTGCAGCTTTGATCCATTTAGCAGAATTTCCACCATAGATAGGATCCTGAACACCTAAAGTTGCGTAAGTTGATGTTTTGTTCAAATTAGCAATACCTTCATTTAAGTTTTTGAAGATGTCTAAATAAATAGCCTCTTGTTTGTCAACTTTTGGTTGAAAGATTACTCCTGGTTTTACAGCTTCTGTGTAAGGAACATCTCCAAAAAGATCGGTAAGGATCGCTAAGTTGTAAGCCTTTAAGATTTGTGCTACACCTAATGTTTGGAAGTTTCCTTTTTCTTTACCAGTTGTACAGTTGTCAATAATAACTCCTAAATTCAATAATTGTCTGTAGCTATTGTTCCAGCCGTTATTGTAAGTTGAAGATAATTGTGGATCAGCTCTTCTAATTTGAGCATTGTACATTTGATTGTGGTTTCCTGCACTTAATTCAGAGTAAATACCTCCGTAAAATGAAGCATCAGCACCCGTTACTGTGAAGGCAGAATTAACCATGACATCCGTAATGATTAAGCGGCTAGCCATCTCTGTCGGATTGTTCACATTCTTATTTATTTCGTCCATCTTGTCCTCAGAACAAGCTTGGAATAAGAACGTAGCCATTAAAGCTGTTAGTGTTATTTTTATATTTTTCATTTGATTTTTTTTAATTAAAATGTAAAGTTCAATCCAAAACCAATGCTCTTAGTTTGTGGCATTGACCATTGTTCGAATCCACCAGCAAAGTTGTTGTTTCCTTGTGTTGCTTCTGGATCAAGGTTTGGCATTTTAGACCATAACAAGATGTTTCTTGCGAATACAGAAGCTTTGATGTCTACTGCGTTGTCTAATAATTTAGGGAATTGGTATCCTAAAGTTACCTCTCTTAATTTTACAAAACTTGCATCAAATACTGCAGACTCTGCAATACCATTTAAAGCTGCTTGTAATTGTTGAGCTCCGTTTGGATCTGTAGAACCACCTCTAACGATGTCATTTGGAGTTCCGTCAGCTTTAACACCTGGGTAAACAAACTGAGATGTTCTGTCTGATGTTCTTGCATCTACACCGTAAAAGTTCATTAAGTTGTTAGATCCACTGTACATTTTTCCACCATTTTTCCAATCTACAACTGCTCCTAAAGATACTCTTTTGTAAGTGAATTGTGTAGAACCTCCTAAAGTGAATTTAGGTGCAACTTCTCCTAATACTTTTAATTTACCATCTGCTTGTGGAAGACCTTGAGCGTTTACAACGATGTTGTTGTTAGCATCTCTTAAGTATCCTGTACCATAGATAACTGGGAAACGATCTCCAACGCTAGCTCTAAGCTGTGGTGTTGTAAATCCTCCAAGGAAGATGTTGTCTACACCGTTTGCTAATGCCTCTACGTAAGAATCAATTTGAGAATAGTTCACATTGAATGTCCAGTTGAAATCAGTAGTACGTACTGGGTTAACGAATAAACTTAATTCGTGTACATCATTACGCATTTTTCCTCCATTTGTTACAAGAGAATTCGCTCCTGTAGAACCTGATAATGGAACGTTGAAGATTTGGTTTGTTGAATTTTGCTTAGAGAAAGTATAATCAACTCCAACTCTGTTGTTA
This sequence comes from Flavobacterium sp., assembly GCA_023251135.1. Taxonomy (GTDB): domain Bacteria; phylum Bacteroidota; class Bacteroidia; order Flavobacteriales; family Flavobacteriaceae; genus Flavobacterium. Next base: position 200,264 of record JAHEZJ010000002.1, on the reverse strand, counting down.
AAGAACTTTAAGTCAACCCCAAGTTCATACGATTTTGTATTTTGTGGTTTTAAGTTTGGATCGTATTGTACGTTGCTAGGAATAAATGAACTAATTCCTCCTAATGGGTACTGTACCGGGTTTCCAGACCAGAATCCACCTGTGTAACTTGGTGTTGTGAAAGAGTTACCTACGAAGTTTCCTGCTTGACCTACTTCAGCAATAGATCCTCTAAGTTTAGCATAAGAAACAACTGAACCTCCTTTTAATCCTTCTAATTCAGTTACCACAAAACCTAACGAAGCTGATGGGTAAACGAAATCTCTGTTACCTCTTGGCATATTAGATGCGATATCTTTACGGATAGTTCCACTTAAGAAAATCATGTTTTTGTACGAGAATTCAGCATTACTGAAGAAACCTACAGTACGAATTTGTCTGCGGAATTCTGAAGCTGTTACGATTCTTGCATTAGTGATAGTTGGGAAACCACCAAAGTTGAATGCTGTACCTAGGTCATCAAATTCTTTAGTATTTTGGTGATTGTACTCGTTTCCAACCAAAACATTTAAGTTAAAATCGCTAGTGATGTTTAAGTTATAGTTTAAAGTAAACAAAGAGTTGATAACATCATTAGTTGTTCCGTAAAGGTGTGCACTACTTGTTTGTCCTGAAAGGTCAAGTTTGCTTCCAAACTCAAAAATATCTCTGTAATTTGTAGTCCATGAATCTACACCTGCCTGGTATTTAACAGTAAGTTTTTGACTTCCGTCTTCACTGATAACAGGAGAGTATTGGATGTAAGCGTTACCGTAAACACGGTTTGTTTTTTCGCTGAATTCATTGTTTTTAGCAGCCCAGTAAGGGTTGTTGAAAACACCTGGTCTGTAATAAATTTGATCGTAAGGGTTTGAAGGGTTAGCATAGCCAATTCCTTTTAAGTCGTAACTTCTTGGACCTCCGAATACACCAACAATAGCACCGTCATTTGCAGCTGAACTTTTGTTGATTTTAGTTTGAACATAGTTAAAAGAGAAACCTGTTTTCCACTCGTTGTTTAACTTCGTGTCTACAAGTGCTTTTACAGTATATCTGCTCATTCCTGTTTCAGGGATAACACCGTCTTGCTTAGAGTTTCCTACTCCAAAAGAGTAATTTGTTTTCTCTGTTGACTGAGCAACATTTAAAGTATTGTTGATTGTGAATCCTGTTTTGAAGAAATCACCAATATTGTCATAAGCTCTAGGAGCAACCCATGGGTCTAATCCAGCTTTTGCTCTTTGTGGTACGTAGTATAAACCTGGTCTTAAAGTTCCACCGTTTAATGCGTTAGCCACATTTCCTCCGTAAGTTGCATCATTTGGTAATTCTGAGATTTTTGGTCCCCAGTTCATTGAAGAGTTTGGATCAAATTTTCCGTTAATACCTTGTGCATACTCATTTTGAGTACTTGGTTTTTTAGAAATTGTTTCAAAACTTGTAGAAGTATTGAAAGTAATAGTAGGTTTACCGCTTTGAGCTAAGTTTTTACCACTTTTTGTTGTAATTAAAATTACACCATTAGAAGCTCTTAATCCGTATAAAGCAGATGCAGCTTGTCCTTTAAGAACGTTGATAGACTCAATTTCGTTAGGGTCAATATCCACAGCTCTGTTAGCAATATCAGATCCTGTTACACCGTTTCCAGTACCGAAGTCTGGTTGAGATGCTACTGGCATACCGTCAATAACGTACAAAGGAGTGTTGTTTCCTGTGAAAGAACGAGCACCACGAATTATGATCTGAGAAGAAGCTCCAGGAGCACCACTAGAAGGAGTAATAGATACACCCGCTAATTTTCCTTGTAAAGCTCCGGCAAGACTGTTGTTGTTTGCTCTTGTAATGTCAGCAGCTTTTACTTCTTGTGTAGCATATCCAAGTGCACGAGCACTTTTCTTAACACCTAACGCAGTAACTACTACACTTTCCAGTTCTACTGAATCGTCTTTTAGTTTTGCATTAACTGTAGTAGCGCTAGCAGTAATTTCTTGGGCTTTCATCCCAATGTAGCTAAAAACTAATACTTGATTTGGTGCTGCTTTGATAGAGTATTTTCCATCAAAATCTGTTTGCGTTGCTGTCTTTGTTCCTTTAACTAATACACTAACACCTGGTAAAGGTATTCCTGTATTGTCAGAAACTGTTCCAGAAACAGCTCTTTCTTGCGCGAAAGTAAGTTGCGCAACTAGTACTAGTAAAAGTACTAGGAATCCATTGAACTTTAGTTTCATTTTTAAATATTTTGAATTAGTCCGACAAAAATCTTAATAATTAGTTAATATACCTAATCAAAAAAGTTTTTTTTTCAGCAAAACGGCACTTTTACTGATAGGAGTTATTTTTTTATCGTTAAAATGCACTCAAAATTACAGGATTGATATTTTTTTACTTAAAATCCGATGAATAGCCTAATTTATCCCTGCTGAATTAAATGTTAAATTTTATGGGATGGATGGTAATTTCCGGTTTTTTATACGTTTTCAACAAAAAAACCACCCGAAGATCGGATGGTTTTGTGTTAAATTATGTTATTTTCTGGTATTTCTTATTTATCCCAAAAAATCTTCGTTGTTAGTTTGTCGCCTCCAATAGAAGTTGCTGCAGCATTGTAGTTTGTTGCGTTTAGCGTTTGTTCTCTGATAGGGTAAGCCATTCTCGATGGAACTTGTCCTGCTGCTGCCGGGTCTGCAGTTGCTGGTGCCGTTAGAACAGGGAAGTTTAATCTTCTGGTCGATGTCCAGCCTTCAAAACCTCTGTTGAATAAAGCATACCATGCTTGTTCTCCTACTTTTTGTTGCCATGTTCCCGTCGCTGTAGCATAAGCAACAGCCGGTTGAGCAAGGTAAGCGTTGGCATCAGTTGTTGAAACACCCCAGTCTTCCATAGAAGCCAAAATTGCTGCATTATAATGAGAAGCAATAGTACCTCCAACAGCAACACCTCTTCCTGAAGCCTCTGCTAATAAAAATTCTACTTCTGCATAATCTAATAAAGTACCACTGAAATCTGGTGCTTTGATTTTGTCACTGGCGTGAGTGTATTTAGACTGAGAGTTTTTTATTCCAACGATTCCGCCTCTGTAACCTGTTACAGTGATCAAATCTCCATCAGCATTTGTGTCTTTGTAAGTTGGTCTGAAATAAGGAGTTTTTCTCGGATCGTTTAATGTCACTAAAGCATCAACGAATGGTTTTGCAACAACAAAGTCATTTCTTCCAGAGAATACCATATCTACATATAGTGGGTTGGTATTCGGAAGGTTTAACATATAAGGTAATTTTGCGTTGTCGGCATTTGATGTAAATCCTCCTGCAGCACCAGATATAATGGTAGCATCGGCAAGTGCTGATTCAAGTCCTGACGCTTTTAGGTTAACACCTAATTTTAGCTTCATACTATTTGCAAATTTAATCCAGGCATTCAGGTCGTCTTTATAGATAACTTCTGCAGCTCCAAAACCTGGGTGTGAAGTGTCTAAACCGGCGATGTCTTTATTTAAACGTGCAATTAAATCTTTGTAGATGTCTATTGCTTTGTCATATTTAGGCAAATAATCAGCAGAACCTTGTAAGGATTCTGAGTAAGGAACATCACCAAAAGTATCTACTAGGATTTGATACGTATATACCATTAGTATGTCAATCAAAATTAATTGATTTTTCTTGATGATTGTTTTTTGAGCAAATTCCGGATCAGTAGGCGAGATTACATCTTTTTCTAAAAACCCTTTTGCCTGAGATAAATCAGCAAGTGCTCCTGCATAAAGTCTGTCCCAGTGATTGTCTGAAATTTTACGGGTTACCCAATTGTAAATAGATTCGTCCAGATACGTAGTTTCAGTCCATTGTTGATTTACTAATCTAAAAATGTTTCTGTTTACGTTGGTATTGACAAGTTGTTCTGTTAGGTTTTTCTCAGCATTTGTAAATAAAGTGCTTGGGGGTACTACAGAAGGGTTTTTTACATCTACATTTAAGTCTGTTAGGCTGCTGTCGTCACATGAAACTGTGAGAAGCATGATTCCTAAAGCATATATTAATTTTTTCATTTTGTTCTGTATTAAAATTTGAATGTTAAGTTAAAACCAATATCTCTGGTTGTTGGAAGAGATCCAACTGAATAACCTCTTGAGCTATTTCCTGAAGACAGTCCGCTTTCTGGATCTGCGTATGGTAGATTTTTACTGATTATCCATAGGTTCGAACCAACTAAACTTGCAGATGCTGCGTTTATGAAGGTATTTTCGAACATGCTTTTTGGGAAGTTGTAAGTAATAGATACTTCTCTTAATTTAACAAAAGAAGCGTCATAGATAAAGGCTTTGTTTGGAGCTGCCTGATATCCCATGCTTGTTGCAATCGTTCCACCTTTTGTTTTTACGGTATTTGGAGTTCCGTTAGGTGCTACTCCAGGATTTAAAGTACCATTTTCTCTGATGTCTCCTACAGCTGTTTCTTTGTATAATCCAGATGCAAGACCATAATACATATCTAAAGAGAAAATATCTCCACCTTTTTGAGTGTCAATTAAGAATCCAAAAGTTAAGTTTTTGTAGGTAAATTTGTTTCTAACACCACCAATCCAGTCCGGAGTTATGTTTCCGATTGTATTGTCTGAAGAAGTTGTAATCATGTATTTTCCTGTGGCTTGGTCTATTGTTGGTTGACCGTTTGTGTAAACAAAATCAGTTCCTTTAAGTGCGCCGTAAGCTTCTCCCGGTGCAGCATTAACCGTTACACCACCTTGGAAAGCTCCTAATTGCAGATTGTCTAGTCCGTTTGGTAAAGTGATTACTTTACTTCTGTTGTTAGACCAGTTTACGATAATTTCCCAAGTGAAATCTTTAGTTCTGATTGGAGTTCCGTTTAACTGAATCTCAAATCCTCTGTTTTCGATGTTTCCACCATTTACAAGTCCGTTTGTGAAACCAGATCCTGAAGAAACAGCTGCTGCAACAATTTGATCCACAGAGTTTGTTTTGTAGTAAGTAACATCAAATCCTAAACGTCTGTCCAATAAACTTGTTTCTAAACCAACTTCGAATGATTTTGTTCTTTCAGGTTTTAGGTTTGGATTTTTGTTGATACTACGGAATGGAAGTAATAATGCATTTGTGTAAAGAGGTGTTCCTTGGAAGTTGGATACTCTTGTATAAGTATTGTTTAATTGCAGTGCGTCTGCATCATTTCCAACTTCAGCATAGTTGATTCTGAATTTCCCCAGGTTTAACCAGTCTGCTTTTACTACGTTTGAGAAAAGGAATGATCCTGAAATTGCAGGGTAAACATAATCGTTGTTGTTGTCTGGTAATGTAGATGAAACGTCTCTTCTGATAGAGGCATCTACAAAGTAAGTGTCTAAATAACCAACAGATGCCTGAGCATAGATACCGTTAACACCTGAAGATATTTTTGCTTCTCTTGGGAATGGAAGGTCTAAACGTGAATTTGATAAGGCATAAATTCCAGGAACTACTAATCCTCCAACGGTAGAAGAAAGTACATTGTCTCTTTTATTACGTCTGATGTTTGTTCCAATTACTCCATTTAAGCTAATGTTGTCTCCAATTTTTTTATTGAAGTTTAACATAAAGTCGTAATTGATCTCTTGGAAGTCGATGTTGTTTCTTTGGTATCCTGATGATTCGTCAACTGGTGAAAGACCAAATCCTGAAGCGATAGATCCAATAGCTCTTCTTTCTTCTTGTAGTTGTTTGTACGTATCAAGCGAAACTCTTCCTAATGCGCTTAACCATGGAGTGATTTCGTAGTTAAGGGAAGCGTAGCTAAACAAACGTGTTCTGTCATCAGAAGAATAGTTTTGATAGCGGGTAAAGTATGGGTTGTCCCAGTATGCCGGTACTAAACCTGATGGATCTGTTGGGTCGGCCCAGTTCCAGGTTACGTTTTGTCCACCTGATGCAAAGTATACATCTTTTAAAGCCTGAACATCGGTATTGGTTTGCCACCATTGTCTGAAGTTACTCATGATATTGTCATTGTAACCTGTCGAGTTTCTACCTACAGTACTTTGTAGTGTAACTGCTGCATAAGCATTGGCAGTAAGTTTATCGGTAACTTTTTGGCTGAATCTGGCACTGATCTGATTTTTTTTCAATTCACTGTTTGGAAGAATACCAGTTTGATTGGTGTTAACATAGCTTAAAGATAAGCTTGATCTTTCAGTTGATTTTTCAAGTGCAATACTATTAACAAAAGTATGAGCATCATTAAAGAAAGTTACAGGGCCATTTTTTGCAGCTGCCCATGGAGTAGCTTTTCCGTAGTTTGGAGAAAATGGTGTGAAAGCATCCCATTGATACACGGGTTGATTGTTGAACGCGTCCCCGTCAGAAGCATCATTAGAGGTGTCAACTGTGTCTGGTGTACCGGTTCCTAAGAATGACGATCCAAAACCATATCCGGATCCGTATCTGTTTTGATATTTAGGAAAAGTTGATTTGTCAACACTTCCATTTGTGAATCCGCTTGAGAAAGAAAATCCTATTTTGTTGTCATTTGATTTTCCTTTTTTGGTAGTCACCATTACAACACCATTTGCGGCTCTTGATCCGTATAATGCCGTTGCAGCAGCTCCTTTAAGAATGTTGATGCTTTCGATGTCTTCTTGGTTGATATCCGAAGCATTGTTACCGTAATCGTAACCACCTCCACCAACTTGTTGTGAAGAAACGTTTGTGTTAGAGTTGTCAATTGGCACCCCATCAATAACCCAAAGGGCCTGATTGTTTCCGGTAAGTGATTTATTTCCCCTGATTACAACGTTTGTAGAACCTCCAAAGTTGTTGTTTCTTTGAACTTCTACCCCCGCAGCTTTACCAGATAGGAGGTTGGCAACGTTAGCGTTTCCGGCTCCGCCATTAACGTCTTTTCCTGAAATTTGTTGAGAGGCATATCCAAGAGATTTCTTTTCTCTTTTAATACCCATCGCTGTAGTTACCACAACGCCTTCCAGCTGTTGGGCATCTCCAGATAACTTAGTGTTTACTTGTGATGAGCTCGCGGCAATTTCTTGAGTCTTCATGCCGATGTAGCTAAATACTAAAATTTGACTTGTGGTTGCTTTGATGGAGTACTTACCGTCAAAATCAGTTTGTGTGCCGGTTTTTGTTCCCTTGATTAGTACACTTACGCCTGGTAATGGCATACCTGCATCATCGGTAACGGTCCCCGAAACGGCTCTTTCCTGCGCAAAGGTTAGTTGCGCGAATAGCACTAATAGTAGTACTAAAAATCCATTGAACTTTGGTTTCATTTTTTCAATTATTTTGAATTAGTCTTACAATATTCTTAATAATTTGTTAATAATCCTAGTGTTGGGTTAATGAATTTTCTCACAAGGTTAAAATTTAACATTGTAACATATATTAAGCATTGTGTTAAATAATTGAATTTGCTAGGTTTTTGGTCAGTTATTACTGCGGTTATTTCGCATAATTCCGCTTATTGTTTGGGATTTTACGGAAATTCTGAGTTCTTAATGATTTGTTAATAGTGTGAGTATTGTTTTGGTGAATTTTCTCACAGTGTTAAAATTTAACATTATAGTTTATGCTGACAATTGTGTTAAAAAATTTAATTTCCTGAAGACTTTCCCCGCCATTGCTGAGATTAATTCGCAACAGTCCACTCGTTGTCTGGATGGTTGTGCCGATTCCGACTCCTGATAATTTTTGTAATTTATTAAGATTTTGACCGTTTGTTAAATCTTGATAGATGGCAAAGTCTATAATCGAATTGATGTACAGGTTGTTGGATACTTTGTATCGGTACTCGGTGAGCAACATAGAGGCGAAATTGGCCTGAAGGCTGTTCTCGGCGAAACCTCTTATAGAGTTTGTTCCTCCAAACCGAAACAATTCGTTGGTGATGTAATTTTGGCTTTTTAAATAAAAAACCTGAGGGTTCAGAAAGATGAAATTCTTTTTGTTAAGCTCAAAATTGTACGACAGATTAAGGTTGGTGTAGAATTGTTTGCTTGATGTTACGGTTTGCGGGCTGTTGTTGGTATTTCTTTTTCCGTATCCGACGATGAAGTTTAGAGCGGCTTTCTTAGGGAATAGGGTATTTAGATAATCTGTTTTTTTATACTCGAGAGTAGAAGTGACGTACGAGTTTTTGTAGTCGCTAATGGTGCTGTTGTTTGTGTTTTGAATGTCGCTTGATTCCGTAGACTGATAGCCCAGGTAGAGTCGTGAATTGTAGTTTAAGAAATAGCCTAGGTCAATTGCGGTTTTGGTGTTCTGAAAAGTGCTGTCTTGTTTGAAGATGTTGAGTTGGGCTTTGATGCCTAGTGGGGATTGGAATATGTACGGAATTTCAATTTTTGTATTAAAGGTTTTTTGTTGGTTTCCGTCGCTTTTCCAGTATAGCGAGAATTGTTCGCCTGCATGAAGCGTGTTTAGTAACGACAGGTCCAGGTATCCATTTAGAGTTGTTTTTTTGTTTTCGTCATTAGAGAAACCAATGTATCCGTCAAAAGTGTTTGCTCTTCTTTTTTCGATATAAGCATATACTTTTGTAGCATCGTTTGTGAATAGTATTTCGGGGTATTTAGTTTGAGTTATAAATTCAAATGCATTGATGTCGTTGTATAGTTGTTTTATAGTTTCCTGATTGAAGGTTTTGTTTAGGTATTTTTTGTTGAGTTGTTTTAGATGCCCTTTTGGGAAATAATCTCGTTTGGAGTTGTCGGTTTGGGTTAGAATAATGGAATTTACAGTGCGTTTTTTTTCGGATTTAAAATTTAAGCTTGCGTAAATTATGGAATTCTTTTTCTGTAGGTCTTCAAGTTTTATTTTGTTGAGCGCAAAACCGGCTTTTTCAGCCTCTAACGTTTTTTGATTTAGGTAACTTTCTAGTTCTCTATACGGAATAATTAAAGTGTCGTTTTTGATTTTTGCGTCGTCAAAAAAACTGTGATTTGCTCCTATATATATATGTACCTCTTTTGTTTTGTTTTTTAAACTGATTATGGAGGTGAAAGTGCTGTCGTTTATTTTTTTCATCTCCATTATTTGGTGGTCGAGATAACCGTTTTTGGACAGCTTCTCCGAAATATTTTTAACTTCTTCAAATAATGATTTTAGGTTAGCGTGGTTTCCGGAGTAACTTAGCGAATCAATAATTTGTGTTTCGGTTGGATTGGATCCTTTAATTTGTAAATGAAGATCTTGAGCATAGAAAGAAATGCTGGCAATGAAAAATAGGAGGGATAAAAGCGGTTTCAAAAGCAATTGTTTCATTTATTAAAAGTATTGCAAATATCTATTGTTTGTTTGTAAAATCATAAGCTTAAATAATCTTATTGAAAATTAATGGATTAACGTTTGTATAGTGAAAAATATTTTATACATTTGCAACCCCGTAAAAAGCGGGAATTTAATATACATAATAAATTTTTAGTATTAATTATGCCAACAATTCAACAATTAGTAAGAACAGGAAGAACTCAGATAACTAAGAAGAGTAAATCGGTTGCTTTAGATTCTTGTCCTCAAAGAAGAGGGGTTTGTACGCGTGTTTACACTACTACACCAAAAAAACCAAACTCTGCAATGCGTAAAGTTGCGCGTGTACGTTTGACAAATGGTAATGAGGTGAATGCTTACATCCCTGGAGAAGGACACAATTTACAAGAGCACTCGATAGTATTAGTTAGAGGTGGAAGGGTAAAAGATTTACCAGGTGTTAGATATCATATCGTTCGTGGAGCGCTTGACACGTCAGGAGTTGCAGGAAGAACGCAAAGAAGATCTAAGTACGGTGCTAAACGCCCAAAAGAAGCAAAAAAGTAATTTAAAAACTTTTAAGAAAAAGACATGAGAAAAAGAGCGGCAAAGAAAAGACCACTTTTACCAGACCCGAGGTTTAATGACCAATTGGTAACACGTTTTGTGAACAACTTAATGTGGGACGGTAAGAAATCTACAGCTTTCAAAGTATTTTATGATGCAATTGACATCATTGAGTCTAAAAAGCAAGATTCAGAAAAATCTTCATTAGAAATTTGGAAAGACGCGTTAACAAACGTTATGCCTCACGTAGAAGTACGTAGTCGTAGAGTTGGTGGAGCTACATTTCAAATTCCAATGCAAATTAGACCAGACAGAAAAATTTCTATGGCAATGAAGTGGTTAATACTTTATTCTAGAAGAAGAAATGAAAAATCTATGGCACAACGTTTAGCGTCAGAATGTTTAGCTGCTGCTAAAGAAGAAGGTGCTGCGGTTAAGAAAAGAATGGATACTCACAAGATGGCAGAAGCTAACAAAGCTTTCTCTCACTTTAGATTTTAATTCGTAAGAAATGGCTAGAGATTTAAAATATACAAGAAATATCGGAATTGCTGCTCACATTGATGCTGGTAAAACAACAACAACTGAGCGTATCCTTTTTTATACTGGAAAGTCACATAAAATTGGTGAAGTACACGATGGTGCTGCAACAATGGACTGGATGGCTCAAGAGCAAGAAAGAGGTATTACAATTACTTCAGCTGCAACAACTTGTGAGTGGAATTTTCCAACTGAGCAAGGAAAACTTTTGCCTGAATCATTGCCATACCACTTTAATATTATTGATACTCCTGGACACGTTGACTTTACTGTAGAGGTAAACCGTTCTTTACGTGTACTTGACGGATTAGTTTTCTTATTTAGTGCTGTTGATGGTGTTGAGCCTCAATCAGAAACTAACTGGAGACTTGCTGATCAGTACAGAGTTCCACGTATGGGATTTGTTAACAAAATGGACCGTCAAGGATCTAACTTCTTAGGAGTTTGTCAACAGGTTCGTGATATGTTGAAATCAAATGCTGTTGCGATCACTTTGCCAATTGGTGAAGAAAATGATTTCAAAGGTGTTGTAGATTTAGTAAAAAACCAAGCTATCATTTGGCATGATGCGACTCAAGGGGCAACTTTTGATATCGTTGAAATTCCTGCTGATATGGTTGCAGAGGTTAAAGAATACAGATCTATTCTTATTGAAGCAGTTGCTGATTATGATGAAAACCTTTTAGAGAAATTCATGGAAGATGAAAACTCTATTACTGAGGAAGAAATCAACAACGCTTTAAGAGCTGCTACTATGGATATGGCTATCATCCCGATGATCGCTGGTTCTTCTTTCAAAAACAAAGGAGTTCAATTCATGTTAGATGCAGTTTGTAAATATTTACCTTCTCCAATGGATAAGGAAGGTATCGAAGGAATTCATCCTGATGATGCTGAATTATTAGAAGAAGATCAAACTAAAATCTTACGTCGTCCGGACGTAAAAGAGCCGTTCGCTGCTTTGGCATTTAAAATTGCTACTGACCCATTCGTAGGTCGTTTAGCTTTCTTCCGTGCTTATTCTGGACGTTTAGATGCTGGTTCTTACGTTTTGAACACTCGTTCAGGAAGTAAAGAAAGAATCTCTCGTATCTACCAAATGCACGCTAACAAACAAAATCCAATCGAATATATTGAGGCTGGAGATATTGGAGCTGCTGTTGGATTTAAAGATATCAAAACTGGAGATACATTGTGTGATGAAAAACACCCAATCATTCTTGAGTCTATGAAATTCCCTGCACCGGTAATTGGTATTGCAATTGAACCTAAAACTAAAGCTGACGTTGATAAGATGGGTATGGCTTTGGCTAAATTAGCTGAAGAAGATCCAACATTTACAGTTAGAACAGATGAGGCTTCAGGGCAAACTATTATCTCAGGTATGGGTGAGCTTCACTTAGATATCTTAGTAGATCGTATGAAACGTGAATTTAAAGTTGAAGTGAACCAAGGTGAGCCTCAAGTTGAATACAAAGAAGCGTTTACAAGAACTGCAACGCACAGAGAGACTTACAAGAAACAATCAGGAGGTCGTGGTAAATTCGGTGATATCGTATTTACACTTGAACCAGCTGAAGAAGTGGATGGTAAAGTTCCTGTAGGATTACAGTTTATTAATGCAGTAAAAGGTGGTAACGTTCCTAAGGAATATATCCCTTCTGTAGAAAAAGGTTTCCGTGAAGCTATGAAAACTGGTCCATTGGCAGGTTATCAAGTAGATAGTTTAAAAGTAACTTTGACGGACGGATCTTTCCACCCTGTCGATTCTGATGCACTTTCTTTTGAGTTAGCTGCTAGAATGGGTTATAGAGAAGTAGCTAAAGCTGCTGGTGCTATTATTTTGGAGCCAATCATGAAAATGGAAGTTATTACTCCTGAAGAAAACATGGGAGATATCGTTGGTGATATCAACCGTCGTAGAGGTCAGGTGAATGACATGGGTGACAGAAACGGTGCTAAAACTATTAAAGCTGATGTGCCTTTATCAGAAATGTTTGGTTATGTAACAACATTAAGAACATTATCATCTGGTAGAGCAACTTCAACAATGGAGTTTTCTCACTATGCAGAAACACCTTCTAATATTTCAGAAGCTGTAATTAAAAAAGCAAAAGGTAACGCTTAATTCTTAAGAAAATGAGTCAAAAAATCAGAATAAAACTAAAATCTTACGATCACATGTTGGTAGATAAATCTGCTGAAAAGATCGTAAAAACAGTAAAAACTACTGGAGCAGTTGTAACAGGTCCAATTCCGTTACCAACTCACAAAAAACTTTTCACTGTATTGCGTTCTCCGCACGTTAACAAAAAAGCGAGAGAGCAATTTGAAGTAATGTCATACAAGAGATTGATTGATATTTATTCATCTTCATCTAAAACTATTGATGCATTAATGAAACTTGAATTGCCAAGTGGAGTTGAAGTAGAGATAAAAGTATAATTTTTTTATATTTTTTTATATAAAAAGCGAGACAGAAATGTCTCGCTTTTTTTTGTTTTTGGGAGGAGATTTTGAGTCGGGTATTTTTTTAATATTCGATGATTTTAAGGGGCGGGTAAGTTGATGTAAAGTCCTTTGTTTTAAGGGGGTGCGAAAGTTTTTTATTTCTGTTTTATTATGTAATTGTTAAGTGTAAATTGTGTAAAGATTAAAAAAAATGCTTCAAATTTTGAGATCGGAAAAGTTGAGCCGGCTGTTATTTTGGAGCTTGGATTTTGATTATGAGCGATTTAATTTTTCTAACTGTTTGGTATATTCAATTTTAATATCTACTTTTGCACTCCCTGTTTGGAAATTTCTGTTATTTTCAAATTGAAGGGAATTTTAGTAATTAATAATTAATATTTATGTCTGGGTTAATTGGTAAAAAAATCGGCATGACTAGTATTTTCGACGAAAACGGGAAAAACATTCCTTGTACAGTAATCGAGGCTGGGCCGTGTGTTGTTACCCAAGTCAGAACCAAAGGTGTTGACGGGTACGAAGCGTTGCAACTTGGTTTCGATGACAAAAACGAGAAACATTCCACTAAAGCGGCTGTAGGTCACTTTAAAAAAGCTGGAACTGTTGCTAAGAAAAAAGTCGTTGAATTTCAAGATTTTGCAACTGAACAAAAATTAGGAGATCTTATTGATGTTTCTATTTTTGCTGAAGGAGAATTTGTAGATGTACAAGGTGTATCTAAAGGTAAAGGTTTTCAAGGGGTTGTTAAACGTCACGGATTTGGTGGTGTTGGACAAGCAACTCACGGTCAACACAACCGTTTAAGAGCGCCAGGTTCTGTAGGAGCATCTTCTTATCCATCTAGAGTATTCAAAGGAATGCGTATGGCTGGAAGAATGGGAGGAGACAATGTAAAAGTTCAAAACCTTAGAGTTTTAAAAGTAGTAGCTGAAAAGAATCTACTTGTTATTAAAGGATGTGTTCCTGGACATAAAAACTCTTATGTAATCATTCAGAAGTAATGGAAGTAAAAGTATTAGATTTCAACGGAAAAGATACTGGAAGAAAAGTTCAACTTTCTGATTCAGTATTCGCAATTGAACCAAACAATCACGCTGTATACCTTGATGTTAAGCAATATCTTGCTAATCAAAGACAAGGTACTCACAAAGCTAAAGAAAGAGCTGAAGTGACAGGAAGTACACGTAAGATTAAAAAACAAAAAGGAACTGGTACAGCTCGTGCGGGAAGTATCAAAAATCCATTGTTTAAAGGTGGTGGAACAATTTTCGGACCAAGACCAAGAAGTTATTCATTCAAATTGAATAAAAGCTTGAAAAGATTGGCAAGAAAATCAGCTTTCTCAATCAAAGCAAAAGAGTCGAATATCATCGTTCTTGAAGACTTTAATTTTGAAGCGCCAAACACTAAAAATTTCATTAACGTTTTGAAAGCTTTAGGGTTAGAGAATAAAAAATCCTTATTTGTGTTGGGTGAGTCGAATAAAAATGTATATTTGTCGTCACGCAATTTAAAGGCTTCTAATGTCGTAACTAGCTCAGAATTAAGCACTTACGCTATTTTAAACACTAACAATTTAGTGCTTTTAGAAGGTTCTTTGGAGTTAATTGAAGAAAATTTAAGTAAATAATAGGAATATGAGTATCATAATTAGACCTATAGTAACGGAAAAAGTAACCAAAGAAAGTGAAGTTTTAAACCGCTTCGGATTCGTTGTTGATAAAAAAGCAAACAAAGTTCAAATTAAGAAAGCTGTTGAAGCTGCTTATGGAGTAACTATCGTTTCAGTTAACACGATGAACGTAAGACCGGATAGAACTACAAAATACACTAAAAGTGGTTTAATCAGTGGAAAGACAAATGCAATTAAAAAAGCAATTGTACAAGTACAAGAAGGAGAAACAATTGATTTTTACAACAATATCTAAGATAGAAAAATGTCAGTAAGAAAATTAAAACCTATTACCCCAGGTCAGCGATTTAGAGTTGTGAATGGTTATGACGCCATTACAACTGATAAGCCGGAACGCTCTTTGATAGCGCCGATAAAAAACTCTGGAGGTAGAAATAGTCAAGGAAAGATGACCATGCGTTATACGGGTGGTGGTCACAAGCAGAGATATCGTATTATTGATTTCAAAAGAACTAAAGACGGAATTCCGGCTACTGTGAAATCAATCGAATACGATCCAAATCGTACTGCATTTATCGCTTTATTAGCTTATGCTGATGGTGAGAAAACTTATATTATTGCTCAAAACGGATTGAAAGTTGGTCAGAAATTAGTTTCTGGTCCAGAATCTCAACCTGAAATTGGTAATACATTGCCTTTAAGCAGAATTCCTTTAGGAACTGTAATCTCTTGTATTGAGTTACGTCCAGGTCAAGGTGCGGTAATCGCTCGTTCAGCTGGAACATTTGCTCAGTTAATGGCAAGAGATGGAAAATATGCTACAATTAAAATGCCATCTGGTGAAACAAGATTGATCTTGTTAACTTGTTCGGCTACAATTGGAGCTGTTTCTAATTCAGACCACCAATTAGTTGTATCAGGAAAAGCTGGTAGAACAAGATGGTTAGGAAGAAGACCTAGAACAAGACCTGTTGCAATGAACCCTGTTGATCACCCAATGGGTGGTGGAGAAGGACGTTCTTCTGGTGGACATCCACGTTCAAGAAATGGAATACCAGCAAAAGGTTATAGAACTCGTTCTAAGAAAAACCCGAGTAACAAGTATATCGTAGAACGTAGAAAGAAATAATAAGATATGGCACGTTCATTAAAAAAAGGACCTTTCGTTCATTATAAGTTAGACAAGAAAGTTCAAGAAAACATTGAAAGCGGAAAAAATGGAGTAGTAAAGACTTGGTCTAGAGCTTCCATGATTACTCCAGACTTTGTTGGACAAACAATCGCAGTTCATAACGGTCGTCAATTTGTACCAGTTTACGTAACAGAAAACATGGTAGGTCACAAATTAGGAGAGTTTTCACCAACTAGATCTTTTAGAGGTCATGCTGGAGCAAAAAATAAAGGTAAAAAATAAGAAGCAATGGGAGTTCGTAAAAGAGAAACAGCAGATGCGAGAAAAGAGGCTAATAAGTCTATTGCTTTCGCAAAATTGAATAACTGCCCTACTTCACCTAGAAAAATGCGCTTAGTAGCGGACTTGGTAAGAGGTCAGAAGGTAGAAAGAGCACTTAACATCTTAAGATTCAGTTCTAAAGAAGCTTCAAGAAAACTAGAAAAACTATTATTATCTGCAATCAACAACTGGGAGCAAAAAAATAGTGAAGGTAATTTAGAAGAGGCTGGATTATTTGTTAAAGAGATCAGAGTAGATGGTGGAATGATGTTGAAAAGACTTCGTCCAGCTCCACAAGGTCGTGCACACAGAATAAGAAAACGTTCTAATCACGTAACAATCGTGCTTGGAGCTATCAATAACACACAAAGCAATTCTTAAGCAGCATGGGACAAAAGACAAATCCAATTGGAAATAGACTTGGTATCATCAGAGGGTGGGACTCAAACTGGTATGGTGGAAATGATTACGGTGATAAATTAGCCGAAGATCACAAAATCAGAAAGTATATCCACGCTCGTTTATCAAAAGCTAGTGTATCAAAAGTAATCATCGAGAGAACTTTGAAACTTGTAACCGTTACTATCACTACTGCTAGACCTGGTATCATTATCGGAAAAGGTGGACAAGAGGTAGACAAGTTGAAAGAAGAACTTAAGAAAGTTACTGACAAAGAGGTTCAAATCAACATCTTTGAAATTAAAAGACCTGAGTTAGATGCTTATCTTGTGGCGACAAGCATCGCTCGTCAAATCGAAAGCCGTATTTCTTACAGACGTGCAATCAAAATGGCTATTGCTGCTTCTATGCGTATGAACGCTGAAGGTATCAAAGTTTTGATTTCTGGTCGTTTGAATGGTGCTGAGATGGCGCGTTCAGAAGGTTTCAAAGAAGGTAGAATTCCTCTATCAACTTTCAGAGCTGATATTGATTATGCTTTGGCTGAAGCTCACACTACTTACGGTAGAATGGGTATCAAAGTATGGATCATGAAAGGTGAAGTTTATGGAAAGAGAGATCTTTCTCCGCTTGCAGGAATGGATAAAAAACAATCTGGAACTGGTGGTGGTAAAGGTGGAGATGCCCCTAGAGGTAAATCTAACTTTAATAAAGGTGGAAAACCAGACGCTCGTAAAAGAAAGTAAATTTTTAAACTAAAGAAAAATGTTACAGCCTAAAAGAACAAAATACCGTAAGGTACAAAAAGGTAAAATGAAAGGTAACTCTCAAAGAGGGCATGAACTTTCTAATGGAATGTTTGGTATTAAATCTGTACATGAAGATGGAATGTTCTTAACCTCTCGTCAAATCGAAGCTGCGCGTATCGCTGCAACTCGTTTCATGAAGAGAGAAGGACAATTATGGATCAAAATATTTCCAGACAAACCAATTACTAAGAAGCCTCTTGAGGTACGTATGGGTAAAGGTAAAGGTGCCGTTGAATATTGGGCTGCCGTTGTTAAACCCGGAAGAATTATGTTTGAAGTTGGAGGAGTTCCTTTATCAGTTGCAAAAGAGGCGTTACGTCTTGCAGCTCAAAAGCTTCCAGTAAAAACTAAATTCGTCGTTGCTAGAGATTTCGAAGCATAATTAAATTTATATTATGAAACAATCAGAAATAAAAGATCTTTCTGCAGCGGAGTTGCAAGAAAAACTTAGTCAAACTAAGAAAATATATGCTGACCTAAAAATGGCTCACGCTATTTCTCCAATTGAGAACCCACTTCAAATTAGAAGTGTAAGAAGAACAGTTGCAAGATTGGCTACAGAGTTAACTAAAAGAGAGTTACAATAATTGTATTCTGCTGAAAGATGGAAGAAAAAAGAAATTTAAGAAAAGAAAGAATAGGTGTTGTTACTTCAAATAAAATGGATAAGTCTATTGTTATTGCTGAAGTAAGAAAAGTAAAACACCCATTATACGGTAAGTTCGTGTTGAAAACAAAGAAATACGTTGCACACGACGAAACAAACGACTGTAACATTGGAGATACTGTAAGAATTAGCGAAACGCGTCCTTTAAGTAAAACAAAATGTTGGAGATTAGTTGAAATCTTAGAAAGAGCTAAATAATTATGGTACAACAGGAATCAAGACTAAAAGTAGCAGATAACACGGGAGCAAAAGAAGTTTTAACTATCCGTGTTTTAGGAGGTACCAAAAGAAGGTATGCCTCTGTTGGTGACAAGATTGTAGTATCTATTAAAGATGCAACTCCTAACGGTAACGTTAAAAAAGGAGCTGTTTCAACTGCAGTTGTTGTACGTACCAAAAAAGAAGTGAGAAGAGCTGATGGTTCTTATATCCGTTTCGATGATAATGCTTGTGTTCTTTTGAACGCTGCAGGGGAAATGAGAGGAACACGTGTTTTTGGTCCGGTAGCAAGAGAACTTCGTGAAAAACAATTCATGAAAATTGTATCATTAGCACCAGAAGTGCTTTAATTCGTTTTAAGATGATAAAGCTAAAAATAAAATCAGGAGATATCGTAAGAGTTATTGCTGGAGACCATAAAGGTGCAGAAGGTAAAGTTTTACGTGTTTACCGTGAGAAAAATAAAGCGATAGTTGAAGGTGTAAACATGGTTTCGAAACATACAAAACCAAGTGCTAAAAACCCTCAAGGTGGTATCGTTAAGAAGGAAGCTTCTATACAAATATCTAACATTTCACTAATTGATCCTAAAACTAAGGAAACAACTAGAGTTGGTATTAGAGTAGAAGGAGATAAGAAAGTAAGATTTTCAAAAAAATCTAATCAAGTACTATAGTAATGGCATATACACCTAGACTAAAAGAAGAATATAAGAGTAGAGTAATCTCTGCTCTTAAAGAAGAATTCGGATATACAAACGTAATGCAAGTTCCTAAACTTGAAAAAATCGTTTTGAGCCGTGGAGTTGGTGCAGCTGTATCTGATAAAAAACTTATTGACTATGCAGTTGATGAGTTAACAAAGATCACTGGACAAAAAGCAGTATCTACAATTTCAAAGAAAGACGTTGCGTCTTTCAAATTGAGAAAAGGGATGCCTATTGGAGCAAAAGTTACTTTACGTGGAGAGAGAATGTATGAGTTTTTAGACAGACTTATTACTTCTGCTTTACCACGCGTTAGAGATTTTAGTGGTATCAAAGCTACTGGTTTCGACGGAAGAGGTAATTACAATCTTGGAGTTTTAGAGCAAATCATTTTCCCTGAAATTGATATTGACAAAGTAAACAAAATTTCAGGAATGGATATTACTTTTGTTACTACTGCAAAAACAGACAAAGAAGCAAAGTCGTTATTGGCTGAATTAGGTTTACCTTTTAAAAAGAATTAAGACATGGCTAAAGAATCAATGAAAGCCCGTGAGGTGAAAAGAGAGAAAACGGTAGCTAAGTACGCTGAAAAAAGAAAAGCTTTATTAGAAGCTGGAGATTATGAAGGCTTACAAAGATTACCTAAAAATGCTTCACCAGTTCGTTTACACAACCGTTGTAAATTAACAGGTAGACCAAGAGGTTATATTCGTCAATTTGGTATTTCACGTGTAACTTTCCGTGAGATGGCAAATAATGGATTAATCCCTGGAGTAAAAAAGGCTTCTTGGTAATCTCGCAATAAGTTATTACTTTTGCAAACCGAAAAATAATTTTAATTGATTAAAGGTTCGGGAGACGGGTGTCTCCCGAAAACCATAATCGCAATCAAATACATATGTATACAGATCCTATTGCAGATTATTTGACTAGAGTTCGTAACGCTGTGGCTGCAAACCACAAAGTTGTCGAAATTCCAGCTTCTAATCTAAAAAAAGAAATAACTAAGATCTTATTTGATCAAGGTTATATCTTAAGTTACAAATTTGAAGACAACTCTGTTCAGGGTTCAATCAAAATTGCTTTGAAGTATGATAAAGATACTAAAGAGCCTGTAATTAAAGATATCCAAAGAATTAGTAAACCTGGTTTACGTAAGTACGCAGGTGCTGCCAAATTACCAAGAATCCTTAACGGATTAGGAATTGCAATTGTTTCAACTTCAAAAGGTCTTATGACTGGAAAACAAGCGAAACAATTAAATGTAGGTGGTGAAGTAATTTGTTACGTATACTAATTTTAAACACTAGATAAGATGTCAAGAATAGGTAAAAGCCCAATTGTAATCCCTGCTGGTGTAACTGTTGAAGTTAAAGACGGTATTATTACAGTAAAAGGAAAAAAAGGTCAACTAACTCAGGAGTTTTCGGACGTAACTGTAACAGTTGAAGGCGATCAAGTACAAGTTGAAAGATCGTCTGATCATAAAGACCAAAGAGCAAAACACGGATTGTACAGATCATTAATCAACAACATGATTATTGGTGTGGCTGAAGGTTTTACAAAAGAACTTGAATTAGTTGGAGTTGGTTATAGAGCTTCAAACCAAGGTCAAAAGTTAGATTTAGCTCTTGGATATTCTCACAATATTGTTTTAGAAATTGCTCCAGAAGTAGCTCTAGAAACAATATCTGAAAAAGGAAAGAACCCTATCGTAAAATTAACATCGTTTGATAAACAACTTTTAGGTCAGGTAGCTGCGAAAATCAGAGGTTTCCGTAAGCCTGAGCCATACAAAGGAAAAGGTGTTAAATTTGTGGGTGAAGTATTAAGAAGAAAAGCAGGTAAATCAGCTTAAAAAATAAGATTATGTCATTAACAAAATCTGATAGAAGACAGAGAATTAGATTCAGAATTAGAAAATCGATTAGTGGTACTGCTACTAACCCAAGACTATCTGTATTTAGAAGCAACAAAGAAATTTACGCTCAACTTATTGATGACGTAAACGGAGTTACTTTATTAGCTGCATCTTCAAGAGAAAAAGAAATAGGAAAAGGTACTAACGTTGAAGTAGCTGCTGCTGTTGGAAAACTAGTTGCAGAGAAAGCGTTAAAAGCCGGGATTGATACCATCACTTTTGACAGAGGTGGATATTTATACCACGGTCGTATTAAATCATTAGCAGAAGGCGCAAGAGCGGCTGGACTTAAATTCTAATATATTATGTCTAAATACAAAAATGTAGAATTGGTAAAACCAAGTGGTCTTGAACTTAAAGATCGTCTGGTAAGTGTTAATCGTGTTACTAAGGTTACAAAAGGTGGTAGAGCTTTCGGTTTTTCTGCTATTGTAGTTGTAGGTGATGAAAACGGAGTAGTTGGTCATGGATTAGGAAAATCTAAAGACGTTTCTGAAGCAATTGCGAAAGCAGTAGAAGATGCTAAGAAAAATTTAGTGAAAATTCCTTTGAACGGACAATCTGTTCCTCACGAACAAAAAGGTAAATTTGGTGGTGCACGTGTATTCTTAATTCCTGCTTCTCATGGTACAGGAGTTATTGCTGGTGGAGCTGTTCGTTCAGTTCTTGAATCAGTAGGTATTCACGATGTATTATCTAAATCTCAAGGATCATCAAATCCTCATAACGTGGTAAAAGCAACTTTTGATGCTTTATTACAAATGAGAAGCGCTCATACTGTTGCAAAACAAAGAGGTGTTTCTTTAGAAAAAGTTTTTAAAGGTTAATTCAAGGAAATTATGGCTAAATTATTAGTAAAACAAGTAAGAAGCAAAATCAACTGCCCTCTTTCTCAAAAAAGAGGTTTGGAAGCTTTAGGTCTACGTAAAATGGGACAAGTTGTAGAGCATGATTCAAATCCTGCAATCCTTGGGATGATAAACAAAGTTAAACACTTAGTTTCTGTCGAAGAAGCTAAATAACAAATACTGTTATGAATTTAAGTAACTTACAACCAGCTGAAGGGTCAACACACAATCAAAATAAAAGATTAGGTAGAGGAGAAGGTTCTGGAAAAGGTGGTACTTCTGCAAGAGGTCACAAAGGAGCAAAATCTCGTTCTGGATATTCTAAAAAGATTGGTTTTGAAGGAGGGCAAATGCCACTTCAAAGACGTGTGCCTAAGTTTGGTTTCACAAACATCAATCGTAAAGAATACGAAGGTGTTAATTTAGATACGCTTCAATTATTAGTAGACAATGGTGTGATTACTGATTCTGTTTCTATGACAGATTTCGTAGCAAATCGTCTGGCTACCAAAAATGAAATCGTTAAGATTTTAGGTAGAGGAGAATTGAAAGCAAAATTAAAAGTAACTGCCCACAAATTTACCGCTACTGCAAAAGCTGCTATCGAAGCTGCTGGTGGAGAAGCTGTAACTATATAACTTATCTATTAAGATGAAGAAATTTATTGAATCAATAAGTAATGTTTGGAAAATCGAAGAACTGAAAAATAGAATCTTAATTACTTTAGGATTGCTTTTAGTATATCGTTTTGGTGCACATGTTACGCTTCCTGGAATTGACGCAACTCAGTTAACAGGTTTAGCGGGACAAACTAAAAATGGTCTGGGATCTATCCTGGACATGTTTACAGGAGGTGCTTTCTCTAAAGCTTCAGTTTTTGCTTTAGGTATTATGCCTTATATTTCTGCATCTATTGTTGTTCAGTTGATGGGAATTGCGATTCCTTATTTACAAAAACTTCAGAACGATGGAGAGAGTGGTAGAAAAAAGATTAATCAAATCACTCGTTGGTTGACTATAGCTATTACACTGGTTCAAGGTCCAACTTATATCTATAATTTGTATAGAACATTGCCTGGTAGTGCATTCTTACTGGGCTTTAATTCACCTGAATTTTTGTTCTCATCAGTTATTATCTTAGTTACAGGTACAATTTTTGCTATGTGGCTTGGAGAAAAAATTACAGATAAAGGTATTGGAAATGGAATTTCATTATTGATTATGGTTGGTATCTTAGCGCGCTTACCGCAAGCTTTTATACAAGAATTTACAACCAGAGTTACCAATAACAATGGAGGTCCAATGTTGTTAGTTATTGAGATTATTGTGTGGTTATTAGTAATCATTTCTTGTGTATTGCTTACAATGGCAGTACGCAGAATTCCGGTTCAGTACGCTCGTCGTACAACAACTGGAGATTACGAGCAGGATTTAGCTGGTGGTAATAGACAATGGATTCCTCTTAAGCTTAATGCTTCTGGGGTTATGCCAATCATCTTTGCTCAGGCAATTATGTTTATTCCTGCAGCTGTAGCTGGATTGTCTAAATCAGACACATCACAATCTATTGTTGGTGCGTTTAGTAATATGTTCGGATTTTGGTACAACTTTGTATTTGCAACTTTAATTATTGTATTTACATTCTTTTATACTGCAATCACTGTTCCTACTAACAAAATGGCCGATGATTTAAAAAGAAGTGGTGGTTTTATTCCTGGCGTTCGTCCGGGAGCTGAAACTTCAGACTTCCTTGACAAAGTGATGTCTTTAATAACTTTCCCAGGATCTTTATTCCTTGCTTTGATTGCTGTGTTCCCAGCTATTGTTGTAAGTATTATGGATGTACAACAATCTTGGGCAATGTTTTTTGGAGGTACCTCATTAATAATTATGGTTGGAGTTGCAATAGATACTATTCAACAAATCAATTCATACTTGTTAAACAAGCATTATGATGGTTTAATGAAGACTGGTAAAAATAGAAAAGCGGTAGCTTAATATATTTATGGCAAAACAATCAGCAATAGAACAAGACGGATCAATCATCGAAGCATTATCAAATGCGATGTTCCGTGTAGAGTTAGAAAATGGACATATCGTAATTGCTCATATTTCTGGTAAAATGCGTATGCATTACATCAAGTTATTACCTGGTGATAAAGTGAAACTGGAAATGAGTCCTTATGATTTGTCAAAAGCAAGAATTACTTATCGATATTAAAGGATATTCACTATGAAAGTTAGAGCATCAGTAAAAAAGAGAAGTGCCGAGTGCATTATCGTGCGTAGAAAAGGGAGATTGTACGTAATAAACAAAAAGAATCCTAGATTTAAACAAAGACAAGGATAATTATGGCAAGAATAGCAGGGGTAGATATCCCAAAAAATAAAAGAGGTGTTATAGCACTAACCTACATCTTCGGATTAGGGAGAAGTAGAGCTATTGAGATTTTAGAAAAAGCTCAAGTTAGCCAAGACAAAAAAGTTCAAGATTGGAATGACGACGAGATCGGAGCAATTCGTGAGGCTGTTGGAGCATTCAAAATTGAAGGAGAATTACGTTCTGAAGTTTCTTTGAACATCAAACGTTTAATGGATATTGGTTGTTACAGAGGTATCCGTCATAGATCTGGTCTTCCGTTAAGAGGGCAAAGAACTAAAAACAACTCTAGAACAAGAAAAGGTAAAAGAAAAACTGTTGCTAACAAGAAAAAAGCAACTAAATAATAAGTAATATGGCTAAAGCAACTGCAAAAAAACGTAAAGTTATCGTTGAATCAACGGGTGAAGCTCATATTTCTGCCACTTTCAACAACATTATCATTTCTTTGACTAACAAGAAAGGTGAAGTTATTTCTTGGTCTTCAGCTGGTAAAATGGGTTTCAGAGGTTCTAAAAAGAACACTCCGTATGCAGCTCAAATGGCAGCAGAAGATTGTAGTAAAGTAGCTCTTGAGGCAGGACTTAAAAAAGTAAAAGTTTATGTAAAAGGACCAGGAAACGGACGTGAGTCTGCTATCCGTTCTATTCATAACGGTGGAATTGAAGTTACAGAGATTATCGATGTTACTCCAATGCCTCACAACGGATGTCGTCCTCCAAAAAGACGTAGAGTTTAATTTTATTTATTCAATAGTATAAACAAGGTAGAGCATAGATTATCGAAGGATTTGACCTGAATTCATAATCTCTACCTTAAATTAATTTTTTAGAAATGGCAAGATATACTGGTCCAAAAACTAGAATTGCTCGTAAATTTGGCGAGGCAATCTTCGGAGATGATAAATCTTTCGAAAAAAGAAATTACCCACCTGGACAACACGGGATGGCTAAAAAAAGAGGTAAAAAATCTGAGTACGCTGTTCAGTTAATGGAAAAGCAAAAAGCTAAATATTCTTACGGAATTTTAGAAAAACAATTCAGAAATTTATTCAAAAAAGCATCAGCTACTAAAGGTGTTACTGGTGAAGTTCTTTTACAATTATGCGAAGCAAGATTAGATAACGTTGTTTTTAGAATGGGTATTGCTCCTTCTAGAAGAGGTGCTAGACAATTAGTTTCTCACAGACACGTTACTGTAAATGGTGAAGTTGTAAATATCGCTTCTTACCACCTTAAACCTGGTGATAAAGTTGCAGTTCGTGAAAAATCTAAATCTTTAGAAGCTATCGAACGTTCTTTATCAAATTCAAGTCATGTTTATGAATGGATTACTTGGAACAATGATCTTAAAGAAGGAACTTTCGTTTCTGTACCTGCGAGACTTCAAATTCCAGAAAACATTAAAGAACAATTAATCGTAGAGTTGTACAACAAATAATAATTGACTTAGTCGAAATTTATGGCAATATTTAATTTTCAAAAGCCCGATAAAGTTATCATGATCGATTCAACCGATTTTGAAGGTAAATTCGAATTTAGACCTTTAGAACCTGGTTATGGATTGACAGTTGGTAATGCACTTAGAAGAGTTTTGCTTTCAGCATTAGAAGGTTATGCAATTACATCTGTTCGTATCGAAGGTGTAGATCATGAGTTTTCTACTATTTCAGGTGTTGTTGAAGATGTTACCGAAATTATCCTTAATCTAAAACAAGTACGTTTCAAACGTCAAATCGAAGATATCGATAATGAAGCAGTTACAATTTCTGTTTCTGGTAAAGATCAATTAACAGCAGGTGATTTTCAAAAATTTATTTCAGGTTTTCAAGTTTTGAATCCAGACCTTGTTATCTGTAACTTAGATTCTAAAATCAAATTGAACTTCGATTTAACAATCGAAAAAGGTAGAGGATATGTTCCTGCTGAGGAGAACAAAAAACAGAACGCTGCAATTGGTACTATTTTTACAGACTCTATTTTTACCCCGGTAAAAAATGTAAAATATGCGATTGAAAACTTCCGTGTAGAGCAAAAAACAGATTACGAAAAATTAGTTTTTGAAATTAAAACTGATGGATCTATTAATCCAAAAGATGCCCTTACTGAAGCTGCTAAAGTTTTAATTCACCACTTCATGTTATTTTCTGACGAAAGAATTACACTCGAGGCTGACGAAATTGCACAAACAGAATCGTATGATGAAGAGTCATTGCATATGAGACAATTGCTTAAAACTAAGCTTGTTGATATGGATTTATCTGTGAGAGCATTAAATTGCTTGAAAGCGGCTGAAGTTGATACACTTGGTGATTTAGTATCGTTCAATAAAAATGATCTAATGAAATTCCGTAATTTTGGTAAAAAATCTTTAACTGAACTTGACGAACTTGTTGCAGTGAAGAATTTAACTTTCGGAATGGATTTAGCTAAATACAAATTAGATAAAGAATAATTCAATCCCGCTTGCGGGATTAAATTTAAAATAGCAATGAGACACGGAAAAAAATTCAATCACTTAAGCAGACAGACTGGACATAGAAAAGCTATGTTGGCTAATATGGCTTGTTCTCTTATCGAGCACAAACGTATTAACACTACTGTTGCTAAAGCTAAAGCGCTTAAACAATTCGTTGAGCCTTTAATCACAAAATCAAAAGAAGATACGACTCACAACCGTCGTATTGTTTTTGCTTACTTACGTAGTAAATATGCGGTAACTGACTTGTTCAGAGACGTAGCTGCTAAAGTTGGAGACCGTCCAGGTGGATACACTCGTATCATTAAAGTTGGAAATCGTTTGGGAGATAATGCTGATATGGCAATGATCGAACTTGTAGATTTCAATGAACTTTACAATGGAGGTAAAAAAGAAGTTAAAAAAGCAAAAAGCCGTCGTGGTGGTAAAGCTAAAAAAGCGGAAGGTACTCCTGAAGCTCCTGCTGCTGAATCAGAAACGACTACTGAAGCTTCTGAATAATTATGAAAGTAATGATTCTATAGAAATCAAGGATAAACTAATTTTTAGTTTATCCTTTTTTTTTGATTTTTTGGGAGTGAAATCAAAATTTAACTTATTTCAGTATCTCGGTTTTATTTTTAGAGATGAAATTTTTAAAAAATCTTGGAAGCACTCTTTTAAAGAAGTAAATTTGCAAAATATCTAATTACACATGGAAATCCGCAAAGGAGTTTCATGAAACAGTTAAAAAAAACAATACAAATTAAAGAATGAAATACACGACACGACAAAGCGCCATTTTATTACTTAGTGATGGGACTATTTTTCACGGAAAATCTATCGGAATTAGCGGTAAGACTTTTGGTGAAGTTTGTTTTAATACGGGAATGACCGGATATCAGGAGATTTTTACAGATCCTTCTTATTTTGGCCAAATAATGGTTGCGACGAATACTCATATTGGAAATTATGGTGTTAATGATTCTGAAATTGAATCAGACAGCATCAAAATAGCCGGTTTGGTTTGTAAAAATTTTAGCTTTAATTATTCAAGAGAAGATGCTTCAGGAAGCCTGGAAGATTACTTTAAGAAGCAAAACTTAATTTGTATTTCTGATGTTGATACCAGAGCACTTGTAAGCTATATTCGTGACAATGGGGCAATGAATGCTGTGATCTGTACAGACGGGACTTCGATAGAAGACCTGAAAAAAGAATTGGCCAATGTGCCAGACATGGAAGGTTTAGAGTTGGCATCAAAAGTTTCAACTACTGAGCCTTATTTTTTTGGAGATGAAAATGCGACTTATAAAATATCTGCCTTAGATCTTGGGATCAAAAAAAATATCTTGAGAAATCTGGCCAAGAGAGATTGTTACATTAAAGTGTTTCCATACAATTCAACGTATAAAGATCTATCCGAATTTAATCCGGACGGTTACTTTTTATCCAACGGCCCTGGAGATCCGGATCCGCTTTTTGGTGCAATAGAAGTAGCAAAAGAAATTCTGGCTAATGACAAACCTTTGTTCGGAATCTGTTTAGGACATCAGGTAATTGCTTTGGCAAATGGAGTTCAGACGTATAAGATGTTTAACGGTCACCGTGGAATCAATCACCCGGTGAAAAACTTAATTACAGGTAAAGGTGAAATAACTTCACAAAACCATGGTTTTGCTGTAAATAAAGAGCAGTTAGACAATCACCCGGAGTTAGAAATTACGCATTTGCATTTAAACGATCAAACAGTTGCAGGTATGCGCATGAAGAATAAGAATTGTTTTTCAGTACAATACCACCCGGAAGCAAGTCCAGGACCTCACGATTCGTCGTATTTGTTCGATCAGTTTGTCGAGAATATAAAAGAAGTTACTGCTAAAACGATGTAGTTAATAAATAAAGAGGTTTATTAGTTAGAATACGTTTTTACTATTAAATATTTTTATAATTTCGAAAAAAAAATATAATTTATTAATAAAAAAATAAAAATAATGAGTATTATAATTAAAGTTCACGCAAGGCAAATTCTTGATTCAAGAGGTAATCCTACTATTGAAGTTGATGTAGTAACTGAAAATGGTGTTTTAGGTAGAGCTGCCGTTCCATCTGGAGCGTCAACCGGAGAGCATGAAGCTGTTGAATTACGTGACGGAGGTAAAGCTTATCTTGGAAAAGGAGTTTTGAATGCAGTGAACAATGTAAATACTGTTATTGCTGAAGAGCTAGTGGGTACTTCTGTTTTCGAACAAAATACAATCGACCAGTTAATGATTGATTTAGATGGTACTCCTAACAAATCTAAATTAGGAGCTAACGCTATTTTAGGAGTTTCTTTGGCTGCTGCTAAAGCTGCTGCTAACGAATTAGGTTTGCCATTATACAGATACGTTGGTGGTGTTTCTGCCAATACGTTACCAGTACCAATGATGAACATCATCAATGGTGGTTCACACTCTGATGCGCCTATCGCATTTCAGGAATTTATGATTTTCCCTGTAAAAGCAACTTCTTTTACACACGCTATGCAAATGGGAACTGAAATCTTCCACAGCCTGAAAAAAGTATTACACGATAGAGGTTTAAGTACAGCTGTAGGTGACGAAGGTGGTTTTGCGCCAAACTTAGCCGGAGGTACTGAAGACGCTTTAGATACGATCAAATTAGCAGTTGAAAAAGCAGGATATACTTTCGGTGACGAAATTATGATTGCTCTTGACTGTGCTGCTTCTGAATTTTATGTAAACGGAAAATACGATTACACGAAATTTGAAGGTGAAACCGGAAAAATCAGAACTTCTGAAGAGCAGGCTGATTATTTAGCGGAATTGGCTGCTAAATATCCAATTATCTCTATCGAAGATGGTATGTATGAAGATGACTGGGATGGATGGAAATATTTGACTGAAAAAATTGGAAATAAAGTTCAGTTAGTAGGTGATGATTTGTTTGTAACGAATGTAGCTCGTTTGTCTACTGGAATTGAAAAAGGTATTGCTAATTCAATTTTAGTAAAAGTAAATCAAATTGGTACTTTAACTGAAACAATTGCAGCTGTAAATATGGCTAAAAATGCAGGGTACACTTCAGTAATGTCACACCGTTCTGGAGAAACAGAAGATAATACGATTGCTGACTTAGCGGTTGCTTTAAACTGTGGACAAATTAAAACAGGTTCTGCTTCCCGTTCTGACCGTATGGCAAAATACAATCAATTGCTAAGAATCGAAGAAGAGTTAGGAAGTACAGCTTATTTTCCTGGTCTAAATGCTTTTAAGATTAAGTAATTGTAAGAGTTATATATGAAATTTAAACCATCCGCCTCGACGGATGGTTTTTTTTTGGAGTTTTAACAAATTCATAGCAGGATTCTTTTTTTAATTAGTCTTAAATTCCTTAGATTTGATAAATTATTATTTTAAAGATTTATTTCCGATATATTATGTCAAAAATAGCTACATTAGAAGTAGATGGTCAAAAAATTGAACTTCCGGTAATCACGGGGAGTGAAAATGAATCAGCTATCGATATTAACAAATTACGTGATTTAACTGGTATTATTACTTTAGACCCTGGATATAAAAACTCAGGTTCTTGTAAGAGTGAAATCACATTCTTAGACGGAGAATTAGGTATTTTACGTTACAGAGGATATTCAATTGAAGATGTTGCTGAAAAAGCAAGCTTCTTAGAGGTGTCTTATCTGTTAATTTTTGGAGAATTACCAACAGCTCAGGAATTGGAGCAATTTGAAAATGGTATTAAAAAACATACTTTGGTAAACGAAGAAATGAAAAATATCATTGATGGTTTCCCAAAAACAGCTCATCCAATGGGTGTTTTATCTGCTTTGACTAGTGCTTTAACGGCATTTAATCCAAAGGCAGTAAATGTTGAAAATGAAAAAGAAATGTACGAAGCCATTTGTAAAACAATGGGTAAATTTCTTGTAATTGCAACATGGACCTACAGAAAATCTATGGGGTATCCGTTGAATTATTATGACAATACGACCGGTTACGTTGAAAACTTCATGCAATTAATGTTTAAATTGCCTACAGGACCTTACTCAGCAAATCCAATTGTAATTGATGCATTAGATAAATTATTTATTCTTCATGCAGATCACGAACAAAACTGTTCTACTTCAACAGTAAGAATGGTTGGTTCATCTCATGCTGGTTTATTTGCTTCTATTTCTGCAGGAGTTTCTGCGCTTTGGGGACCTCTACACGGAGGTGCAAATCAGGCAGTACTTGAAATGTTGGAAGAAATCAACAAAGACGGTGGAGATACTGAAAAATTCTTAGCAAAAGCAAAAGATAAAAACGATCCTTTCCGTTTAATGGGATTTGGTCATAGAGTTTACAAAAGCTTCGATCCGAGAGCAAAAATCATCAAAAAAGCAGCTAAAGAAGTAATGGATACTTTAGGTGTTGAAGATCCGATTTTGGAAATTGCTAAAAAATTAGAGGCAGCAGCTCTTGAAGATGAGTACTTCAAATCAAGAAATTTATATCCAAATGTTGACTTCTACTCTGGAATTATTTACAGAGCATTAGGGATCCCAACAGATATGTTTACTGTAATGTTTGCTATCGGAAGATTACCGGGCTGGATTGCGCAATGGAAAGAAATGCGTGAGAACAAGGAGCCAATCGGCCGACCTAGACAAATTTATACTGGACACCCGTTGAGAGAGTTTAAGTCAAACAAATAAAAAAAATTAAAGCTTCACTTAACTGTGAAGCTTTTTTTATCTTTGCTCAAAATACAATATAGTTATGTTGCAATTAAATATAAAGAACGAAACGTCAAGGCTGCGGGCAGTAGTTTTGGGTTCTGCAGTTCATAATGGGCCAACTCCAACTTTAGAGGAAGCTTATGATCCTAAATCGTTGGAACATATTAAAGCAGGTACTTATCCTATCGAAAAAGATATGGTTGCCGAAATGGATGCTTTTAATGCTGTTTTTCAAAAATATGATGTAAAAGTGTATCGTCCTGAAATGATTGAAAATTACAATCAGATTTTTGCGAGAGATATAGGTTTTGTGATAGATGATACTTTTGTGAAATCAAATATTCTGCCGGACAGAGAACGCGAGTTGGATGCCATTCAATATGTAATCGATCAGATGGACCCTTTAAAGGTAGTTCGTCCGCCAGAGGAAGTTCATATTGAAGGAGGTGATGTTATGTTGTGGAACGATCATGTTTTTATTGGAACTTATAAGGGAAGTGATTATAAAGATTACATTACGGCAAGAACCAATATGCAGGGTGTGGATTTTATAAAAAAAACGTTTCCGAATAAAATTGTCAAAGAATTTGATTTGGTAAAATCTAAATTGGAAGCTCGTGACAATGCTTTACACCTTGACTGTTGTTTTCAGCCTGTTGGAAAAGATAAAGGGATTATTTATAAGAGAGGTTTCCGTGAGGAAGCCGATTATTTGTATTTGGTAAATCTTTTTGGAATAGAAAATTTATTTCATATCGAAAGAAATGAGATGTATAATATGTTCTCAAATGTATTTTCAATTGATGAAAATGTAGTGGTTTCTGAGAAAAACTTCACCCGTTTGAACAATTGGCTGCGCGCTAATGGTTTTATCGTTGAAGAAATTCCATATGCAGAAATTGCAAAGCAGGAGGGATTGTTGAGATGTTCCACTTTACCGTTAATAAGAGACTAAAAAAGTTTCAGGTTTCAGGTTTCACGTTCCATTAACATGAAACCTGAAACTTGAAACCAAAAAAACATATAAAATGAAACAAACCACAAATGCAATTGTAATGATTCGGCCAGTTGCTTTCAGAATGAATGAGCAAACGGCAGTGAATAATTATTACCAAAAGGTATTGGACGGACTTTTGCCAAGTACGGTAAATGCAAAAGCACAACAGGAATTTGATGCCTTTGTTGAGAAGCTTAGAGCAGTTGGAGTAGATGTTACTGTTGTTGAGGATACGCTGGAAACAGATACGCCGGACAGTATTTTTCCAAATAACTGGATTTCATTTCATGAAAATGGAGATGTAGCTTTGTATCCAATGTTTGCAGAAAACCGTCGTCAGGAACGTCGTGAAGATATTCTGGATACACTTGAAGAGAAAGGTTTTGAAATTGCTAACATAGTCGATTATACATCGGCAGAAGAAGATGGTTTTTTCTTAGAGGGAACCGGAAGTTTACTGTTAGATCGTGCAAATGGAAAAGCATATTGTGCTTTGTCTCCACGTGCTGATGAAGAGTTGTTTATCGAATTCTGTGAAGATTTTGATTATGCTCCTGTTATTTTTGAAGCTTTTCAAACTGTTGACGGAGAACGTAAATTGATTTACCATACGAATGTAATGATGTGTTTGGGTGAAACTTTTGCTGTTATTTGTGCCGATTGTATCGATGATAAAAAAGAACGTAAAATGGTTCTGGAAAATCTAAAAGCGGATAAAAAAGAAGTTATTTTGATTACAGAAGCACAGGTTAATAATTTTGCTGGTAACATGCTTGAAGTTCGCGGGACAAATGATAAGAGGTATATCGTAATGAGTGCATCTGCACATCAGAGTCTGACAGCAAAACAAATTGCACAATTAGAAAATCACGCTGAAATTTTAAGTTCAAGTTTAGATACTATTGAGGCTTGCGGAGGTGGAAGTGCCAGATGTATGATGGCTGAAGTGTTTTTGCCAAGAAGTTAAATAACATTATTAAGTATAGAAAAAGGGGATAAAACGTATGTTTTATCCCCTTTTTGTTTGTTGCTATAAAGAGATCTTACATCAGGTTTCCTTTTACGATATTGATGATAGAGCTAACGATGTATTGAATTCCAATTGAAATTACGATAAAACCAACGATTCGGGATATGGCTACAATTCCTGAAGCACCAAGTATTCTTGCTAAATAATGTGCACTTTTTAAAATGGCAAAAATAGTAAATGCAATTGCCAGGATAGCTGAGCAAGAAATTATAATTTCGTTTATTCCGTGATGTTCCTGATAAAAAGCAATTAATAAAGACATCGAGCCCGGGCCGGCAAGCATTGGTATTGCCAAAGGTGTTAAAGCGATGTCGTTTCTTTGTTGTGCATCAGTTTCAATTTTTTTATTGATTCCTCGTTTTTTATTGAATTTTCCTGAAAGTAAAGAAAAACCAGAATTTACAATTACAATTCCGCCGGCAATTCTTAAAGCATCAATGCTAATTCCGAAAAAAGTCAAAACATACTGACCGATAAAATAAGAAACCAATAAAATGATTCCAACATTTATCGCGGTCCAAAGTGAAATACGAGAACGTTCTTTTTGAGAATCATGTTGTGTTAAGCCCACAAAAATGGGGACTGTTCCGATTGGGTTCAAGACGGAAAAGAGAGCAGCAAATAAATAAATGAATAAATCCATAGTGTCTGGGTTAGTGCCGTAAAAATAGACATTTTTTGAAACTTCAGGATAAAATCGTACACGGATATTGTTTTTTATTGCAGTTAATTCTAAATCGATAAGCTAGAAATAAGCTCGTTCTTTTTGATTACTTTTGCAGTATATTTAAAAATAATGAAAAATAAGAAAACCCTTGTTCTTGGTGCTACTACAAAACCGGAACGTTACGCTTTTAGAGCTATAAATATGTTAGTTGAAAAAGGACATACTGTTTTGGCAATTGGTCAGAATACAGGTGAAGTTGCCGGTGTGAAGATACATACGAAAACAATCCCTGTAAAAAATATCGACACTGTAACTTTGTATTTGAATCCTGCTCGTCAGCGTGATTATTACAATTACATTATAGAAGCACAGCCTAAAAGAGTTGTTTTTAATCCAGGTTCAGAAAATCCCGAATTTTACCAATTGTTAGAATTGAATAATATTAAGGCAGAAGTAGCCTGTACTTTGGTTTTATTGGCTACAAATCAGTATTAATTCGTTTGTTTTTGAGCTCGAAAAAATAGGGAAACTCAATTTCAATCGGATCTGAAAAGAAATATTAATGTATTACTTTTGTCGTCATGGAATTTTCATCAAAATTAATAGAAAAAGCAGTTAGCGAAATGTCTCAGTTGCCTGGAATTGGCAAACGTACGGCATTGCGATTAGTGCTGCATTTGTTAAAACAGCCCAAAGAACAAACCGGTTTTTTATCTCAGGCGCTATTGAATATGCGTGAGAATATTAAATTTTGCGAAAATTGTCATAATATTTCAGATACAAAAGTCTGTGAAATTTGTGCCAATTTATCACGCAATCACCAAACGATCTGTGTGGTCGAGGATATTCGTGATGTTATGGCGATTGAAAATACAGGTCAGTACAAAGGAATTTATCATGTGCTGGGGGGTAAAATTTCTCCAATTGAAGGAGTTGGTCCAAGTCAGTTGAACATTTCAAGTCTGGTTGAAAAAGTCAAAGCCGGAAAAGTTGTAGAGATCATCTTTGCGCTGAGCTCAACAATGGAAGGTGATACCACTAATTTCTATATTTATAAACAAATTGGGGAATCAGAAATCATAATTTCTACAATTGCAAGAGGGATTTCGGTGGGAGATGAATTGGAATATGCTGATGAAATTACCCTTGGCCGAAGTATTTTACATCGGGTTCCATTCGAAAAAACTTTCAAAAACAATTAAATAAACCCAAATAACGCTTAGATTTTCTGAAGATTAAAGGAAAAGCTATATTTGCGATAAAATTTCACTAATGACAAAAAACGGCTTTTATATCCTGCTATTGATTAGCATACTATTTACATCTTGTATTCCGGTTAAAGACATGGTTTATTTACAGGATAAAAATAACTCCGGAGAGCAGAATAATATTGCTGCTGTGGAGTCTAAGCCTTACAGGTTGCAGGTAAACGATGTTTTGAGTATTGATATAAAAGCAATAGATCCTAAGTTAGTTTCGATTTTTAATACTACAGATAGTGCTACTTCGGGAGCAGGGAAATCGGAATCAGGGTTGTATTTTAATGGATTTACGGTTGACGATCATGGTAATATCAGAATGCCGGTTTTAGGAGAAATTAATGTTATTGGGTATACCCTTGAAGAGATTCGTGTTCGAATTGAAAAAAAATTACTGGAAGAATATTTTAAAAGTGAAGCCAATATTTTTGTTACGGTGAAATTGGCTGGTTTTAGATATACCATAAATGGAGAAGTAGGTAGTACCGGGACTAAAACGCTGTTTCAGGAACATGTAAATATTATGGAAGCTATTGCAAATGCTGGAGATATCTCCATTACAGGTAATAGAAAAGCAGTAACTGTAATTCGTCAAACGCCAACAGGTGTTCAGATGCAGGATATAGATTTGACAGATATAAATGTAATGAAATCACCTTATTTTTATTTACAGCCTAACGATTATATTTATGTGAAACCGGTTAAGCAAAAATCTTGGGGAACAGGAAAAACAGGGATAGAATCGATTACTACAATTATTACGGTTTTGTCTTTGGCGACAACGGTATATTTGTTGCTTAAAAACTAAAATTAAATTCAAAAGATGTTAGATATAAAAGATTTTTCCATTTTTGAAAATCATTCAAATTTTGATTTTAAGGGATTCTTGCTTAAAATAGCCAGTTACTGGAAATTATTTTTAGTCAGTCTGATAATAGCTTTTGCTATCGCTTATCAGGTAAACATTCGTAAAGAAAAAATTTACGGAATGCAGACTATGGTTTCGATTAAGGAAGAACGAAATCCTTTTTTTACCTCCAATACAAGTTTAGTTTTTAATTGGGGTGGTGTTTCAGATCAGGTAAACGGAATCACAACTGTGATACAATCAAGATCGCACAATGAGCTGGTTGTGGATAAATTACAGTTTTATATTGATTATCTTGTTCAGGGAAAATACAATTTAGTTGATGCTTACGGTGCGGTTCCCTTTTATATAAAAATTGACAAAACAAAAGCACAGCTCGCGAATACATTAATTGGAATTAAGTTTTTAAGTCCAAATGTGTATGAGATCCGAATCCCGTTTGAAAGTAACTCGGCATCCTTAATTAATTACTCCACTAAAACGTATAGCAATACTGCGATTCAGCCCAAAGAATATGTAAGAAGATGTAAAACAGGGGAACCGGTTGTACTTCCTTTTTTAAATTGGAATTTACAGATAAAT
This sequence comes from Flavobacterium sp., assembly GCA_023251135.1. Lineage (GTDB taxonomy): Bacteria > Bacteroidota > Bacteroidia > Flavobacteriales > Flavobacteriaceae > Flavobacterium. Next base: position 163,778 of record JAHEZJ010000002.1, on the reverse strand, counting down.
GACAATCCGGGTTTATATACCGGAAACGAGTATTTTGTCCGATTTAATGATTTTGACGGAACAGTATCGCGCTACAGAGGAGTAAGTGTTGACTCTGATGAGAAAGGAGGTTCAATCCTGACCCTTGGAATGCAGGGGACGAACAAAGCCAGAATGGTTGAGTATTTGAATTCGACAGTAAAAATGTTAATCAAAATTCAGCTTGACGGCAAAAATCAGTTTGCGACAAATACCATTCGATTTATCGATAGTACTCTTATTGCGATGGAAACGCAATTGAAGCAAACAGGTAATGAGCTGAAATCGTTCAGAAAAGATAAAAATATTTACGAAATTGAAGGTGGAGGTGCTAAGGTTTCGGATAAAATAATGGATTTTGATGTTGAAAAAGATCAGGTCACAAGAAAAATTGCGTATTATAATTCTTTAAAATCATATTTAAATAATAGCAACGACTATTCAAGATTGCCGGCTCCTACAGTAGCAGGGATTGAAGATCCGAATGTTATTGTGAATGTGTCGAAACTTATTGCGCTTTCTACACAAAGATCAGAAATGGCTTATGCAGTAAAAAGCGATAAGATTTTCAAGGATTTTGACAGTCAAATGCAGGCTATAAAAAGTGTTTTATTAGAAAATATAGCTTCTGCAAAAGGATCATTACTGACCGATTTAGCTATGGTAAATGCGAAAATAGGTCAGGCAGAAAGTACGGTAAAAAAACTTCCGGAAGAACAGCAGGAGTTATTGAAGATTCAAAGAAAATATGATCTAAGTGACAATATTTACACAGAATTTCTGAAAAAAAGAAATGAAGCTGAGATTGTAAAAGCATCCAATTTGTCAGACATCCACTTTATTGATCCTGCAAAAGATATTGGAGGCGGATTAATCGGTCCCAAAACTTCTGTGAATTATGTGTTGGCCTTGTTTCTGGGGACACTACTTCCGTTGTTATTCGTTTTTGGAATTTTCTTTGTGAATAACTCGATTCAGAATACCGAAGATGTTAGTAAATTGACTCAGATACCATTAATTGGAATCATTGGTGTAAACAAAGACTCATTGAATCTGGCCGTATTTGATAAACCAAAATCGGCATTGTCTGAAGCATTTAGAGCTATTCGTTCTTCGTTGCAGTTTTTGTATAAAAAGCAACAGGTAAGCGGTTCAAAAACGTTAATGATTACCTCGTCTATAAGTGGTGAAGGGAAGACTTTTTGTTCGATCAATATCGCGACAGTATTTGCTTTAAGTGAAAAGAAAACCGTAATTCTTGGTTTGGATTTGAGAAAACCCAGATTGGCAGATGAGTTTAATTTGAAGAATCAAATTGGTGTTGTGAATTACCTCATTAAGCAAAATAGTTTAAGTGAAATTACAAACCAGACGCAGATTCCCAATCTTGACGTTATACTTTCAGGGCCAATTCCGCCAAATCCTTCAGAACTTATTCTGAGTGATGTGATGAGGGAATTAATTCTGGAACTGAAACAAAAGTACGATTATATTATTTTGGATACGCCTCCGGTTGGATTAGTTTCGGATGCATTAGAATTGGCGCAATTTGCAGATGTAACGCTGTATATAGTAAGACAGAATTATACCAAAAAGGATATGATTATGTTGCTGAATACCAGAGTTAAAAGAGGTGAGTTGAATAATGCAAGCATCGTTCTAAATGGCTATGAGAATAAGGCAAAATACGGTGCCGCTTATGGCTATGGTTACGGCGCTTATGCAAATGGTTACCATGATGAGGAAGTGAAAGTAAGTTTCTGGAACAGTATTTTGAAGAAATTCAATAAAAAATAATTCGAAATAAATGGATACATCAAAACAATATACAATTTTGATTACTGGCGGTGCAGGATTTATTGGATCGAATTTGTCTGAGTATTTTTTAGGGCTTGGTCATAAAGTAGTTTGTCTGGATAATTTTTCAACTGGACATCGCCATAATTTAAAGGATTTTATTTCGAACTCTAATTTTAAATTAATTGAAGGAGATATTCGAAATAGTGCTGATTGTGTTTTGGCAGTTGAAGGGGTTGATTATGTTTTGCATCAGGCTGCTCTGGGGTCTATTCCTAGATCGATTAATGATCCTATAAAAACAAACGATGTTAATGTGTCAGGATTTTTAAATGTACTAGTTGCTGCTCGGGATGCAAAAGTTAAACGTTTTATTTATGCTACAAGTTCATCAATGTATGGAGATTCTCAAGGATTGCCAAAGGTTGAAGAAGTTATAGGGAAACCCTTGTCTCCCTATGCCATCACAAAGTATGTAAATGAATTATATGCTGAGATTTTTAGTAAAACCTATGGGTTAGAAACTATCGGATTGCGATATTTTAATGTTTTTGGGAGAAAACAAGATCCTAATGGTGCCTATGCAGCAGTAATTCCGAAGTTTGTGATGCAACTCATGAAATATGAAAGTCCGGTGATTAATGGTGACGGGAATTATTCTCGTGATTTTACTTATATCGATAATGTAATTCAGATGAACGAATTAGCAATGACAAGCCAAAATCCCGCTGCAATTAATACGGTTTACAATACCGCTTTTGGTGATCGAAATTCTTTGAATGATTTGATTGGATATTTAAAAGAGTATTTGAGTGAGTTCGATTCAAAAATTGGAGAGGTAGAAATTGTTTACGGACCCAATAGAGCAGGAGATATTCCGCATTCATTAGCAAGTATCGACAAAGCGAAGAGTATATTGGGGTATGATCCAAAATACTCCTTACAAGATGGTTTAAAAGAGGCTGTGAGCTGGTACTGGAATAATTTAAAATAAAAACAAGGATCAAGATAATAGTAAAGTAAATGAAAATTACAAAAATTTGTTGCATTGGTGCAGGTTATGTTGGAGGTCCAACAATGGCAGTAATTGCTCAAAAATGCCCACATATTCAAGTGACTGTTGTCGATTTGAACGAGCAAAGAATTAAAGACTGGAACGATCCTGATACGAATAATATTCCGATTTACGAACCGGGACTTTCAGAAATAGTAGCAGAGGCCAGAGGGAGGAATCTTTTCTTTTCAACAGAAGTAGAAAAGGCGATTGATGAGGCTCAGGTAATCTTTATTTCTGTAAATACCCCAACTAAAACCTACGGAAAAGGGAAAGGTATGGCTGCCGATTTGAAATATATTGAATTGTGTGCCAGACAAATCGCAAAAGTAGCGAAACAGAATAAAATTGTTGTTGAGAAATCGACTTTGCCAGTGCGCACGGCCGAAGCAATAAAAAGTATTTTGGATAATACCGGAAATGGAGTTCAGTTTCAGATTTTATCAAATCCAGAATTTCTGGCCGAAGGAACCGCTGTTACTGATTTATTAAATCCTGACAGAATCCTGATCGGAGGGGATACAACCCCGGAAGGCGAAGTGGCGATAAATGCTTTAGTTGATGTTTATGCAAATTGGGTAAGCAAAGATAAAATCTTAACCACCAATGTCTGGTCGTCGGAATTGTCTAAATTAACAGCGAATGCTTTTTTAGCACAACGTATTTCTTCCATAAATGCAATGTCTGAATTGTGTGAAAAAACAGGTGCTGATGTTAATGAGGTTGCTCGTGCTATTGGAATGGATAGCAGAATAGGGCCTAAATTTTTAAAAGCATCAGTTGGTTTTGGAGGTTCTTGTTTTCAAAAAGATATTCTCAATTTAGTATATATAGCAAAATCGTATGGTTTGAACGAGGTTGCCGATTATTGGGAACAGGTGATTATAATGAATGACCATCAAAAGAAAAGATTTTCTAATAAAATTGTTCAAACTTTATATAATACGGTTGCGGATAAAAAGATTACCTTTTTGGGCTGGGCATTCAAAAAAGATACAAATGATACCAGAGAATCTGCAGCAATTTATGTGGCAGATGATTTGATTAATGAACAGGCAAGTATAGCGGTTTATGATCCTAAAGTTTCCGGAAACAAAATACAGAGCGATTTAAATTATTTAGAAACGAGGTCAATTGAAGAGAATAAAGCCAGGGTTGTAACGTTTGATAACGCTTATGATGCTTGTAAAGATGCGCACGCTATAGCTGTTTTAACAGAATGGGATGAGTTTACCACTTACGACTGGCAAAGAATATATGATTCAATGCATAAGCCTGCTTTTCTTTTTGATGGAAGAAATATCTTAAATGCGAAAGAACTGGAGTCAATTGGTTTTATTTATAATGGGATAGGTTCCTAATTGAGATTGGTATTGAAGTAAAATTTGATATAAAAGAAGAAAGACGGTGTTGGAAATTTTATTCATTGTAAAAGGAAATTATGAATTGGTATGTTGTTTATACAAAGCCTAAATGGGAGAAGAAAGTTGCGGATAGACTTAGTCAAATAGGTATTGAATGTTATTGTCCATTAATCACTCAGGTGAAAGAATGGTCAGATAGAAAGAAGAAGATTGAAGTTCCTCTTTTTAATTCATATGTATTTGTTCAATTGAAAGATATTGATCGTAATTCTGTTTTTCAGATATCCGGAGTATTGCGCTATTTGTTTTGGCTGGGTAAACCTGCAATTGTTCGTGATGAAGAAATTAATAGTATAAAAGCAAGTCTTAAGGCTCCAAATATAAGTGATATATCAGTGACCTCCATTCAGGCTGGAGATAGGATAAAAATAGAAGCGGGAGTTTTTAGTAATCAGGAAGCGATAGTTCAAGAGGTTTCAAATACACATTATATATTGGTTTTAGAATCTTTGGGCTGTGTACTTAAAATAAAATACAAATAATTTAGTTATAGTTTAGCGATTTCAGTTGAAACAGAGGGTGAAATTCTTTAGTTTAAGATTTTATTTCTCTGTTTTTTTTATAATGTGATTTTTTGCATACTGATTGAGAGTGGGTTATTGAGCTGTTTTTTTTAAATAGTCTATATTTTTAAGTATTACGGGAAGCCGTATTGATTAAATTGAGTTAATATACTATATTTGCCGAAAATGATTTTAGGGTATCTGTGTCAAAAAATTTGTGACTCAGAAGGGCGAAGCCGTGAATTGAAATGACTGAAATGGATAAAAAAGAATACATGTTGGATGGAAACATAAAAATAGCTGTTATTGGCTTAGGTTATGTTGGTTTGCCTTTAGCCAGACTATTTGCTACTAAATATGCGGTTGTTGGTTTTGATATAAATCAAGAACGAGTTTCTTCTCTAAAATCGGGTACAGATACTACATTAGAAGTAGATGACGAGACTTTACAGAAAGTTTTGGTGGATAAGTCTAATTCTCAGATAGGCTTATATTGTACTACTTCACTTAATGATATAGCAGATTGCAACTATTTTATTATTACTGTTCCAACCCCGGTTGATAAAAATAATCGCCCGGATTTAACTCCATTGTACAAATCGAGCGAATCAGTTGGTAAGATATTAAAAAAAGGAGATGTTGTAATTTATGAATCTACAGTTTATCCAGGGGTAACTGAAGAGCAATGTGTACCAGTTCTGGAAAAAATTTCAGGATTGACATTTAATAAAGATTTTTTTGCAGGATATTCCCCTGAAAGAATAAATCCTGGAGATAAAGAGCATACTGTTGAGAAGATCTTAAAAGTAACTTCAGGATCAACTCCAGAGATTGGAATAAAAGTGGATACACTTTATAAATCAGTAATTACTGCCGGAACACATTTGGCACCTTCCATAAAAGTAGCTGAAGCTGCAAAAGTTATAGAAAATTCTCAACGGGATATTAATATAGCTTTTGTAAATGAACTAGCTAAGATATTCAATTTAATGAATATCGATACGCAGGAAGTATTAGATGCTGCTGCTACAAAATGGAACTTTTTACCTTTCAAGCCAGGATTGGTTGGAGGTCACTGTATTGGTGTAGATCCATATTATTTAGCACAAAGAGCTCAGGAATTTGGGTATCATCCTGAAATAATTTTGGCAGGACGACGTTTAAATGACAGCATGGGAGAGTATGTGGCTTCTCAGGTAGTAAAACTGATGATTAAAAAAGGAATTTCAGTTAATGGAGCAAATCTCCTGATGCTTGGAATTACGTTCAAAGAAAACTGCCCGGACGTTAGAAATACAAAAATTGTTGATGTAATCAAGGCGTTAAAAGAATACGGAATCGCTGTTACATTATACGATCCTTTGGCTAGTATAGAAGAAGTTAGAAAAGAATACAAATTAGAAACTATTAATGCTGTTCCAAAAGAAAAATTTGATGCTATTGTACTTGGAGTAGCGCATAAAGAATTTTTAAAATTGGAATTTTCAGAATTGCAAAAAGAAAATAGTTTATTATACGATGTAAAAGGAGTCTTAGGTACTTTAGCCGATAATAGGTTATAGTATTGGCTCTTTTTTATTTAAAGAAAAATGGAAACAAGTAATTCAATCATACATGTGATCTTGACCGGAGGAGTTGGCAGCAGATTGTGGCCCCTTTCAAGGAAAAGTCAGCCAAAACAATATCTAGAGATATTTGAAAATAAGTCTTTGTTCGAAATGACAGTGAAACGTAACAGTCATTTAGCAAATAGAGTAATGGTTGTGGGGAATGTTGATAATTACCATTTAAGTGGTAAAGTTATGGATAAAACCAAAACTTCATATATTAACATTGTTGAAGCTACCCCTAGAAATACAGCAGCAGCAATTGCTTTTGCTGCATTTGCTTCTGATCCGGATGATATTTTAATTGTAACACCTTCTGATCATATTATTGAAAAGATGGAAGATTACAATAAGGCTATAAATGAAGCAGTAGTAAAGGCAAAAGAAGGTTTTATAGTAACTTTTGGGATCATTCCGACTAAGCCTGAAACAGGGTATGGCTACATTGAATCAAGAGGTGATGAAGTGATTTCATTTCGTGAAAAGCCAAACGAGACGACAGCTAAAAATTTCATAGCAAGAGGGAATTTCTTATGGAATAGTGGTATGTTTTGTTTTAAAGCTGGAGTTTTATTAGAAGAATTAAAACAATATCAACCCGATGTTTTTGAAAAGTCAAAAGCAGTTTGGGAAGTAAACAAAGAAGGATTTTTAGATTTAAATTTATCATTAGAAATCCCCTCAATAAGTATCGATTATGCTGTGATGGAACGCAGTAAGAAAATAAAGGTAGTTCCTGCGGCATTTTCATGGTCTGATTTGGGTTCGTTTGAATCGGTTTACGATTATTTAGTTTCTAGAGGTCATTGTATAGATGATAACGGAAACATGGTTATTGGTACTGAAAAATATACTGCATTTTTAGGATTGAGAGATACAATCTTTGTCTATACAAGTACTGCAAACTTGATCCTTCAAAAGGAAAGCTCGCAAGATGTAAAAGATTTATATTGTGAATTAGAAAGGCAAAATTCAGAATTGTTAAATTAATCGGAAATTAATATGGAGAAAATTCTTATAACTGGCGGTGCTGGTTTTATTGGTTCACACGTAGTAAGACGTTTTGTGAATAAATATCCAGAATATCAGATCTTTAATTTAGACGCTTTGACTTATGCCGGAAATCTTGAGAATATTAAAGATATTGAGGATAAACCTAATTATACATTTATAAAAGGAGATATCGTAGATGAAACTTTTATAAATGAACTTTTCTCCGTTCATAATTTCGTTGGCGTTTTGCATTTAGCTGCAGAGTCACATGTGGATCGATCTATTGAAGATCCATTAGCCTTTGTGAAAACGAATGTGATTGGAACAATGAATTTGCTAAACGCTGCAAAAAATCAATGGAAAGATAATTTTGAAGGTAAACGTTTTTATCATATCAGTACTGACGAAGTCTATGGGTCACTTGGCGCTGAGGGACTTTTTACAGAATCAACAGCATACGATCCTAATTCTCCCTATTCAGCTTCTAAAGCGAGTTCTGATCATTTCGTAAGAGCATATGGAGAAACTTATGGTTTGCCTTACGTTTTAACGAATTGCTCGAATAATTACGGATCCTATCATTTCCCTGAAAAATTAATTCCCCTTTTTATAAATAACATCATAAATAATAAGCCATTACCGGTTTATGGAGATGGTAATTATACACGTGATTGGCTTTTTGTTGAAGATCATGCGATTGCGATAGATTTAGTTTTTCACGAGGGAAAAAATCATGAAACCTACAATATTGGGGGTTTTAACGAATGGAAGAACATAGATTTAGTAAAGTTATTGTGCCAAATTATGGATCAGAAATTAGGTAGAAATGAAGGAGCTTCGCAAGAATTGATTACTTATGTGAAAGACCGACCAGGACATGATTTACGTTATGCTATTGATGCTTCAAAAATTAATACAGAATTAGGATGGAAACCATCTGTAACCTTTGAAGAAGGTTTAGAAAAAACAATTAACTGGTATTTGAATAACGAAGAATGGTTACAAAATGTAACTTCTGGTTCTTATAAGGACTACTACCAAAAACAATACTCTTAAACAATAAATAATTTTTTTAAACCAAACGGTTAAAATATAGTTTAAATATGAAAAAGATAATATACGTTCTTACTTTGTTTTTTACTTTGCTCGTATCTTTTAATGCAAGTGCTCAGGATATAATAAGGTCTAAAGATTTAAGTACCGTAAAAGTGGATTATTTATCTGATGATGAAATAGCCAAAATTGTTTCTCAATTAAAAAGTAATAATGCTACAATTAACGATGTTGAATCAATGGCTTTGTCAAAGGGGATGACTCAAAGTGAATTCGATAAATTAAAAAATCGAGTGACAGAATATGAGAAAAGAAATTCTAAAGATAAGAATTCGAAAGAAAAGGATAAAAAGAAGGATGATAAATCAAAAGGGATCGACAAGGATTCTGAGTTTGGGAGAAAACAAGAAAAAATTAAAAATGAAAAAATAAAAGATTCATTAAATGCTTTGATTTTTGGATCCGAATTATTTGATAACCCCACTTTAAATTTTGAGCCGGATTTAAAAATGGCAACCCCTGTAAATTATATTTTGGGGCCAGGTGACAAATTGGAAGTTAGCATATATGGGATTCAGCAATTCGATGATACCGTTCCGGTAAATTTTGAAGGTAAAATTACCATTCAGAATGTTGGTCAAATTAGCGTTGCAGGAATGTCAATTGAAGCTGCTTCACAAAAAATAAAAGCTGCGATTGCAAGAGTATATAGTACAGTTAGATCGGGGCAATCTCAAGTTAGTGTTAGCTTAAGTGATATTAGAACAATTAAAGTAACCATTGTAGGCGGAAAACAGCCGGGTAATTATTCTATTTCATCTTTGGCCTCTGTTTACAACGCATTGCATTTGGCAGGTGGACCTGGGAAGAATGGAAGTTATAGAAATATAGAATTGATTCGAAACAATAAGATTTATAAAAACGTTGATATTTATAAGTTTTTAGTGAAAGGAGATCAGTCTGATAATGTTAGTTTAAGAGATAATGATGTCATTAGAATTCCTGCTTATACACAAAGAGTGATAGTGGAGGGAGAAGTGAAAAGACCTGGAATTTTCGAAATGAAAAAAGGCGAGAAATTTTCAGATCTTTTAAATTTTGCATCAGGGTTTAATGAGTTCGCTTATACTGCTTCAGTAAATGTACTTCAGAAAACAGGTAAAGAGTTTAAGGTTCATGATATCAATGAAAGCGAGTACGGATCTTACGTACCACAGTCGGGTGATGTGTTTAAAGTAACAAAAATTTTAAATCGATTTGAAAATCGTATTAAAATTGATGGAGCAGTTTTTAGACCGGATTATTATTCTTTTAATGAGGGAATGAGAGTTTCAGATCTAATTACTAGGGCTGAAGGTCTTAAAGAAGATGCTTATACCAAAAGAGCAAGGATTATTCGCTTAAAAACAGATCTAACAACAGAGATTGTAAATGTAGATTTAAGTGCTGCTTTATCTGGAGATTTGAATGCAGATATAGAGCTAAAAAGAGAAGATATCGTTACCGTGTATTCTATTTTGGAATTTAGAGAAGAATACATAGTAACAATTGATGGAGAAGTTAAAAATCCTGGAGAGTATGAGTATTTTGAAAATTTAACCTTAAATGATTTGGTAGTTCAAGTCGGAGGTTTGACTGGATCTGCATCAAAAAGGGTTGAAATTGCCAGAATGGTAAAGTCTGATGTAATTGATGATGCTGATCCGAAGAGAATTGAATTGGTTGAACTTGAAATTACTGCTGATAATAACGAGCAGATTAAGAATTTTGTATTAAAACCTTTTGATGTTATCAATATACGAAAAATTGCAGTTTATGAAAAACCTGAAATGGTTAAGGTAAGCGGAGCTGTTACTTATCCGGGTAAATATGTTTTAGCAAATAAAAAAGAAACCGTTTATAATGTTGTCATGAGAGCTGGTGGATTGACCTCAATTGCTAACTTAGATGGGATGAAAATAAAAAGACCAATAAAAGAGGCACAAATAGAGCAATTGGAAAGTGTAAATCTAAATCTGGATAAAAAATTAACAACTGAAGATGAAGCAGTGAAACCTAAACAAGGGGAGCTTGATTTAAAACAGAAAGATACTCTTAGTTCTAAATTATCTAAAAAACTTAGAGATGAATTAAAATTTGCTACAATTCCTGTCAACTGGGAAAAAATTGTAAAAGATAAAAATCATTATTCAAACGTTACGTTGTTTCCTGGTGATGAAATTGAAGTTGCGGTTTATAACGAAGGAGTGAAAGTGACTGGAAATGTATTGTTGACATCAGAGATTCCATATAGAAAAGGAAAAGGATTTAAATATTACATTAATTCTGTTGGTGGTGTTGATAGCAAAGGATGGAAGAAAAAGGCTTATATTATTTATCCAAATGGTAAAGCTTCGGTTACAGGATCGTTTTTGTTTTTTAGATCATATCCCAGAGTAGAGCCTGATTCACAAATAGTAGTTCCTGAAAAACCACAAACTAAAAAAATGACTGCAGGAGAGTGGGTAGGTATTGGAAGTGTGATTTCTAGTTTAGCATTGTTAATTGTTACTGCTTTTAAATAAAAATAATAATGGAAAACAGTACGAATAATGATGGAATTTCATTAAAAGAATTGATTAGAAAATTGCAAGAGTGGTATCATTATCTATTGACAAAATGGAAAATAATCATTTTTGCAGGAATAGTAGGATCAACTTTAGGATTGGCTTATTCTTTTATGAAAAAACCAATTTATACAGCTACTTTGTCATTTGCGTTAGAAGATGAAAAAGGAGGTGGGGGTTTAGGTGGCGCTTTAGGTTTGGCAAGTTCATTTGGATTGGATGTTGGTGGTAGTGCAGGCGGAATTTTTTCTGGTTCAAATTTGTCAGAACTGTTTAAATCTAGAACCATGGTGGAGAAAACTTTATTATCACCTGTAATTTTTGAAGGAGAAAAAATTTCTTTAGCAGAAATGTATATCAGAAATAATGAGTGGCGTGAAAAATGGAATAAAGATACTAAACTAGTAAAAATTAAATTTTTGCCAAATGCAGATCGTAAAGTTTTTACGAGAGAGCAAGATAGTATTATGGGTAGGATGTATGAAATTTTATCTACATCAGGTCTGTCTGTTGGACAAAAGGATAAAAAAAATGGAATTATAAGTATTGATGTTTCTTCTACTAATGAGTTATTTGCTAAGCTTTTTTGTGAGGCTTTAGCGCAACAAGTGGGGATGTTTTATATTGAGACGAAAAGTAAGAAAGCAAGGATGAATATGGATATTTTGCAACGTCAAGTTGATTCTATTCGTGGTGCATTAAATGGAGCAATTACTGGAGTAGCTGTTGCAAATGACAATACTTTTAATTTAAATCCGGCGCTTAATGTTCGTCGGGCACCTTCAGCAAGGAAACAGGTTGATGTTCAGGCGAATACAGCAATTTTGACTGAATTAGTTAAGCAAGCTGAATTGGCAAAGGTAACATTACGCAAAGAGACTCCTTTAATACAGATCATTGACAGGCCTGTTTTTCCTTTGGATAAAGCTCGTTTCGGTAAAATAAAAGGAGTAGTTCTTGGAGGAGTATTGGGAGGATTCTTAATAATATTTGTTTTAATATTTCGAAGATTATTAAAACAATTTATGTTATAAGTTTTTTTGTTTTTTATTGAAAGCGAAAAAAGATTAAAGAGTTAAATAAATATAGAATTAAATAATATTAAATCGCAGATGTCTAAATTAATCAATTCATATATAAATAAAGAAAAAATTATTTCCATTACTGGCTTAGGATATGTAGGCCTACCTTTAGCTCTTGAATTTGCTAAATATTTTAAGGTAATTGGATTTGATATCAATGTAGCAAGAGTTGAGTTAATGAAAAAGGGGATTGATCCATCTAAAGAACTTGATTCACATGTATTTGAAGGTTGTGATATAACCTTTACTTCAGATGTTCAGGATTTAAAGAAGGCTCATTTTCATATAGTTGGGGTTCCAACGGATATAGATGAAAATAAAGTGCCAAATTTAAATCCACTGTTAGGAGCGACCAGAAGTATTGCATCTGCTCTTAAAAAAGGGGATTATGTAGTATATGAATCTACAGTCTATCCTGGATGTACAGAAGATGATTGTTTGCCTATATTGGAAGAAATTTCTGGTTTAAAAGGTGGTGTCGATTTTAAATTTGGATACAGCCCTGAAAGAATAGTTCCTGGAGATAAAGTCAAAACATTGACCAATATTTTAAAAATAGTTTCTGGAAATGATGAAGAAGCTTTAGATTTAATTTCACAAATTTATGGAACTATAATTAAAGCAGGATTGCATAAGGCTGAATCCATAAAGGTAGCTGAAGCTGCAAAGGTTATTGAGAATACACAAAGGGATATAAATATTTCTTTAATGAATGAATTGGCAATAATTTTTGATAAAATGGGTATAGATACGAAGGCAGTTATTAAGGCGGCGGCGACTAAGTGGAATTTTCACAATTATCAGCCCGGTTTAGTAGGTGGCCATTGTATTAGTGTTGACCCTTTTTATTTAATGCATAAAGCTAAACAGCTTGGAATAGATCCTCAGGTCATAGCAGCGGGAAGAAGGGTAAATGATTTTATACCAAGTTTTATCGCCAAACGTATTGTTCAGGCGTTAATTGAACAAGATAAGAATCCTGGTAAATCTAAAGCTCTTATTATGGGGGTAACTTTTAAGGAAGATGTTGCTGATATTAGGAATTCTAAAGTAGTTGATTTAATTAAAGAATTAATGGATTATTCGATTCATGTGCATGTTATTGATCCGCATGGATGTCCAAATGAGTTATCACATGAATATGGAATTACCTTGATTGACGAACCAATCGGGGTTTACGATATTATTGTTTTAGCAGTGGGGCACAATGAATACATCAGAATGACCAAAAGTGACTTTCAAAAGTTGTCAAAAGACGAGATTTTTATGTTTGATATTAAGGGTGTGTTAGAACCTGCTGAATTTAAAAATTATTGGAGATTATAATTTTTTAAAGAAAAATAGTTTGAAAAAAGATTTTGTAATTATTGGAGCTGGTATTGTTGGATTATCAACAGCATATCATTTAATCAAAGGAAATCCTAAATTAAAGGTTCTTATTTTAGAGAAAGAAAATCAAATTGCTTTACATCAGACGGGTAATAATAGTGGAGTAATTCATTCAGGTATTTATTATAAACCGGGAAGTCTAAAAGCAATTAATTGTAAAAAAGGATATGACCAGTTAACACAATTTTGTAGCGAAAATGAAATAAAGTTTGATCTTTGTGGTAAAATAATTGTTGCTACCGAAAAGCATGAATTACCAATTCTTAATAACATCTATGAAAGAGGAATTGCTAATGAGCTTATAGGAATTAGAAAAATTGCGACTCAGGAGATTAAAGAAATAGAGCCTCATTGCATTGGTATTGAAGGTATTTGGGTTCCTCAAACAGGAATTATAGATTATAAGGCAGTGTCTCAAAAATATCTTGAATTATTTTTAGGGCTTGGTGGTGAGATTTTATTTAATCAAAAAGTTCAGGAAATAAGGACTTTAAATAGTGTCTCCGAGATTCAGACACAAAATACTAGTTTCGAAGCGAAATGGATTATTAATTGTGCAGGATTGTATTCCGATAAGATCGCTAAAATGAGTAATAAAGAAATAGATGTTCAAATCTTGCCTTTTAGAGGAGAATACTATAATATAAAGAAAGAGAAAGAATATTTGGTTAAAAATCTAATATATCCTGTGCCAAATCCTAATTTTCCATTTTTAGGAGTTCATTTTACACGAATGATAAATGGTGGTATAGAAGCAGGTCCTAATGCAGTTTTGGCTTTTGCCCGCGAAGGTTATAGTAATAAGACCATAAACTGGACTGAATTATTTGAAACTTTAGGACACTCTGGGTTTCAAAAAGTAGCTCTAAAGTATTGGAAGGATGGTTTGTATGAAATGTACCGTTCTTATTCAAAAGCAGCATTTGTAAAGGCTTTGCAGAAACTCATTCCAGAAATTAAAAAAGAAGATTTACAGGAAGGAAACGCAGGTGTTAGAGCACAAGCATGTGATAGTAAAGGTAATCTTTCAGATGATTTTTTAATTTTTGAAAATAAGAATGTTATTAATGTTTGTAATGCACCATCACCCGCAGCAACTTCATCATTGGCTATTGGAGAAAGTATAGCTTCTTTAGCATTAAAAAAAATGTAATTTTACTATGACAGAATCTATTCAGATGGTGGATTTAAAGACACAATATCACCACATTAAAAATGAAATTGATCAAGCAGTGATCAATTGTATTGAAAGCACCGCTTTTATAAATGGTCCCGCAGTAAAAGAATTTCAATCGAACCTTGAAAGTTATCTAGGAGTTAAGCATGTTATACCTTGTGCTAACGGAACTGATTCTTTGCAAATTGCTATGATGGCATTAGGTCTTCAAAGAGGTGACGAAGTCATTTGTCCTTCTTTTACATATGTAGCAACAGCTGAAGTTATTGGATTACTAGGTTTAGTTCCGGTAATGGTTGAAGTTGACAGTAATACGTTTAACATTACTGCAGAGATTATCGAAAAAGCTATTACTTCAAAGACTAAAGCTATTGTCCCTGTTCATTTATATGGTCAATCATGTGATATGGAACCAATAATGGAATTAGCGAAAAGGCATAATTTATTTGTTATCGAAGATAATGCTCAGGCTATAGGGGCAACTTATACTTTCTCAAATGGTACCAAAGCAAAAACAGGAACAATTGGACATATAGGAAGTACTTCTTTTTTTCCTTCAAAAAATCTTGGGTGTTATGGTGATGGAGGTGCGTTGATGACTAATGATGATGAATTAGCTTTAAAGATGAGAATGATTGCCAATCATGGACAAGAAAAAAAATATTTTCATAAGGTTTTAGGTTGTAATTCTAGATTAGACACTATTCAAGCAGCGATTCTTAATATTAAACTCAGATATTTAGATGATTACAGTGAAGCGCGCAATCGTATGGCTTCTTTTTATGATAGTGCTTTTACTCACATTTCCGATTTGGATATACCAACGAGACAGTTCAATAGTTCGCATGTTTTTCATCAGTATACATTGAAAGTGAAAAATGGTAGACGTAATGAGTTGCAAAAATTTCTTTCTGAGAAAGGAATACCTAGTATGATATATTATCCACTTCCATTATATAAGCAAGATGCTTTTTGTGAATTTGTTGATTCAAATTTTAGGTTACCAATTACGGAATCATTATGTGAGGAAGTAATTTCATTACCTGTTCATACTGAAATGAATTTAGAGACTATGGAGTATATTTGTAATAATGTAAAATCATTTTTTATTAACTGATATGGAAAATTTCTTTGTTCATGAAAGCGCTATTATAGATTCAGGATGTATAATAGGAGAAGGTACAAAAGTTTGGCATTTCTCACATATCATGCCTAATTGTTTTATAGGAAAAAAATGTAACATTGGACAGAATGTTGTTGTATCGCCAGATGTAGTTTTAGGTAATAATGTGAAAATTCAGAATAATGTCTCTATTTATACAGGAGTAACATGTGATGATGATGTTTTTTTAGGACCTTCTATGGTTTTTACTAATGTGATAAATCCTCGTAGTGCAATCAATAGACGAGAGCAATATGCTAAAACACATGTTGGTAAGGGAGCAAGCATAGGTGCAAATGCTACTATAGTTTGCGGTCACGATATTGGAGAATATGCCTTTATAGGTGCTGGCGCAGTTGTGACTAAAAATGTTCCTCCATATGCTTTAGTAGTTGGGAATCCAGCAAAGCAAATTGGTTGGGTAGGGGAATATGGACATCGTTTGGATTTTAATGAAAACAATGTGGCAATCTGTCATGAAAGCAAACAGGAATACAAATTAGAGAATAATACCGTAACAAAAATAAGTTAATTGAAGATGGGTAAAATAAAATTTGCAGTCATTGGCTGTGGACATATTGGAAAAAGACATGCTAGCATGATTTTAGGTAATTCAGATTTTGAATTAGTTGCACTTTGTGATGTTAAGAAGAGAGAAGAATTAGGGTTGGAAAATTATTCGGATGCAATTTTTTTTAATTCTTTAGAGGCATTGTTTGATTCCAAAATTGAAATCGATGCTGTTGCCATTGCAACTCCAAATGGATACCATCAAGAACAGGCTTTGCAGGTTCTAGAAAATAACTGTCATGTAGTAATTGAAAAACCAATGGCTTTGACAAAATCGGGATGCGAACAAATTATTTTCAAAGCACTTCAAAAGCATAAGCAAGTATTTTGTGTTATGCAAAATCGTTATTCACCACCTTCAGTTTGGTTAAAAGAAGTACTTGAAGCAAAAATTTTAGGTAAAATTTTTATGGTGCAAATCAATTGTTACTGGAATCGTGATGATCGTTATTATAAACCAGATAATATTACTGGTAAACCAACTTCGTGGCATGGTACACGAGATTTAGATGGCGGAACTCTTTTTACTCAATTTTCTCACTTTATCGATTTGATGTATTGGTACTTTGGGGATGTTACTAATATAAATGCTAGACTTAAAGATTTTGCGCATCAGAAAAGTACAGATTTTGAAGATTCAGGTTTTGTGAGTTTTGATTTTGTTGAGGGAGGTATGGGAAGTTTGAACTATTCAACTGCAGTTTGGGATAAAAATCTGGAAAGCTCGATAACTATTGTAGCAGAGAATGGATCTGTAAAAGTTGGGGGACAATATATGAATGAAGTGGAATATTGTCATATTAAAGATTACGCGATGCCGGTTCTAGCAGAAAGTAATCCTCCTAATGATTATGGTTTATACAAAGGTTCAGCTGCAAATCATCATTATGTTTATGAAAATATTTCAAATGTACTTGCAGGAAAAGAGAGTATATCAACAAATGCATTAGAAGGGATGAAAGTGGTTGAAATTATTGAGAGAATTTATTCAACAAAATAATGGAAGTATTAAGTTTAATAGGACGCAATAAAGAATTGTTTAGTGACGATATTACTAGAAATGAAGCAGAATTAAAGAAAGTAGTAAAAGAATCTAAGTTTTTAGTAATTGGAGGGGCAGGGTCAATTGGACAAGCTGTTACGAAAGAGATTTTTAAACGTAATCCTCTTAAACTTCATGTTGTAGATATTAGCGAAAATAACATGGTAGAACTAGTAAGGGATTTGAGAAGCTCTTACGGTTATATTGATGGGGATTTTCAAACTTTTGCATTGGACATTGGATCTATTGAATATGATGCATTTATAAATTCTGATGGTAAATATGATTACGTATTAAACCTTTCAGCATTAAAACATGTTCGAAGTGAAAAGGATCCTTTTACATTAATGAGAATGATTGATGTGAATGTTTTCAATACCGAAAAAACGTTAGATCAATCTATTGAGAAAGGAGTAAAAAAGTACTTTTGTGTTTCAACGGATAAAGCGGCCAATCCTGTCAATATGATGGGGGGCTCTAAAAGGATTATGGAAATGTATCTGATGCGAAAAAGCGCAGATATAAAAATATCTACCGCACGTTTTGCGAATGTTGCTTTTTCTGATGGTTCTTTGCTCCATGGATTTAATCAAAGAATAATTAAAAAACAGCCTATTGTTGCACCAAATGATATTAAACGTTATTTCGTTACACCGCAAGAATCCGGTGAATTATGTTTGATGTCATGTGTTTTTGGAGAAAATAGAGATATCTTTTTTCCAAAATTAAGTGAAAATCTCCATCTAATTTCTTTTGCTGATATTGCTGTAAAATATTTAGCGGAAATTGGTTATGAACCTTATTTATGCGAAAATGAGGATGAAGCAAGAAAAAGTGTTGATACTTTAATAAAGCAGAAAAAGTGGCCTTGTTTGTTTACTGCTAGCGATACTACTGGAGAAAAAGATTTTGAAGAGTTTTTTACTGATAATGAAGTTTTGGATATGGATCGATTTAATAATTTAGGTGTTATTAAAAACGAAGCTTACTTTGATCAATCTAAACTTGAAAAATTTACGGCTAAAATTACTCAGATGAAAGCTGATAAAAAATGGAATAAAGAGGAAATAGTTGCTTTGTTTCATGTTATGATTCCTAATTTTGGGCATAAAGAAACAGGTAAATACTTAGACGAAAAAATGTAATTATGAGAGATTTTAATACGGTTATATCTTATATAAAAGCTCAGTATAAAACAGATAACTTTATTCCGTTGCACGTTCCTCGTTTTGGAGGTAACGAAAAAAAATATTTGTTAGAAACTATTGATTCTACATTTGTATCCTCTGTCGGAGCATATGTTGATCAATTTGAAGTAATGATGCAAAATATTACCCAAACAAAAAAGAGTGTAGCCGTTGTCAATGGTACTGCTGCAATTCAAGTAGCATTGCGATTAGCGGGGGTAAATTCTGGTGATGAAGTATTAACTCAAGCCTTAACTTTTGTGGCAACTGCAAATTCCATATCATATCTTAATGCCTCACCTGTTTTTTTAGATGTTGACTTAGATACAATGGGATTATCTTCCAAAGCTGTTGCTTTATTTTTAGAAGAGTTTGGAGATTTAAGAGAAGATGGATGCTACAATAAAAAAACAGGAAAAAGAATAAGTGCTTGTTTGCCAATGCACACTTTTGGTTTTCCGGTACATTTAGAGGAACTAATAGTAGTTTGTAAAAAGTGGAACATTCCTGTTGTTGAAGATGCAGCAGAATCATTAGGGAGTCAATACAAAGGAAAGCCAACAGGTAGTTTTGGAACGCTTGGTGCTTTTTCATTTAATGGTAATAAAATAGTTACTTCCGGAGGCGGTGGTGCTATTGTAACAAATGACTTTAAATTAGGAGAAAGGGCAAAATACCTAACTACAACAGCCAAAATTCCACACCCATATGAGTATGTTCATGATGAAATGGGATATAATTTTCGAATGCCCAATCTAAATGCAGCTTTGGCATGTGCACAGTTAGAACAATTAGATGTTTTTTTAGAAAATAAAAGGAAATTAGCTCTAGAATACAAATCTTTCTTTTCGACTATTGGTATAAATTTTAGAACTGAAACGCCTGATACTAAGGCTAATTATTGGTTAATGTGTGTAGAGCTGGAAAACAAAGCTGAAAGAGATTTGTTTTTAAGCAATACAAATGCAAATGATGTAATGACTAGACCCATATGGCAATTAATGTATCGTTTGCCGATGTATGAAAATTGTCAGAGAGATCAACAAATGAATGCTGAATTTTTAGAGGAGCGAATTGTAAATATACCTAGTAGTGTCAGATAAATCAGTTATTATTGTTGGTTATTCAGGACATGCATACGTGTTGATTGAAACCGTTTTAGAAAACGGTTTGAATGTAATAGGTTATTCAGATAAAGAAGAAGTAGATCATAATCCTTATAGTTTAGAGTATTTAGGATTTGAGAAGGACAAGAATTTTGCAGGTTGGGGGAATCATGTAACTTCTTTTGTTATTGGACTTGGCGATAATAGAATGAGACAAAATATAGCTATTTTAATTGAATCTAAAGGGAAAGTGATTGAAACAGTGATTCATCATACTGCACATGTATCAAAAAATGTTTCGATTGGTAATGGAACCTTTATTAATAAAAATGTCTCTGTTAATGCACTTGCATCAATTGGAAAGCATGTAATTTTAAATACAGGTTGTATTGTAGAACATGAATGTATTTTAAATGATGCTGTACACATAGGACCAGGAGCAGTTTTGGCTGGAAATGTCAAAGTAGGTGAAAGAACGTTTGTTGGTGCTAATTCGGTCATTAAGCAAGGTATAACTATTGGGAAAGATGTAATAATTGGGGCGGGTGCCGTTATTATTACTGATATTCCAGATGGTAAAAAAGTAATAGGAAATCCAGGAAGAATAATTTAAGATATGGACAAAGTAATTATTATAGCTGAAGCTGGTGTAAATCATAATGGAGATATACAAGTAGCCAAGCAATTAATTGATGCTGCAGTAGAGGCCGGTGTAGATTATGTAAAGTTTCAGACTTTTAAGGCAGATAGTTTAGTCAGTAAAACTGCAAAAAAAGCTGAATACCAAAATATTAATTTGAATGATGGTGACGATTCACAATATAATATGCTGAAAAATTTGGAGTTAAGTCATGCTAATCATTTAGAATTAATGTCATATTGTGCTGAAAAAGAAATCAATTTCTTTTCTACAGCTTTTGATGTTGAGGGCATAAATTATTTGAATGATTTAGGTTTGCCTTTTTTCAAGATTCCAAGTGGGGAAATAACAAATTACCCTTATTTGAGAGCTATTGCTTTATGTAGAAAACCTGTAATTATGTCTACTGGCATGTGCTCAGAAATAGAGATAAAAGATGCGCTGGAAATTTTAGTCAAATTTGGATTAAAAAAAGAGGATATTTCAATTTTACATTGTAATACAGAATATCCAACGCCTATGAAAGATGTTAATCTTAAAGCCATGCTGTCTATCAAAAAAACTTTTGATGTAAAAGTAGGATATTCTGATCATACCCTTGGTATTGAAGTTCCAATTGCTGCAGTGGCAATGGGAGCAAAAATTATTGAAAAACATTTTACTCTGGATAGAACATTACCTGGACCGGATCATGCCGCTTCTCTTGAGCCAGAGGAGTTAAAGCAAATGGTTAAATCAATTCGTAATATTGAACTTGCAATTGATGGAGATGGAGAAAAAAAAGCAAGTGAGAGTGAAACTAGAAATATAGCAATTGCAAGAAAAAGTCTTTTTGTAAATAAGAATTTAGTAAAAGGACATATAATTACAGAGAATGATCTTATTGCTTTAAGACCTGGTGATGGAATTTCGCCAATGCAATGGGAAAATATTGTAGGAAGAAAGTTGACTGTTGACAAAAATGAATTTGATAAACTTTTACTTTCCGATATCCAATGAAAATAGGAGTATTAACAAGTTCTAGAGCTGATTATGGGATCTATCTTCCTTTGCTGCAAAAACTAAAAAAGGATTCTTTTTTTAAAATGGAAATCGTTGCTTTTGGAACCCATCTCTCAAGATTACATGGTTATACATTACACGACATTGAAAAAGATACCTATCCATGCATTCATACAATTTCGTCATTAATTTCAAATGATGATGAGCAAACTATTGCTTCATCATATGGTTTGACTGTTTTGAAATTTGCTGATTTTTGGGCAAATAATAAATATGATCTAGTTTTTTGCTTAGGCGATCGTTTTGAAATGAGCGCCGCCGTTCAGGCTGGGATACCTTTTGGAGTTAAGTATGCACATTTGCATGGAGGAGAAACAACAGAAGGGGCGATAGATAATGTTTATCGTCATCAAATTAGTTTAGCATCATTTTTGCATTTTACAGCAACAGATATTTTTAGCGAAAGAATAAGTAAAATATTAGATTCTCAAAGTCATATTTTCAGCGTTGGATCTTTAAGTTTAAATAATATTAAAGAATTTGTTCCAATTGAGAGAGAAGATTTTTACAATAAATTTAGCATTCCTAATAAAGAATTTTCACTTGTTACTTTTCATCCAGAAACAATGTCAATAGATGATAACTTTAAATATGCAAATGCAATGAAGGAAGCATTGGCGAAAATTTCGGAGAAAATATTCATTGTAATAACAATGCCCAATGCAGATACACAAGGATCAATATACAGAGAAGCGATTTTAAAACTCAAAAATGAGATTCCTGAGCGAATTTTGTTGATTGAAAATTTCGGAAAGAATAACTATTTTTCTGCAATGCATTATGCCAAGATTTTAATAGGAAACACATCGAGTGGAATCTTAGAAGCTGCGTCTTTTGGTAAATATGTTGTAAATGTGGGAGATAGACAGAAAGGAAGAGTGCAAAGTAAGAATGTTATAAATTGTCCGTTCGAAGAACCGGCTATTGTGTTAGCTGTTAATGAAGCGCTGGAATTTGGAAAATATACTGGTGAGAATGTTTATTTTAAAGAGGGTGTAGCAGATCATATAATTAAAATAGTTAAAAAACTTTTATGAGAATTTATAAAGATCATCTAATTCTTTCAGGAAGTAAAGTTAAAGAAGCTCTGCTTTTATTGAACGAATTATCTCAAGATGCGATTCTTTTCGTTGTCGATAATGAAGAAAGATTAATTGGAGCTTTAACAGATGGAGATGTGAGGCGAGGATTAATAAAAGGATTTACAATAGATAGTTATATTGATGAAATTATACAGGATAATCCAAGGTTTATAACTAAAGGAGAGAATAATCTTGAAAAAATAATTGAATATAGGGAGGAAGATTTTAGAGTTGTACCTATAGTTGATGAAAATCATAAGGTTGTAAATGTAATTAATTTTCGATTAATTCGGTCGTATTTGCCTATTGATGCTGTTATAATGGCAGGTGGTAGAGGTCAGAGATTACAACCTTTAACGGATATTACCCCTAAGCCTCTTTTAAAAGTGGGAGATAAAGCGATAATGGAGCATAACTTAGATCGTTTAGCTTTATTTGGAATTGATGATTTTTGGATCTCAGTTAAATATTTGGGAGAACAAATTGAAGAGTACTTCGGAAAGGGAACTGAAAAGAATATTAAAATTGAGTATGTTTGGGAAAATACACCATTAGGGACTATTGGAGCTGTTTCGCAAATTAAGAATTTTGAACATGATTACATTTTGGTTACGAACTCTGATTTATTAACTAATATTGATTATGAACAGTTTTTTCTTGAATTTATTAAACAAGATGCAGATTTAGCTGTTTTAACCATTCCATATCAGGTTAATGTACCTTATGCAGTATTGGAAACAGAAAACAGTAACGTTAAAAGCTTTAAAGAGAAACCAACATATACCTATTATTCTAATGGTGGGATATATTTGGTAAAAAAGAAGATGTTAGATTATATACCGAAGGATACATTTTTTAATGCTACTGATTTAATGGAAGAGTTGATTAGAAATGGATTAAAAGTAGTCTCTTTTCCTTTTTCGGGATACTGGTTGGATGTAGGGAAACATGAAGACTTTCAAAAAGCTCAGATTGATATAAAAAATATAAAATTATAAATGAAGATTCTGTATTTAATACCTGCGAGAGCTGGATCAAAAGGACTTCCCGGAAAGAATACGAAATTTTTAGGAGATAAACCTCTTATTGTTTATTCTATTGATTTCGCACTGAAAAATATCAAAGAAGGTGACGAACTATGTATTTCAACTGATGATGAAAAAATTTTTGAGATTGCTGGTGATTTAGGAATAGACATGCCATTTGTAAGACCGAATGAACTGGCAACAGACAATGCAACATCTTATGATGTTATTCGACATGCTTTAAGTCATTATAAAAAAAATAATAAAACATTCGATGTCGTTTTGCTTTTGCAACCAACCTCACCTTTTAGAAGCCAGGAAGATTTTGAGAACCTATTATCAAATTATAATGATAATTTAGAAATGGTAGTGAGTGTTAAAAAATCGAAAGAGAATCCTTATTTTACACTTTTTGAAGAGGATAATGCTGGTTATTTAAATAAAAGTAAAATAGGCAATTATGAGAAACGTCAAGATTGCCCTCCTGTGTTTGCTTTTAATGGATCGATGTATTTATTAAAAGTTGATGCTTTATATAATAAGAAAATTAATGAATTTAATAAGATAAAGAAAGTAGTAATGCCAGAAGAAAGAAGCATTGATATTGATACGATGGCAGATTGGATTTTGGCAGAATTTTATTTAGATAAACAATGAAAACAGTAAGAATAATACCAAGGCTGGATATTAAGGGGCCTAATTTGGTTAAAGGTATTCATTTAGAAGGATTAAGGGTACTCGGAAAGCCAAGTGATTTCGCTAAATATTATTATGAACAAGGTGCAGATGAATTAATGTTTATGGATGTGGTGGCTTCATTATATGAAAGAAACAGTCTACATGATATTATTTCAGAAACTGCAAAGAAGATATTTATACCGATTACTGTGGGAGGAGGCTTAAGGTCAATTTCTGATATTAAAGAAGTTTTAAGAGTGGGTGCTGATAAGGTATGTTTAAATACTGCAGCCATTAAAAATCCACAATTGATTAAAGATGCGTCAAGAATGTTTGGATCATCAACAATAGTTGTCGCAATAGAAGCCATTAAAGAAAATGATGGGAGATATCTAGCCTATACTGATAATGGTAGAGAATATACGGGGATAGATGTTTTTGAATGGGCACAAAAAGTAGATGAGTTAGGAGCTGGAGAAATCGTAATTACATCTGTCGATAGAGAAGGCACAGGACAAGGATATGATTTAGATTTAATAACTAAGATAACTAATTCAGTTAGTATTCCTGTTATCGCTCACGGTGGAGCAGGGAATCAAGATCATGTTTCAGAGGTTCTTAAGGGAGCTAATGTTAGTTCTGCGATGATATCTTCTTTATTTCATTATCATTTTATAAAAGAAAATGAATCCGAAGCTTCTTCTTTAGAAGGCAATGTTGAGTTTCTGAACCAAAAAAGAAGCTTTCATACATTTAAACCATGTTCTATAACAGATGTTAAAAAAGCTTTAATCAACAATAATATAGATTGTAGAATATAATGGCGAATAATAAAAAAAATGTAGTAGTTATAGATTATCAATTAGGTAATCTGTTTAGTGTTAAGCAAGCTTGCGATAGTGTTGGTATTAATGCACAAATTAGCTCAGATAGGAATGATGTTTTAAATGCAGATGCATTGATTTTGCCAGGTGTAGGTGCATTTATTGAAGCAATGAATAATTTGAAAAAAAATGGTCTTGATACGGCAATACAAGAGAAAGTTAAAAATGGAACTCCTATTTTTGGAATTTGTTTAGGACAACAATTACTTTTTAGTGAAAGTGAAGAATTTGGTGCCGGTAAAGGATTGGATTTAATTAGTGGTGTTATCAAAAGATTTCCAGAGAAGGTAGATAACAGAGTAATAAAAGTACCACATATTGCATGGAATACCATTTATAAATTTAACCAGGCATGGGATGAATCAGCATTATCTGAAATAGAAAATAATGATTTTATGTACTTTATACATTCCTATTATGTAAAACCGTCAAACGATTCTTGTGTTCTGACAAAAACAAATTACGATGATATTGAATTTTGTTCATCTATTTTGGAGAACAATATTTTTGCAACTCAATTTCATCCTGAGAAGAGTGCGGATAAAGGAATATCTATTTATAAAAATTGGGCTTTAATTAATAATTTATTGTAATGTCAGAGAAGAAAAAATTAGAGGCATATTACGGATTGCCAGAAGAGGTAAGATTTTGTACGAAGTGTGTAATGTCAAATCAACGACCAACATCAGCCGTTGAATTTAAACATACAAAAGATAGTAAAAAAACAACCATGAATTTTGATGAGCATGGAGTGTGTGATGCCTGTAGAACCGCAGAAGTAAAAGATAATATTGACTGGGGTATGCGTGAGGAAGAGTTGATAAAACTTTTGGATAAGTACCGAAAGAATGATGGGTCGTACGATTGTTTAGTTCCGGGTAGTGGTGGTAAGGATAGTGCCTATCAGGCTCACGTCTTAAAATATAAATATAACATGAACCCGTTAACGGTAACATGGCCTCCTATTTTATATACCGATTATGGTCTGAAAAATTGGAAAAATTGGTTGGATAGTGGTTTTGATAATATTTCATTTTACCGAAACGGGAAAGTTATGAAATTACTTACGAAGTTATCTATTGAAAATTTATTACATCCTTTTCAAACTTTTATACTTGGTCAGAAAAATTTAGCTCCAAAAATTGCTGCACAACATGGAATTAACTTAATTTTTTATGGAGAAAACGAAGCAGAGTATGGAAATCCTTTAGCTGATAACATGACTTCATTAAGAGATAAATCTTATTTTAGTT
Source organism: Flavobacterium sp. (assembly GCA_023251135.1). Lineage (GTDB taxonomy): Bacteria > Bacteroidota > Bacteroidia > Flavobacteriales > Flavobacteriaceae > Flavobacterium. The sequence continues at coordinate 137,384 of JAHEZJ010000002.1, read as the reverse complement.
TTGAGCACTTAGATGAAGTTTTTTTAGCTGGAGTTTCAATAAAAGAATTAATGGAAAAGTATGATGTTAGATTAAGTGATTTGATGGCTTATTTACCTCCAAAAGTAGAAGAGTTGGAAAGAGCAAATATCGAAGTACATTATTTAGGTTATTATTTAAAATGGACTCCGCAAGAGGTTTATTATTATGCTGTTGAAAATACAGGTTTTAAAGCAAGACCGCATAGAACACAGGGGACATTTAGTAAATACAGTGGTATTGATGATAAAATTGATGACTTACATTTTTATACTACATTTATAAAGTTTGGAATTGGACGTGCTACATATGATGCTGCTCAAGAGATTAGAAATAGACATCTTACCAGAGAAGAAGGTCAAGCTTTAGTAAATCGATTTGATGGGGAGTTTCCAGATAGATATTTTAATGATGTAATGGAATATATTGGAATGGAACCTGAATATTTTCATGAACTATGTGATAAATTTAGATCTCCACACTTATGGCACCGAGATGAAGACGGAAAATGGAAGCTAAGACACAACGTTGCAGGAACAGGCTTTGATGATTAGAGATAGTTTTTATTTTGTTAAAAAAAGTTTTCTGAATAGAATAAATCATAAGTAAATCGAAAAAAAAAGTTATTTAGCGCCCCAATTATAGATGCATTGGGGCCTCAATAATTAAAATTGCAGATTCATTTATTATGTTATTCATCACTCCATTTCTTCTAAGGGAAAGCTAAATTGTTTTTTCGATATTAACTTCTCAATTATGAGAATTTATCGAATCTGATGGAAAATGGTTTTCGTAGAAGATTTTTTTTTGAAATCAGCAGGAGTTATTAATGAAATAATTACTTCGAGAATATCAATACAAAGAATTGTGGATCCGAATGACATAATTTTTGGGATATTTTTCTTTAAATCGACAAAAGTTTTAATATCATTGGATACAAATTGTTGGGTGGTGGAGTTTCATTTAAAAAGAGTAAAGAAATGTTGAAAAAAATATTCAATAAAATTTTTCAGATCTTGGAACTTTCTAGTCAAAGTGTAAATTATAGGCGTTTTAGGAAAAAATATACACTTCATGAAGAGTTTAGATTTAATGGGAAAGATATATACATGTATGGGGAAGGTCAAATAATTGGTGGGAAAAATTCATATGTAGGGGATTATTCAACATGGCAAGCTTCAAAAGGATATAAAATCATAATTGGACAAGGATGCAAGATTAGCCATAATGTTCGTTGTTATACGGAAACTTCTATTGCAGATTTTGATTTTTCAATAGAGCCGATCCCATCTAAATTTGGCGATGTATACATTGGCGATTTTTCGTGGATTGGTGCAAATGTTTTTATTAATCCGGGAGTCAAGATAGGAGAGAATTCAGTTATTGGTGCAAATAGTGTTGTGTCAAAAGACGTTGAGCCATATTCGATTGTTGGAGGGGTACCAGCCAAATTAATTAGGTACAAGAAGATTTAATATGTTTAAAAAATTTTTTTCGGATTCTATTATTTATGCAATTGGACCCCAATTGCCCAAATTGGCAGGGTTATTTTTATTACCTATATTGACCAAATATCTCACAACGGAGGATTATGCGATTTGGGGTATAGCAACAGCTTATTCGGCTGGTTTATATGGTTTTAGAGATTTAGGGTTCGCTCAAGTGTTAGTTAATTTTTTTTTTAAGCATTCTAATAATGAGAAAAGATGGATTCTTGTTTGGAGACAACTTTTTGGAGTGTTATTAATATGGGGCGTTCTCTATGGTGTCCTTTTATCGATAATACTTTATTTTTCTCTACATAAAGTTGTGCAAGAAAATATTTGGGAATTAATCTTTTATATAGTTTTTCCTGCAATTTTCTTTGACACGATAGCGGTTTATGGCAACAGAATTTATCAGTTTAAATCCAAGCCCATACCTATTGCAATAAATGCTACTTTATCAGGAATTATAACGATTGTGGTTAATTATTTAGCTGTAGTTCAGTGGGGTATGCATTATATGTCTTTTTTTATTGCTTTGTTTTTTTCCTCATTATTTAATGCTATTTATTTCTTTTGGCCGGTTTTTATACAATATAAAATTATACCTATAATTAAAGTAAATTTTAAAAGATTAAAACCACACCTTAAAATTGGTTTACCTACAATACCTCATACATATTCTTCATATCTCTTAAATGCATCAGATAGAGTTATTTTAGATGTGTTTAAACAGCCATTAAATCAAATAGGGGAATATAATTTTGCATACAGCTTAAGTAATTATGTAGAACTAGTAGGGAGTGCGATGGGAATGGCTATTAGTCCAATATATTCGAAACTTTTTGTAGAAAACACTCATAAATCTACAAACAATGTTAGAATTATTACTTTTGGACTCCAATTTTTGTTTATTGTTGGAACTACTATTCTTTCAATTTGGACAAAAGAAATACTTTCAATGTTATCTTCTAATATCGCCTTAGCTAATTCGTATCCTTATGCAATAATTATAGTTATGGGTTATGTTTATAGGCCAATGTATTGGGTTCCAATAAGTTGTCTTGGGATAGCTCATAAAACTAATCAGCTTTGGAAAATATCTTTTGTTGGTGGAATAATTAATGTAGTACTAAACGTTTTATTAATTCCATTTTTTGGTATTTATGCGGTTGTATTTTCAACTTTTATAGGATTAATGTACATTGGTTTTTCTGGATTTTACTTGAAAGCATTTAAAGAATTAAATCCTCACAATTATTATCCTGTCTATTGGTTAGTCTTAATAATTACTTGTACAGTTGGAGTATTCTTAATTCGTGATTGTTTTTGGGTAACTAAGATATTAGTGACAATGTTAATTTTAATTATATCATCTTTATTAATTTGGAAAAACCGAAATTATATAAAAGAATTAAACTTTTAATTTCAGGACAATGATTAAACCTTCGCAGATTATTGATGTCCTTGAGTTGGATAATAAAATTTTGTCATTTAAAACGGATGATGATTTACCTATTTGGTTTTTAGTTAGATATGATGTTTGTTTGGCTATTCTGAATAAAAATAATGGTTTTTCTTTAGCATATGAGCAACAGCCCTTAAAAAAAGCAATATTTAAAACTTTGTTTTTTGCATCAATTAAATCACCACTGTTTATCAAGAAAGGACAAATAGTGTTTTTTAATTCGGGAGTGACAAACGTAAAGAGATTTGATGATAAATACTATTTTAATCGGGTAACTGATCATTTCTTTTTTAGTATTAAAGATCAAGCACTTTTAATTGAAGATACTGCTTCTGGTGAGCTAAAACTACCGCGGGTTCATAATCGCGTTTTTCCTCATTTAAGCTTATTGATTTTGTCTAAAATTTGTGGTTTTAGGATTAAAAAATCTAATAGTCAAAATGAGACTATTGAAAAACTAATCGATTTTATATGTACCTCTTTGGTAAAAACTAATTTAAAATTTGACATACAGGAAATTCGAAAAATAGTGACTGCAAATGTTGATGCTTTCTTAAGCAAAAGTAGTTTCTATGATTGGTTTTTGAAAACTAAGCGCCCAAAGATTATATTTTTAGAAGATGCTTCTTACGGTAGTAGATCGCATATTTTATTAGCAGCAAAGAAGTATAAAATCCCTGTTGTCGAACTACAGCATGGTTTTGTAAGTGAAGAACATATTGCATATCATTTGGGGAAAGGTATTGAAAAAGATGAAATGAGTAAATTGTTTTATCCAGACTTTTATTTTGCGTATGGTCAGTTTTGGAAAGATTTAATAAATATTCCTTCCAAAGTTGTTAATATTGGAAATCCATATCTTGAAGAACAAGTTAATTCTATTAAGACAATTCCGCGAGAGAATAATGAAAAAACAATACTATACTTGAGTTCCGCAATTGCTGTTTCTGAAACTATAGAGTTTATATGTAAGCTTAAGACGATTTCTGATTTATATAATTACAGCATTAGATTCAGACCTCATCCTTTAGAACAATCATCGGTAAAAGAAAAGTATTCTGCTCTTGAAAATATTGGAATTTCAATATCAGGTGAGGTACCTCTCTATAATGATTTTTCTAATTCGGATATTATTATAGGAGAGCTTTCAACTGCTTTGTTCGAATCTTTAGCCTTAAAAGATAAATTACATTTTTTATTTATGTCATCATACACTAAAAGCTATATAAATGATAAGATAAAAATTCCACAAGTGGATGGTGATACAATTGAGAATATGTTTAAAAAACAAAATTCATCAAGTGATATAAGTTATTTTTGGGAAGAGAACTGGAGAGATAATTTTGAAAGAGAATTAAAAAAGATATAAGTAAATGATTTCAATTATAAATTACGGATTAGGAAATTTGGGTTCTATTAGAAATATGCTTAAAAAAATAGGTTTTGATTCTATAATTATAAATAAACCAGAAGAGTTAGAACAAGCCACAAAAATTATTCTGCCTGGAGTCGGATCTTTTGATACTGGTATGAAAAATTTATTAGAAGGTGGATGGATAAAACCATTGAATGATAAAGTTTTAATTGAGAAAATACCTGTTTTGGGAATTTGCTTAGGTATGCAACTTATGTGTCGTGGTAGCGAAGAAGGAAGTTTGGAAGGATTAAATTGGATTGATGCTGATGTGAAAAAATTTCAATTTGATGATAAATCAATTAAAGTGCCCCATATGGGATGGAATTTTTGTTTCCCAGAGAAGGATTCAAAACTTTTACAAGATAACTTGATAGATCGAAGGTATTATTTTGTTCATTCCTATTTTGTTAGTAATGATAATGAACAAGATACTCTTTTTAAGTCTAATTATGGTTTTAAATTTACCTCTGCATTTGAAAAAAATAATATTATTGGAATGCAATTTCATCCGGAAAAAAGCCATAAATTTGGCCTTTCAATATTGAAAAACTTTGTAGAAAATTATTAATGGTTCAAAATAGATTTATTCCATGCTTATTGTTGCGAGACGGTGGTTTGGTTAAGACAGAGAAATTCAAAAAGCATAAATATGTTGGAGATCCAATAAATGCTGTAAAAATCTTTAATGATAAAGAAGTCGATGAGTTAATCTTTTTGGATATTGATGCGTCGAAAGAAAAAAGAGGGCCAAATTTTGAAGTTTTGACAGATTTAGCAAGTGAATGTTTTATGCCATTTGGTTATGGTGGTGGAATTACGGATCTTTCTCAAATTGAAAAACTTTTGAAAATAGGGATTGAGAAAATCATAATAAATAAATCAGCATTAGATTCAGATAGTTTAATAAAAGAAAGTGTGGCTCATTTCGGCAGCTCGACCATTGTTGCTGCGATTGATGTTAAAAAGAATATTTGGGGTAAAAAAATGGTTTATGATCATACAAGTAATAAATGTCTTGACCTCAATCCTATTCAATTAGCCCAAAAATATTGCGATTTAGGAGTCGGTGAAATTTTCTTGAATAGTGTCGACCTTGACGGAACTTTTTCGGGATATGATCTTGAATTGATTTCTAATGTCTCAAAACAAATATCTGTTCCATTAATAGCATCTGGAGGAGCAGCGTCAATTAGTAATTTACAAGATGCAATACAATCTGGGGCTTCAGCTGCAGCAGCAGGAAGTCTTTTCGTTTTTCAAGGACCCCATAAAGCGGTCTTGATATCATATCCTATAAGTCAATAAATAAATGAAAAGTAATAAAGAATACAAGCAGTGTGTTAAGTGTGTAATGGATACTACAGATCCAGACATAACGTTCAATAATTTTAATGTTTGTAATTATTGTATTGAAGCGGAGGCAAATATTGTACATTTTAAATTTACAAAAGAAGAGGAGAAACAAAATATAGAAAAACTTAAAATTGATATTTTAAGAGATCAAAAGGGGAAGTATGATTGTGTTGTAGGATTAAGTGGAGGTGTTGATAGTTCTTATGTTGCTTACTTGGCAAAAGAGATGGGGCTGAACCCTCTTTGTGTTCATTTTGATAATGGATGGAATTCAGAGCTTGCAGTGTCAAACATAAAAAAAATTGTTGATAAGTGTGGTTTTGATTTGGAGACCTATGTTATTGATTGGCCAGAGTTTAAAGATTTACAACGTTCGTTTTTTAAAGCTGGTGTTGTAGATATTGAAATGTTGTCTGATCACGCAATTATGGCTACTATGTTTAGTCTTAGAAAGAAGCATAACATAAAGTACATATTGTCAGGAAGTAATTATGTTACTGAGCATGGAATGCCTTTGTCCTGGTTATGGAGAAAGCAGGATTTGACTAATATAAAGGGTATTCAGAAGAAGTTTGGTACAAAAAAGATAAAAAACTTTCCTACAATGAATTCTGTACAATACCAGATAAGTAGATTGTTTGGTTTGGGAGGTGTTTATATAGAATTGCTAAATAATATAAATTACAGCAAAGAAGGTGCGATGAAGGTCCTTGAGAAAGAATTTGGATGGCAATATTATGGAGGTAAACATTATGAATCGGTCTTTACAAAATTTTATCAAGCATATTACTTACCTGAAAAATTTGGATTTGATAAGCGAAAAGTACATTTATCTGCTCAAATTCGTAATGAGGAAATATCAAAGGAAGACGCACTTATTGAATTAGAAAAGCCTTTTTATTCAGGTATCGAGCTAAAGAACGATTTAGAATATGTACTAAAAAAACTCTCCTTTACAAATGAAGAGTTTGAAAAAATCATGAAGGATGAACCTAAATCACACTTGGACTATCCAAGTGATGAATGGATATTTAAATTATGGAGAAAAGGAAGAGCAATCCTGAAAAAATAAAAAGAGTTCTTTTTCTTTCGGCTGATGATTTTAAGCAAAAATCGATACAAGTTATTCGTAAAACACCAGAAGCATATGTAAATGCTGGGTGGGATGTTACTTATGTTGTTTTAAGAGATAGTTCATTAAAGGGAAATTATTATTATGAAGTGCCTATAGAACTAATAGGTGTAAGAATAATAAGGAAAGAAGTTCCTGGGACAAAAATGCTTAATGCTGTTAATAACAAGTTGTTAATAGCTATACTTGTTAGAGTAAGAAGGTATTTAGCGATTATTTATTTGATATTTTATGGTATAAAATATCTTAAAAAAGAACATTTTGATGTCCTTTATGGATATGAGCAACCGGGTTCAGTGGCTGCAAAATTTATAAAACAATTTTTTGGGTTTAAAAAAACCAGATTTGTAACCAGATTTCAAGGAGTTGTTTTTGTGAAGGAATGGCTTAGAAATAATTTATGGTATAGAAAAATCACAAATTTTGATACTTTTTATGCCTTAAAAGGACCATCTGATTTATGTATCATGACAAATGATGGAAGTTGTGGTGACTGGGTGCTTGAAAAAGTGAAGGCAAATCATAAAAAAGTTGCTTTTTGGAGTAATGGTGTAGATAAATTTAATATTGATACCAATAGGGAGAATGAATTGAAAAATCAATATAAAGGTAACAATGAATTTTTATTTGTTTCAGTTAGTCGAATCGACGACCATAAAAGAGTTGATAGATGTATAAAGTTTTTTAATACTTTACTGTCTATGAGTAGTGATTTTAATTTTCATTATCTAATAGTTGGGGAAGGAGCAAAAATTAAAGAGTGTGAGATTCTTGTCGAAACACTAAATCTTAAAGATAGGGTGACTTTTGCTGGTGCTGTTAATCAATCAGAAGTGCCATTATATTTATCCGTTGCTGATGCTTTCATTTCTATGTATGAAAGTTCTAATGTTGGAAATCCGTTACTTGAAGCCATACGTTTAAATAAATTGATATTGACTTTAAATAATGGAGGAACCTCTGAATGGATTAATCATAAAAATACAGGACTTATTTATCCTGTTGATGATAATCTGGATCTTTCTCAAGTAGATTACGATCTAATGGCTCAGGAATTTTTAGATCTTATTGTTAATCAAGAGGAAATTGTTTCTATAAAAGAAAAACTATCCATTGTTTGTAATAATAAATTATGGACATGGGAGGAACGATTTTCGGCTGAACTAAATGAAGTGGGTAACTTAATATGTTAACTGTTGTTTTTTTTATAACTTTAATATTAATTTCTATATCTATTTATAGTTATAAATTTCTTGCTAATCCTTTTGTATTAGAAGTTCATTATACCTTGCTTTTCCTTGTAGTCCCTCAAATGATTATGATTTCAATGGGGTTGGGGGAAAGTTATTGGTTGTCAAATTGGGTTATACTCACTTACATAGTAAGTTTGTTTTTAGGCACGTTGGTGAATATAAAAGCAATAAAAGTTAGTGAAATCAAAAGAAAGAAAAATACAGCTATAGTAAGTTTATTAATTGCAGCTTTATTAATTTCTCCAACTTTGTTTATACTATTTGATTGTGGATTAAGTTTAGGAGGAATTAGATGTTATTATGAAACTGTTGTTTTTAGTAAGTTTGCTGGTTTTTATGAATTAGGGAAAACTTTCTTATTTTTTTCAGTTTTATTGTTTTTATTAGAGTATAAACAATTTAAGTGGTGGCTTGTAATTCTAATTCTCTTTGTTGTTTTTTCGGGAAGTAAATTTGCAATTTTTAACCTGCTAATATTTTTTTGTATATATCTGGAGATTTATAAAAAGATAAAAGTTAGATCTATTTTACTGTCCTGTATACCCGTTGCACTACTTTTAATTATCTATCATTTTATTCAGACAAAGGATGCCGAGAATCCATTTCTTGCAGCTATTTCATATTTTGATATTTATGAAAAGCAATCTTTTCTATTAGAAAAGTTTGAAACAGGAAAACACTCGTTATATTATGGAGAAATTAATTACTCTTCTTATTATAAATTTATACCAAGAATTTTTTGGGAGGGTAAACCATATAATTATGGTTTTGCGATATTAAATTATGATTTTCTCCCAGAATTTGCAGCGGCTAACTATATGCCTAGTTTTGGTTTAGGGTCTTTGTATGCTGATTTTGGAATTTACAGTGTCGTTTTTGGGGGTTTTACCGCAGGTTTCTTGAGAAGATATTGTTATAATATTTTTAAAGAATCTGGTTATAATAATACATCGCTAATTCTATATTATTTTTCATTTAGCATTTTAACATTTCAGTATATGATTATTTTAGTATTAGTTAGTTTTTTCTTAAAAAAGGATGAGTAGTTTATATATAAATTTATTGAATTTTAATTCAGACAAGCTAGCGGGAGTTGGGTATTTTTTTAAAAGAATTATAAGTAATATTGATTTTGAAGAAGAGAAATGGAAAAATTTAGATGAAATAATTTTTTTGTCAAACAAAAAAATTGATTGTATTGAATTGTTTGGCATCAATAAGACAAAAAAGATACGAGTTATTAGATTTCCCTTTGTTCATAATTTTATTGTAAGAGTGTTATTTGAGCAACTTGTACTTCCTTTTTACTTAATTAATAAAAAAAGTGTTTTTTACTCTCCTACACCTTCAATTCCTCTTCTTGCAAAGTCTCTAAATAAAAAGAATATTTTTATTTCGACGATTCATGACATGATTCCTTTTCGAGTAGAAAATAAATATTCTTTTTTGAGAAGTGTATATGTGAAAATACTCTCAAAAAAATCAGCCCAAGTTGCGGATAAAGTCATTACTGTTTCTGAATTTTCCAGAACTGATATTGCTGAGATTGCAGGGGTTGAATTGTCTAAAATTGATGTCGTCTATAATTTTATTCCTGAGCTAAATTTGGTTCCCAATACTAATGTTGAACCTTACTTTGTAACTGTTTGCACTATTGAGCCAGGCAAAAATATTGAAAACATGATTTTAGGATTCAAAAAGTTTATTTCTGATAATGATTGTTTTGACTTTTATAAATACAAAATTATTGGACAGTTTGGTTGGAATTATACAGAGATAATTGCCTTGTTAAAGAATTTAGAATTGGAAGGAAAGGTTGAATTTACCGGATACCTTAGTGATAATGAAAAGAATGATTTGGTTAGAAATTGTACAGGGATGATTTACTTAAGTAAATATGAAGGATTTGGAATTCCACCTTTAGAAGCAATGTATTTTAGTAAAATCTCAATTGTTTCTAATACATCTTCGTTGCCTGAAGTGGTTGGGAAGGCTGGAATTATTCAGGATCCTGGTGATGCAGATTTATTGGCAGAAAATCTGAAGGTACTAGTAGATCATTCAGATGTATATAGAAAACATATAGAAAATCAGCTAAAAAAGTTTAATCCGTCGTTGCAAATTTTGAATTTTTCAAATATTCTTCTTTCAAAGAGTAATTAGATTATTCAAAAGAATAAAATATCGTTAAAGAAAAGTCATAAAATAAACAAATTGAAAGAATCTCTACCGTTCTCCGTTTTAATGTCGATATATTATAAGGAATCTCCAGTCTTCTTTAAGCAAGCTCTTGAGTCATTGTTAAATCAAACAAAAATGCCAAATGAAATTGTATTAGTCAAAGATGGCGGATTAACTAAAGAACTTGATGAGTTAATTTTTGAGTATATAGAAAATCATCCCGATTTGTTTAAAATTATTTCTTTAGCTGAAAATAAAGGGCTTGGTAATGCGCTTTCAATTGGAATTTTAGAATGTTCACATGAGGTAGTTGCGAGAATGGATACGGATGATATCTGTATGCCAAATCGTTTCGAAAAACAAATTGAGTTTCTTGTGTCAAACCCAAATTTTGATGTCGTTGGTAGTAATGTTGAAGAATTTAATAAAGTGCCTGGTGATTTAAAACGGTATAGAAAGATGCCGGAGGGAGGAACTAAACTTTTAAAGTACTCAAAGTTTAGGAATCCTCTAAATCATCCAACTGTTATGTATAAAAAAACAAAAGTACTAGAAGCAGGTAATTATAATGCTGATATCCTTTTATTTGAGGATTATTCATTATTTATAAGAATGTTAAAAAATGGATGTCATTTCTATAATATACAAGAATCACTACTTAATTTTAGGACAGGACTAGGTATAGAAGTTATCAAAAGAAGAAGTGGCTTTTTTTATGTTAAGAATGAATGGAAGTTCTCTCTTTTGGCTTTAAAGATTAATCAGTTAAATTTTGCTGAATGGTGCTTTTATGTTTTAACTAAGTTACCTTTACGTCTTTTGCCTCCCAAAATTATACTATTTGTTTATAATACCTTTTTACGAAATTAATACAATGAAAATATTATTAACTGGTGGTAGCGGTTTTTTAGGATCATTTATAAAAAAAGAGTTTTCTGAAAAACATCATTTTTTTACATTGTCTAGATCTAATTCTAATTATATTGTTTCGCTTGAAAATGAAGTGCCTGTTTTTAAAGATAAATTTGATTTAGTTATTCATGCCGCTGGTAAAGCACATATTGTTCCAAAAACAGATATAGAAAAAAAGCTCTTTTATTCGGTTAATGTTTTAGGAACTATAAATTTATTGAAAGGCTTAGAAAAATCTAGTTTACCAAAGGAGTTCGTTTTTATTAGTTCCGTTTCTGTGTACGGAAAGGAGTTTGGAGATAAGATAAATGAAAATCATGCTTTGGAGGCTAAGGATCCTTATGGCCTAAGCAAAATTGAAGCGGAAAAAATAGTAGAAGAGTGGTGCAGAATAAATAATGTTATTTGTACAATTTTGCGTTTACCATTATTAGTTGGTAAAAATCCTCCGGGTAATTTAGGGGCTATGCTTAAAGCCGTTAAAAAAGGGTATTATTTTAATATCGATGGGGGAAAAGCGAGAAAGAGTATGGTCCTAATCAAAGACGTTACTTCATTTATTTTTTTGGCTGCGTCAACAGGAGGTATTTATAATTTAACAGATGGTGTTCATCCTAGTTTTAATGAGTTAAGTTTTGCAATCTCTAAAAAGAAAAGTTTTAGTTTGCCTTTAAGGTTAGCTATAGTTATTGGTAGAATTGGGGATAATTTGGGACGTAAAGCTCCCCTTACATCATTAAAAGTAAAAAAAATAACAACAGATTTATGTTTTGATGATTCAAAGGCTAGAAAAATGTTTAATTGGAAAACGCAATCGGTTTTATATTATATAGAAAATGAAGGATTGTCTTAAATTAATAATTGAATAAAATATAAATGATGGAGTACTATATGTTGGGTGTTGTTTTGATGATTATAATGTTGCTTTATTTTAAAGTAGCAAGTCATTTTAATATAATTGATAAACCTAATGAAAGAAGTTCACATACTGAAATAACGCTGAGAGGAGGAGGAGTAATTTTTTGGTTTTCAGCCTTATTGTATTTTCTTCAACATATCCAAAATAATTACTTTTTTTTTACAGGGATAACGTTAGTTAGTTTGGTTAGCTTTTGGGATGATATTCAAAGTTTGTCAAATAAAATTAGAATTTCGATTCATTTTCTTTCTATCAGCTTGATTTTTTATGATTTAGATTTTTTTTGTTCAAATCCAATTTGGATTATTGCACTGGCATATGTTTTAGCAATAGGTATAATTAATGCCTATAATTTCATGGATGGAATTAATGGTATTACAGGTTTAAATACCCTAGTGGTATTTGGTTCACTATTATATGTAAATACGAAAGTCCAACTTTTTACAGATGGTGTTTTTATTGAATATGGAATAGTTGCAGCATTTGTTTTCCTGTTTTTTAATTATAGAAATAAAGCAAGATGTTTTGCGGGTGATGTTGGTAGTATTTCAATCGCTTTTTGGGTTATTTATTTACTATTAAAGTTAGTTTTACTTACCAATTCATTAGTTTGGCTTTTATTTTTGGCTGTTTATGGAGTTGATACAATTCTAACTATTGTTCATCGATTGTATTTGAGAGAAAATATTTTTAAGGCTCATCGTCTTCATTTTTATCAAATTTTAAGTAATGAGTTGAAGATTCAACATAAACTGGTTTCATTTTATTATGCTTTAGCTCAAGGAATTGTTTCGTTATTGGTTTTGTTTTTTTATCAAAAAATTCAGGATGTAATTTTGTTTATGATTATACTAATACCATTATTGTTTATATATTCGTTAAAATTTTATTTGCTAGATAAGAAAAAACAAGTGTAAAAGTATGATTCCTAAAATAATACAAGGAAGTAATTTTTCAGATAACCGAGGTGTAATTTCATTTGTGAATGACTTTAAATTCCAAGATATAGAGAGATTTTATATTATTAGTAATTCTGAGGAAAACCCAATTCGTGCCTGGCAGGGCCATAAATTAGATGCTAAAAATTTTTATTGCTTAAGTGGTTCATTTAGAATCTACTTTGTAAAAATTGATGATTGGGATAATCCTTCAAAAGAATTGAGTATTGAGGCATTTTTTGTTTCTGAATTTGATAGTAAGATTGTTCATATTCCAGCGGGTTATGCAAATGCTATTGAATCTTTATCTTCAAATTCAAAATTGATTTCATTTTCGACTTTATCCTTAGAAAATTTAGACGGAGATGATGTTCGGTATCCTTTTGATTATTGGAGTTTGACAGATTTTAAGGATAAATAAAATCATACTTTCTATGAAAACTGAAAAAACATTTATAAAAGATTTACTAATTATTAATCCAATAGTTTTTGGAGATGAAAGAGGTTTTTTTTTTGAGTCATATAACAAAACTAAATTTAAAGATTTAGAGATTGATATTGATTTTGTCCAGGATAATCAATCATTTTCAAAAAAAGGAACATTACGTGGCTTGCATTACCAGAACCCTCCTTTTGCACAAACCAAATTAGTTCGTGTTTTGGAAGGCGAAATAGTTGATGTAGTAGTAGATTTAAGAAGAGATTCTTCCACATATGGAAAATCATTTAGTGTTTTACTGTCGGCCGAAAATAAGAAGCAATTATTAGTGCCGCAAGGTTTTGCACATGGTTTTTCGGTTATTAGCGAAACGGCTTCCGTAATGTATAAATGTGATCAGTTTTATGATAAAGCCTCTGAAGGCGGAATTAGATTTGATGATCCTTCTTTAAATATCGATTGGGGAATAAATCTAAAAGAAGCTATTGTTTCTGAGAAAGACCAGATTCTTCCTTTTATAGAGAATTGTAATAGCCTATTTTAATGAGAAAAATACTTGTTACAGGAGCAAATGGACAACTAGGATCTGAACTTTCAGTTCTGTCAGTATCTTATCCAGAATTTGAATGGATTTTTGCAGATCGGACAAAAATCACATTAGATAATTTGGAGTTGCTTAAAGATCAGCTAAATGAAATTAAGCCTGATATTATTTTTAATTGCGGCGCTTATACAGCAGTAGATAAAGCTGAAACTGAAAGAGAGTTGGCATTTACAATAAATCATTTGGCTGTAGAATTAATTGCGAAATATACATTCAAAAATAATGTAAAACTAATCCATATTTCAACAGATTATGTATTTGACGGATCTTCTTCTTCTGCTTTAAATGAAGAGGCAGAAACAAATCCTATAAATGTTTATGGAGAGAGCAAATTGGCTGGAGAAATTGCGTGCTTAAGAGAAAATACAGATTCAATTATTATACGAACCTCTTGGGTGTATAGTAAGTTTGGGAATAATTTTGTCAAAACGATGCAAAGGTTGATGCAAGAAAGAGATACAATAAATGTTGTAAATGATCAAATTGGTTCACCAACATATGCTGCTGATTTAGCCCAAGCAATGATGGTTATTTTAGAGTCGTCTGATTGGATTCCTGGAATTTACAATTATTCAAATGAAGACCAAGTAAGTTGGTATGAATTTGCGTTGACAATAAAAGAGTTTGGAGGGTATAATTGTAATGTTGATGGAATTCCGTCTGCATTATATGCTACTCCTGCAAAGCGCCCAAAGTTTTCATTATTAGATAAGAAAAAAATAAAAACTCTTTACAATTTAGAAATTCCTACTTATAAACAGAGTTTAGAAAAGATATTTATATAAATTTGATTTAAAGATTTGATATATAGTATTTCAGCTAAATGAAATCTAAAATCTAAAATCTAAAATCTAAAATCAAGATTTATGAAAGGAATTATTTTAGCTGGAGGTTCTGGCACACGTTTACATCCATTGACTCTTGCAATGAGCAAGCAAATGATGCCTGTTTATGACAAACCGATGATTTATTATCCGTTATCTACTTTGATGATGTCAGGGATAAACGAAATATTAATAATCTCCACTCCTCATGATTTACCAAACTTTAAAAAATTATTAGGAGATGGTTCTAGTTTGGGATGTAAATTTAGTTATGCAGAACAAGCAGTTCCTAATGGTTTGGCTCAGGCATTCGTTATTGGTGAAGAGTTTATAGGCAAAGATGATGTTGCCTTAATTCTTGGGGATAATATTTTCTTTGGATCTAATATGCAAAAACTCTTAAAATCAAATACAAAACCACAAGGAGGGGTTGTTTTTGCTTATCACGTTTCAGATCCTGAACGATATGGAGTTGTTGAATTTGATGAAAATTTTAAAGCGATTTCAATTGAAGAAAAGCCAGAAGAGCCAAAATCAAATTATGCAGTTCCAGGGTTGTATTTTTATGATAACTCTGTTGTTGAAATTGCTAAAAGTATAAAGCCGAGCGCGCGTGGTGAATATGAAATTACCGATGTCAATAAAGTATATTTAGAAAGAGAAGCCCTGAAAGTTGGTATTTTAAGTAGGGGTACCGCTTGGTTAGACACAGGAACATTTAATAGTTTGATGCAAGCAGGACAATTCGTCCAGGTTTTGGAAGAGAGACAAGGCTTAAAAGTTGGTTGTATCGAAGAAATTGCCTGGAGACAAGGGTTTATTAATGATTCTCAATTGGAAGAACTTGCTTTGCCTCTTGTTAAATCTGGATATGGGGCTTATTTAATAGAATTTTTGAAACAAAAGAAAAAAGGTGTTAAAGTCTAATTAACTGTCGAAAATAATTTTTTAAAACCTTTAATTTGTACTTTTGTAAGTCGTACAAAGTGTACAAAATTAAACTGAACCAAATTGGATACAGATAAACAAACTAAAATAGCTTCTTTATTGCTTAATTTATTCTCACCTAGGAATTTACGAGCGAGTATTAATAACCTTAGTTACTTGCCTAGATGGATCATTGTTGCCATAGATATAATGGTACTGATTTTCTCGTTTACTTTTACCTATATGTTGTTTGAAGGTACAGCATTGGGTTATATTGTTACTTCTCATCAGTTTTTCTTTGTTTCGAGTTTAATTTTTACCAATATATTTTTCTTTTGGTTGTTTAGGACTTATTCGGGTATTATTAGACACTCCTCTTACATTGATGCGATAAAATTGTTGTTTTCTCAAATGTCAGTTTTAGTATTTTTCTTGTTTTTCAATTTAGTTTTTGAATTATATACAGGGCACAAAGCATTTTTAAATACGGCTCTTTTTATCAATTTAGTATTGTCATTTTGCGGGTTGTTTTTATATCGTGTGATCGTAAAGCAAACATTTGAATTGTATTTCTCTGAGAAAACAACCACAAAGTTAATTCGTACAGTAATTTATGGAACAGATGCTAATGCAATTTCTGTTGCTAATGCATTGAAGTTTGAAACTCCTTCGCGATTTAAAATTGTAGGGTTTGTAGACAAAAACAATCAGAATGCATCTAAGCGAATGCTGGATTTACCCATTCTGATTTTAAGAAAAAAATTGCCGGCTTTAATGCGTTCTGTGGCTGCTGAAGGTGTTATTATTGCTGATAAGAGCTTGTCTAAAGATGAACAATTAATCATTGTAGATCAATGTTTGGAGTTCAATTATAGAGTATATACAGTTCCATTGATTTCGGATTGGGAAAATCAAAAAGAAATTTCTCAAAAAGTAAAAAATATTCAGATTGAAGATTTATTAGAAAGAAAACCTATTGTTTTAGATAGTAAATCGATTTCTAAACAATTAAAAGACAAAACCGTTTTAATTACAGGGGCAGCTGGATCTATAGGTAGTGAAATAGTGAGGCAGGTTCTTGGTTTTAACCCTAAAATGGTAGTCATTTTAGATCATGCCGAAACCCCGCTTCATAATTTGTGTTTGGAAACATTGACGTTAGGTTCTGAATCAAAAATAGTGGCAGTAATTGCGGATGTAAGAAGCAAAAAAGCACTGGAAAAAGTTTTCAAAAACTATAGCCCTCATGTTGTTTTTCATGCAGCCGCATACAAACATGTTCCGTTAATGGAAGAAAATCCTGCACAGGCAATTCATACCAATATTAAAGGAACTAAGAACTTAGCAGATTTATCCTGTAAATATCACGTCAAAAAATTTGTCATGGTTTCAACAGATAAAGCGGTGAATCCTAGTAATGTTATGGGAGCGAGTAAAAGAATTGCTGAAAAGTATGTTCAATCCTTGTTCTTGAAAAATCAGAGAGAAAATGGCGGAGAAAGCGTTACTAAATTTATCACGACGCGTTTCGGAAATGTTTTGGGTTCAAACGGGTCAGTAGTTCCGTTATTTACGAAACAAATTGCTGAGGGTGGCCCAGTTACTATAACGCATCAGGATATTATTCGTTATTTTATGACTATTCCCGAAGCTTGCCAATTAGTTTTAGAAGCTGGTGCAATGGGTAACGGAGGTGAGATTTATATTTTTGATATGGGTAAGCCTGTAAAGATTATAGATTTGGCTAAAAAGATGATTAAACTGGCAGGTTTTATTCCGGATAAGGAAATAAAGATTAAAATTGTTGGTTTGAGACCTGGAGAGAAACTATATGAAGAGTTATTAAACGATACTTCTAAAACATTACCAACTTATCATAATAAGATTATGATTGCTCAGGAAATTCAAGATGAGTACGAAAATCTGCACATTGAGATCGATGAGCTTATCGGAATAGCTGATTTTTATGATAATGAAGATATTGTTGCTAAAATGAAAAAAATTGTTCCCGAATTTAAAAGTATGAATTCTACTTTTGAGGTTTTGGATAAGTAATTTCGCAATATTTGAATTAAGGTTTAATTCTATACTATAAAAAGGGTGTTTTTTTAGAAAACACCTTTTTTGCTTTTAAAATGTTTTTTGAAGCATAAAAATCTTGTTAATTAAACAAGTGTAGTTATTCGAGGTTTAAAAAAGTAATGAAATTTTGAGGAATAATTTTATCAATGATATAGTTGTAGATTGTTTCTAACAATAATAAAATGAACAACAATAATAGCCCCAATGATTGGTTGTTTGAAATAACACCTAAGAATAAGTTCTTTTCGCTAAATTTAAAAGAAGTTTGGCAGTATCGTGACTTATTATTTCTTTTCGTAAAACGTGATGTCATCACGGTATATAAACAAACTGTTTTAGGCCCGCTTTGGTATCTGATACAGCCATTGTTTACTTCTGTAACCTTTACAATAATATTCAATAATGTTGCCGGTATCGATACAGGAAAGGTTCCGCCATTTTTATTTAATCTGGCAGGGATAACGGTTTGGAATTATTTTACAACTTGCCTGACTGGGACATCGGATACTTTTAAGGCGAATGCTGCTATTTTTGGGAAAGTATATTTTCCGAGAATAATTACCCCTCTATCGGTTGTAATTTCGAATCTTGTAAAGTTCGGAATTCAATTTTTGATTTTTGTTGGATTTTATATTTTCTATTATTTCCAGGGAGCTGATTTAAGTTTAAATGGCCTAGTTTTACTTTTCCCTATTTTAATAATCATAATGGGAATTTTAGGATTGGGACTAGGAATGCTAATATCTGCAATGGTGACAAAATATCGAGATTTTAGTCATTTAATTGGCTTCGGGATACAATTATTGATGTACTTGTCGGCAGTCATGTATCCTATGGAGCTTATTAAAGATAAATTACCTAGTTATGGTTGGCTAGTCGAATATAATCCATTAGCTTATATTATCGAGACCGCCCGTTTTATGTTATTGAACGTTGGAGGAATTTCGGTTTTAGGATTAGTCTATACTTTAGTTGTCACTATAACAGTATTTTTTATTGGACTTTTGGTTTTTAATAAAACAGAGAAAAGTTTTATAGATACTGTTTAATTCATGATTCACGATTCACAATTGGAAAAAGATATAATATTAAAAGCTGAAAACGTTTCTAAACAATATCGTTTAGGACAAGTAGGTACAGGGACCTTGAGTCATGACATCAATAGATGGTGGCACAAGATAAGAGGCAAAGAGAATCCTTATTTAAAAATTGGAGATACTAATGACCGCTCAACTAAAGGTAATTCAGATTATGTTTGGGCTTTGCAAGACATTAGTTTTGAAGTTGAGCGAGGAGAAGTTCTCGGAATTATTGGTAAAAACGGAGCAGGAAAATCAACACTTTTAAAGATACTGTCAAAAGTAACAGCTCCAACTACCGGTAGTATAAAATCTCGTGGCCGTATTGCCTCACTTCTTGAAGTAGGAACGGGTTTTAATGGTGAGATGACGGGAAGAGAAAATATTTTTTTAAATGGAGCCATTCTTGGAATGACTAAAAAAGAAATTTCTTCTAAGCTTGATGAAATTATAGAATTTTCAGGTTGTGAACGTTATATAGATACGCCTGTAAAAAGATATAGTTCCGGAATGACAGTTCGTTTGGCCTTTGCTGTAGCTGCTTTTTTGGAACCTGAAATATTGGTTATTGATGAGGTTTTAGCCGTTGGTGATGCCGAGTTTCAGAAAAAGGCTATTGGAAAGATGCAGGATATATCTAAAGGAGAAGGACGTACCGTTTTGTTTGTAAGCCATAATATGGCTGCAGTGAAACAATTGTGTACCAGAGGAATTGTTTTAGAACAAGGGATGATTAAATTTCAGGGAAATATTAATGAAGCTTTAGATGTTTACAATTCAGATTCATATGAATGTGTTACTAATGTAGGGTGGAAAATTGAAGATGCACCTGGAAACTTAAATGCCAGAATAACTTCTGTTAAACTTAAATCGGATAATCCATTTTTTCTTATTGAAGACCAAATAAGCCTGGAAATAGAGTATGTCAATTTTGTAGATAACCATTCAATTAATTGCTCAATTTCAATTTTTGATGATAAAGAATCTTATGTCTTAGCCTCACCTAATTTGCAACGAGTTCCTTTAGGAAAAGGAACTTATAGAAGTGTCTGTGTAATTCCTGAGAACCTTTTAAATAAAGGGAAGTATTACTTTACTATAATCTTAGTTGGTAATAATTTTGAGATAATCGCACAACTTGACAAAATAATTTCAGTTGATCTGGAAGAGGAAGGAACTCATAGAAAAGATTATTTTGGTTATTGGGGAGGGGTTGTAAGACCTTATTTAAATTGGGAAAATATTCAAATTAATAGATGATAGTGAATATTATTCAAATTATTAAAAATAAAGTGCAGAATGTTTTTTCGATTGCAAGAAGCTTTTGTAGTGATGATTATATGTTTTACAAGGGTTTAAAAAAAACCGATCTATTAATTTTTGATGATATATTTCCGCATCCAATATCTGGTTTTAGGTATGAAGAATTTACGGTACTATTAAAACATTTTAAAAAATCTAAAATTATAGTTGAACCAACGTCATATACGATTGTAAATACTCCAATTGAAAACCATCAAAAACACATTTCGGAATTTATATTGCAAAACGTATCATTAAAAAAGAAAATAGTACGTAAAAAGAAATTGGTCAATATAAATACAAACTTGTTTTATTGTGTTTTCCTAAATAACATTTATAAAAATTTATGGTGGTTAGAGAAATACAAAATTCCGTTTGCTTTTACTTTGTATCCTGGAGGAGGATTTCAATTAGATAACACGATAAGTGATGAAAAATTAAAAAAAGTTCTTGAATCGCCGTCATTTCGTAAAGTTATCACAACTCAAAAAATAACCCAGAATTATTTAATTGAGAAAAACTTTTGTAGTTCACAGAAAATAGAATTTATTTTTGGAGGGGTTGTCCCGCAAATATCCTTAAACAAAGATCTAACAAATAAGAAAGCTTATTTAGTGGATAAGTTGACATTCGATATTTGTTTTTGCGCGGCTAAATACAGCCCAAAAGGAGAAGATAAAGGTTACGATGTATTTATAGAGTTTGCCAAAACCATAGTTGATAAATATGATTTTGTAAATTTTCACATCATTGGAGGTTTTGATGAAAATGATATTGACGTTTCAAAACTTAAAGGAAAAATAAAGTTTTATGGATATCAAAATTTTGAAACTTTAGGTGTAATTTATCAAAATATGGATGTGTTGATTTCTCCAAATAAAGCATTTGTATTAGGTAAAGGCGCGTTCGATGGATTTCCATTAGGTACGGTTGTCGAAGCGGCTTTAAATGGTGTTGCGGTTTTAATTACTGATGAACTTAAACAGAATAGTACTTTTATTCCAAATGTAGATTTAATTTTGATAGATAGTAATTCTGATTCTATTAGGAATAATATTATCGATTTAATTGAAAACCCTGAAAAATTATATTCAATTTCTCAAAATGGTCAGCAAAAATTTCTCAAAGTTTATTCTAATGAAATCCAGATGAAACCAAGGATTTCTTTGTTACAGAATGAAATAGCCCAAAAATAATATGATAAACGTAACCAAAGCTTTTCTACCCCCCTTACCCGAATATACAAAACAAATTCAGCGCGCCTGGGATAATGAATGGTTAACCAATAGAGGTGAACTCGTGTTGGAACTTGAAGAAAAATTGAAAGAGTATCTGGATATTTCAAATATTATAATTACTAACAATGGAACAGTACCCCTGCAAATTGCTTTGAAGTTGTTAGGAAATAAAGGTGAAATTATAACCACACCATTTAGTTATGTAGCAACAACGGCATCAATAGTTTGGGAAAATTGTACACCAGTTTTTGTAGATATTCATCCAGAATATTTAACCATAGATGAAACGAAGATAGAGGAGGCTATTACGTCAAAAACGACGGCAATATTAGCGACTCATGTTTTTGGTAATCCATGCAATGTTATCGCTATTGAAGCTATTGCAAAAAAGTATAATTTGAAGGTTATTTATGACGCGGCACATTGTTTTGGTATGCAGTTTAATAACAAGTCTATTTTTAATTATGGAGATATTAGTACTTGTAGCTTTCATGCTACCAAGTTATTTCATACAGGAGAAGGTGGAGCTATGTTTGCTAATGATTTAGATTTAAGGCATAAATTATTTTATTCTCATAATTTTGGACATAATGGACCATTAGCGTTTCATGGTTTAGGAATCAATGGTAAAATATCGGAACTGCAGGCTGCTATGGGATTGGCCGTTTTTCCTTATATGGATCAAATAATTAGAGAGAGAAAAAATCTAGTCCATTTTTATAACGATAATCTGGATTTTAGTAAAGTATACTCTATTAAGATTAGAGAGAATACAGATTGGAATTATAGTTATTATCCGTTGATTTTTGAGAATGAAGAAGAACTACTTAAGACTCAAAAAGTCTTAAATGAAAATGAAATTTTTCCAAGACGATATTTTTACCCATCTTTAAATACTATTGAGTATGTTAATAGTGCTAAGATGCCTGTTTCTGAAAGTGTAGCGTCTCGTATAATGTGTTTACCATTGTATGTAGGTCTACAATTAGCGGAGTTAGAAAAAATTATTTCAATTATTAATACCAGTTTATGTTAATTATAGGAGCTAAAGGTTTTGCAAAAGAAGTTCTGGAGGTAGTGCATCAATTAAATCAAACGGATAACTTGGCGTTTTATGATGATGTGAATGATGATATAAATGGGGCTTTATTTAATAAATTTCCTGTTTTAAAAACTCTTCACGATGCAGCTACATATTTTACGACCATAGATAACAGGTTTACAATAGGAATTGGTAATCCAGTATTAAGAAAACAGCTTTATGATAAATTTACTGCGTTAGGAGGTGTTTTTACTTCTACAATCAGTCCACTTGCTGTTATCGGTAATTTTGGTAATGAAATTGGAGTAGGGTCCAACATCATGACCGGAACGGTAATCACAGCTGATGTTATTGTTAAAAAAGGTTCTTTAATAAATTTAAATTGTACAATCGGCCATGATTGTATTATAGGTGAATTTGTAGAATTATCACCAGGAGTGAATATATCCGGAAATTGCGTCCTTGGTGACTATACTGTTTTAGGAACTAATGCAACTGTTTTACCTAAAGTCAGAATAGGTAAAAATGTCGTTGTTGGCGCAGGTGCTGTTGTTACTAAAGACGTTCCTGACAATTGTCTAATTGTTGGAATACCAGGTAAAATTATTAAAGAACTAGAGGAATTACGATTTTAATAATGAATCGAAATCTAAAAGTTAGTGTTTGTATGATTACTTATGGTCATGAGAAGTTTATTCTTCAGGCTATAGAGGGAGTTTTAATGCAGGAATGTGATTTTGAAGTTGAGTTGATTATCGCTAATGACTGTTCCCCTGATAAAACAGATTTAGTCGTACAGAACGTCTTAAAAAACCATCCCAGAAGATCATGGGTTAAGTACTTTAATTATGCCCAGAATAAAGGGATAATGTCAAATTTATTTTTTGCTTTGGAACAATGTTCAGGAACTTATGTTGCAATGTGCGAAGGAGACGATTACTGGATCACTAAAGACAAGCTTCAAAAACAGGTTGATATTTTAGAAAAGAATAAAGAAGTAGGTTTAGTATACTCTAATACAAAGCAATTTATTGAGAAAACGGGACAATTTATAGAATCACCAGCAAGATTTGTGCAAAGCGAGGAAGAGGTGATTCCTGAAATGCTAAAAAGTAAATTTGTTGAATTTGCTTCCACCGTTTTTAGGAAAACAATTTTAGACAAGGTTATAAAAATACTCCGTAAAGAGCTTGAAGGTAAAGTAATAGGCGACACCAGAATAATCCTTGAAACGGTATATAGATCAAGATTGTATCATTTAAACGAGACAACAGCAGTATACAGAATTCTTGAAGGTAGTGCAAGTCATCCTAAAGAAATTGAGAAATACATCTTTGCATTAAAAGACACCTATTTTTGCAGGAAGAGTTTTGTTGAACGAAATAATTTAAACAGAATTTGGCTGTCAGATTCTATTTGTAATACGAATAGAGGATTAATAAATACCGCTTTCGTATCTAAGAAATATTCAGATACTTTAAAATTGCTGAAAAATCTATTAATTTTAGAAGTCTTTAAATTTTGTAGTTGGAGTGTTTTTAGGAAAAAAATGAAAGCTGATATTTGGTTAAAACTTTTTTTATCACTTGTTGGACTGGGTGTTTTAAGACAGAAATTGAGATGAAAAAAAAACCTACTGTTAGTGTTTGCATGATTACCTATGGTCATCAAAATTACATTCGGGAAGCTATTGAAGGAATTTTGATGCAAGAATGTAATTTTGAAGTAGAGCTAATTATTGCGAATGACTGTTCTCCGGATCAAACAGATAAAGTTATTCAGGAAATTTTAGAAAGTCATCCTAAAAAATCATGGATTAAATACTTCAGACATGAAAGTAATTTAAGAATGATGCCTAATTTTATTTATGCCTTAAATCAATGTTCCGGAACTTATATTGCAATATGCGAAGGTGATGATTATTGGATTGATCCTTTAAAACTTCAGAAGCAAGTTGATTTTTTAGAGGCAAATCCAGATTTTGTCATTCATAGTGCTAATGCCTTAGAACTAAAAAGAAATTTAAAAAGCGAAGAGGAACCAATTATAAAAGATAAGAGCGATAGTGTGTTTGTATTAGATGATTTCTTATTTCATAATAATATTATAACCTGTACGGTATTGTTTAGGAATGTTAAAGTTCAATTTCCCGACAGTTTTAAAAAAGTAACTTTTGGAGATTGGTTTTTATATCTTATTTTGATGAACACTACCAAATCGAAAACTTACAGATCGACAGAACTGTTTTCAGTTTATAGAATTCATGAAGGAGGAGTAATGTCAGGTTTGACGAAATTAGATTATTATAACACTCATATTTTTCAAATTATCTCGATTTATAATTATTTAGGAGATAAAAAAAGGTATCCCAAAAACTACCATCTTTTAAATGATTTTTTTATTAAAAAATTCAGACTAATGTTAGAGGAGAATATGTATTTGGAATCATTAAAAACCCTAATAAGTAATTTTGGAAATTGCGGCTTTAGAATGCCTTTTAAAAAATATCTTAGTGCTATAAAATATAACTATTTACAGAAATAATGAGCGAGTCTTTAGTTTCCATTATAGTTCCTTGTTACAACCAGGCCCATTATCTGGATGAAACTTTACAGTCTGTTTTAAATCAATCATACAGGAACTGGGAATGTATTATAGTTAACGACGGGAGTCCTGATAATACCCATGAAATAGCTAAAAAGTGGTGTGACATTGATAGTCGATTTAAATATTTTCAAAAAGAGAATGGCGGATTAAGTAGTGCCAGAAATTTTGGATTAGATTTTGTAAAAGGCGATTACATACAGTTCTTAGATTCTGATGATTGCTTAGATAAATTAAAATTAGAAAATTCTCTTGAATCCTTTAATTCATTAAAAAATAAAGATTTAAAAATTGTTATATCTAATTTTAAAATGTTCGACGAAGACATCAACACTCTGTCAAGTCCTTATTGTGATTTAAAAGGAGAACTTTTTAATTTAGAATCGATTTTGTATCAATGGGAGGATTCTTTTACTATACCGATTCATTGTGGTATTTTTGAATCTTCGCTCTTTCAGAACTTTCGATTTCCCGAAAATTTAAGAGCAAAAGAAGATTGGGTGATGTGGGTAAGTTTGTTTCAGAAGACAAATAAGATTTTTTTTAAGGATGAATCTTTGGCTTATTATAGAAGAAATCCAAAGAGTATGACTAAAAATGAAAACTTATTTCCGGAGTTTATAAAAGCGATCGAGTATTTAGAGACTATACTTACTCCGAAAGAATATAACAGATTGTCAGTTGTTCTGATTTCAAGGTTTTATAAATCTAGTTTAGATTATAGATACAAATTAGCGTTGTGTAAAGATTCAAACACCTATAAATTAGGTCTTTTTTTAAAAAAAATAGCACTTAAAATAGGTGTTTTACCATTTTTTAAAAAGATATTTCAGAAGCTGATCAGCTTTAAATTTATTTCAAATAGGTTATAATTTTACATTGGGTGAGATTTTATCAAAAAAAGTATTATAAGCACGTAGAGCATATTAAATTTAATGAAGGAGGAGAAAAAGATGGTTGGTGAGAAACAAATTATGGTTAGTGTTTTTATACTTACCTATAATCAGGAAAAGTTTGTCGCGCAGACTATTGAAAGTATTTTGAGTCAAAAACTAAATTTTCCTTTTCAATTGGTGATAGGAGAAGATTGTAGTTCTGACAACACCAGAGCCGTTTGCGAAGAATTTGTTCGTTGTCATGGAGATCAGATAAAATTGCTTCCAAGTCCTGAAAAAAATATAGGGCTTATCGCTAATTATATGCGAACTATAAAAGAATGTGATGGAAAATATATTGCAATATGTGATGGCGATGACTACTGGACTGATCCTTTTAAACTTCAAAAACAAGTTGATTTCTTAGAAAATAACTTAGAATACTCGATTGTCCATACCGCTTTGAAATTCTTATCTCCTAATGGTGGATTTAATGTTTTTTCAGATTCTAATCAATCAGATTATAAAGATTTTAATGATTTGATTTATGCTAATTTTATTTTCTCCGTTACAGCTCTTTTCAGAAATATACAATTTAAGGAGCCGCTTCCTCAATGGATTGATCAATATCCCTATGGAGATTGGCCAACATATTTATGGACTCTGAAAGAAGGAGGTAAAATACATTATATACAAGATGTTACGGCTGTTTATAGAAAAAATATAGGGATATCGTATAAGCTGAAAGACTGGTATACTGAAGATTTAAAAATCAGAAGAAATATCCTGAACGATACTCATTTTAAAAAGTATAGAGAAACGGTCTTAAAATGTATTTTTGAAAAAGAATGTGGATTGGTTCTAGCTTACAATCGAGAGCGAAAATTTATAAAAGCATTTAAATTATTCAGCCAGTTATTCAGAAAAGAAGAAGGGAAATTATCTTTGGCGAAATTGTACTTGTATTCCTTAAAGAAAGCTCTTTTGAGGAATAAAAAGGAGTAAAGATCTCTTATTATTAAGTACATTAAGAAAACAAACGTGAAAAAAGTATTGAAAAAAAAGGCAAGGAAAACATTAAATTTTTTTAGTGCATTATACTATTTGCTTTTATTCTGCCTTTTTGAAAATAGAAAAATAAGGAAATCAGATATCGTTTTCTTTTTTCCGGTTTATCATACAGGTGGTGCCGAAAGAGTACATCTTAATATTGTTAAATCAGTTCAAGGGAAGAAAAGCTGTGTGCTTTTTACACAAAATTCAAATACAGTTAATTTTTTAACAAGCTTTCAGAAGCATTCGGAAGTTATTTTAATCAATAAAATTATCACTAAAAAAAACAAGCTCCTCATTAAGGTTTTAAAAAAGATAATAATTAAATCACTCAATAAAAATCATAATTTAGAAACTGTCTTTAGTTCAAATGCTACTTTTTTTTATGAATTGTTACCTTTTCTGGATCAGAGAATCAATAAAATAGATTTAATTCATGCTTTTTCATATCCCGATTTGGGTATTGAGGACGATAGTATTTCTGCTGTAGAATATTTAGATTATCGAGTAGTTATAAATGAAAAAACAAAACTCGATTTAATTAGTCAATACAAGACTAATAATATTGATTCTGCATATAATGAAAGAATTATAAAAATTGAAAATGGTATTGAGATAGATGACGATAGTTTTTATCAGAAGGATGCGGGTAAAATTAAAATTGGCTTTGTAGGTCGATGGGCGCATGAAAAAAGACCCGAGTTGTTTCTTCAGATTGCAAAAAATGTTATTCCGAACTTTCCAAATGCTCAGTTTGAAATGCTGGGAACCGGAATGAAAAGTAATAAAAAAAGCATTGACTCCGCAGGCGTTTTATTTTTAGGAGAGGTGACCAATAAAGACTCTTTAAAAGAAATCTATAAGAATATGACTTTTCTTCTTATTACTTCCAGTAGAGAAGGGTTTCCAATGGTAATTATGGAGGCAATGGCGCATGGTGTTGTACCCATTACAACGAATGTAGGCGGTATTACGGAGCATATCGTAAATGATGAGAACGGAATTGTAATTGATGATACCGATGAGCAAATTATTGTAGAAAAATTTACGGCCTCTATTGTAGAGTTGATAATGAATAACAATTACAGGGAGAAAATAGCGCAAAATGCATATTTATATGCCCATAACAATTTTCAAATCCAAAAGTTTAGTGATAGTTATAAAAAGTTACTATTCAGACAAACTGATTTAAAGAACGAACATATCTTTTAGTAATGATAACAATAGTATTAACCTATAGAAATCGGGATTTAAAGATAGTTCAAAATTGTTTGGACTCTTTGAAAGATCAATCTAATCTATCTTTTAAAGTTATTTTAATCGATTATGGAAGTGAAGATTCTAATGCAGTTGCTTTAAGTAAATTTGTAGGGGATTATTCTTTTGTACAGCTTATTTCATGCCCCGTGAAAAAACAACTTTGGAATAAGGCAAGAGCGATAAACATTGCTTTATTGCAATGCACTACTACTTACTTTTTTGTTGGAGATATTGATATGATTTTTCGAGAGGACTTTATTGAAAAATTAAACGAGCTTAAGAGTGAAGATGAAATTACTTATTTTCAAGTTGGTTTTTTAGATCAGGAAGAATCAAAAAAAAGCAAATCTTTTAAGACGTATAAAGTAAATCACTTATCCGGTAAAGAAGCGACAGGAATGACATTGTATTCGACTGCGATGTTAAAAAGTATAAACGGCTATGATGAATTTTATCATGGTTGGGGAGCAGAAGATACGGATGTTCATATTCGGCTGCAAAACAAAAAAGTTAAAGTCAACTTTTACAATGACGATCCCTATATCCTGCATCAATGGCATCCTAAAACATATAGAAACAAAAGTAGTCTCGAACCCTTTCATAGCAGGCTTGAAAAAATAAATCATCAGTACATTCAGCAGATACAAAAAATGAAAGTTATTCAAGCAAATTGTAACTCTGGTTGGGGTATTTTGCCTGTAAATCAGGATTATCTTAGTTTGAATCAACCGGATTACAGCTTGAAAATAACCAACGAAAAAAATGATATTGAAGCATTTTTATCAGGAACACTGGTAAACTTAAAAGATGTTGTGATAAATGTTGATATCGAAAAACATGCACTTTGCAATAGTTTCAAAAATGAATGTAAAAGAATAATAGGAAAAAAACATTTTCAGTTTCTTTCCTTTGATACAATTAATGATGCCATTTTGCTAACTATCGTTTCTTCTTTAAGAAACCAGCCTTATCAATATGAGTATTCAAAATTGGAACAAACTATTAATTTAAAAATTAAATTATAGTTATGAAGATTCTAATGGTTGCAATGGCTTCACAGCATTTTTTCAGGTGGGTTGAACAGCTTGAAAATGCAGGGCATGAAGTCTATTGGTTTGATGTTTTGGACAGTAAAAAAAAGGTAGAAAGAATTAGTTGGGTAAATCAAATTGTGGAATGGAAACTGCGTTGGAATTACCCGGGACGTGAATTTTTAAAAAGTAAATTTCGTAGTTTCTATAATTTTATACAACAGTTTAATGAGTATAACACAGGGACCATTTTTGAGAAAAAGTTGCTGGAAATAAAGCCGGATTTAGTCCATAGCTTCGAAATGCAGCTTTCTTGTTTGCCAATTTTGGAAGTA
Organism: Flavobacterium sp.; assembly: GCA_023251135.1. Classification (GTDB taxonomy): domain Bacteria; phylum Bacteroidota; class Bacteroidia; order Flavobacteriales; family Flavobacteriaceae; genus Flavobacterium. The sequence continues at coordinate 107,614 of JAHEZJ010000002.1, read as the reverse complement.
ATGGAAAAATATTCTTCTATTCAATGGGTTTATTCCTCCTGGGGCAGTGATATGTTTTTTTCAGAACAGATTGGAATTTCAGACGTATTGATGTCCAAAACGTTAAAAAGAACCAATTACTTAATAACAGATTGTTTTAGAGATTTTAAAATTGCCACAGAAAAAGGCTACCGAAACAAATTTCTGGGAGTTTTTCCGGGTAATGGAGGATTTGAATTTAAAGAGGAACGAATTATTCCTCCGGCATCCCGAAAAACAATTTTGATAAAAGGATATAACAATGAAATTGGTAAAGGAATTACTGTAGTTAAAGCCTTAAACAGTGAGATTTTGTTATTACTCAAAGAGTATCGTATTGTTGTATTTGGAGCAGATTTGGAAATTAAAGATTACATTCAAAATAATAGCCGATTTGCCAATAGTCAAATCACAGTTTATTTAAGATCGGAATTTATCGAAAATGACGAACTAATGAGAATAATGGGAGAGAGTTATATTTACATTGGTAATAGTTTGTCAGATGGATTGCCCAATTCTTTAATCGAAGCAATGGGTATGGGGGCTTTTCCAATTCAATCTAATCCGGGCGATGCAACAGCTGAACTTATAAACGATGGACAGAACGGATTACTTATTCAAGATGCGTTAAATGCTAAGCATATTGAAGAGTTACTAAAAAAGGCAATTTTAAACCCTGCAATGATAGAAAATGCTTTTTCGTATAATATCAATGTCATCAAAGAAAGATACGATAGAGAAAGTAACAGATTAAAGATAATAGAATTATACAGTTCTGTTGAAAAAGTAAAAAATTAGATTTTAAACATCACACATAAAATAGTTTAAGAATACTAGAAATAATGGATTCTTTATAAATTGATTAATATAATCTGCTATGAAAAAAATAGGAATTATTCCACTTCGAAAAGGTTCTAAAGGAATTATTGGAAAAAATAAAAAGAAAATGGTAGGGCGCCCTCTTTTTTCATGGGTTCTTACGGAAGCTATTTTTTCTGATTTAGATCAGATATATGTATTTACCGATGATGTAGAGATCATTGCCTTTATAGAAAAAGAATATACCTGGACCAATAAGGTAATTCCATTATTACGCAACGAAGAAAATGCAAGTGATACTTCCTCAACAGAGAGTGCAATGTTAGAGTTTTCAGAGAAAATTAATCATGACTACAACATAATATGCCTGCTTCAGGCGACTTCCCCGCTAACTTTAACTGCTGATATTAATACCGCGCTTTCGCGAATAACAAATGAGTCTTTTGACTCCGCAATTAGTGTTGTAAAAACACATCGGTTTATTTGGAATAAACAAGGTGAACCAATGAACTATGATATTTTTAATAGACCAAGAAGGCAGGATTTCGAAGGTCTGTTAATAGAGAATGGTGCTGTTTATTGCAGTACTAAAGAAGCTTTTTTGGATAAGAAAAACAGAATAAGCGGTAGGATAGGATTGGTCGAGATGTCTGAGGATACTTTGATTGAAATAGACAGTCTTTCTGATTGGAATAGTATAGAGACGCTCTTAATAGGACGTCAGAAGGCACTGAAGCAAAATCAAAAAATAGAATATTTAGTTTTGGATGTAGATGGTGTTTTTACAGATGGTTCGGTTTATTATGACAAAGAGGGCGAAATGGCCAAAAAGTTTGATATGCGTGACGGAATGGGACTCGAAATTTTAAGACAAAATGGGGTTGAGGTTGTAGTATTAACCTCAGAGAATTCAAAGTTGGTAGAGCAGAGAATGAAAAAACTTCAAATTAAAAATACTTTTTTAGGTGTTAAGGATAAATACTCCTTTTTAAAGCATTTTATTAAGGACAGAAATAGTAGTTTTGCGGCCGTTGCCTATGTAGGAGATGACGTAAATGATTTGACTAACATTTGTAGTTGCGGGTGGTCTTTTGCACCAGCAAATGCAGTAGATATTGTAAAAATGAATGCAGATATTGTATTGTCTCATCATTCCGGGAACGGCGCCATTCGTGAAGTATGCGATATTATTAAAAAGTACAATAATAGATATGAATAAATTTGAAAAGCCTTTTGTAATTGCCGAAATAGGCTGTAACCATAAAGGAGATATGGAAATTGCAAAAGAGTTGATAAAAATAGCAGCCATTTTTTGTAATGTTGACGCAGTTAAGTTTCAAAAACGTAATAACAAGGAATTATTGACGGAGGAGCAATACAACGCACCGCATCCAAATGCATCTAATTCTTATGGGAATACATATGGAGAACACCGTGAGTATTTAGAATTTGACGTCGATCAGCATGCCGAATTAAAGCGATATTGTGAAGAGATCGGGATACTGTATTCTACTTCTGTTTGGGATACCACTTCTGCTAAAGAGATTACGTCTCTAAATCCCGCTTTCATCAAAATTCCTTCAGCTTGCAATAATAATTTTGAGATGTTGGAGTGGTTGTGTGACAATTATTCGGGAGAAATTCACATATCAACCGGAATGACTACAAAAGAGGAGATAGATACTTTAGTAAATTATTTCGTCGAAAAAAATAGAAATAAAGACTTGGTCTTATACAATTGCACATCGGGATATCCTGTTCCTTTTGAAGATGTGTGTTTGCTGGATATCAGTTTTCTAAGTCAGAAGTATGGAGATATAGTTAAACATATTGGTTTTTCAGGACATCATTTAGGAATTGCGGTAGATATTGCAGCATATACATTAGGTGCGCCAGTTATTGAACGCCATTATACAATTGACAGAACCTGGAAAGGAACTGACCATGCAGCATCTTTAGAGCCAATGGGACTTCGAAAATTGGCACGAGATTTAAAAGCAGTGCATAGTGCTATGACTTTTAAAAACACTGATATTTTACCTATTGAACAGGTGCAGCGTGAAAAACTTAAAAATAAAAAGATCAATTAATAAAAGACATTTTTGTAAAAAGATAAATCTTTTATAGATTTTAATGGTTTGATTTATTACAATGAAAAAAAAAATATTTATTTTTCTTCCGGATGGTGTAGGACTGCGAAATTTTGCGTTTACGCCTTTTAAAGAAATTGGAGAAAAAAAAGATTATCAAATCGTTTATTGGAATAACACGGTTTTTTCTTTGAAAGAAGAGTTGGGGTATGAGGAAGTTAAAATTGAAAATCATAAGACACATCCTTTAACGCCCATTCTTTCAAGAGTTCGAAAGCATATAGAGCTTAATGTCTCACAAAAAAAGTTCAACGATAAAGTATATGGGACCTACAAATTTCCTTTTAGTTATGACGGTTTAAAGAATACTTTAAAAACAGCTTATATTAAATTACTAATTGGTTGTAATTCATCTGAAAAAGGAATTTTAAGAATAAGAAAGCGTATCAATGCTCTCGAACGTTCGACTTCGAAATATCAATATTGTAAAGCACAATTAGAAGAGAACAAACCGGATTTAATTTTCTGTACGACTCAGCGAGCGACTCAATCGATTAGTGCATTATTAGCAGCAAAAGATCTAAAGATTCCTGTAGTTGCTTTTGTGTATTCATGGGATAATGTTCCTAAAGCAATGCAAGTAGTCGAAGCCGACTATTATTTTGTCTGGAGTGATTTAATGAAAGAAGAGATCCTGAAATATTACCCTTTTGTAACGTCATCTCAGGTCTTTGTAACGGGAACACCACAATTTGAGCCTCATTATGATAAAAACTTGTTTAAAAGCAGAGAAGTTTTTTTAAATGAAAACAACTTAGATAATTCCAAAAGATACATTTGTTTTTCGGGAGATGATGAAACAACATCGCCTTTAGATCAATATTATCTGGAAGATCTTGCAAATGCTGTACGAAGTTTAAATGCTAAAGGAGAAAATGTGGGGATTATTTACCGTAAATGCCCCGTAGACACCACAAATCGATACGACAGTATACTTGATTCTTATAGAGATGTTATATCCGTTTCGGATCCGTTATGGAAACCGATAGGTAAAAATTGGAATGAGATTTTTCCAACTAAAGAAGATCTGGCATCGTTGCACAACGTTTGTGCTCACTCAGAATTCGTCGCTAATGTATGCTCATCTACTGTATTTGATTTTGTAGCACATGACAAACCTTGTATCTATTTTAATTATGAGCAACCGCAATTAAAAAAGGGGATAAGAGATATAGGTCAAAATTACAAATATGTCCATTTCAGAAGTATGCCTAGTCAGGAAGCGGTAATATTCTGTACAAATAAAACAGATTTAGAAAACCAGGTAAAACAGATTCTGGATCGAAAATTATCGAATGTTCCGGACGGTAAAAGATGGTATGAAATTGTAGCAGGGACAAATCCAACTATGTCATCACACACAATTTGGGACAATATTGATTCTATATTAAAACAATAAAATTTTATGTTTTTTAATTCAATAGCTTTTGCTATTTTTTTACCAATCGTTTTTTTCTTGTATTGGTTTGTTTTTAATAAAAACAAAAGCACTCAAAATGCTTTATTAATTGTTGCCAGTTACTATTTCTATTCCTGTTGGGACTGGAGATTTCTGTTTTTATTAGTTTTTTCAACTTTTCTGGATTACTACACTGGAATTCAGATTGAAAAAGGAAAATCTGAAAAAAGCCGTAAATTCTGGTTTTGGCTTAGTATTTTAGTCAATTTAGGATTTTTAGGAGTCTTCAAATACTACAACTTCTTTGCCTCTTCATTTTCAGAATTGTTAAATTCGGCAGGACTAAAGGCAAGTCCAATTTTATTGAACGTAATTCTTCCGGTCGGAATTTCATTTTATACCTTCCACGGATTATCATATGTTATCGATATTTATTATAAACGCATTAAAGCAGAATATAATTTTGTTGATTATTCTTTATTTGTAAGCTACTTTCCGCTTTTGGTTGCGGGTCCTATAGAAAGAGCTACCCATTTATTGCCCCAGGTAAAAGTAAAACGAGAGTTTGATTTTGAAAAAGCGAAGGAAGGGGTTTATCAAATTATTTGGGGACTGGTTAAAAAAGTAGTCATTGCAGATACTTGTGCTACTTATGCTAATGCTATCTTTGATCATTATCCTATAATGAATTCTTTCTCTTTAATAATGGGAGCTATTTATTTTGCTTTTCAAATATATGGAGATTTCTCAGGATACTCAGATATTGCACTGGGTGTTTCAAAATTGTTTGGATTAGATTTATTGCGAAATTTCAATTATCCTTATTTTTCAAGAGATATTGCAGAGTTTTGGCGTCGATGGCATATTTCGCTTTCGTCATGGTTTCGGGATTACCTATATATTCCATTAGGAGGAAGTAAGGGCGGACTTTGGATGAAAGTTAGAAATACTTTTATCATTTTTGTTGTAAGCGGGTTTTGGCATGGTGCCAATTGGACTTATATCGCTTGGGGATTCATTAATGCCGTTTATTTTCTGCCTCTATTATTGTCGGATAAGAACAGAAACAATATGGATTCAATTGTGTTAAAATGGAATTTTGATTCTGCAAAAGTCATTTTAAGCATTTTGTATACATTTCTGCTGACTTGTGTAGCCTGGGTATTCTTTAGATCTAAAACGATAACAGATGCAGTTCTGTATTTGAAAAGAATTTTTACAAACAGAGATTTTGGTTTTCAATACCTGGAAAATGACCGTTATAATTACGAGTTGTTGATATTTATAGTTCTATTTGCTTTAGTTGAATGGAATAATCGTAATAGAGTTGAACCGTTGTCAGGTAAAAGAAGTCTGCTTAGAGTGAGTTTCGCTATTTTCGCGATTTTGGCTTTTGGAGTTTTTTCAGACTATAAAGAATTTATATACTTTCAATTTTAATGAAGCAATTTTTAATTTTTATATCCAAAATTGTTCTGATAACAATTTTATTGGCAATTGTGTTAGATGGATTATATTCTGCAATGTTCATACAATGTAAAAACAGAAATAAAATAGATCAGGTTTATAATTCGGAAGGAAGAAAATACGATGTTGTAATTTTAGGTTCATCAAGAGCAAACAATCATTTTGTCACTTCGATGTTTGAAGATAAAGGCTTAAAAACCTTTAATTACGGAATGAGTGGTTCGCATTTATTTGAAGCTGCATTGATGCTAAAACTGATGGTAGAAAGGAAGTATGAAATCAAGAACATTATACTTGAAGCAGATTTAAGTCTTGCCAGTATTGATCAGTCCGAAGGAATTGCTGCTGCATTTTTGCCCTATATCCATAATTCCAAAGTAGTAAAAGAGCATTTTCAAACACAAAAAAACTTTAACGAACTATATTATATTCCATTTTACAGATACATAAAATTTGAAACTAAAATAGGATTTAGAGAAATGTTCTTTAATATTATTCATAAAAGGACCAGTAGTTTAGATAATGGAGGGTATTATGAGTTAGTAGGTGTTGAAAACGGGAATATGAAAAATAATATTGTTAATCTGAACCCTTTGCCGCACAATAAATACTATGAAGAAATTAAAAGGATATGCAAAAAAAATAATATCAATCTAATAACTGTGATGACTCCTATGTGTGAAAATGTTGTTGGAATGAATTATTTCGAGAAGGTAAAAAAGGCATATCCTGAAATTTATAACTATGAAAACGTAGTTAAAGAGAATAAATATTTTTCTTCTTGTGGACACATGAATGGTACTGGATCTAAAATGTTTACAGCTAAAATAATAAAGGATTTTTTTAATAAATAAATGTAAGGAATCTAGCAGTACATATTTTTACAAAATGATTACATACAGCAAACTGGGTAAGAAAGGAAATTTAGGGAATCAGCTTTTTCAAATTGCATCTACTATAGGATTGGCGGTTGAAAACAGACAAGATTTTCTTTTTCCAGACTGGAAATATCAGTCCTATTTTAAGAACAAATTACCATTGCTGGAAACAGATTTGCTCAGTTTTGTAGAGGTTGAAGAAAAAGAATACAATTATTATAAAAGAGAATTAGGGAGAGAGAACTATGATATTTTAGGTTGGCTTCAGACAGAAAAGTACTTTGACAAAGAATTAGCAAAGTATTATTTTGAGTTTTCAGAAGTTTTAACAGACCGGCTAAAGAAAAAATACCAGGAAGCTTTTGTCAAACCTACAATCCTAATTTCAATCCGAAGAGGGGACTTTGTAGATCATCCTGATTATCTTCAATTACCTATACATTATTATCTAAATAGTTTAGCCCGTTTTTTTCCTGATTGGCAAGCCCGCAATTTGATTGTTTTAAGTGATGATATCAACTACTGCAAATTCCATTTTTCATTTCTAGAAAATGCTTTTTTTGGTGATCAGCTAAATGAAGCCGAACAATTATGTTTAGGATCATTATGCGACGATTTCATAATTAGTAACTCTACCTTTTCATGGTGGTCAGCATGGTTAGGACAAAAGAAAAATTCAAAAATAGTAAGGCCCCATAAAAATTTTGATGGATTAAAAAGTTTAGAACTAGACGATAAAGATTATTATCCGGAGAACTGGATAAATTACAATCATATTGGTGATAAACCTAAACTGGAAAATTTAGCTTTTTACATCGAAACAAAAAAGAATAGAGAAACGATTAAAAACTACATTAGTGATTATTTTGATGTGAATATTGTTTTTGAAAAAAAGGAAATAGATACACAGGAGGATATCTACTTTTTGAAGAAAGATTATTTCTTACCACCTTTTTTATTGTATGCAAGTTGGCTAGAACTTAAAAAATCAGGAAGTAAAAACGTTGTTAATAGCGTTGTTAAAACATTCAAAGTTTCAAATACATTTAATTACAATGAGTTTTTAGTTCAAAAAGATTTTGGCCTGTTTTCGAAAATCTTCTCATTTCCAAAAACAGTAACAACAAGCAAACATAATTATGATAGCTATTTGCAGCGAAACAAATATAAATTGCAAGAATCAGATGATGTTTTTTCAGCTGACATTGTATTGTGTTTTTTTGCGGGGAAATTCTTAGACATAGGCGGATACAGCTATAGTCTTAAAAAATATGTAAGACGAAAAAAAATACAACTAAAAAAGAGAATCAAAAAATGCTTTCGATAAAATAAATTATGGCAGATAAATTACATATAGCATACATAGTGTCGCATTATCCGCATAAGGCATTTGGTCATGATGGAGGTTTAGGTACAAGTGTTTATAATCTCGTGGAGAAACTTAATGTTTTGGGAGTTAAAGTTTCGGTTTTTATATACGGTCAAAAAAAAGAGTTTATTCTTGAAGAAGAAAATGTAACGATTTATAGTTTAACCGATAGTAGAGTACGTTTTTTGAAATTTTATTTTAACAGAAAAAAAATCGAAAAAGTCATAAACGAAACCATTACTAAAAAAGAGATTGATATTATTGAAGCGCCGGACTGGACCGGAATAACAGCGCTTATGAATTTTAAAATTCCATTAGTAATTAGATTTCACGGTAGTGATGCCTATTTCTGCCATTTAGAAGAAAGAAAGCAGAAACTAAAAAATTACTGGTCAGAAAAATTAGCACTCAAAAGAGCAAAAGGATTTATAGCACCAACTACTTTTGCCGGAGCACTTTCGAAGAAAATTTTTAGCTTAAAGAGTAAAGAAATAAAAACAATTCATTACGGATTAAAACTGCAAAACTTTACAAACGATTCCCCGGCGATTTACGAAAAAGGGTTGATTTTGTATGTTGGAACCTTAATTCGTAAAAAGGGAGTTTTAGAACTGCCTGCTATTTTTAACAAAGTGCGAAAAGATTTCCCCGACGCAAAACTAGTTTTAATTGGTAGTGACTCCGGAGATATCAAAACAAACTCAATCTCTACTTGGCAATTGATGCAAAATCAGTTTAAAAAGGAGGATTTGAATAATGTAGAATATCTGGGTAAAATTCCATATAATGAAGTGCAGAACTACATAAAGAAAGCGAATGTTTGTGTATTTCCAACCTTTGCCGAAACATTAGGAATGGTTACGATAGAATCTATGGCAATGAAAAAAGGAGTAGTTAATAGTAATATTGGCTGGGCGCAAGAACTTATAGTCGACGGAGAAAGCGGTTATCTGGTACATCCTGCAGATCATGATTTATTTGCCGATAGAATAACAGCATTGCTTAAAGAAGAATCGCTTTGCTTAAAGATAGGAGAACAAGCCAGAGAAAGAGTAGAAGCTAAATTTGATATTAATAAAATAGTACTAGAGAATATTGAATTTTATAAAAAAATAATAAACCAAAATTTAAAGCCGCAATGATAATTGTTTATCATAAAAAAAATAAGGTCGTTGAGGTAGAGTTCGAAAAGAAAATAGTGCATTTTTCGCAAGTCAATATTGCAAGAACGCTATTTGAAATGGCTGCCTTGCATCCTAAAAGTTTAATAATTTGGTGTCATATTGATTTTAAATCAAATTTAAACATTTCAAAATTTCAGGATGTTTTCCATCATTCTAAAATAATGGCGTCTTACAATCCATTTTCAAAATCGTTCTTGTCAGATTCTATAGGTTATGTCGAGGAGTCGCCATTTGTAAAAATTAATAAAAAAGTTAATTATCCAACCTGGCAGACAAGCAGCATTGTTGGCGGTCTTAATGCCTCCGTTTTATTAGCACTGAATGGGAAAATTAAAATCACGTATAATTTCGATTATTTTTTGCATTCTTTGGCAAAATTGACCATGGAAAAAGGTCTTTTTTGCTATTCAGAGCCAGTATTATTGATTGATACCACTGTAGAATTAAAGGAGCAGGAAACGCAGCTTTACACGTTATTTCGATTTGTAAAACAACATTATAGAACCCGTTGGGTATTTCTGCTGTTTTTGAATATGTTGCTGTTTAAAAGAAAACTAAGCATTCTTCCATTGCTGTATTGTCTTTTTTATCGAAGACGAAAATTGGAAGATGATTTATTAGAGCATATTGAGGTTTATTCATCAAAGCATATATCCAGTACAGAAACTATTGATGTAATAATTCCAACCATTGGACGAAAACAATATTTGTACGATGTTTTAAAAGATTTATCAGTACAGACTCATTTGCCTAAAAACGTTATAATTGTAGAACAGAATACAAATCTAGAAAGTGTCTCAGAACTTGATTATCTTCAAACTGAAAGTTGGCCATTTGAAATTAAACATACATTTACACACCAGGCAGGAGCTTGTAACGCAAGAAATTTGGCATTAGCACAAGTCAAGAGTGAATGGGTTTTTTTAAATGATGATGATAACAGGTTTGCTCCTGATTTGATAGAAGAAACTTTAAAGAAATGTGAAAAATTTGGCGTAGCAGTTGTAAATAACAGTTACTTAAAGAAAAACGAGACAAAAGAATTTGATGTTGTGAATCAGTCCTCAATATTTGGGTCAGGGAATAGTTTTATGACTAGTGTATTGCTTAAAAAAGTTTCTTTTAGAATGGGGTTTGAATTTGGTTACGGGGAAGATACTGATTTTGGAATGCAATTGCGCAATATAGGAGCAGACGTTGTATATTTTCCTAGTCCTGAAATTTTACATTTAAGTGCCCCGATGGGAGGATTTCGAACAAAACCTGTTTTAGCCTGGAAAGATGATCTAGTTCAGCCTAAACCTTCGCCTACAATCATGTTGTATAAGCAATTACACTTAACAGAAGAGCAAATAAGCGGATATAAAGTAATCTTGTTTTTCAAATTTTATAAGGCTCAGGCAATTAAAAATCCATTACATTATTATAGAAACTTCCAAAAGCAGTGGAAGCAAAGCTTGTATTGGGCAAATGAATTAATTAGTAAATAAAAAGACTTGATAGAATCTATAACTATTATAAAACCTTTGCAAAGTCAGACACTTGTGTTTGATAGTCAATCACGCAAAGTGAGTATTGATCTCGCTCAGGTTAATCTTTCAGACTGTAATTCGTTCGATATAAAAATTGTTTTTTCAAAACCGGTAACACAGTTTCGCAGCCACGACTATACATGGCAAAAATTAAAAACTAATTTTATCGCAAATGAGTTTAGTCCCAAAATTGTAAAATTTCAGAATGATAAAGTTGTTCAGGCAAACATAACAGGTGGAATTTGGGAAATTGATCATCATAATCCAACTGTTTTACTATGGAGATTCAATCCTGAATCAGCATCGCCTATTACAAATTATTCAGGGAGTCAAAATAGAAAGACTATAATAGCGGCCAAACAAAAGTTTAGTTTTGTTGAAATTCCTGCTTTATTATTTCCTCAAAACGAAGCTATTGAATTAAGCCGATCCAGAGAACCCTTTATTGCGATTGCTTGTTTTACAGATCACTGTGATTTTGACACTGCTGAAAACTTAGTCCTTCAAAGGCATTTTTTCAAAGAACACAATATAAAAGTAACAAAAGGTTTTTTTTTAAATCATTTCTCAAAGCGGGAAGAAAACTTATCTTTTCAAAATCAGAAAGAGGAACTTTTAAAATGGCATGAGGAAGGGCACGAGTTATGTTACCATTCCCTTTCACAATCTATCAAACCAAACGTTGAAAGTTTTGAGGATTTTGAACAATTTGTTCCACCATTAGAGGATTTGAAAGTCTGGATTGATCACGGATTTCAGCCCTACAATTTTTCGCTTTTTGGAAATAATAATATTCCTGAAGAAAACTTTAGTAGTCTCTTAAAAGGTAAAAAGATTAATGTTCTTTGGAATTATATTGACACGGGTACTACTACAAATGGCGTAATAAATCAGTTAAATACAAAGCATTTTACGCTGTCAAGTTTTTTAAAAGGCAATAAGGATAGCCGCTTAATTAAGAAAACACAGTTGATGATTAAAAACATTTTTTTCCATTATTATAATGATGAAAAGATGATTTTAAGATACAAAGATGCGGCAGCAAACTTCAAAAAAGTATTTTTTCAAAAACGATTAAAGTCATTTTTTCCGTTGGTTAAAGACTTTTTTAAGTTAAGTGTTTCTGTCTTGAAGGTTTTTGTATCATGGAAAACCAATAAAGGGAAGGCATATAAATTAGCACGATATTCTCCAATCTTATTCAAACATAACATTGCGGAGGAAGAGTTTTATATTTTCCAGACATTAGAAATGTTGGATTTTAGAAAATCATTATCAGAAGAAAATATACAGTTATTAATAAGTGAAAAAGGTGTTTTTATAGCACATACCTATTTTTCGGTTCCTATGGAATACCATGCAGGGAAATTATTTTCGTCTCCAGTACAAATAGACAAGAAAGTGGATGAAAGATTTAAAAGTCTTTCCGATAAAATTAAAAATAATAAAATCTGGAATCCAACACTTACACAGTTAATTGAGTATTGGCAGGGTTTTGAAAAAGTTGTTTTAGATGTTGATGCTGAAGGTGTTATTTTTATGAAGAGTAAATCTGATCTAACCTTTAGAAAATTTACCTAATGAAAATCCTTTTTACTAAAGAAAAATATTGGCTTGACAAATGGGATGAATTTGTTATCGCAAATAGTGACGGAAGTCATTTAGTGCTTTCAGATTGGCTTAAGTCTTATCAATCATATGGTTTTGATTTTGAGGTAGGATTATATATTGAAAATGAAGAAATAATTGGAGGCTACGGTGCAGTAATTCCGAAATTATCGTTCTTTAAATTTTATATTATTCCTTATGTACCATTACTTCTAAATGAGAATAACTTAGTTTTGCCCCAAATCATAGAAGCAGCAATTAATAGGTCTAATTTTCTTAAAACAAGTTGTTTGCAAATAGCGTCTCCTTCTCTTTTAAAATTTGAGAAAGATATTTATTATAGTAAATATTTAAAAAAACACAGCTTTAAAAAAGGGAATCGTTTTAAATATGTATTTTCTTTTACAGGATTAAATTGGTTAGATTTAAAAAAATACAATACAATAGATGATCTGCTATTAGATTTTAAGTCATCAGTGCGGCGAGATATCAGAAGTGCAGAAAGAAAGGGAGTCACAATTAGTTATGCTGTAACTTATAATGAAATAGAACGAGCATATAAAATATGTTTAGAGAATGCGCAAAAGGCAAATTACGGACTTAGAGATTGGAATGATATTAAAGAAACAATAGTAGATTTAATTGAAAAAGGGATTGCTAAATTTATTGTAGGAACTAAAGACAATGAAGTAAAAGGAGCGATTTTTATAATAAAAGCGGGAGGTTATTATACCTATATTTTGGGAGGTACTAAAAAAGAGAAACCAGATCTGCTTGTTGGACATTTATTACAATGGGAAGCAATAAAGTTATCTTTTTTGGAAAAGAATAAAGGATATAATCTGTCATTAGGAGGATCTAAGGGGGTACAAGATTTTAAAAATGGTTTTAATACAAAACAGATTTTAGCTGAGGATTCAGCTTATTATTTAATTAATAATAGTTTGTTATTTTCGATCTATGTTTTTTTTGAAAAATATATGAAACCACATAAAAGAGCAATGGCAAAAATTTTAGCATCAATTAAAAGGTTAAAAAATGAAAGTAGAAAATAAATCTTTTTGGGAAAGAGAAGATATTATCGCTACACAAGAGGTAATGACATCAATTTCAGATTTTGAGCATTTTATGTTCGAAAGTAGTTTAAAGCGTTATGATAAGATAGGGAAAATAGATCGTATAAAAGTTTTTGGCTGCGGAACCGGAAGAGAACTTACTGGCATTGCAAAGTTTTATAAACCAAATCAAATTGTTGCCTCTGATATTTCGGATAATATGATTGAGAAATGCAACCAGAATTTAAAAGTTTGGGGTATTGATACAATTACCAGTACTATTGTTGGTGATGCAAAGGATTTTAATAAAGTTGCGAATGAGTTTGAGTTGGTAACCATATTAAACAGTATGTTAACCTATGTACCTGTTCGTAAAGACCGTTTGACAATTTTTAAAAATGCCCGTCAAATTTTGGTCGAGGATGGTGTTCTATTAGGAACGGTTCATAACCAAATTGGAGCTTTGAGGAAAACGATGTATTTTAAACTACGAGGACTTTTTTCTCTTTTTTTAGGAGAAAAAGTAGGAAACAGAAACACCGGTTTTAAAGGTTTTAAAGTTTCAGGATATTATTATACGAAAAAAGGATTAATTACAGATCTAAAAGAATCAGGATTTAGGGATATAGAAGTTTATTCAATAGAGGAATTTCATGCTATGAAAGGACAGTTGTACAATAGAAAAAAAGGATACAACAATTTAATATTTATAGCTTCTAAATAGAATTTAATGAATTTTTCGCTAATTATTTGTACTTATATGCGCCCTGAATCATTGCAAGCTTTATTGCAGTCGATTCAAAAACAATTATTGTATCCAAATCAAATCCTTATTATCGATGGTTCCATTAATAAGGAGACCAAAACTGTTGTAGAAGAAAACAAGTTTCAGAATTTAGAGTATTTCCTGGTTTCTAAAGAAAATAGAGGTCTTACAAGACAACGAAACTATGGCGTTTCAAAAGTAAATACAGACTGTGAAATTGTTTGCTTTCTGGATGACGATACCGTTTTAGAACCGGATTACTTTAAGCAGGTTATCGAAACATTCAATGTGAATTCGGCTATAGCTGGCGTAGGAGGAATTGCAATTAATGAGTACGGTTGGAAAAGACAGGATCCTGACGTTTTGTATGATCAGAAAAAATACTATTTGTTTGAGGGGTTTTATTACAAAGAAGGTTTGCGGAACGTTGTTAGGAATTACTTAAAGCTAAACTCTACTTTAGGATCCGGTAAAATGCCAAATTATTCACATGGCAGAACCTCAGGATTTCCGATGACAGGAAAGACTTATGAAGTAGATTTATTAATAGGAATGTCCATGTCATTCAAGAAACAAGTTTTAGATCAAATTAAGTTTTCTGGATATTTTGAAGGATATGGTTTGTATGAAGATGCTGATTTTAGTTTAAGAGCTTTGCAGTTTGGTCAAAATGTAATCAATACAAACGCGCGTTTATCTCATTTTCATGCCGAGTCGGGTCGCCCAAATAAGTACAAATACGGAAAAATGGTAGTTAGAAACGGATGGTATGTTTGGAGAGTTAAAAACCCAGCTCCAATTTTTAAAGACCGTTTAAAATGGAATTTAATAACAGTACTTTTAATCTTAATTCGCTTTACAAATGTTCTTACAGAACAAAAGAAAAAAGAAGCCTTTACCGAAGCTTTGGGAAGAAGTATTGGTTTTTTGAGTTTATTCGTTAATAAACCAAAAATAAACTCATGAAGTTTTTGATCGTAACCCATGTTGTTCATATTCAGCATGAGAATGAATTTTTAGCCTATGCTCCTTATGTTCGGGAAATGAATATTTGGTTTAAATTTGTAGATGAAGTACTTATTGTTGCCCCACTACAAAAAGGGGAGCGAACCGCAATTGATATCCCATACAAGCACAATAAAATTGATTTTAGACAAGTTCCAGATTTTAATTTTATTAATATTAGGAATAGCTTGATTTCAATTATTAAATTGCCAATTGTTTTGTGGAATCTATTTCTGGCAATGAAAAATGCCGACCATATTCATTTGAGGTGTCCCGGGAATATGGGGCTATTGGGCTGTTTTGTTCAGATATTATTTCCCCGAAAAAGTAAAACAGCTAAATATGCGGGCAATTGGGATCCTAAAAGTAAACAGCCATTCTCCTATAAAATGCAAAAATGGATTTTAAATAATACTTTTTTGACTCGGAACATGA
The DNA here is from genome assembly GCA_023251135.1 of Flavobacterium sp. Lineage (GTDB taxonomy): Bacteria > Bacteroidota > Bacteroidia > Flavobacteriales > Flavobacteriaceae > Flavobacterium. The sequence continues at coordinate 91,929 of JAHEZJ010000002.1, read as the reverse complement.
CCGTATTAGTTTATGGGAAATGGGAAAACCAATCCAAAAATATAAAGTCTTTTTTTACCGCAACTTACTCCGAATCTGAAATAACAACCATTAAGGAAAAAGATTTCAATGGTACATTAAATTTTGTTTTTGTCGGCAGTTTAGTGTCGGGTAAAAATTCTGTTTATGCGCTAAAAATAATTCATCATTTAATAAATAAAGGGAATAAAATAATTCTGAGTTTGTACGGAGAAGGCCCGGACCGAGTTTATTTGGAAGATTATATTACTGAAAATGATTTAGGAAGATTTGTCATCTTGAATGGAAATCAAAATCAGGACACAATAAAAAAAGCATATCAAAATAGCCATTTTGTTATTTTACCGTCTAAAAGTGAAGGCTGGCCTAAAGCTATTGCTGAAGGAATGTTCTGGGGAAGTATTCCAATTGCTAGTAAAGTTTCCTGTGTACCTTTTATGTTAGATTATGGGCAGAGAGGTATTTTGTTGGAAATGGATCTAGTGAAAGACGTAAATCAGATAAATGAAATGTTAAAAGAAGAGCAAAATTTAAATAAAAAAAGAGAATTAGCTATTGAGTGGTCACAAAATTATACTACAGATCTTTTTGAATCAGAACTTAAAAAGCTATTATTAAAATGAGAATTGTACAAATAATAGACTCTTTAGAACCCGGAGGAGCAGAACGCATGGCAGTCAACTATGCTAATGCTTTGGCTGGTGAAGTCGAGTTTTCTGGCTTAATTGTATCACGGAGAGAAGGATTGTTATTCAATCAAATTGATGAAAACGTTAGTTATTTCTTTTTAAAGAAGAGGAAAATAATTGATTTTAATGCAGTTTCGAAATTACGTAAATATTTAAAGAAGAATCAGGTTGATGTAATTCACGCACACAGTTCTTCTTTTTTTATTGCAGTTTTAGTTAAATTAACTTTACCAGGAATTAAAATTATCTGGCACGATCATTATGGAATTTCGCAAGATTTGACTTCCAGAAAAGATTTAGTTTTAAAAGTAAGTTCACTTTTTTTTACGGGTATCATCTCTGTAAGTGAAGTTTTAAAAGATTGGGCAAAGAGTTATTTATGGTGCCCGGACATTATTTATTTGTCTAATTTTATCTCTGAATCTCCTATTTCAAAAGAGCAAGTAGTATTAAATGGATCAGAAGGGAAAAGAATCATTTGTGTTGCTAATTTGCGGCCGCAAAAGAATCATGAACTGCTAATAAATGCAGCCAATAGGATTAGAAATAAATTCCCGGATTGGAGCTTTCATTTGTTTGGAAAAGACTTTCAGGATTCCTATTCTGAAGAATTGAAAAAGAAGGTTGTAGATTTAGAATTACAGGAAGTAGTTTTTTTTTATGGTTCAACTAATAATGTCGGTTCAGCATTAATGCAAAGTCAGATTGGTATTTTGACGTCATTTTCAGAAGGACTTCCATTGGCTATCTTAGAATACGGGCTCTCAAAATTACCTGTAGTAGCAACAAATGTGGGTGATGTATCAAAAGTAATTGATTCAGAGATCGAGGGTTTAATTGTAGAATCCAATGATCTAAATGGCTTTGCGGAAGCACTTGAAAGAATTATTATTGATGAAAAATTTCGGGATACACTTGCTTTAAAACTATATGAAAAGGTTCAGTTGAATTTTAGTAAAAAAAGTATTATTGCAGAGTATCGTTTATGGCTGGAATCTTTGATTACTTTTGCGATTTAAAAATATTAAATAGGGATGAAAAACATAAAACTGTCTTATAGCAATCTGCTTTTAATTCATGCTGCTATTGCCTTGGCTGTCTTTGCTGTACCCTTTTTGTCAAAAATATACGCATTATTAATTCCAATTGTCGGTTTTTTTATTGTTTATCGAAGTAAGAATAGGAATAACGAGGTTCTTCTTGTAGCAGCTTACCTAGTTGGAGTGGAGGTGTTTTTAAGAATGACCGGAGGAAATTTTAATAATGAGTTTGTAAAGATTAATGTGATTTTTTTCATGTTAATGGGAATGGTGTACAGTAATTTTTCTTCCAATGCATTTGTGTATTTTTTCTTTCTTATTTTATTAATTCCGGGTATTTTAATTACTTCTACCGTTTTCAGTGTTTCTGTCGATATTAAGAAATCATTAGTTTTCAACTTATCGGGACCGGTCTGTCTGGCAATATCTTCTATCTATATGTATAAAAGAAAAATCTTATTTGCCGATCTGCAAACTGTTTTAATCGCAATGGGGTTGCCAATCGTTAGTACAACTGTTTATTTGTTTTTATACAATCCAAGTGTTAGAGATGTGGTAACGGGGACCCAATCTAATTTTGAGACCTCCGGAGGGTTTGGACCAAATCAGGTTTCGACGATTCTCGGATTAGGGATCTTTATTTTTTTTACGCAACTGATACTATTCTCTAAATCGAAAAAAATGATGATTTTAAATGGTGCATTGCTAGTTTTTTTAACTTACCGCGGGATTGTGACCTTTTCAAGGGGAGGAATTATAACGGCGATAGCCATGATTATCTGTTTATTATTTTTTCTATACCGTTTTTCTAATAACAGGGGAAGAAGAAAGTTTGTATCGGTTTTTATTCTAACCGGATTATTAGGTATGGGAGTGTGGGTGTACTCTTCTTTTCAAACAAAAGGACTTATTGAAAAACGTTATGCGAATCAGGATGCCAGAGGCAGACAGAAGAAAGATCGCTTGGGAGGCAGAGAACAGATTATGAATGAAGAGTTAAAGCTTTTTATCGAAAATCCAGTTTTGGGTGTTGGAGTTGGAATGGGTAAACAAATCAGAAAAGAAGCCTCTGGAGAAGCTGCAGCTTCACACAACGAAAGTACCCGTATGATAAGTGAGCATGGTTTATTTGGTGTTTTGGGACTCGTATTACTTTTAACTGTACCTATAATGTTGTATGTTAACAATCGACAGCATTTATACTTTTTTTCATTTTTCATTTTTTGGTTATTAACCATAAATCACGCTGCCATGCGAACGGCCGCGCCTGCTTTTGTGTACGGATTATCGCTTCTTTTTGTCCAGATTAAAATTCCTGAAAAAGAAGAAATTTCCGTCAGCTAAATTCTGTTTTTTATAATACATTTGCCTCACGTTTAAGCCCCTAAACAATAGAATAAATGTTTTTAAAATCTAAAATGCATTTCGAAATTTCGGAAAGGAAAGTTTTGCTTCTTCTTTTTGATGTTGTTTTTATTTTGTCTGCATTATATCTCCTAAGTTTACTATTTCATTATAATTACTTTGTTTTTGATAAAAGCAATTTTCTAAGTATAATATTGCTCCTCAGTTATGTATATGCTTTTGGGGTAATATTCGAAATGTACAATTTGCAGGTCGCCAGTAGTCAGTTACAGATTCTTCAAAGTGTAATTTTTACGGCTACAGCTTCAAGTGTGGCTTATTTGTTTACACCGGTTTTATCTCCAGTCTTGCCCAAACAACGATTAGTTATAGTAATATTCTATTTTACAATACTGGGCACTTTACTATTGTGGCGTTTATTTTATGTCTTCTTCCTGGCATCACACCGTTTTTCTCAAAATGTAGTTTTAATATGCGATCAAAACCAAGTAGAAGAATTGGTTTTGGGACTTGAAAATGTTGATCCGCACTATAGGATTATTGGCTTTGTAAATTCAGATGCAATTTCAGAAGAAGATTTAAACTTCCACTACGTAAAAGAAATTAAAAAGAAAGATTTAGAAGAGTTTGTAATTCGGAATCAGGTTTCAGAAATTGTTATTGCTTCCCAAAAAACAGATGGAATTACAGCCGATCTCTACCAGCAATTACTTCATTTATTAGAATCAGGAAATATTATTCGGGAATATACGCAGGTTTACGAAAGCAAAACACAACGTATTCCGGTTCATTATATAGCCCGCGATTTCTATAGATTTTTCCCCTTTAGCCGAAATAATAACAATAAGCTCTACCTGTTTTTTGTTCGCCTATTAGAGTTTTTGTTTTCAATTACGGGATTGCTTATTTGCTTCCTTTTTATTCCTTTTATTTTTATCACGAATCTGGTCGCTAATAAAGGAACTTTGTTTTACACACAGGAGCGTGTAGGTAAAAACGGAGTTGTTTTTAAAATCTATAAGTTTAGAACCATGGTAGAAAACTCAGAGTCTAATGGGATTGTTTTCGCTAGTTCAAATGATAAACGGATTACTCCTTTTGGTAAAATGATGCGTAAATCAAGAATCGACGAATTACCGCAGTTTTTTAATGTTTTAAAAGGCGATATGGCTGTTATTGGCCCAAGACCTGAACGACCATTTTTTGTGGATGAAATAGCCCGAATCATGCCTTTTTATGAGACACGACACGTTGTAAAACCGGGACTGACCGGTTGGGCACAAGTAAACTATTCTTACGGAGAATCTATCGATGAGAGTTTGATAAAACTGCAATACGACTTATACTACATCAAACACCGCAGTATATTTCTGGATTTAAGTATTACTTTTAAAACGATTACGACTGTTTTGTTTTATCGCGGACAGTAATTTAAATAATAATCGGAATACGTTTTTTATTTCGAATAGCGACTCTCACTAAAACAAATCCGCTTGTAATAATCATTGGTAAAACAATGAAGAAATGTGCTTTATTAATCATGAAAATAGCGTAAACTACCAAAAACAGTAAGTGTATAACGGCAAAACGATACGTCCATCTTTTGTTTTTTAAGATTGAAAAAAGGATTAATACCAGCAAAAGCGGACTAAGTAAAAGTACATTGTAGTTCATTGCTAATTCCTGGTGCAGCGAATAGAATCCAATAGTAACAAAAAAGATTCCTATAAGAGATAAAATCAAAAGATAGATTTTATCAACTACTTTATTGTGTGCCAAAACAACAAAAGCCAATATAAGGAGATAGGTGTAAATATTATTCCACCATGAACTTGGTTTCTCTTTTTCAAAATTAAGTACAGTTTTGCTTTGGCCTACTAAGGGATGATTTTGAAAAGTAGTTTTCTCTAAGCTGCTTTTTAATTCGAAAGGTAAAAAGATCTTGGTTCCCGGTTGGTCTACTTTTGTTCCGAAAATAATGCTGGTTCCTAGTTGATCGTAAAAATGCTCATCGAAATAAGGAAACAGAATGGATCGGTACGTTTCAGTTGTGTCTCCTTTTTTAGTTACAACCTCCCCATTGAGCGATTTATTGATGACATCAACCACCATCGAAGTACAGTTTTTGTCAATAAATTTATAAGTGTAATAACGATCTTCAGAGAGTGCCGTTGCATTTAAGTTATCAAAAAGTGTTTGCTTTAGGTTGTAAGGTATTATAAGCTCCTGTTCAAAAACACTTCTCTTCTCAGTTGTATAATCGTTTACAAATTCAGGATAGGATCGAACGCTAACAAAATATTGCAGATCGCCTTTTGCAAACTTGGCAACAAAATTGGGTGTTCTAAAGTCAAAATTACCATAATTGTAAACAACATCAATGTTGTTAGCCGGGTCAGCGACACGAATTGCAGTATGACCAAAATAAGTATAACTTTCATTACCTAATCCGCACGTAATAACACTTATTTTAGCCTCTTTTGTTAAAGGTATATTCTGGCTAAACCCCAGGAAACTTAGTAATAATAGTAAACTAAAAAGTGTTTTTTTGAAAAGGACATTTTTCATAATTTAAAATGTTAAGAAGTTTGAGGATTAACAAATATTATCTAAAGATACCTAAATCTACTTTTAAAGAAAAAATATTAGAATACAAAGCTGTACTTTGATTTCCTAAATCTGTCAAAGCGTAGTCGACCTGAATACCTTTGTACTTAAAACCAAGCCCTATATTAGGCTGAAAGTTTAGTTTTTCGGTGTTGTCTAGTTGCGTTACATTTTGAAAATTTCCTGCTCCTGCTCTTAAAAAAACAAGATCGGTATAACCAAACTCAAAACCGAGAGCAGGATCGATACTGACTGCTTTTGTAGAAATAATATCATTGGTTTGCTCAAAGCGCATATTTAAATTGGTTGCAACCAAAAGACTGTAGTCGTTGTGAAATTCAATTTTTTTAGAAATTCCCAATTGCGCTTTTGGTAAAGTGATCTCGGTACTTTCTGGTAATTCGTTGTTTTCTCCAGGAATAGCATTGGCAATTTTCTTGTATTCCTCTTCATTAATATTCCATACATTGTAAGTAGTGGTAATATCGCGAAGCATCAAACCAAAATTCCAGCCATTTCTTTCAAATTGAAGTCCAAAGTCAAAACCAAACCCCCAGGAATTGGCAAACTTTCCAATCACTCGTCGGATTACTTTTGCATTCACCCCATATTGAAAACCGTCTACGGGTAATTTTCTTGCGTACGAAAAAGTAAAACCATAATCAGCAGTAGAGAATAGCCTGATTCGATTGTAATCGATATTCCCCTGATTGTCGATCAACTGGGTCGTGTCCATAATGTCATCGACGCCAAAACGAATCATCGAGATTCCCCAGGCACTTCTGTCGTCAATCGGACTCGCATATCCAATGTAGTCGTATTGTGCAATATTGGCAAAATAATTGGCGTGCATCAACGAAACTTGATGATCTTCAAGATGTGTCAGACCGGCTGGGTTCCAATAAACCGAATTAACATCATTTGTAGAAGAAACTACAGCACCCGACATTCCTAAAGCAGCTGCGTCAACACCAATATTCATAAACTCATTCGAATACTTTCGAACGGTTTGTGCATACTGAATCGTGCAACTACAAAATAATAATAACACAAAGATTTTCTTCAACGGATATTTTTTAGCAGACCGAAGTCTGTTTTAATTTTTATCAAAAATATAATATTTTAGTCATCTAATTCAAATTATTGTAAAACTTAAATTTTTCATATAAAAATGTTTACAATGCTTTTGAGGGAATAGCATTTTAATAGAAAAAATTTCTGTTAATGTCGCTTATTTATACGAAATTTGCCGTTCAACATTTGTCAAAATTATAAATCATGAATATTAAAAAACACATTCCTAATTTAATCACATTAATCAATTTATTCTGCGGTTGTATCGCGGTTGTTTTTGTTTCGGAAGCCAATTACGAAATGGCTTTTTACATGGTTTGTTTGGGAATCTTCTTTGATTTTTTTGATGGTTTTTTTGCCAGATTGTTCAACGTTTCCAGTCCGCTTGGATTGCAGTTAGACTCGTTGGCCGATATGGTTACCAGCGGAGTTGTACCGGGTTATGTAATGTATACCATGTTTTTGAAAAGCGCCAACCCTCATGAAGTAATTGGTTCGGTTTTTATTCCTTTTTTAGGATTTATAGTAACCTTAGGTTCTTGTTACCGATTGGCAAATTTTAATATTGACACCCGTCAGACCGATTCTTTTATTGGCTTGCCAACACCGGCAAATGCTCTTTTTATTCTGAGTTTGCCTATGGTTTTGAAGTTTTCAGATTCTCTATTGGTGTTTGAAATACTAACCAACCATTGGGTTTTATTGGGAATTACTTTGTGCAGTGCTTATATTTTGAATGCCGAAATTCCGTTGTTTGCATTAAAAGTTAAAAAGTTTACTTTAAAAGATAACGGGCTACAAATCGTGTTTTTGCTAATTGCTGTAGTTTTGCTTTTGTTGCTTCATTATATCGCGATTCCGTTGATTATTATTATTTATGTACTGCTTTCAGTGGTAAATAATGTGTTTTTGAAAAAGTAGTTTTATTGGAATGGCAAGAAAAACGACTACCCGAAGAACTTCTTACTCCCGTAAATCGAAACCTCAGAGATCGATTCTGGCAAGTGGACTTCGCTTTATCATTTATTCTTTTTTAGTATTGCTTTTTTTTGCAACAGTTTATCATTATCGTGATGGACTGGCTTATTATCTTGGCTTTAAATCAAATAAAGTTTTAGAGGAGGATGCTGTGGAAAAACGTCTTTCAGATGTTAGAAATGTTCAGGTTCTGGAAAATCATAAGGGAAAAGTAATCGGTATTGATGTTTCTGAATTTCAGGGAACCGTACATTGGGGTGAAGTTGAGGTTTTGGAAGAAAAATATCCGGTTCAGTTTGTTTTTATTCGTGCTACGGCAGGGAATAATAAAGTAGACAGGCAGTTTATGCACAACTGGTTAGGAGCAAAAAAGCATAAGATTATACGCGGAGCCTATCATTACTATCGTCCTAACGAAAATTCGATAGAACAGGCCGATCTTTTTATAAAAACCGTAAAACTGCAAAAAGGGGATTTACCACCCGTTTTAGATATTGAACGATTGCCTAAGAATCAGTCGCTGGACAGTTTGAAAAAAGGCCTGAAACGTTGGCTGAATAAGGTCGAAGCACATTATCAGGTGCGCCCGATTATTTATACCGGAGAACGTTATTATGGCGATTTCCTGAAAGAAGAATTTGGAGAATATTTATTCTGGATTGCCAACTATAATTTCTACAGAGAGAAGATTGAAGAAGACTGGCTATTTTGGCAGTTTACAGAAAAAGCTTCTTTGCCGGGAATTAAACACAGTGTGGATGTGAATATCTACAATGGAGATTTAGAGCAATTACAGTTTATTACTGTAGAATAAGTTTTCAGTCGCAGTTTTCAGTTTTATTGTGACTGAAAACTGCGACTGAAAACTTCCTTAAAATTCAAGTTTCTTTTTACGAAGTTCAAAGTTTTGTCCCAGATAAACACGACGAACCATTTCGTCTTCAACTAATTCTTCCGGAATTCCGGCTTTCAAAATTCCTCCTTCAAACATTAGGTAGGTTTTATCGGTAATGGCCAAAGTTTCCTGGACGTTGTGATCGGTAATTAAAATTCCAATATTTTTGTTTTTTAGCTGCGCTACAATTCTCTGAATGTCTTCCACTGCAACCGGGTCAACTCCTGCAAAAGGCTCATCCAGTAAGATAAATTTTGGATCGGTTGCCAAAGCACGGGCAATTTCCGTACGACGACGCTCTCCTCCTGAAAGTAAATCTCCTCTGTTGGTACGAATATGTTCTAAGCTGAATTCTTCAATTAAGCTCTCCATTTTTGCAATCTGTTCTTCTTTCGATAGTTTCGTCAATTGCAAAACACTCAGGATGTTGTCTTCAATGCTTAATTTTCTAAAAACAGAAGCTTCCTGCGCCAAATAACCAATTCCTTGTTGGGCACGTTTGTACATAGGATAATCGGTAATGTTCAGATCGTCCAGATAAATATTACCTGAGTTTGGTTTTACCAATCCCACAATCATGTAAAACGAAGTCGTTTTTCCTGCACCATTAGGTCCTAAAAGACCAACGATTTCCCCTTGATTAACTTCAACAGAAATCCCTTTTACAACACTACGTCCTTTATAGGTTTTGATTAAATTATCGGCTCTTAGCTTCATTTTTTTTAATTAGATAATGTGTCAATTTGATAATGAGATAATTATATCTCCAATGGGCAAAATAAAAGAAAATAAATCAATAGAATAAGTGAATTAACATATTGTCAAGAAAATTATCTAATTGACTAATTGTCTCATTTTCTAATTCCCTTGCTCTTCCAAAGCTTCCCAAAATTCATAAGCTCTTCTCAAATGCGGGATTACGATGGTTCCGCCAACTAAAGTTGCGATTCCCATTGCTTCCATCATTTCTTCTTTGGTAACTCCTTCTTTATGGCTGGTTTCGAGGTGGTATTTTACACAGTCGTCACAACGCAAAACCGCCGAAGCTACTAATCCTAAAAGCTCTTTTGTTTTTACATCAAGAGCTCCCGGAGCGTAAGCATTCGTATCCAGGTTAAAAATTCTTTTTACAATTTTATTGTTGTCGGCCAATAATTTATCGTTCATTTTAGAACGATAATCATTAAATTCTTGTATGATATCAGACATTTTCTTTCATTTTATTTCGATAAACAATCTTAGAAATCAGAATACTTACTTCGTAAATAAGCAGCATTGGTATGGCCACGATAGTCTGGCTTACTACATCTGGAGGGGTCACGATTGCGGCAATGATCAAAATGATGATTACGGCATATTTCCAGTATTTTCTAAGGAATTCAGGAGTTACTAATCCCAATTTGGTTAAGAAGTAAATAGCGATTGGCAATTCAAAAAAGATCGCACTACCCAATATACTTGTTTTTACCATACCCATATAAGAGTCCAGTGTGAATTGATTTTTTACAACATCACTCACTGAGAAAGTGGCCACGAAATTTACAGACATTGGAATAACTACAAAATATCCGAACAATACTCCTAAGAAGAAAAGTAAAGAGGAGGTGAAGATGAATACTTTTGCATTTTTTTTCTCTTTCTCGTACAAAGCAGGGCTGATAAATTTCCAGATTTCCCATAAAATATAAGGAAAACTCAAAATAAAACCGGCCAAAATACACATCCAGACAAAAATATTTACCTGGCCTTCCATTTCCGTATTTTGGATAATAAAATTCAGCTGCGTAATGCAGATACTGTCAGCGAAACCAAGCTGGTGCGACAGATCGCAAAACCAGATATAGGTAAAAAAAGTAGGTCTGGTTGGCCCCAGAATAATTTCATCAAACAAATAGTCACTTACAAAATACGTTACAAATGCCATTATCATAATTGCAATTGTACTTCTAACCAGTAACCATCTTAATTCTTCAAGATGGTCCAGAAACGACATCTCGCCAAGGTTTTTTTTTGCCATTATACGATTCCTTCTTTTAAAATGTCATGTAAATGTAATACGCCTTTGTACTCTCCATTATCAGCAACGATAAGTTGTGTTATCGAAAAATCTTCTAAAATATTCAAAGCGTCAACTGCCATTGTTTCTGAAGATACGAATTTAGGATTTTTAGACATAATATCTTTTGCCGTTAAATCAGCAATAGAATCTCTGTCGTTTAACATTCTTCTGATGTCTCCATCGGTAATGATACCAACAATTTTATCGTTTTCGATTACTGCGGTTACCCCCAGTCTTTTTTCAGAGATCTCAAAAATAGCTTTTTTGATTGAGGTGTCTGGAGTTACCATTGGTTTTAACGAATGTTCAATCATGTCTTTAACGCGAAGGAGTAATTTTTTTCCTAAAGCGCCACCAGGATGATAAACCGCAAAATCTTCAGGTTTAAAATCACGCATTTCCATCAAACAAACGGCTAAAGCATCACCCATAACTAGTTGAGCAGTGGTACTGTTTGTTGGAGCCAGATTTATTGGGCAGGCCTCCATTTCAACAGTGGTATTCAGAACATAATCAGAACCTTTAGCTAAAAACGAAGTTACATTTCCGGTTATTCCGATCAAAATGTTTCCAAAACGTTTTAATAGGGGAACCAGTACTTTTATTTCAGGACTGTTTCCGCTTTTTGAAATGCAGATTACAATGTCGTCGTTTTGTATCATTCCCAGGTCGCCATGGATGGCTTCTGAGGCGTGAAGGAACATAGATGGCGTGCCGGTTGAGTTAAAAGTAGCGACCATTTTTTGAGCAATAATGGCACTTTTTCCGATGCCTGTAACCACTAATCGGCCCTTAGTTTCGTAAATGCGTTGGACAGCTTCGTAGAAATTTTCGTCCAGAAAATCAATTAGCTTTGTAATTGCTTCACTTTCAGATAGTATGGTTTTTTTGGCGATCGCCAATATATTTTCTTTTGTGATCAAAACAGAATATTTAAAATTTGTATGTATAAAAGAAAGTTGTATCTTTATGTGTTGCAAATTTATACAAAATATCCATTAATATAAAGAATGAATTCAAACGAAATTGAAATACACAAGGAATTAAAGAAGTATTTCGGCTTTAGCCAATTTAAGGGCTTGCAGGAGCAAGTCATTACGAGTATTTTAGATAAGAAGAATACTTTTGTAATTATGCCAACTGGCGGTGGAAAGTCTCTTTGTTATCAATTACCCGCTTTAATTCAGGATGGAACAGCCATTGTTGTTTCTCCTCTGATCGCTTTGATGAAAAATCAGGTTGATGCTATTCGAAGCCTTTCTTCAGAAAACGGAATCGCCCACGTGCTAAATTCCTCTCTTACCAAAACAGAAATTGCCCAAGTAAAAAAAGACATCACTTCAGGCTTGACCAAACTTTTATATGTAGCGCCTGAATCGTTGACGAAAGAAGAATATGTGGCCTTTTTACAGAGCGTGCCCATTTCATTTGTAGCTATTGACGAAGCCCACTGTATTTCTGAATGGGGACACGACTTTAGACCGGAATACCGCAATCTGAAAAATATAATCAAACAATTAGGCAAAGTGCCTATTATTGGACTTACCGCAACTGCAACCCCAAAAGTTCAGGAAGATATACTGAAAAACCTTGAAATGGCTGACGCTAATACTTTCAAAGCGTCATTCAACAGAGCGAATTTGTACTACGAAGTTCGCACAAAAACAAAAAATATAGAATCGGATATCATTCGATTTATCAAACAACATAAAGGCAAATCGGGAATTATTTACTGCCTTAGCCGTAAAAAAGTAGAGTCGATTGCCGAAGTTTTACAAGTTAACGGTATCAGCGCTGTGCCGTACCATGCCGGTTTAGATGCTAAAACCCGTGCCAAACATCAGGATATGTTCCTGATGGAAGACGTAGATGTGGTAGTGGCAACCATTGCTTTTGGAATGGGAATTGATAAACCGGACGTTCGTTTTGTGATTCATCACGATATTCCAAAGTCACTTGAAAGTTATTATCAGGAAACGGGTCGTGCCGGCCGTGATGGTGGAGAAGGACATTGCCTGGCGTATTACTCCTATAAAGATGTAGAGAAACTGGAGAAATTCATGTCCGGAAAACCAGTAGCAGAACAGGAAATTGGATTTGCTCTTTTGCAGGAAGTGGTAGCCTATGCCGAAACTTCGATGTCACGCCGAAAATTCCTGTTGCATTACTTTGGTGAAGAATTTGACAGTGAAACGGGTGAAGGTGCGGATATGGATGACAACGTTCGCAATCCTAAAACAAGAATTGAAGCCAAAGATCAGGTGGTTAAATTGCTGGAAATTGTTCGGGATACCAAACACATTTATAAATCAAAAGAAATTGTGTTTACTTTAATTGGTCGCGTAAATGCGGTTATTAAAGCACACAAAACAGATACACAATCGTTTTTTGGATCAGGTTCAGATCACGATGAAAAATATTGGATGGCCTTGCTTCGACAAGTTTTAGTGGCAGGATATCTGTCAAAAGATATTGAAACTTATGGTGTGGTGAAAATCACTAAAGAAGGATTGAACTTTATTAAAAAACCGGTTTCATTTCTTATGTCTGAAGATCATGAATACAATGAGTCTGAAGATGAAGCTATCGTAACTGCAGCAAAATCATCAGGTACGGCCGATGAAGTTTTAATGGGTATGTTGCGTGAATTGCGTAAAAAAGTAGCCAAGAAATTAGGAGTACCTCCGTTTGTTGTTTTTCAGGATCCTTCTCTTGAGGATATGGCTTTGAAATATCCGATTAGTTTAACCGAATTGTTCAATATTCATGGTGTAGGTGAAGGAAAGGCTAAAAAGTATGGAGGTGAGTTTGTGTCTTTAATCAGCAGATATGTTGAAGACAATGACATTATTCGTCCGGATGATTTGGTTGTAAAATCTACCGGAGTCAATTCGGCCAATAAACTGTACATCATTCAGAATATCGACAGGAAATTACCGTTAAGTGATATCGCTTCTGCAAAAGGACTTTCTATGGATGCTTTGATTAAAGAAATGGAACAAATCGTTTATTCGGGTACAAAACTGAATATCAAATACTGGCTAGATGATATGCTTGATGATGATCAGCAGGAAGAAATTCATGATTATTTCATGGAATCAGAATCCGATAAAATCGAAGATGCACTTAAAGAGTTTGATGGTGATTATGATATTGACGAACTGCGTCTGATGAGGATTAAGTTTATCAGCGAGGTCGCGAACTAAAGTTAAAATTCAAAATATAAATTCCAAATTCCAATTGTTTAACCAGTTTGGGATTTGGAATTTTTTTATTGGGATTTGGAATTTGGAATTTAAAAAATTCTTGTTTATCCTTCAAATACTTCCCCGCGATGTGGTTTCAACGCATCACGCACCGCAATCATATTTTCGTCGGTAACCACCATAAAAGCGATCGCGTGCATATCGTTTATGATTTTGAATCCTGTAATATTTAAAGGAAGCTTTTCGATGGCGATATATTCTTTCAAATGGATTTCGTGATGCTCGGCTGTTTTAGCAGAAGCGGGCCCACGGAAATCCCAAATTAGTTTTATTTTTCTGGACATTATTTATAGGTACAAAGTTTCAAAGGGGCAAAGGTACAAAGTCTCAGATCAAAATGTTATTTTTGCATGTTCTTTTCATAAATAGAAAAGCTAATTTGAATAAATAAAATACAATGCCAAGAGAACTTTTACTTCAGGTAACGCCGGAAATAGCAGCAAACGAATTGTTGCTGAAAGACCATTTGTCTAAACAAATAAAAGTTTCTCCCAAAGAAATTCAACATGTTTCGATTCTGAAACGATCGATTGACGCACGTCAAAAAGCGATTAAAATTAATTTAAAAGTCCTTATTTATTTGCAGAGTGAGCCTTTTCAGGAAACTAAAATTGAGTTGCCTGTGTATAAAGATGTCTCATCGGCACAAGAAGTGATTGTTGTGGGTGCGGGTCCGGCCGGACTTTTTGCAGCACTGCAATTAATAGAATTAGGTTTAAAGCCAATTGTACTTGAACGTGGAAAAGATGTTAGAGGACGTCGTCGGGACTTGAAGGCGATAAATGTGGATCATTTGGTAAACGAAGATTCTAATTATTGTTTTGGAGAAGGCGGAGCAGGAACCTATTCGGATGGGAAATTGTATACGCGCTCAAAAAAACGTGGAGATGTGACCCGAATTTTAGAACTTCTTGTTGCTTTCGGAGCTTCAGAGGATATTCTGGTAGAAGCACATCCACATATTGGAACCAATAAGCTTCCAAAAATTATTGAAGATATTCGAAATAAAATCATAGAGTTTGGCGGTCAGGTTTTATTTGACACGCGCGTTACTGATATACTGGTAAAGAATAATGAGGTTGAAGGAATTGTAACTCAAAACGGAGACAAGATTCTGGCTAATAAATTAATTCTTGCCACAGGACATTCGGCGCGCGATATTTTTGAGTTACTGGACAAAAAGAAAATTTTTATAGAAGCAAAACCTTTTGCTTTAGGAGTTCGTGCAGAGCATTCACAGCAATTAATTGACAGTATTCAGTATAGCTGTGATTATCGTGGTGAGCATTTGCCTCCTGCGCCCTATTCGATTGTAAAACAAGTGAACGGCCGTGGGATGTATTCGTTTTGTATGTGTCCGGGTGGTGTAATTGCACCTTGTGCAACGAGTCCGGGGGAAGTAGTCACTAATGGTTGGTCTCCATCAAAACGCGATCAGGTTACCGCAAATTCAGGGATTGTGATTGAATTGAAATTGGAAGATTTTAAACCTTTTGCAAAATTCGGAGCTTTGGCTGGGGTAGAATTTCAAAAAAGTATTGAACAAAAAGCCTGGCATTTGGCTGGAGAAACTCAGAAGGTTCCTGCACAACGAATGATAGACTTTACACAGAATAAAGTTTCGGCTGATATTCCAAAAACGTCTTATGTTCCCGGAACGACTTCGGTTGAAATGGGGCAGGTTTTTCCGGGATTTTTGTCGCAGATTCTGCGTGAAGGTTTTAAAGAGTTTGGAAAATCAATGCGTGGTTATTTAACCAATGAAGCTATTTTGCATGCTCCCGAAAGTCGTACGTCATCTCCGGTTCGAATCCCAAGAGATCCTTTGACGTATGAGCATTTACAAATTAAAGGACTGTATCCGTGTGGAGAAGGTGCCGGATATGCGGGTGGTATTATCTCTGCAGCCATTGATGGGGAAAAATGCGCTTTAATGATTGCTGAGGCTTTAAAATAGAATGCTTTTTATAGTAAAAGTAGTATGTTTGTAAAGCGTATTTTTAACTTTATATTCTAGTGTCTTTTATGAAAAACTTCTTTTCTAACTTCTTTGGAAGAAATAACAATCCGGAATCAATCGTTTCTTTTGATGTTCTGGATCTTATTTATACTTATTTGCAAAATGAGTCAAGTCGTGTGGATTTTAAAATGAAAGGAATTCACGATACCGTTTCTGCGACGATGTATTCTTTTCCGGGTTCATTTGATCATGAAGATGGGAGAAGTGAAATAGAGAAAGGCGGATTCAAAAATGCATATGAAGTTTTAAACGAATTGTATAAAAAAGTAAATATTGCCCCGCTTTCTGATGAAGAGATGCTGGAGGAGCCAACATACAATTATCTTCATATCGAATTTTATTCAGAGCCTTCGTCAGAGATGAAAAAGCATCTGAAACATGTTTTGCAAAATTTCATTATCGTCTTTTGTTGTACCAATAGTTTAGAGTCAAATGATTTTAAAATACTATACTCTAACAGCTATTTCTTTGATTATACAAAAGGGCTTCTGGAAGCTGAACCAATAGCTATTGAAGAACCTAAAAACGAAATTGAAGAAATAGGCTTTAAAGATTTTAAAACAGTATTGCAGGGAATTTGTGAGTATATGGAAATTGAATTGCCTTCGACAATTGTTCGGCCTTCTGCGGAAAGTTTAATGGCAGATGAAGTTTCAATAGATCATTTTAGAGAGTTTTTGGAATTAATTTCGAGAGGGGAAATCGAAGAGGAGTTGCTGGAAAATCAGTCTCAGGTACTTTTTGATAATTTTGGAATAGAGGAAGGGGATGAAGATTATGATTATGAATTTGACTTTTTTGAGGGAATAAACTCCTGGCACAGTGACTGGAAATTTGATCCCGAAGATGTTGAATATTTTGTGTCCGAAATGATTGGAGAGGATTTTAGTTTTGAATACCCTGAAGATACGTACAGTCATGATTTGTTTCCGTACATTCAAAATGAGCTGGCAAAGCAGGACCTGGAATTAATGAGTTATGATACCAAAGGAGATAGTTATCTGTTTTTTGTAGCAAATAAAAAGGATGTAGCCCGAATATTGGAATTGGCTGAAATAACCGAAATGGGAATTGACAAGTTGATTTAAGCGGGATCGCTTGAAATTTACATTAAAAAAATCGCCACGAATTCACGAATTATTTAAAATAAAATTCGGGAATTCATGGCAAAAAAATTAAGGAATCAGAATGATCTTTCCGGTACTTTTTCGGCTTTCAAGATAATCATGTGCTAGTTTTCCTTCTGATAATTTGAAAGAGGTGGGTTCCGAAAGTTTAATTTTTCCATCAGAAATCCAGTTGAATAATTGAGTTGCTCTTTTGATTCTTTCTTCTTTGGAATTTAAGTAACTCCATAAATCTCCTCCGGTTAGTGTTTTAGAACCGTCCATTAACATTCTCGGATTTACAGGTTCCGGATCGCCTCCGGCCATTCCAAAGAAAACCACTTGTCCGCATTCTTTCGTAACTTCAAAACTATCGTTTAAAGTGCTTCCAATACTGTCGTAAACAACGTCTACACCATTTGCGATCGTTTTGAAAATTTGTGATTTCCAGTCTTCGTTATAAAGAAAAACCTGATCTGCACCCTGATCATATGCTACTTTTGCTTTTTCTGAAGAAGAGGTTAAACCAATTACTTTTGCTTCTAAAAGCTTACTAATTTGTGTGAGAATTTGTCCAACTCCGCCGGCTACAGCGTGAATCAATACGGTCTCGCCTTTTACGGTTTTGTGGCTGTCGGTCGCTAAGTAATGTGCAGTTAAACCTTGTAGTAAAACAGCTGCTGCAGTTTCAAACGAAATCGTATCCGGTAAAGGTAAAACGTGGTTGGTATTTACCGCGACCAATTCTGCATTTGCAAAAGGAACATCGGCGAAAGCCACACGATCACCCACTTTATATTCGGGATGATTGTTAGTGTCGACTATAATTCCGGCACCTTCGTAACCTGCAATAAAAGGAGGGTTTCCTTTTAAATGATAGTTTCCTTTTCGTCTGTAAACATCCGCAAAGTTTAATCCGATGGCTTTCATTTCGACTAAAATCTCATCGTTTTTTAATTGTGGATTCGGAATTTCAATATAGTCCAAAACATCCGAATTTCCGAAAGAAGAAAAGGTAAGTGCTTTCATTTTTACATTATTTTGAGAATACAAATTACGGTAAAATTAGTTCGCAGTTTTCAAAAGACTTCTAAAAGGTCATAAAAAATTAAGGTGTTTGGTATCAGACAGGTTTGTGCAAATTAAAACCGCAATCTTATAGCAGAAAGTCGTGTAAAAGAGATGTGTTTTGTAATAGAAAAAAAAAGCCGCCCACGAGCGTGGACGGCAACTTGTGTTAACCTTTTATAAACAAGTATTATTTCTTTTTTAGTTTGTCTTTAAAGACTTTTTCAAATTTTTCAATCTTGGGCTGAATTACCATTTTGCAATACGGTTGGTTTTTGTTGTTGGCATAGTAATTCTGGTGATAATCTTCAGCTTTATAAAAAACGCTAAAAGGTTCTATTTTCGTTACAATCGGGCTGTTGTAGACTTTTGCTTTGTTTAGTTCGGTAATAATGCTTTCTGCAGCCTTTTTTTGTTCGTCATTTTTATAAAAAATAACAGATCGATACTGTGTCCCAACATCGGCACCTTGTCGGTTTAAGGTAGTCGGGTCATGAACGGTAAAGAAAACCTTGAAGATTTCATTAAGGTCCGTTATGTTTTTGTTATAAGTAATCTGAACTACTTCGGCATGCCCGGTTGTTCCTGTGGATACCTGTTCGTATGTTGGGTTGGCAACTTTTCCTCCGGAAAAACCGGAGACTACAGATTTTACGCCGTCTAAGTTTTCGTAAACTGCTTCTACACACCAGTAGCAGCCTCCGCCAAGGGTAATTGTTTCAAAATTTGAGCTGCCTTTTGTTTTGCTATTTTGCGCAAATCCGTTTAGGGATAATGCAAAAATGCCAATCAGAAATATGTTTTTCATGTTCAGTTTTATTTAGTGTCAGGAATAAAGTCAAGGGCAATCGAATTCATGCAGTAACGTTTTCCGGTTGGTGGAGGTCCATCATCGAATAAATGGCCTAAATGTCCGCCGCAACGCCCGCATAACGCTTCGATTCTTTCCATTCCTAAAGAATTGTCATTTTTGTAAACCACGCTCTTTTTGTTGTCTTGTTCGAAGAAACTTGGCCATCCGCAGCTGCTGGCAAATTTAGCCCCGGAGCGGAAAAGTTTATTGCCGCAAGAAGCACAATAATAGGTTCCTTTTTCATCCGTTTTCCAGTATTTTCCGGTAAAGGGTCTTTCGGTATCGGCTTCGCGCATGACAGCATATACATCTTCAGGGAGTGCCTTTTTCCATTCGGCATTGCTAACGTTCAGTTTAGTAGTGTCTGTATTGGAGTAATAAGGATTTCCGGGCTTGCTGATTTTGTTTTCCATAAGTGCCGTTTTTGTATTTTGTTTTTTTGCGTTTTGTCCGCACGCTTGTAAAATAAAGAGCGGAATTAAAAAGCAAAGGCTGAGAAATTGAGTTTTTGTTTTCATTGTTTTTGAGTGCTTTAATTCTGTATTTCAAAGATACGGTTAGATTTCACCCGGAAATGTCGCTTACTTTACAATTCAGATTTTTTTAAGTATGTTTTAACTTTTATTATGTACGTAAAACAAAGGGATTCAGTTTTTAAGGCTTATTTTTAAAGAGGTTTGAAGAATAATGAGGTTGTATTTTATTGACAGTCAGTTTTTTGTAAAGTTCAGGGCTCGTTAAACTTTTCACAATCTCTTCTGAGATTTTCAAGCCATTTCTTTTTTCGTATTTTTGTTTGATCAATTAGCCCTATGATAGAAGAAAACGTAATACTCGTAAACCAACAAGATGAGCAAATTGGCCTGATGCCAAAATTAGAAGCGCATGAAAAGGCTGTTTTGCATCGTGCTTTTTCCGTTTTTGTCTTAAATGATAAAAATGAGATAATGTTACAGCAACGTGCTCATCAAAAATATCACTCACCTTTGCTTTGGACCAATACATGTTGTAGTCATCAACGTGAAGGAGAGACAAATGTCGAAGCCGGAAGCAGGAGACTGTTTGAAGAAATGGGGTTTAAAACAGATTTGAAAGAGCTCTTTCATTTTATTTATAAAGCTCCTTTTGATAATGGCTTGACAGAACATGAGCTCGATCATGTTATGATTGGCTATTTCAACGAGGATCCGGCTATCAATCGCGAAGAAGTGGAAGACTGGAAATGGATGAAAATAGAAGATGTAAAAGAAGATATTCAGAGACAGCCCCAAATTTATACCGTATGGTTCAAAATAATTTTTGATGAATTTTATCATTATTTAGAAGACCATAAACTTTAAACCAAACTAACCACCAACCCAAATGAAAGTAACCATATCAAGAAAAGCACATTTTAATGCTGCACATCGATTGCACAGGAAAGATTGGACATTTGAAAAAAACGATGCTGTTTTTGGCAAATGTAATAATCCCAATTTTCATGGTCATAATTATGGTTTAACAGTAAGTGTTACAGGAAAAATTGACCCGGAAACCGGTTTTGTTTTAGATGTGAAAGTATTAGCGGATATCATACGAGAAGAAGTAGAGGTGCCGTTTGATCACAAAAACCTGAATCTGGATGTTCCGGAATTTCAGGATTTGAATCCAACAGCTGAAAATATTGCTGTTGTGATATGGAATAAAATTAAAAAAAGAATTCAACCTGATTTTGATTTAGAAATTGTTTTGAATGAAACGGACCGCAATTTTGTAACTTATAAAGGAGAAGAATAAATGTCATTAAAAATAGGAGATATAGTTCCGAATTTTACTGCAAAAGATAGTCATGGAGAAGTTTTTGAAAGCCAAAGTGTTTTGGGTCGAAAGCCGCTTGTGATTTATTTTTACCCAAAAGATAATACGCCTGGATGTACCACTGAAGCCTGTAGTTTTAGAGATCAATACGAAGATTTCAAAGATTTGGGTGCCGAAGTTATTGGTATAAGTAGCGATAGTGTAAAATCGCATCATAAATTTGCCCACAAGTATCAATTGCCTTTTATACTATTGTCGGATCAGGATAAAAAGCTGCGCAATCTTTTTGGAGTGCGCAATAACTTGTTCGGTCTTTTGCCGGGAAGGGTTACTTACATTATTGATAAAAATGGAGTAGTCATTTTGATTTTTGATAGCATGAATGCTGCAAAACACATCGAGAAAGCGATGGAGACAATCAAAGAGCTTGTATTGTAGAAGTAGAAAGTAATATTGAATAAAAAAGCGAAAAAATATACATGAGTATAAAATTATATCCTTTACAGTTTATACCTATTTTAAAAGATAGAATTTGGGGAGGAGAAAAACTAAAAAGAGTTCTTAATAAAGCAATCACCTCAAAAAATACGGGTGAGAGTTGGGAGTTATCCGCTGTTGAAGGGGATGTAAGTATGGTTTCAAACGGGGTTTTGAAAGGAAAGTCTCTAATGGAGCTTATTGCCGAAATGCCAAATGAAATTTTAGGAACAAAAGTCTACAGTCAGTTTGGAAAGCAATTTCCGTTACTTTTTAAATATCTGGATGCTCGTGAAGATCTTTCGATTCAGGTACATCCAAATGATGAATTAGCCAAAGAACGACATAATTCTTTTGGTAAAACCGAAATGTGGTATGTCATGCAGGCCGATGCTGATGCCAGAATTATTGTGGGATTTAAAGAAGATTCTAATAAAGAAGAATATCTGAAGCATTTAGAAGATAAAACTTTGGTTTCAATTTTAGATGAAGTGAAAGCAAAGGCGGGTGATGTTTTCTTTTTAGAAACAGGAACTGTTCACGCTATTGGTGCGGGATTAGTTGTTGCTGAAATTCAACAGACCTCTGATGTAACGTATCGTTTGTACGATTTTGACCGTACAGATGCACAAGGAAATAAGAGAGAACTTCATGTAGATTTGGCACTGGATGCTATAAATTACAATAAAGTAGAAACGCAAAAGAATTATGAGACAAAAGTAAACACTTCTAATGTTGTGGTAGATTGTCCTTATTTTACCACTAATTTTATTCCGTTAGAAAGTAAGACTGAAATCTCTAAATCAGGAGAAACTTTCACGGTGTATATGTGTATCGATGGAGATTTTAAAATCGAATATGAAGGTTTTGAAGGATTCTATAGAAAAGGAGATACCGTTTTGGTTCCTGCTGAGGTAAATACATTTATTTTAGATGGAAATGCTTCAATTTTAGAAATTTACATTTCATAGCGCGTAATAAAAAGATAATGTGTACTTTTGCAGTCGCAAATTAAAATAAAAATAAAAATGGCAAACGTTAAAAACTTAAAGAAAGACATCAATTTTGTATTAGGAGATATTATTGAGGCAATTTACTTGTTTGAAATGTCAACAACAGGAAATCCTACTCCGGAAACGAATGCTTTGATCGATCAGGCTATTGCTGCATTTGATACTTTGATCACAAAAGTAAATGCTAAGAACGTTGAAAACAAAAAAGCACACTTCAAACAAATCAACGTTGAATTGGAAGAAACTGCTAATCAATTGATTGCTAAAATCAACGAATTGTAAGCAAAAAAAAGTATAAAAAAGTGCAAATTTATTTTGGTAAAACGAAAAACCGCTTTATATTTGCACCCGTAATGAGTCGCCAGCGTAGCTCAGTTGGCTAGAGCAGCTGATTTGTAATCAGCAGGTCGTGGGTTCGAGTCCCTCCGCCGGCTCAACAAAACCATCACTTTTAGTGGTGGTTTTTTAATAAAATAAGCAGTAAATTAATTTTGGAAAATTAAAAAATCCATTTTATATTTGCACCCGTAATGAGTCGCCAGCGTAGCTCAGTTGGCTAGAGCAGCTGATTTGTAATCAGCAGGTCGTGGGTTCGAGTCCCTCCGCCGGCTCAACGGAAAACCATCACTTTTTAGTGGTGGTTTTTTTTTGCTCTTAAACGAAATATGTAAAGTGGAGGTTAGGGATCAGGTCGATTTTTGCAATCTGGTTGTGAGGTTCTAAATTTCCACTTCTTATAAGCTATATTCCGTTGTTTTTAACGGCTTCATTTGAACAGTGCGCTATTGTATATAGGGGTTTCAGGTTTTTCCATTGTAGCGGATTAAAGAATCCGAAACTTTAGGTTTTGGACTGACTTTAAAACTTTAAATTTTTCCCAAAACCCCACAACATGAACATAAAACCTGTGTTGCCAGTAGGTGTTATTTTGCTAGTGTACTTTTCATGATAATTTGTCTTATGCTTTTTTCGAAATGGTAAACAATAGTATCATCCCTGCTATAAATGTTTTCCAAAATAATTACGTCCAAATCCTTTTCTGGGAAATAAAATTTAAGACTTACAAATCCTATTCCTCTTCCGGCATGACCAATGTATTTATATTGCTTTTCTCCATTTATATTAACTCCATAACCGTAATTTGATTTTGTTTCACCAAAGGTTAAATCAGATTCTGCAACGGTCGAATTTGTCATAGCATAATAAGATTTTGGTTGTAATATTTTGCCCTTGTGAAGTTTGGTGTCCCAGATGTTTAAATCAGTTACATTAGAAATGATTCCTCCCGTAGGGATAAAGTTTGCCCAGGATTGATCCGTAAACTTCATGTTGTTAAAATTTACGACCTCAATTGAATCTTTTGTATGCCAGTATCCATTTATAAGATTTGGATTGACTTTATTCATTTCATAGCAATAGGTGTTTTTCATTCCTAAGTCTTTAAACAGACTGTTGGCTGCCTCAGTAAATTTTTTAGCTGTAACTTTTTCAATCAGTCGTCCTAATAATCCATATCCAGGATTACTGTAATAGAAGTCAGTTCCGGGTTTAAATCGTAAGGGTTTGTCTAAGGATACTATTCCGGAAGACATATTGAGTAGTTGATGAACTGTTACTGTATCTGCCCATGTTTGTTGCAATTCAGGTAAGTATTTTTTAATTGGTTTTTCCAGGTCTATTTTTCCTTTCTCAACCTCTTTTAAAACTAGTACCGCTGTAATTTGTTTGGTATTGGACTGAATTCTGAAATTGTCTTTTAGTGTCAATGGTGTTTTCTTTTCGATATCAGAATAGCCAAAAGCCTTGGAGTATTTTATCTTCCCTTTTTGTGTTATTAATACAACACCGTTAAAGTTTCTTGGGTTTGTAAGTTGAATTAAGCTGTCAATTTTAGCAGAATAATTGTCTTTTTGTTGTCCATATGAATTAGAGCTAACAAAAAGTACGGAGAAGATAAATGGTAAAAAATTAAAAATTCGTTTCATAGAAATTATCGTTACTGTCGTTTTTTAATACTGAAGTTGATTCGGTGTGATGATTACCGGAAATCTTCCTCTGCAAGAGTAGTTTAGGGACTAAAGTAAGTCAATTATTCGGATTTGACAAATCATCCGATTGTAAAATTAATCTTAGGTTAGACTAAAATTCGATCTTGTCAAAGAGCAGTCAGTGGCTAGATTTTTATATTTCTCCACCACATTTTGTGTTGATTTCAATTTTGTTAATTAAAGTGGTAGTGTTTCTTTTAAAGATATCGTAACACTATTTTTCTTATGTTTGTTACTTAACCAAAAAACAAATTAAAAATGGAAGAAACGTCAGTTTTTGAAAAATTTGAGTTGCAGCTTGACCAAACTGCGAAAGACTTTTTAAAGGAAACCGCTAAATGGGCTTATTTTTTGTCTATTTTAGGGTTTGTAGGGATTGGATTAATGATTTTAATCGCTGTTTTTGCCGGAACTATTTTTTCTGCAATGGGTAACAGTATGGCCGGAATGGGAGCATTCGGAGGCTCGTTTGGAGCGATGATGGGATTTTTCTATGTTTTTATTGCGGCGATTTATTTCTTCCCGGTGTATTATCTGTACAAGTTTGCGGTAAATACGAAGAGGGCTTTTAGGGATAACGACTCGGAGCTGTTGACGAATTCTTTGGGGTATCTTAAATCACATTATAAGTTTGTAGGTATTTTTATGCTGGCGATTTTAGCATTATACGGACTTATATTTGTGTTTGGAATTCTGGGTGCGCTGCTTGGAAGATAAGTATAGGAGGAATATACAGTTTCGTAAATTCCGTATTATAAGATTTCGGTCAATCGATTGACTGAAAATTTAAGCTAAAAAAAATGTCCTGAATAGTCAGGACATTTTTTATGGGAATTTATTTTTGTTGCTCTTTTTTGATGTCAGCAATGTATTTCGTTAATTTTTTACCGTATAGCGAACTTGCTACTTTTGGCGTCATCGATTTTTGAATCGTATCCAGAAACTTAACATTGATGTCGTAAATCTCAGCTAAAGCAATATAAGGGGCTATTTCGTGATCTTTGTTGTTAAGGGCAAAGTTGGTAGCGTATAAGTACTTTCTTTTGATGTTAGACTCCTGTTTGATGTTGATGCTGTCAATCGCTTTTTGATCTTGTCTTTTTACAGCTTTAAAGCGAGATTCGACCATTGCAAGACTTTCGTCGTTAAATCGGGAATTGATCTTTTTGTATTCTTCGTATAATTCCTGATTCTTAGATCCTGTAATTTTTGCTCCATAGATAAAATTATCCAGGTTCGTATCGATATTAATGTTTCCCGGTTCAGCAAAAAACATAACATTGTTGTCCAATGAATTGGTTACTCCACGGTCCAGGAATAAATAAAGCATTTCAGGTGACTCTAGTTTTATGTTGCTTTCAAATGAAGAATTTCCGTCTATTTTGATGCTGTCAATAGCAACAAGTGTGGTGTCAACGATTCTCTGAATGTATAAAGTTCCGTTTTTTAATCCTTTTATATTTCCTGTAAGGTGCAAACCGTCAGTTGATTCTTTTTTGCTGCATGATGCCAATAGAGCAAGTGTAACAAAAGCAATAATTGATTTTTTCATTGGTTTTTTAGATTTTGCTGCAAAATAAAGAAAATAGTTTGAATGTAATGAGGTAGTATTTAAATTTTGCGAAAAAATAAATCCCAATCTATTTCTAAATTGGGATTTGATATTTTTAAGAAAAAAGGGATTACATACTGAGGTTGTATGCGGTTCCGTTTTCGTGTGTATAAGTAAATTTGCCATCGCACTCATTATTGCCATAATCAACTACTCCGTTAAGTAAGCCACCCTGAACTTTTAGTTTTCCTTTGGATACAAATTCGCAAGCGTATTTTTTTATCAGTGATTCCTGAACGGTTAGCGTTAAGGTCGTTCCACTGGAAGTGGTAATGGTATGGTTTCCTTCAGTCATTTCATAAGTATTGTCTTCTAAAACATATGGAGTGTCAACACCCGTAGTTTGTTTTACAGTCCAGTTTCCGGAGCTTAGATAAACTCTGCCTATTAAATCGGTAAATTTTCCATTGGTCACTTTTCGGGTCCATTGTGGTACAGTTGCCACCGTTGTAGTGTTGGTGTATTCGATTGTTCCTTCCAGTTTTACTCCATTAATAGAATAGTCGATTCTTTCGATTGTCATTTTGCTTCCGGTTGTAATTATCGGACCGGAAAGCGTGATTTTTAATTTTCCTTTTCGGGTTATTTGGTTGTCAGCACAGCCAGCTGTTCCGTAATCAACCGTAAATACTTTCGGATAAGAGGTCGCGTTTTGTTGCGCAATTGTAATTGTCGCACAAATGCCGGGTGTAGTTTCATTCGACTTTGTGGTAGTCGTGTTTTTTGCTGAAACAATTAATCCGGTTTTAATGTCCATTTCGTTTGTGGCATCAATGGCAATAGACGCTCCAACGGTAGATACGTCGGATTGATTGCTTGTGTCATCGTTGTTTGAACAGGAAATGTAGGTTAGTGCTGTTCCGCAAAGGATTAGTAATGAAAAGATCGTTTTTTTCATAGTAGTTTTTTGTTTTTGATTAGATTAAAAGGCTTTCAAATGTAATAAAAAAAATGAATCATACTAAAAAATCCTGTAAGCTTGAGCTTGCAGGATCTACAGCTGCTTTATTGGTCGTTAATTTTAGGTGGTGATTAATTTTTTCTCTAACAGAGTGGGTAGTATTACTTTTATACAACTCTGTCCTATTGTTGAAGAATCCCAATAGCATCTGTGCATTTTCATACTGTTTAATGAAAAAAAAGCTATTAGACCGGTTCGGTCAGAGGTAATTTCATAATTGATGTTTTCAGGGATGATAGGGATATCTTTGATTCCAAATTCAGCTTTACCTCTATGATCGTCTCTTCTGTAATTGGTAGCAAAAACATCTGAAACAGAATAGACGTTTAGCCATGTTAGTTTGCTACTCATGACAGCACATCTTTTGCGATAGAAAGAAGGGTAATAAGCGTCGATAAATTCAAATGGATTTCCTATGGTAATCAGTAATTTGGTTAATTTCTGAATTTGGCTTGATGGTGGGATTTCTGCTATTGGAAAAAGCGCATCTATGGCTAGAATACTTCCAAAGCTATAGGTATGGAAATGGATTTCACAATCGGGTTCTTTTTCTGCAATGTGTTCTACTAATAAGTCTAGATTTCCCAATAGAATCTGGCTTTGTTCTCCGTCTACGATATAGCTGTCGACACAGGAGAACTCTGTAGCAAGAGAGGTGATAATGGTTTTGGATTGTGGAACAAAAAGGAGTAGTAAAGTTGTAATAGAAAGTATTTTTTTTCCAGTTTCTGCAAGATTATGAATCGTGCAAGGAGTGATGTGATAATTCAAACCAAGAGATTTGGGGATTTTATTTATAGTATCTACAATTGTTTTATTGTCTTCAGTAGTGTTAATGATTAACTCAATACAGCCGGGAATTAAAAGTAAGATACAGGCAGATACTGTGAATAAAATCAAGAAAGCGTAAAAGGTCTGTACGGGTTGATCGAAACCATTTCTGATAAAGAGACGTGCTATGATTTGTGGAATTTTTTTTAGAATTAAACCGAATAGAATAAGATTTTTTACAATGATGTTATAATGTTGGAATCGGTCAGTTAGGATTTTGTGATAGGGGAAATCATATATTTTATAAATAAGGACTTTTTTTTTATCAACCTCATTTTTATCTTTTCTAAAAATACTCACAACTGTAGTTTCTTTATCAGGATGGTAAAGAGTCTTTTCAATTTTAGTTATATAGGTTGTGCCTTCTGATTTGTAACTTAATTCATTTCTAAGTCTTTCGGCATATTTTTCTATTGATTCGTTGTTTGCAGATTGCCCAAGACCGGTTATATAGATTCCTATTTTACTTGACATTGGATTTTGTTTAAAGTTAAACAATTAATTAAAAAGTACTTTTTTTAATGATTTGAAAATTAAATCTATAGGCTTGAAAACAATTGGCTGATTCAAGAATTGTTATATGAAGTATAAAATCTATTTGCAATTTATGGTAATGTCTGTTTTATGTGATGGTGCCGTGTTTGATTATTTTTATGAGATTAGGGAAGTCTTTGCTTGATTGGCAGATTAAAAAAAGGACTATTAAAATTAGGTGTTTTTTTTAAAATCGAAATACGTATAAATACTTGATTTTGAGTGTTTTCTTGTTGTTTGTGATGTAAAAAGCCCCGTAAGTTGTACTTACGGGGCTTCTTTTAGTATTAAAAACTTATTTGGTGAAAAGTTTTATTTGATCATTTCAAAACTTCTTTTTACAAAAGCCGTTAAAGCTTCTCCTTTTAATAAGTTTTGAGATAGTTTCGCTAAATCTAAAGCTTGTTTTACCAAGTGCTCCTGATGTGTTTTGTCTTCTGTGTTCAGGATGTTTGTTGCTAAATCAGAATTGGTGTTTACAATTAAATTGTACATTTCCGGCATATTGCCCATTCCAAACATTCCACCACCACCTGACTGGCTCATTTCTTTCATTCTTCGCATAAATTCCGGTTGCGTGATGATAAACGGAGCTGCCTGGCTGTCCATTGCTTCCAGTTGTACCGAGTATGCTTTAGGAATGTAAGTTTCTAAAGAAGTTTTTAGTGTTTCTTTTTCTTCGTCAGATAACTTAGAGATAGTGTTTTCCTCTTTTTTAATCAGGTTATCAATATGATCAGAATCGACACGTACAAAAGTTAAACCGCTGTTATCACCTTCAATTTTTTGAATTAAGTGTGAGATAATTGGTGAATCTAAAAGTAATACTTCGTATCCCTTTTCTTTTGCTGTTTCAATATAAGAGTGCTGTGCATCTTTGTTTCCGGCATAAAGAATTACCAGTTTTCCGTCTTTGTCGGTTTGGTTTTCTTTTAGTTTTTCTTTTAATTCTTCAAGCGTAAAGTAAGTATCATCTACTGTTGGATACAATACAAATGCACCTGCTTTTTCGTAGAATTTATCTTCAGAAAGCATTCCGTACTCTAAAACGATTTTAATATCGTTCCATTTTTGCTCAAAATCAGCACGGTTTTCGTTAAACAAAGCTTTTAGTTTATCGGCTACTTTACGGGTAATGTAGTTTGAGATTTTCTTAACTGCACCATCGGCTTGTAGTCCTGAACGGGAAACGTTCAATGGAATGTCCGGAGAGTCGATAACACCTTTTAACATCGTTAAAAATTCAGGTACAATTCCTTCTACGTTGTCGGTAACGTAAACCTGGTTTTGGTACAATTGAATTTTATCTTTTTGAATCTGCATGTCCGAACCTAACTTAGGGAAGTATAAAATTCCGGTTAAGTTAAAAGGATAATCTACATTTAAGTGGATGTTGAACAATGGGTCTTCAAACTGCATTGGGTATAATTCTCTGTAGAAGTTTTTGTAATCTTCGTCAGATAATTCACTTGGTTGCTTTGTCCATGCCGGAGTTGGATTGTTGATGATGTTGTCGATTTCAACAGTTTCATTTACGTAGTCCTCAGGAGCATCTTCCGGTTTTGGAAGGGTCTCTGTTCTGGTTCCAAATTTAATTGGAACTGGCATAAACTTGTTGTATTTGTTCAATAATCCGCTGATTTTTGAATCTTCTAAAAATTCAAGAGAATCTTCGGCAATATGCAAAATGATTTCAGTACCACGTGAAGTCTTGTCAGCTGGCTCTAAAGTAAATTCAGGGCTTCCGTCGCAAGTCCAGTGTGCAGCCGGTTCGTCTTTGTATGATTTGGTGATGATCTCTACTTTTTCTGCAACCATAAAGGCAGAATAGAAACCAAGACCAAAGTGACCAATAATACCGGAATCTTTAGCAGAATCTTTGTATTTGTCCAGGAATTCTTCAGCTCCTGAAAAAGCAACCTGATTGATGTATTTTTCAACTTCGTCAGCTGTCATTCCCAGACCCTGATCGATAATGTGAATTTTTTTACCTTCTTTGTCTACTTTAATTTCAATAACCGGATTTCCGTATTCTACTTTAGCTTCACCAATACTAATAAGATGTTTTAGCTTTAAAGTAGCGTCCGTTCCGTTTGAAACCAGCTCACGCAAGAAAATTTCGTGATCGCTGTATAAGAATTTTTTGATTAAGGGAAAGATGTTTTCTACCGAAACATTAATTTTACCTGTTGTCATATTTTTTAATTTTTTAGTTTAATGTGATGATTTTCATTTCTTCAAATAGAATACCAATGTTTTTTTAGGTGACAAAATGGCGCAAGTGTTAATTTTGAAAGAAAATAATTAGATTCTGAAACCGAGGGTATCCCTATGAATTGTATCTTTGTGGTATAATAATTGTTAAACGTGTCAGTATTAACTCTAAAAAAAATGTACAAAATGAAGAAAATTATTTTCATTTGCATGATCGCCACGATGTTTTTCGCGTGTAAATCAGCTTCGTCTACAACAGCTTCATCCGGAGCAACTACGTTATCGACTAAACTTGACAGACCTTCTCAAGTAGCTCTTAAAGGAAATTGGGTATTAACCAATGTAACTTACCCAGGTTCTGAGTATATCAAGGTAAATTCTTTCGATCTTGCAGATTCTAAATGTTTTATTGGAAGTACGTGGAGTTTTATCTCCAATAACAATAAGGGAACGATGGCTTTGACAGCAGCAAGCTGTACCGGATTTAGTTCTCCGATTGTTTGGAGTATTAACAATCAGGGATTGTTTGTGCTTAAAATTCTGGATGCGGGTATCAAAGCAAAAAAAGTGAGAGATGGCTACTTACTAAAAGTTGCAGGTTTAACTGAAAGTTCATTTCAGTTGATCGATAACATTAATGTGGGTGGACAAACGAAAGATGTAGTTTACCAGTTTCAAAGAGCCAATTAATATTAAAAATAGAGAAAGATGAGAAAAATAACAGTTTTAGGTTTGAGTAGTTTACTTGTATTGGCAAGTTTTTTTACAAGTTGTGATTCCGTAAAAAATGCAAATAATACTCAAAAAGGAGCCGGAATTGGAGTAGTTGCGGGTGGTATCATAGGTGCTGTTTTAGGAAATAACCTAGGAAAAGGCGGAAACGCTGCCTTAGGAGCTGCAATTGGAGCTGCTGTAGGTGGAGGAACTGGTGCTCTTATTGGAAATAAAATGGACAAACAAGCCCGTGAAATTGATCAGGCTTTACCAGGTGCAGATGTAGAAAGAGTAGGAGAAGGAATTCACTTAACTTTAAATGAAAATGCAGTTCGTTTTGATACGAATAAATCTTCTTTAACATCTCAGGCCAAAGCAAATTTAGATAAATTGGTACCTGTATTTACTGAATACGGAGATACGGATATTCAAATTTTCGGATACACTGATAATACAGGAAGACCAGAATACAACTTGACACTTTCAGGACAAAGAGCTGCTTCTGTGCAAGCTTATTTGGTTTCAAAAGGATTAAAATCAAGCCGTTTCAAAACTTCAGGTTTAGGTATTGTTGATCCAATTGCACCAAACGATACTCCGGAAGGAAGAGCACAAAACCGTCGTGTAGAGTTTTCGATCACTGCAAATGACAAAATGGTAAATGACGCTAAAGCTCAGGCTGGAAAATAGTTTTCAAACGCAATAAAATTTCTTAAAAGCTGTTTCATAATTGAAGCAGCTTTTTTTTGACTTTAGAAATTAAACATTGTAAATTTGGCCTTTCAAATACGACCCATGCTTGACATTCAAAATATTTCTTTTTCGTACACCGAAAACCCTGTTATAAAAAACGTTTCTTTTACCATAAATAAAGGTGAGAATATTGCCATTATTGGCGAAAGCGGCTGTGGAAAAAGTACACTTCTAAAGTTAATGTACGGTTTGTACAACTTAGACGAAGGCAAGATTTTTTACAATGAAAAACCTATTTTAGGTCCAAAATACAATCTGATTCCCGGAATGCCTTTTATGAAATATCTGGCACAGGATTTTGATTTGTCTCCTTTTGAAACAGTAGCTGAAAATGTAGGGAAGTTTCTGTCGAATGGTTTTGCAAATATGAAAAAACTGCGCGTTCAGGAGCTGTTGGAAATGGTAGAAATGGAGCAGTTTTCCAATGTAAAAGCTAAGTTTTTGAGTGGAGGACAGCAGCAAAGAGTTGCTTTGGTAAGAGTTCTGGCTTTAGAACCCGAAGTTATTTTATTGGATGAACCCTTCAGTCAAATTGATGCTTTCCGAAAAAATGCATTACGCCGAAACTTATTTCGTTACTTAAAGCAAAAAGGAATTACCTGTATCATTGCAACACATGATAGTACAGATGCTTTGTCATTTGCCGATGAAGCAATTGTGATGCGAAACGGAGAAATTATTATTAAGGATAATCCAACTAAAATTTACGAGGATCCCGAAACGAAGTATGTAGCCTCGCTTTTTGGTGAGGTAAACGAAGTTCCGACGCATCTGTTGGTTCCATATGAAGATCAAACGCATAAAACCCTGGTATATCCGCATCAGTTTAAAATGGTTACCGAATCGAATCTGCCGGTAAAAATCAGGAGAACTTATTTTAGAGGAAATCACTATCTCATTGAAACGGTTTATAAAAGACAGCTGGTGTTTTTTGAAAGTGAAATAGATTTGCCTCTGGAACAGGAAATATTTTTAGGTTTGAATTACCTATAAAATAAAAGCCCTAAACTTACTATAAGTTTAGGGCTTTTTATATTAAACCCGACAGGTTTTTGAAAGCTGTCGGGTTTGTTTTTATAGATTAGGTTTATCTAGTTTTTTAAGTATTTTTCTAAAAACTGATCTTGTTCCCATAACAGGTGCAGGATGTTTTCTTTGGCCACATAACTGTGTGCTTCCTTAGGTAAGATAACCATTCTTGCAGTTGCTCCCAAACCTTTTAAAGCCTGGTAATAACGCTCTGTCTGTAAAGTAAAAGTTCCCGGATTATTATCGGCTTCACCATGAACTAACAAAAGAGGTGTTTTCATTTTGTCTGCATTCAGAAAAGGAGACATTGCGGTGTAAACTTGTGGAACTTCCCAGTAGTTACGTTGTTCTGTCTGGAATCCAAATGGAGTCAGTGTTCTGTTGTAAGCACCGCTTCGGGCAATTCCACAAGCAAAAAGGTTTGAATGTGTTAGTAAATTAGCCGTCATAAAAGCACCATAAGAATGTCCTCCAACAGCTACTTTTTTACGGTTGATGTAACCTAAAGCATCAACAGCATCAATCGCAGCAGCAGCATTGTCTACCAATTGAGAAATGAAATTATCATTTGGTTCTGTAGTACCTTCTCCAATAATTGGGAAAGCAGCGTCGTCTAGAACTACATATCCTTTGGTTACCCAGTATACAAATGAACCGTAATAAGGAGTGGTGAATTCGTTTGAATTTTGAGTCGATTGTCCCGCGCTGTTTTTGTCTTTGTACTCAGCCGGGTAAGCCCAGATTAATAAAGGTAATTTCTCTTTTTTTGCTTTATCATAACCGGCTGGTAAGTATAAAGTTCCCGAAAGTTCAACACCATCTTTACGCTTGTACTTGATCACCTCTTTACTCACATTTTTAATGCTTTCAAACGGGTTTTTAAAAGAAGTAATCGGCGTTAAGCTGTTTTGCTTTTTAATATTTCTGAAGTAATAATTAGGATACTCACTTTTAGACTGAATTTGTACTAAAACTTTCCCCGATTTAAAATCTTCAATTTCTAGTAAATCTTCTTTTTTGTCTTTGTAAGTTGAAGTATAGATGCGTTTTGATTGTAATGTTTTAAGATTGAATTCATCAATAAAAGGAAATTGTCCTTCTTTAGTGTATCCCTCTCCAATACGGTAAGCATTGTCTTTTTCAATGGCTAAAACGTACTTGTTGTATTCGTTTTTTCTGGTTTCGAAAACGCCCGGATCGGAGTAAACATCTTGTTGGTTTCTGTCTGTAATTACTTTTGGCTGCTGTGCAGGATTTGATGGATTGATGAAATACGTTTTTGTATTACGGGTATCGTACCATTGATCTGTTAAAAAAGCAACATTGTCGCTCCCCCATGTAATTTCGGCAT
Organism: Flavobacterium sp.; assembly: GCA_023251135.1. GTDB lineage: Bacteria > Bacteroidota > Bacteroidia > Flavobacteriales > Flavobacteriaceae > Flavobacterium. The sequence continues at coordinate 57,557 of JAHEZJ010000002.1, read as the reverse complement.
AACGTTGAGGTACTTTTACTAAAGATGTTCCCTCATTTGTAAAAGGAGCGTCCCAAAGAAAAACTTCGTCTCTAAAATCAACTTTGTTTGCAGGATCTCCTTCGTCTAAAGCTACCACATAAGATAAAGTTGCCGGTTTGTCATTTCTCCAGGTCATTTCTCTTTTTCCTTTTCGAACAGCCATAAAACCTTTAGGAATTATTTCGTTTAACGGAACATCATTAACCAGTTTGATTTCTTTTCCTCTTGCATCATAAACAATAGTTCGTGATGGGAAGCGGAATAAAGGCACTACATATGAAAACGGTTTTTGAATCGTTGTTAACATGATATAATTACCGTCTGGTGAAATTCTTTCTCCCGAATACATGGCTGCTTCTTTAAACAAAGTAGCAGTTCCGTTAAGGTTAACTTTGTACAGTTCAGAAGTGATAATGTTCTCAAAATTAATTTCGTCATTTTGATTTTTCAACATATCCGGGTAGGTTCTGTTTTGAGATTTTGTTCCCGCAGTGTTAGAGATAATCGGACCTGTTGGAAGATCTTTTTTAGCATCCAGCAATGGTTTTCTGTTTTTCGGAAGCATTTTCACCAAAATAGTTTCATTGTCTAAAAACCAGCTAAACGGATTTCCTAAATTGGCATTAACCGTTGCTTCGGTAAGTTTGGTTGCTTTTGCAGTTGCAACATCCAAAAACCAAAGCTCAACACCAGTACTTGTGGTGTGCGAAAACAATATTTTCTTGTCATTCGGAGACCAAAGGATATTGCTTATTTTTGCATTCTCAGGTAATCCTGTAACCTGAACTTCTCCTTCTTTACCGCTAATTTTTTTTAATTTAAGATTGGTGGTATACGTTACAGAGCTCGAAATGTTTGTTACCGGATTAATTCTTAAACCTCCTAATCGAAGTTCTTCCTGATTTAAATCGTCTAGTGTTTTGTATGTACTTCTGTACATCAGCAACATATTTTCTTTTTTAGTATCCATAGATACCGTAGGAGCTTTTTCGTAATCGGCTAAATCTAAAATAGATTTTGATGGTTTTTGATAGGTGAGATTTTCCTGTGCAAAGGCAAAAAAGCCAATGTTAAGAAACAAGAGTAATGTGACCTTTAATTTCATAATTTGAATTTTACGGATTTAAAATAGGTATTCGTATATGTTTGACTAAAGTACTTTAAACTTGTTACATTTTAGGTGTTATTTTTGATACTTTTCACGTTTTTGAGGCGAAAACTGTTTTTTCAGAATCTAAACTGTCAGAATTCGATGTATAATTAAAGTATATTAAATTGCCAATTACGAAAAAAACACTAATTTGGACGCTAATGTTTTAAACTATACTTAAATTTGCATTACAATTTTTTAACAAATAATAAAAGAATATGTATCATTCAAAAATAGCGGGCTTAGGATATTATGTCCCTTCAAATGTTGTGACCAACGATGATTTGTCTAAGATAATTGATACCAATGATGAATGGATTCAGGAACGTACAGGAATTCAGGAGCGTAGACATATTATTCGTGGAGAAGACACCACAACTACAATGGGAGTAAAAGCAGCTAAAATTGCTATAGAACGTTCTGGCGTAGCCAAAGAAGATATTGATTTTGTAGTATTTGCGACCTTAAGTCCGGATTACTATTTTCCAGGGCCGGGAGTTTTGGTACAACGTGATTTAGGATTGCGTACGGTAGGAGCACTGGATGTTAGAAATCAATGTTCAGGTTTTGTGTATGCATTGTCGGTTGCCGATCAATATATCAAAACCGGAATGTACAAAAACATTTTGGTGATCGGTTCAGAAGTACATTCAACCGGACTGGATATGACAACCCGTGGTCGTGGCGTTTCGGTAATTTTTGGAGATGGAGCAGGAGCAGCGGTTTTGAGCCGTGAAGAAGATTTGACAAAAGGAATTTTATCGACACATTTGCATTCAGAAGGACAGCATGCTGAAGAATTGGCTTTGCAGGCACCGGGAATGGGAGCGCGTTGGGTGACTGATATTATTGCAGATAATGACCCGAACGACGAAAGTTATTACCCGTACATGAACGGACAATTTGTGTTTAAAAATGCAGTAGTTCGTTTTGCTGAGGTCATCAACGAAGGATTGGAAGCAAACGGTTTGCAGGTTTCAGATATCGATATGTTGATTCCGCACCAGGCGAATTTAAGAATTTCGCAATTCATTCAGAACAAATTCAAATTGAGTGACGATCAGGTGCACAATAACATTCAGAAGTACGGAAATACTACTGCTGCCTCTATTCCGATTGCTTTGACAGAAGCGTGGGAACAAGGGAAAATTAAATCAGGAGATACAGTGGTTCTGGCTGCTTTTGGTAGTGGTTTTACCTGGGCAAGCGCAATTATTAAATGGTAATTAATTCATCTTGCATTATATTTCAAAACCTGCTCTTTTTTAGAGCAGGTTTTTTTATATCCGGCTCAGCGAAGTCGAAGCCGTCGTTCTGGTTACCCAAGCCTTTCAATTCATTGGCTTTGACCGTTCCGTTTTTAATTTATACTTTTGTTCAGTAGCATCAAGCCGATGCAATTTTAAATCAATCAAATGAAAAAAAATCAACTGGAAATAGCCTGTTTCAATTACGAATCGGCGATAATTGCGCAAGAGAATGGTGCGGACAGAATCGAATTATGCGATGATATGCAGCTTGGCGGAACAACGCCAAATTTGATAACAGCAGAAAGAGTTCGGGAAAAACTAACCATCAAAATGCACGTTATTATCCGGCCTCGTGGTGGTGATTTTGTTTATACGGAAGAAGAGTTTCTGGAAATGAAACAAGATATTAAACAATTGAAAGCCCTTGGAGTTGATGGTTTTGTTTTCGGAATTTTAAATCAGGACGGCAGTGTAAATAAAGAACAGAATTTGGAATTGGTACAATTGGCCAGTCCGCTTTCGTGTACTTTTCACCGTGCTTTTGATGTAGTAAATTCTATCGAACAAGGATTGGAAGAGGTAATTGAATGTGGTTTTCAAACGATATTAACTTCAGGAAGAGGCAAGAATGTTGAAGAAGGAATTTTTGATTTGGCTGTGATTCAAAAATTAGCGGGTGACCGAATTGAAATCATGCCCGGGGGCGGTTTGCGCTCTTCGAACATTAAATTACTACAGGAAAAACTACAGCCTACTTTTTATCATTCATCGGCCATTACAGATCAGACAGAAACAGCAAATCCTGAAGAAATAAAAGAGTTAAAAAACTTCTTGTAGAGGATACAGTTAATAATGAATAAAAAAAGCCTGGAGTTGGCAAACTCCAGGCTTCTTCATTTTATACGAAACTATTAAAATCGATTGGTAATGTTGGATTAAAATAATCCGCCACCGCCTTTATTCGTATTGTCTTCTCTTTGTTTACGTTGCAGGTTTTTGATTTTCGCACCTCCAAAGTTGTACGTTAAACCTAAATAAACGGTTTGACTTTCCCATGTAAATTGTCCTGAGTGTGAGTAAGGATACTGAGAATCGAAAGCATATTTCATTGTATTGAACACGTCGTTAAAACGTAAACTAATATTCATTTTGTTGTTTAACAAGGTGTAACGGGAGCCCATGTCCATTTTGTACATCGCGTGACTGTTATTTTGAAGACCTTCAACTTCTCCTCTGTAAAATCCGAACAATAAGAAACTTAAACGTTTGTTTACTTTAAAGTTTGAATTCATACGACCGTTAAAAGCACCAACAGTAATTTTTCTATCCAAAGGGCTGCTTTTTTGAGTTACCGGATCGTATACAAACACTATACCTTGTTGGTTAATGCTTGAGAAGTCAATAGATGGTGAAATATCCCACCATTTTGCAATTTTATAAGTGAACGAAGCTTCAAAACCATAAGAAGTATTGTTATCAAAGTTCGAATACGTCAGGATTTGTTTGTTACCACTTGGGTCAGTGTCGTCCGGAAGTAAAACTCTGCTGATTTGGTCGTTGATGCTTCTCACAAAAACACCTGCAGTAAAACTTCCTTTTTCGAAAGTCTTAGTATAATTTACTTCAACCGAATTCGTGAACTGAGGTCTTAACTCAGGATTTCCTAATGCTGTAATTAAAGGCGTAGAAAACTCACGAATAGGTTTTGTCTGTTCTAAACTCGGACGGTCTACACGACGGCTGTAACTCAATTGGAAAGTGTTTTTCTCATTCAGGTTATAAGTCAAATAAGCCGATGGGTATAAGGTGATATAATCATCATTAAACTTATCCAGACCATGATTTAAGTTGGCTACAACTTTATAACTTTCAAAACGAGCTCCTACCTGATAACTGAATTTTTTGAATTTCTGACCAAATGTTACATAAGCAGAGTAAATATCAGTATCGTAAGTGTAATTCGAAATTGGAAGTGCTGCAAGCGGATTACCGGTGATATAATCGTTATCGGTTTTTGTAATTCTTGCTTCGGCACCTGCTTCAAGAGTTGTTTTTTCGTTTAATGGATTTACGTAATCAACATTTAAAGTACTTAATTTACGAGTACCGGCAATATAATCGATATAAGACTGGCTGTCTGTACTATTGTCTTTTTTTCTTATTTGTGTATCAAAACCAGCATTTTGCGTTTCTTTATTGTTGCTGTAGTTGGCTTCAAAATCTAAAGTATGACCTTCTTTTTTAAAGATATGTTTGTAAGCCAAATTGTAAGTTCCTACGTTATCCGGACCAGTATATTTTGATTTCTGTAACATATTGTTAATGTCAGAACTGCTTACATTACTGTAATCAATATTCGTGTCTACAAAAAACTTACCGTTTGATTTATTCTGATTGGTATAAAAAGAGATCGTATTGTGATCATTGATGAAATAATCCATTCCAATTTTATACAGGTAAGAATCATTTTCGTTCACAACATCAATTTTCTGACGAATGTCCTGATCGTATCTGTTGATGAAACCATCGTTATAATAAGTTCCGAAATTTTGTCCTACGTTACCAAAGAAATTTACTTTTCCGGTTTTATAGTTCAAATCCAAAGACTGATTGTATTTAGCAACTTCTCCAAAAGTGATTCCGCCACTGTAGCTTCCGTTGAAACCAGTATTGCTGTTTTTGTGTAAAATGATATTGATAATACCTGACATTCCTTCCGGATTGTACTTGGCACTTGGGTTGGTAATCAACTCAATTTTTTTGATCGAGGTAGATGGAATTTGTTTCAACAACTGAGCAGGATCAATATTCGAAGGTCTCCCGTCAATCAATACACGTACATTATCATTTCCGCGAAGCGAAAGTTTTCCGTCCTGATCTACATTCACAGACGGGATGTTGTTCATAATATCAGATGCAGAAGCTCCGGCAGTAGTCAAATCTTTTCCGACAGTAATTACTTTTCGGTCAATTTTTTGCTCGATTGTCGAACGCTCACTTACGATATTTACTCCTTTAAGCTGCGTTGCTTCTTCTTCAAGAGACACATTAATGGTAGCTGTTTTTTTGTTGTCGCTTAAAATTAAAGAACCTACATATTTTCTAAATCCAATGTATTGAATTTCGATCGTATAACTTTTTAAAGCCAGATTCTTGATAGAGAAATCTCCGTGGTCATCAGAGTTAACCCCTGTAACGACTTTCCCGTTTTCTTTGATAGAAACTGTCGCGTAGGAAATAGGCGCGTTATTTGATTTCTCGGTAATTTTTCCGGAAACAGTTCCTGAATTCTGTGCATTTGCTGTTGTTATTACACCCAGTAATACAAACAGAAAGAATTTTAGTTTCATAATGTAATGATGATTTTGGAAGATTGATGATGATTGTTTTTGTTTTTGTTTTTTTGCCCTCAAACTAATTTGAAGTTCTTATTAAGACTCTTTTGCCATAGATATGTTACAGAAAAAAGTGAAAAAAAAATATATTTTTATAAGATCGTCTGTTTTATAACAGGTTAGCTTTTTGATTTTTGGATAATTTTAACACTTGAAAGCAAGCGCTTTTTAAGAATTCAGGATCGTTTTATACCATTTAATATGTTTTTGATTTTCTGTAATTGATGAATAAGCAGTATATTTGCTCACTTTAAAATAAGTTTACATGTCATTATCACAAATTCTTACTCCTTCTATACAAAAAGCAATACAAGCATTATTTGATGTTACTGTTGATAAAATCGAATTTCAAACGACCCGAAAAGAATTTGAAGGCGATATCACAATGGTGATTTTTCCTTTGTTGAAAGTGATCAAAAGCAATCCTGCCGAACTGGGCAGTAAAATTGGAAATTATTTAGTTGAAAACGTTTCCGAAGTAGCCCGCTTTAATGTGGTTTCGGGATTTTTGAACATCGTTATTGCCGATAGTTATTATTTGAATTTCTTTAATGAAATAAAAGACAATACAAAATTTGGATATGTAACGCCAAATCCGGAAGACAAAGCGATTATGGTCGAATACTCTTCGCCAAATACCAATAAACCACTGCACTTAGGTCACGTTCGTAACAACTTGTTGGGGTATTCGGTAGCCGAAATTATCAAAGCATCAGGAAAAAAAGTATATAAAACACAAATTATTAACGACCGTGGAATCCATATTTGTAAATCGATGCTGGCCTGGCAGAAGTTTGGAAATGGTGAAACTCCCGAAAGTTCAAATTTGAAAGGAGATAAATTAGTAGGTAAATATTATGTTGAGTTTGATAAAGCGTACAAAGCAGAAATTTCTCAACTAATGGAAGCCGGTAAAACCGAAGAAGAGGCCAAAAAACAGTCGCCAATTATCATTGAAGCACAAGAAATGCTTAAAAAATGGGAGTCTGGAGATGAAGCTGTAATTGCGCTTTGGAAAATGATGAACCAATGGGTTTATGATGGTTTTGCTATTACCTATAAAAATCTGGGGGTTAACTTCGATAAATACTATTACGAAAGCAATACATATCTGTTAGGAAAAGATGTTGTTCAGGTAGGTTTAGACAAAGGGGTTTTCGAAAAAGATCCTGATGGTTCTGTTTGGATCGATCTTACAGATGAAGGGCTTGACCGTAAAATTGTTTTGCGTTCGGATGGAACTGCGGTGTACATGACACAGGACATTGGAACTGCAATTCAGCGTGTAAAAGATATGCCGGATGTAGGCGGAATGGTTTACACCGTTGGTAACGAGCAGGATTATCATTTTAAAGTATTGTTCCTGATTCTGAAAAAATTAGGTTTTGACTGGGCTTCAAGCCTTTATCATTTGTCATACGGAATGGTTGATTTGCCTTCCGGAAAAATGAAAAGCCGTGAAGGAACTGTTGTAGATGCTGATGATTTGATGCAGGATATGACGGATACTGCCAAACAAATTTCGGAAGATTTAGGAAAACTGGACAGTTATTCAGCTGAAGAAAAAGCCAAATTGTACCAAACCATTGGTCTTGGAGCGTTGAAATATTACATTTTGAAAGTAGATCCTAAAAAACGTATTTTGTTTAATCCGGAAGAATCTGTTGATTTCGCCGGAAATACTGGACCATTTATTCAATACACTTACGCGAGAATTCAATCGATTATCCGTAAGGCCGATTTTGATTTTTCGGCTAAAACCAATACAGAAGAATTACACGAAAAAGAAAAAGAATTGGTCAAACAAATCGAGCTTTTCCCTGAAGTAATTCAAAACGCGGCACAAAATCATAGCCCGGCTCTGATTGCTAACTATACTTATGATCTGGTAAAAGAATACAACTCCTTTTATCAATCAGTACACATACTGGGAGAGACTGATTTAACTAAAAAGATCTTCAGAGTACAGCTTTCGCAAAAGGTTGCTGAGGTCATTAAAGCAGCATTTACTTTATTAGGAATTGAAGTTCCGGAGCGTATGTAAAAGTACTAAAACATATAAATAAGGAGAAGCCAATAGTTTTACTATTGGCTTTTTTTTGCGCTTTTTTTAAAATACAAGGAATAATACACTGGTTGTTAGTGTGTTGTATTCTTTGTTGATGAAGCTATTTAAAGATTGCTGTTGGGCTAAAATTCGTCTTAAGAAATATTTTTTCCGAAAAATATTAATTGTAATATAATTCTTATATATTTGTAAAGCCAAAAGCAATTCTTGCATAAGGGGCAAATAATTATTTCGACACTGCTCTATAATTATTCTATCCAGATACTCCAGGTATAATCATCCGATACAAATACTGTAAACTTTTATACTTGCAGATGAATTTTCTGCGAGCATGATCATAATTCCTTCATATTCATTTTTATTTATTTTGAATTAGTACACTTTTAGTAAAAAATGACCAGGAATAAACTGTCTAAAGTCAATTTGGACAGTTTTTTTAATTCAAAAAAGGAATTGTTTCTGCATTATTTCCTAGCTAAAGAGAAATAAAAAGTCTAAAAATTGACTTTTTGAGATTGAAGGAAATAGATTTTATACCAAAATTATTCTTACAATATTTTAGCAGGTCTGCCTTTTTTTAAACACTGTAAATCAATGTGTTTGTGTTTTACGTTTCCTCTTATTCATCTATAAAGTAATATTATTAGTGCATTTATTAATGTTAAATGTTTTAAAATTCTTGTTAAAATTAATTTAAAACAATAAGTTGCGTCATTAATTCAAAAAATGAAAAATAATGAAACTTAAATTAAATGGATTTTTAGTGCTGTTCCTGACACTAGTGTCGCAAATTACATTTGCCCAGGGGAGAAGTGTTTCAGGTACTGTTTCGGATAAGGCCGGACTTCCGCTTCCAGGAGTAAGTGTACTGGTTAAAGGAACGAAAGTTGGAACACAAACAGATTTTGAGGGAAAATTTACGATTAAAGCGGCAGCATCCGATGTTTTGCTTTTTAGCTTTGTGGGGATGAAGCCTCAGGAGGTAACGGCAAGTTCTTCTTCGCTCCGTGTGAAATTGCTAGAAGATTCGATGCAATTAGAAAATGTGGTTGTAACAACTGCTTTGGGGATTAAAAGAGAAAAGAAATCCCTCGGGTATTCTACACAAGAGATTACAGGGAGTGACTTATCAGCCGGTGCCGGGAGTGCAAACTTCCTCAACGAGCTTTCAGGAAAAGCGGCAGGTGTTAGTATCCGAAAAAATACAAACTTTGGCGGTTCTACTAATGTTGTTTCAAGAGGGATAAAAAGTCTTACCGGCGACAATCAAATGCTGATCGTAATTGATGGTATGCCGGTTAACAATAGCAATATTAATTCAAACCTGGGAGATCAGACAAAAGGTGTCCGTAACACTTACGATTATGGTAATGCAGGTATGGACATTAACCCGGATGATATCGAAACATTAAACATTCTGAAAGGGGCTGCAGCATCAGCATTGTATGGATGGCAGGCCGGTAATGGGGTAATCATGATCACCACCAAAAAAGGAAAATCTAAGAAAGGACTAGGGGTTACTATTACTAGTGAACTTACTATAGGAACTATTGATAAATCGACCTTTCCGGATATTCAGACCAAATATGGGCAAGGATATGGCCCGACATATGATGAGAAGGGGAAGCCAATAGGTATTCCGACAGGACCTACAGGCGCTTTTTTTACAATTGATAAAAATGGAAATCAGGTAGCGACCACTATTGATGACGCCTCTTACGGTGTGGCATTTGATCCAAATCTTTCTGTTTTTCAATGGGATGCTTATACGCCGTTTTCTGATAATTATGGCAAAAAAACACCATGGCAGGCTGCTAAAAATGGACCGATTACGTTTTTCCGAACCGCTCAAATATCCAACAATTCGATCTCTTTAGAAGATGCCAATGACAAAACTAATTTTGTACTCAATTTAAACCATTACAAAGAAAACGGTATTTTGCCCAATAGTGAACTGAAGAAAAATAATTTAAGTTTAAAATTCAACCACAAATTTAGTGACAAATTATCAACGAGCATTTTTGCCAATTATTCCTCTCAAAATACACTTGGCAGAAATGCGACCGGTTATGGCGGAAATAATGTAATGGGGCAATTTCGCCAATGGTGGGCTACAAATGTGGATATAAAAGAACAAAAAGAGGTCTTTGAAAGATCGGGAGGACAAAATATTTCCTGGAATATGGCTGACCCTGCAAATGGAAAAGTTAGTCCTAAGTATTGGGACAATCCTTATTTTTCACGATATAAAAATTATCAAACGGATGAGAGAAATCGTTTTATTGGTTACGTTCAGTTTGATTATAAAATAAGCGACTGGTTAACGGCTTCCGGAAAAGTAAGTACAGACAGTTATGCTGAATTACGTGAAGAAAGACTGGCTGCCGGATCTCTAAATGCTGTATTTGGAATAAACAGATTAGCGGTGCCTTCCGGATATCAAAAGTATCAGGGGATGTTTTCGGAACAAAACTATCAGTTTACTTTAAGCTTTAAGAAAGACATTACTGCTGATCTTTCTCTAACCGGACTTTTAGGGACCAATACTTTGCGAACAAGACGAACTTCCACTCTTGGATCAACAGAAGGAGGACTAATTGTTCCGGGTCTTTATGTCCTGTCTAATTCAGTATCACCTAGTCCGTTTGCACTAGAAAAAGAAGATAATTCAGGAGTAGACAGTGGTTATGCTTCCCTTTCATTTGGTTTCAGAGACTTTTTGTTTTTAGATGGAACCTTTAGGTATGATGCTTTTTCTACTTTGCCAAAAGGGGATAATTCCGTAAATACTTTTTCTGCTTCTACAAGTTATGTCTTTACCAAACATATCAATCAGCCCTGGTTGTCTTTTGGAAAATTAAGGGCCAGTTATGCTGAAAATCCACAAGGAAACATAGATTTATATGCTTTACAGGATGTTTTTACTAAATTCAATCCATTTGGTGATGGACAACAGCTTTACTCTATTCCAAACGTAGCAAATAATCCCGAGTTGCGTCCGGTAAAAACGGCCTCACAAGAAATTGGTTTGGAGATGCAATTTTTTACAAAAAGAATCGGTTTTGAAGTGAGTGCCTACAGAAGCTTAAGTTCTGATCAAATATATGATGTAGATTATTCCACTTCAACAGGATATTCTAAAAAATACATCAATTCGGGTTCTGTAGAAAACAAAGGACTTGAGGTACAGTTTAATGCAACACCAGTAAAAACGAAAGATTTTCAGTGGGATGTTTTTGTAAACTGGTCCAAAAACAAGAATGAAGTGGTTAGTTTAAGATCGGGGATTGAAACGATTACATTAGGTACTTTTCAGGGAAATGCAAGCATTATTGCAAAAGTGGGTCAGCCATACGGGACTATTATTGGAAAAGACTATACCTATACCCCGGATGGACAAAGAATTACAAGTAATGGTTCTTATGTATTGAGCACTACATCTACAAATGTTATTGGAAATGTTACTCCGGATTGGATCGGTGGTTTGCGTAACAAGTTTACTTATAAACAAATTTCATTAGGCTTCCTGATAGACATGCAAAAGGGTGGAGATCTTTTCTCTCTGGATCAATCTTACGGACAAGACGCCGGTTTATACAAATCGACAGCCGGAAACAATGAGTTAGGAAACCCGGTAAGAAATACGATTGCTAACGGAGGTGGAGTTATACTTCCGGGTATTGATAAAACTACGGGTTTGCCAAATAAGATAAGAACACCGAATCCGGAAGCATCCGGAAGCATATACGGTTATAGTAGCAACCCTCAAAAAGCTTTTGTATATGATGCCAGTTATATCAAGTTGCGAGAGGTAAATATTACGTATCGTTTTCCAATAGAAATTATTTCTAAAATGGGTTTAAATGATTTACGTCTTTCTCTTGTAGGTTCCAATTTATGGATTATCCACAAAAATCTTCCAGACGCTGATCCCGAAAGCGGACTTAGTTCCGGGAACTTAGCGGCAGGCTATTCTAACGGATCACTTCCGACCACAAGAAACATAGGCTGTAACCTAACTTTAAAATTCTAAATTATGAAAAGAATATTTTCTTTACTATACATCATTACAGTAGTCACCTCCTGTAGTGATATTACCGATCAGAATGTTGATCCTAAGAAACCAACGATTACCAAAGCAGAATATTTATTTACCAATGCTCAGAAAAAAGTCGTGGATCAAATGGTGAGTACCTCTGTAAACTATAATGTTTTTAGAATGTTTGTGCAACAATGGACAGCAACTACCTATCCTAATGAAAGTCAGTACGACATTACCGGAAGAAAAATTCCCGATCAGCATTTTTCAGTTTTGTACCGGGATGTATTGATGGATTTAAAAGCATCGCGAGAATTAATTGTACCTGAAATTGCGGTTTCAACTTCTGAAATCGCTATAAAACAAAATAAGCTGGCTTTAATTGAGGTTTTCGAATGTTACAGCTATAGCGTTTTGGTGGATACTTTTGGTGATGTGCCTTATACACAGGCATTAGATATAAAAAAATATCCTTTGCCGGCATACGATGATGCAAAAACAATCTACAAAGATCTTATTAAAAGATTTGCAGCAGCGGCAGTCATTTTAAAAGCCAATACACAAGATCCTAATTTTGGCCGGGCCGATCTTGTTTACAATGGCGATGCAGCAAGTAATGCCAAATGGGCTAAGTTTGCCAATTCAATGATCGTAAGGCTTGCGGTAAATATTTCTGATGTTGATCAGGCCTACGCTGCTACGCAAATTCAGGCAGCACTTGTTTCAGGGGTATTAGGAAGTAATGCAGATAACACCAAACTAAATTATTTAGCAACTGCAGGCAATCAAAATCCGTTGTTTGCGGATTTAGTGACAAGCAAAAGAGATGACTTTATTCCTGCTGAACCTTTTGTCGCGGCAATGGATGCCATAGGAGGTGATAAAAGAATGGACAAATATTTTGTTAACGCAGCTAAGCCTGTTCCGGTAATTCCGGCGGGAAGAAGTTACGTAGGAGGTACTTATGGAGAAGCCAATGTTTTTGGATCTTATTCTCATATTACGAGTACATTGAATAATCCTGTTTTTCCGGGTACGCTGTTTGATTATGCTGAATTGCAGTTTTTACTGGCAGAAGCTGCTGAAAAAAAATTGGTTCCCGGCGGTACGGCACAAGCCGAAATTTATTACAATGCCGGAATTGATGCTTCTTATGCAGATTGGGGATTGACTCAGGCGGATGCCAATAAATACAAACTTTTACCAAAAGTTGCTTATACAAATACCGCGAGTGGAGTTACCTGGCAGGAAAAAATAGGCATTCAATCCTGGTTTGCCCTTTATAATAGAGGTTTTGAAGCATGGACTTCTTACAGGAGACTGGATTATCCAAAATTACTACCCTCAAATACTTCAAAAAATAGAGGGTTTTTAACGGTTCCTGTGAGATACACTTACCCTGGCGTGGAGCAATTTCAAAATGGTACCAGCTATACCAAGGCAGCAGCTGCGATTGGAGGAGATTTAATGACCACCAAATTATTCTGGGATAAAAATTAGATTTTTTTAACCGATAATTTTATATAGAAAACCGATAGTCTTAAAAGGCTATCGGTTTTTTGAGTTTTACATTTTTGCATCAAACGTAAAGCAAGGGTATATTCTTAAATGTTTGTGATTGGTTATGATTGTATTTTACTTAAAAATATAAGGTAATTAAGACGAAAAACACAGTCGCTTTTTTGCTGAATTTTCGTGTAAAAAACACAGTTTATCATTTGTAAATCTCGTTTTTATGGTTATGTTTACAGTAAGAAAAAGATTTGTAAAAAAGATTTGCCGTACCACTAAATACAGGATGTCACGTAGAGAATTCTGTTAAAAAAATAATCGAGGAAGCCGAAAATCGCAAGAGTAGGCAAACAATTTAACCAAAAAACAAATGATTAAAAATTCCTTTTTACTACTAGTGCTTCTGGTAGCGTGTTGCAACGTGAATGCTCAAGATTTGATTTCGCCTTCTTATGGGTTTTCTCACAGTAAAACAGCTTACATCACTTTAGCCGATGGTACTGAAATTAACGGTACTATTAAAGATATTGATAGAGACAAAGGTTTGATTGAGTTTATCAAATTACAAGACGGAGCCGGAAAAAAGCACAAACTAAAACCGGAAGATATTAAATTCATGTACTTACCGCCAAGTGGATTAGACAACTTAGGTAAGAAACTTAATTTTCTTGAAGACTTCAAAAAATGGAATGATACGAAGTTGAACCAGGATTTTTTAAATGACGGATACGCTTATTTTGAAACTACTGATGTAAAAATCAAAAAGAAAAACAGCAAATTGTTAATGCAATTACTTAATCCTTCATTCAGTAAAGAATTTAAAGTATACTGTGATCCTTATGCAAAAGAAACTACTTCTTTAGGAGTGGGTGGTGTGAAATTTATTGGTGGAGATGCAAAATCGTACTATGTAGCTAAAAAAGATTCACCGGCATTTTTACTAAAGAAAAAAGATTATAAAAAAGAATTCGTACCATTATGGGGAAGCTGTGAGAAAATAATTGCTGCAAATCCGGAGCCTAAATGGACTGATTTAACGAAACATATTGTTACGTATTCTGAATGTGCAGAAGCTAACTAATATTTTTTATAGAAATTAGGTTTCCTGTATATACTGAAATCAAGAGCCGATAGTGTTGTAACTATCGGCTCTTTTTGTTTTAGCTTTTTTGATTCTTACCTTGTTTTTCGGGGGCTAGATAGTCAAAGTACTGGATTTTAGCCTTGTGAAAAAGTAAAAAAATAGTACTGTATTTACTTGTATCGCATTAAATGATATACTAATTTTCCGGCTTTAAATAACAAGATATAATGAGATTCTAATCTCTTTATTTACAGACTCTAAACATCTTCTCAAGAGTTTTTTTGTTATAGCCAAAGTAAATAATCTCGATACTTATCACAAAATATTAAAGATACTCACCTTTTATTAATTTTAATTTTATGCTGTTTTGAATTAGTAAGCTAATAGCTCTTAATTAAACATAGAAGGTAATAGACCGTTTGGATTAATTTTCAGACGGTTTTTTTTTGGCATAAAAAAAGCCGATAGTTTCAACAACTATCGGCTTTTTGTAACTAACACAAATATTTTTATTTTACAAACTTGTTGATGATCGCATCTGTTTCTGCTTTTGTAGCAGTTGGTTTTAAATCAAACAAAAGAGAGTAAAGTGCTTTTCTGTCTACTTTAGCTTCAAGGTTTAAATCTTGGTGTCTGTCAAAAAGCGTTTGCCATTTGTCACGAACATTTTTCCAAAGTGCGTTGTTTTCTTTCCACCATTTTTGAGCAGCGATACATTTAATATCTGCTACTTTAGTATAAACGTCCAGACCTTTTTCTTGTGCTAACAAAACATCTTTTCCGCTGTCATCACGAACCAATTTGTCATTGTCTTGCTCATGATTCCATCCTGTAGCTGTAATTTCGTGAATGTTTCTTCTTTTTAAAACATTATAATCGTTACGTTTTGTTTGCTCTCTTCTTGGTAGTGGTGCATCAGCGATGTTTGCCCAGTAGTCTTGTCCGTCTACGTGTACCCATGTAGAAGATCCTTCGTAACGTGGACTATCGTCTACCTGATATACTTTTTGACTCCATTGTCCTTTAACGGCTTTTTTGTCCAATTTTTTATATTTCCATGAAGTTCCTTTGTTGAAAGTGTATAGATCAGTGTTTTCGTACAACCAATCTTGTCTCCAGTGTTTGATGATCATATCGTCACTTACAATTAATAAGTGTTGCATTACAATTTTGTTAGGAGTGTCTTCTAATAACTCAACCCATTCCAAAGCAGATTCATGTTTTGTTTGAGAGGGTTTATAAGTTGCAGAATCTTTAGCGTATTGAAAAGTTTCTGCGAAATTAAACTTCACTTCGTAGCAACCACACATAGATTTGATGGATTTGATGTCTTGTTGTTTTTTATCCTGACTGAAACCAAGGCTACAAGTCAAAGCCATAACAGCTGAAAAATAGAGGCTTTTTGAAATCATAACGTAATATTTTGTTTTTTAAATTTTCGCAAATATATGGATTTAATTTAGAACAAATAAAAATAGTTTATATATTTGCGCCATTATTAAGAATGAATAAAAATAATGAAAATCAAATTTATCTTTTTTACAGCTTTTCTTTTTTGTCAAATTTCTTTTGCACAGAAGAAAGATACCACGGCTGTAAATAAACTTTCTGAAGTGGTGGTTACCGGACAGTTTGAGCCACAGTCTATAAAAAAATCGGTGTTTAATGTTCGTGTGATTTCTAATAAAGACATACAAAATTTAGCAGCAAATAATTTAGCGGATGTTTTAAATCAGTATTTAAATATTACAGTAAGACCAAGTGGAACAAGCGGACGTTCAACAGTTTCCCTTTTCGGATTAGATGCTCAATATTTTAAAATTCTGGTGGACAATATTCCATTAGTTAATGAAGCGGGACTAGGTAACAATACTGATTTATCCCAAATCAATCTTAATGATGTGGATCATATTGAAATTGTAGAAGGTTCAATGGGAGTGGCTTATGGTGCCAATGCCGTGAGTGGAGTTTTGAATATCATTACCAAAAAATCTTCGAAGTACAAATGGGATATTAATGCCGCTGTACAGGAAGAAACGGTGGGCAAAGAATTTTCTGCTTTTGATAAAGGACGTCACATTCAATCATTACGTGTGGCACATACCTTCAATAAAAATTGGTTTGTAAGTGTTGGAGCAAATCGAAATGATTTTCAGGGATTTTTAAATGGTAGAAAAGGGAAAGATTATTCCGAGGCTGATTTTACACGTGGTTATAGCTGGCTGCCAAAAGACCAGTTGAATGGAACTGCTTTGATATCCTACCAAAAAGATAATTTTAGATTTTTCTACAAATTCGAATACTTAGATGAAAATGTAGATTTTTATAATAGTACAGTACAATCGAATTTCAGTCCTACTTTGGGATCTTATCGTTATGCCGACGATAAAAGATATTTTACCAATAGATATTTTCATAATTTGAATGCAAGTGGAACGCTATTCTCTCAATTGTATTATAATGTATCCCTTACGCATCAGAAACAGCAGCGTGTGGTAGAAGATTTCAGATACTATTTGTTTACTAAAACAGAAGACACGAATGTTAAAGTAAAAGACCAGTCGATGGAAGTGCTTTCGTCTACAGGAACTGTCAGTAATTTTTTCTCCGATAAAAAGGTCGATTTACAACTAGGTTATGAGTTTGTAAATAACAGAGGACTTTCGATAGTAGAAGCACAGGGTAATAATCTAAAAACTGTTTATAAAACAATTGAAAACTACGATTTTTTTGCCTCTTCAGAGATCATGGCCTCTGAACGATTTTCTATAAAACCCGGAATACGATTTTCGGCACAGTCTAAATTCAAAGATCAGTACGCATCATCTATTGCATTAAGATACTTATTTGATAAAGGATTGGAACTTAGAGGTTCTTATGGAAATGGTTATCGAACGCCAAACTTTGAAGAATTATATGCGAATCAAATTTTTGATGGACATTTTTTTGCTGCAAATGAAAATTTAATTCCCGAGACAAGTACTTCTTATGAAGTTAGTCTTAAGAAGTTTACCACATTTTCTTCCGGTTTACAGCTTTCCAATATGATTTCAGGAAGTTATATGGATGTTAACGATAGAATTGATATGGTATTTATAGGTAAAAACGACAATACAGGAACTCCTGAATATCAATACAAGAACATCAACAAATACAAAATGTGGAATTTTTCTGCAACCAATCAAATTAGAATAGATGGGTTGACAGTCAATGTTGGAGCTGCATTAATAGGTGTTTCGCAACTTATAGACAATCAGCAAATTGTTTCAGATGATTCATTTCTTTACTCCTTTAATTTAAATGCAAGTGCGTCTTATAATATTTCAAAATGGAAAACAATTATTTCCGGATATTATAAATACAATGGAAGAAGCCAACAATTCCTCGCTTCAGGTTCGGAATTCATATTGTCTACAATAGCACCTAGTAATTGGCTTGATGCCTCTATTCGAAAAAATCTTTTTAAAGACAAATTTGAAATAACAGCAGGAGCACGAAATATTTTGAATATAACAGATGTAAATCGAACCGGAACAAGTGGAGGTGCTCATTCAACATCTTCGAACTTAATGCTTGCTTACGGACGTTCTTACTTTTTAAAATTAGCATATAACCTTAATCTTTAAATATTAATACATAAATACAATGAAAAAACTTTTATTACTATCATTCGCTTTCTTATCACTTGCATCATGCTCAAGTGACGACGATACTCCGGTTGAAATCCCAACCGTTGGAGCAACTTTACAACCAGCAGTTGGAGGACCAAATCAACCAAATCAGGTTTACCTTGATTTAAGTGCTGCAGAATCTAAATCAGTAAACAGAGAATCTTGGGATTTTGGATTTTCAACAGGTGCTGATTTTAGAGTTGTATTGAACGGATCTGTTAAGATGGCAGTTAAAAAATTAGCTACATCAGATATTACAGTATCACAAACAATCGATGCTAACGTTTCAGTTGGAGCAGGTGAAACACTTGCATCAAACGGATATGTTGACAATCCAACTGGTGTTTTAGCTGGAGCCGGAGCAGGAATTGGAACTGCTATCGCAGAAGTTTCTGCAACGGATGCTGACAACAAAGTATATTTAGTTAATCTTGGATTTAAAGTTTCAACAGCAGTACCGGCAAAAGGGGCTGTAAGTGTTGACGGTGATGCAAGAGGATGGAAAAAAGTTAGAATCTTAAGAAGCGGAAACGGATACAAAATTCAATATGCTGATTTGACTTCTACTACATTTACAGAAAAAGTAATCTCAAAAGAAGCTGATTTTAACTTTACATTTTTCAGCTTAACAACAGGAAATACAGTTTCTGTAGAGCCTCAAAAAGCAAAATGGGACTTAAACTTTACAGTATTTACTAACTATTTAAATATGGGTAGTGGTGAAGTGACTTACGGATACTCTGACTTTATTACAACAAATGCAAAATCTGGAACTCAGGTTTATCAGGTTGTAACTACGGCTGATGTAACTTATGCAAATTTCACAAAAGCAAATGTTGTTGAAGCAAACTTCACACTTTCTAAAACAGATCAGAGAGTTATTGGATCTAACTGGAGAAGTGGTGGTGGACCAACTAGTCTACCAAGTGTTAGAACAGATCGTTTTTATGTAGTTAAAGATGCTGCGGAAAACTACTATAAAGTTAAATTCCTGGCGATGACAAACGAAGCAGGAATAAGAGGTTATGTTACTTTAGAGTACGCAATCTTGAAATAATAAGAAAATAAGAGACCTCGAATAATAAATTGTTCGAGGTTTTTTTTAAGCTGTAATTATCTGAATTCTTATTTTTTTAAAGGACTTTATTTCTATAAAATCCGTTCAGGAAGTGAAGAAATTAAAACAGGTAAAATTATAGTGCAATAAGAATACATTGAGCCAATTAGGCTCTGCTCACTTTAAAATTTAGTTAATCATTAGCTTTGTTTTTTTTATTTTTTTTTTGATAAAGAGGTTGGATTTATTCAGCCTCTTTTTTTTGTTTTATTTTAATGTTAAAAACAATCTATAAATTAATGTTTAATTCTATCTTTGCCCATACTTTTTTATAAGGAATTAGTAGGAATTTTGAATAGAAATTTTTAACGAATCCTTTCTTCAAATTTATTATTACGAGTGAATACAAAATCTTATTTCTTTCAGTCTTTTGCAATTGTGGCATTGGCATTCATCGCTTTCATTGGATTTAAGCAAATCTTACCCGATAAAATTTTTTCGGATAGCAAAGTAAATTCTAAAAACGTACTTATCGATAGTCTGCTTTTGGAGTCAGTCGCAAATGATTCTCTGGAACAGCAGGGAGACAGTCTGACTGAAGACGAGAAAAAAGAAGCGAGAGAAAAAATCGTTTTTGACGCCTCAGAAGGAATTGAGTTTCCATCTGAAACTTTCGATAACTATAAAGGATATCAATACCTGATTTCTTTTTACGAAAAATTATACCAGCTCGAAAAGAATCCGCAAGCCAAAGTCAGAATCGCTTATTACGGAGATTCTATGACCGATGGGGATTTAATTGTACAGGATGTTCGTGTCAATTACCAGGAACGTTTTGGAGGCAGCGGAGTTGGTTTTGTTTCGATTAACTCAGAATCTGCTGCATCAAGAGGTTCTGTGAAATCGTCGTCTTCCAAAAACTGGAAAATGCAATCGTATTTGAACGTAAAACACCCAACAAGTCCTTTTGGAGTAAATGGCCATGTGTTTTTTGCAAATGATAAATCAAATACAACCTGGGTTCAGTATGAAGCCGGATTGAACAAACACGCGACAACTTTAGACAATCCAACATTGTATTATGGAAGGGGATCTAAAAAAGGAAACGTGAACTTCATTATCGGAAGAGATACCTTGCGAAAAAGCCTTGTTCCAAACAATCTGATCAACACCCTAAAAGTAACTTCAGGAAGTATAAAAGGGTTTAAAGCTAATTTTATTCATTCCGATTCGATTCCAATCTATGGATTTAACTTTGATAACGGAAGTGGAATTCACGTAGACAACTTCTCGCAAAGAGGGAACTCCGGTTTGCCAATTTCGATGTTTAATGCCAATGTGATGCAGGGATTCAATAACAGTCTGAAGTACGACCTGGTTATTTTGCATTACGGAACCAACGTTTTAAATTACGGAACCAAGAATTACAATTGGTACCAAAGAGGAATGACCAAAGCCGTGAATAAAATTAAGGAATCTTTTCCGGCAGTTTCTATTTTGATTATCTCGACGGCTGATAAATCGACCAAATACGATTTGGAAATGAAAACCGATTCAGCTGTTGTTCCTTTAATGAGAGCGCAAAAAAGATATGCACTTGAAACCGAATCCGGATTTGTGAATTTGTACACCTTAATGGGAGGTGACGGATCGATGGTGAAATGGGTAGATGAATCTCCGGCAAAAGCCAATAAAGATTACACCCACTTTAACCAGCGTGGCGCAAAAGCTATTGGTAAATTATTATACGATCAATTGAATAAAGGATACGAGCAATATAAAGTATTACGAGTAAACAGAGAGACTGATGCGACGAAACGGAAAGCAGTCAGGAAAACCAATACAGATTCCGTTGCTGTAAAAACAGATAGCGTAAATGAATAGACTAATTATTTTCTTTTGTTGTCTTTTTTTCTCAACAAACGATAAAACACCAAAGACAGATCCAATTCCAATTCCAAAAAATATGATTCATAAAGTCGATACAGCAGCTGTTGATTCTTTTTCGGGAGACAGAATCTATAATGCAGAAGCTCTGGTGCCGTTTTTTTTGAAATTAAAGTCGAACGAAGCCCAAAATAGTCGAAAAATCAATATTGTGCACATTGGAGATTCTCATATTCAGAGTGATTTGATGACAAATGAGATTAGAAAAAATCTGCAGCAAAAATTTGGTAACGCCGGTCGCGGGCTTGTTTTTCCGCATCAGCTGGCCAAAACAAACGGTTCTTATAACGAGCGGTTCCGTTCGAACAGAGGATGGGAAAGTTATCGAAACATTCACCCTTTCAAAAATGTTCCGGTTGGATTAAGCGGAATTGCACTTTGGAGAGACAATGGCGGTTTTGCCGTTGAGTTGAATGTTAAAGATCCGGCTTATAATTTTAATACCATTAAGATTATTACGCCTCATAATCAGAATATGTTTGATTTGGCAACCTCTTCTCAAACCAGAACGATTCAGTCTACAGAGCGTAAAGTAATCACGCATAAAATTAAAAAAGGAGAGGCTATTTCGACCATTGCCGATAAGTACAATGTTTCGGTGGCCGATATCCGAAAAGACAATCATCTAAAGTCTAATAACATTCGCGCGGGACGAACATTGAAAATCAGAACCAACGAAACCAAACCCAGAAATATCACGAGCTCTGAATTTGTTCCGCTAAATCTGGAGTCTGATTCGTTTACTCATTATTACAATTCTGAAAAGACACTGAATCGTATTTTTCTGCTTCCGAATAAAGAGGCTTCAAAGTACGAACTGAACGGCATAGTTTTAGAAAAAGACGCACCGGGTTTAATTTACAGCAGCATTGGGGTCAACGGAGCCAAGTTTTCAGATTATAACAAATACCCGTTGTTTTTTGAACAGTTAAAAGCACTACATGCCGATCTTATGATTTTTTCGCTGGGAACAAACGAAAGCTACGATCATATGGAGGCATCGGCCTATATAAAGGAGTTACGCGATTTTATAAAAAATGTAAAAGAACAAAATAGTAATGTTTCTATCATTGTAATGACCCCGCCTCCGTCTTTACTCAAAGCAAGAAGACCCAATGTTTATGTCCGCGATTATGCAAAAAGTATCATTGAAATTGCAAAAACAGATGGTTTTGCAGTTTGGGATTTATACGATGAGCTTGGGGGCATGGATGGAATCCGGAGTTTAAAATCCTCAGGATTAATTGGGCCGGATTGGGTTCATTATTCTAAAAAAGGATACGAAAAACAAGGGAACTTGTTTACAGAAGCATTTTTAAAAGCATACGATAATTTTAAATTAAAGAATTAAGTTGATTACAATTGATAGCATAAATAATTGGTTTATTCAGAATTTTGGTGAAGTTACTTTAGAACAGGCCAAAAGTTGGTTTATATACAATCCTGAAGAAAAATTACTGTTTAATACCGGTTTATTCCTCGGACTATTTCTCGTTTTTTATTTTGTGTATGCCTTTTTACGCAAAACATTTTATTTGAGATTAACATACGTTATTCTCTTTTCGCTTTTCTTTTATTATAAGTCAAGCGGGATTTACTTTTTACTATTATTGCTTTCGTCCGTTGTTGATTATGGCCTGAGTCAGATTATTTACAGAGAAGCAAAAGACAGTACAAAGAAAATTTATCTGGTGATAAGTGTAATCCTGAATCTGGGATTGTTGGGGTATTTCAAATACATGAACTTCATGATTGTTACTTTCAATGATATGTTTCATGGGAATTACCAACTGCATGATATTTTTCTTCCGGTTGGAATCTCCTTTTATACCTTCCAGTCGATGAGTTATATTATTGAGATTTATCGCGAAGAAATCAAGCCAACCAAAAACTACATCGAATACTTGTTCTTCGTTTCGTTTTTTCCGCAGCTGGTGGCCGGGCCAATCGTTAGGGCAAAAGACTTCTTGCCTCAGATTTATCAAAAATTAAACTTGACCAGAGAGGATGTAAACAACGCCTTGTTTTTGATTATTGGCGGATTGATTAAGAAAACCGTAATTTCAAATTACATCTCTATAAACTTCGTCGATCGTGTTTTTGATACACCGATGAATTATACCTCTTTCGAAAATTTGATGGCGTCTTATGGATATGCTATTCAAATTTATTGCGACTTTTCAGGATATTCAGACATGGCAATCGGAATCGCTTTGTTGTTAGGATTCAAACTGCCTGCCAACTTTAGAACACCTTATAAATCGACTTCTATTACAGATTTCTGGAGAAGATGGCATATTTCGTTATCGACCTGGCTGAAAGACTTTTTATATATTTCTATTGGTGGAAACCGTGAAGGAACATTTGCCGGATTTTTATTCCCGAGTTTATTCTTCTTTGGCTTATTGCTTTGGGGGATTTCAAATATAAACGAGAGCTTTATTCCGTTAGGGATAGCGATTGGGGCATTAGTACTTTTTTGTCTGACATTTTTACTTTCGAAAAAGAAAAACCAAACCCTGGTAACCAATTTTAATTTGTTTACCACCATGCTTTTAGGCGGATTATGGCACGGAGCAGGAGCACAATTCATTGTTTGGGGAGCCTTACACGGTTTGGCATTAGCGGTTCATAAAATTTTCATGGAGTTCTTCCCTTCCAAAAAAGAAGGCAAAGGTTCCGGGTTTTTATGGAGATTCTTTTCGATCGTCATTACGTTTCATTTTGTAGTATTCTGTTGGATATTTTTCCGCGCCAGAGATTTTGAAACGGCCTTACAGGTAATCAATAACATTGGTCAGCTAACATTCGAACCAGAGAATTGGCAAGCCATCATATTAGGGTATAAAAACGTATTTTTATTGATGCTTTTCGGATACGTGTGGCACTTCTTACCGGAAGTGATTACCTCGAAAATGAAATGGGCCTTTGATAATACGCCACTGATCGGAAAAGCAATCGTACTGGGATTTGTATATTGGATTGTTTACGCAACAGCAGTTGCCGGTTCACAGCCGTTTATTTACTTTCAGTTTTAGAAAATAGGTTTAAAGGAACAAAGTTACAAAGGCGCAAAGGTTTTATTCTTTGCGCCTTTTTTTGTTCTCACAGATCATAAAGTTTTTTAGATTAAGTATGCAAAAAAAAATCAGCGATATCTGCTAAATCTGCGAGAAAAAATATTGGGACTTCGCGTCTTAGCGAGTAAAAAAACCATAACGAACTTTGCATAAAACTTTGCGCTTTTTTTTGTTCTCGCAGATTTAGCAGATTAGGCAGATTCCTTTTTTAGATTAAGTATACAAAAAAAATCAGCGATGTCTGTTAAATCGACGGGAAAAGATATTGCGACTCTGCGTCTTTGTGAGCAAAAAAACATAGCGAGCTTTGCGTAAAACTCTGCGCTCTTTGCGGTAAAATTAGCGTACACTTCAAGTTTAAATGTGATTAAATAAAAATTGCCTGAAATGTCTAATTAGATTATCTTTGCACTTCAAATAAAGAAAAAAGTATGTTTGATAATTTAAGCGATAAGTTAGATAAAGCCTTCCATATATTAAAAGGACACGGTAAAATTACAGAAGTAAACGTTGCCGATACTTTAAAAGAAGTTCGTCGTGCCTTACTTGATGCCGATGTTAACTTTAAAATTGCTAAAGATTTTACTACCAAAGTAAAAGAAAAAGCAATTGGTCAGGACGTTTTAACAACACTTCAGCCAGGACAATTATTGGTGAAGTTGGTTAAAGATGAACTTACTGAATTAATGGGTGGTGATGTTGCCGGTGTAAATCTTTCCGGAAATCCTTCAGTTATTTTAATGTCAGGGCTTCAGGGTTCGGGAAAAACGACCTTCTCAGGAAAACTGGCCAATTTCTTAAAGACAAAGAAAAACAAGAAACCACTTTTAGTAGCGTGTGATATCTACCGTCCTGCGGCGATTAACCAGTTACATGTTGTGGGAGATCAAATAGGTGTTGAGGTTTACTCAGAGCCGGAAAATAAAAATCCTGTTGAAATTGCTCAAAATGCAATCAAACATGCTAAGGCAAATGGTTTTAATGTCGTGATTGTCGATACGGCAGGTCGTTTGGCAGTAGATCAGGAAATGATGGATGAAATTGCTCGTGTTCATAAAGCAATAGAGCCTCAGGAAACTTTGTTTGTTGTGGATGCCATGACAGGACAAGATGCAGTGAATACAGCCAAAGCCTTCAACGATATTCTGAATTTTGATGGAGTTATTTTAACAAAATTAGATGGTGATACACGTGGTGGAGCTGCAATTTCGATTAAATCGGTTGTAAACAAACCAATCAAATTTGTAGGTACAGGTGAGAAGATGGAAGCAATTGATGTTTTCTATCCGGATCGTATGGCCGAGCGTATCTTAGGTATGGGGGACGTTGTGTCGCTTGTAGAAAGAGCGCAGGAACAATTTGATGAAGAAGAAGCCAGAAAACTTCAAAAGAAAATCGCTAAGAACGAATTTGGTTTTGATGATTTCCTTACGCAAATTCAGCAAGTAAAGAAAATGGGTAATATGAAAGATCTGGTTGGAATGATACCGGGGGCTTCAAAAGCCATGAAAGATGTAGAGATTGAAGATGATGCATTTAAACATATTGAGGCCATCATTCACTCGATGACCCCAATAGAAAGAAGCAAACCTTCGATTATTGACGTAAAAAGAAAAGCCAGAATCGCTAAAGGTTCCGGAACCAAAGTCGAGCAGGTAAATCAGTTAATGAAGCAGTTTGACCAAATGAGTAAGATGATGAAGATGATGCAGGGTCCGGGTGGAAAAAATCTGATGAAGATGATGGGCGGAATGAAAGGAATGCCAGGCGGAATGCCGAGATAAAAATAAAAGTTTAAGGTTTAAAGTTTCAAGTGATACACTGGAATTTTAGACCTTAAATTTTTTAATTAAATTGATATAAGAGAAGTTTAGCTTCTCACATTTAACTTAGAACATTTAACTTTAAACACACAATGCAACTACTAGACGGTAAAAAAACAGCTGAAGACATTAAAAACGAAATTGCAGCCGAAGTTCAATCGATAAAAGATGCGGGAGGGAAAGTACCTCACCTGGCAGCGGTAATCGTTGGAACGGATGGAGCAAGTTTAACTTACGTAGGAAGTAAAGTAAGATCTTGCCAGCAAATAGGCTTTGATTCGACTTTGGTGAGTTTACCTGAAACAATTACTGAAGCTGAACTACTGGAAAAAATTAAAGAACTCAATGAAGATGATAACCTTGACGGTTTTATCGTGCAGTTACCTTTACCAAAACACATCAGCGAACAAAAGATTTTAATGGCCATCAATCCCGATAAAGATGTAGATGGTTTTCATCCTGCCAACTTCGGAAAAATGGCTTTAGAAATGGACAGCTTTATTCCTGCAACACCGTTTGGAATCATGCAATTGCTAGAGCGTTACAACATTGAAACAGCAGGTAAACATACCGTTGTTATTGGTAGAAGTCATATCGTTGGCCGCCCAATGAGTCTTTTAATGAGCCGTAAAGGTAATCCGGGAGATTCAACGGTTACACTAACGCACAGCCGTACCCAAAATATCGAAGAATACACCAGAAGTGCCGATATTATTATCACGGCATTAGGAGTTCCGAATTACTTAAAAGCCGATATGGTAAAAGAAGGAGTAGTAATAATCGACGTTGGAATTACAAGAGTAGAAGACGCTTCAAGTCCAAAAGGATATGTCATTACCGGTGATGTTGATTTTGATGGAGTAAGTAAAAAAGCATCATATATTACACCTGTTCCTGGTGGAGTGGGGCCAATGACAATCGCAATGTTGCTTAAAAATACACTTTTAGCAAGAAAGATGCGTAGTACAGAAAAATAAGGACAATAGAAAAATTTCAAATTCCAAATTCCAAATTCCAAAACTCAGATTGGGATTTGGAATTTTTTCTTTTAGAAGAAATAATACGTGCTAATCTGTGCTAATCCGCGTTTTTGCAAAGCAAATCTGTTTCATCCGCGGACAATGCTCAAGCCTTGTTTTTTTCTCAGGAATACTTAAAGACATAGAAAAAAAATCTAACGTCCAGTTGGAATTTGGGTTTTGCGATTTGGAATTTCTCCTATAAATAAAATTTATTGAAAAATTTTCTTGTCAATTCAAATTATTATATAACTTTGTATCTCAAAGTACTTTATTTATGAATCAGAAGCACCAAGAAGATTTAGCACATATTCGTTCCATGATGGAGCGCTCTTCAAGATTTATATCGTTAAGCGGACTCTCAGGGGTATTTGCGGGACTTTCTGCTTTGATTGGTGGATTGTATGTATATCAATTATTTAAAGCAAAGAACCTCGAGTATTTTGGCGGAGGGTATGAACAAAACTATTCCTATTCTGCTGACCTGGTTTCAGAGCTGGTTTCTATTGGCTTGATTATTTTAGTTGTTGCATTCTCTTTCGGACTACTTTTTACGGTTAGAAAAAGCCGAAAGTATGATTTGCCTATTTGGACTTCGGCAACCAAAAAGATGCTTTTTAACCTGGCAGTTCCATTATTGGCGGGCGGTATATTTTGTCTGGCGTTAATTTACCATCAGATTTATGGCTTAATTGCACCGGCTACTTTAATTTTTTACGGACTGGCTTTGATAAATGCTGAAAAGTATACTTTTTCGGATATTAAATATCTGGGTTTCTGTGAGTTGTTTTTAGGGTTTATTTCTCTATTTTTTATTGGATATGGTTTGCTTTTTTGGATCATTGGATTTGGTATTTTGCATATCTTGTACGGATTAATAATGTTCAAAAAGTATAAATAATCCATTTCATGGGAATTATTGATAAACTAAATAAAGATTTTGAAAGCCGTGTCAGATTGGGGATAATGTCCATACTGATGGTGAACGAGTGGGTGGATTTTACGGAGATGAAAAGCCTCCTGAACATCACCGATGGAAATTTGGCGAGTCATTCGTCAGCGCTTGAGAAAGCAGAATATATTGAAGTAAAAAAAGAATTTGTGGGCAAAAAGCCTAAAACGTCCTATCAGGTAACTCCCAGAGGGCGTGCGGCTTTCAAAGAGCATCTTTCTTACCTTGAAAAATTGATGAAATCATAATAACGCTATTTTTTTATCTAAATACTTTGAAATACAAAGTACTTTTAAATTAGAAATAATAAAATCGCCTTTAAAAAAACTAAAACAAAACCAATAAAGAACGGGCGATAACCTATTGGAATACTATTAACTTAATGCAACACTTATGAAAAAACATCAAATTATCCCAGCCTGCAGTTTAATTTTTATACTGCTTTTTTACAATGAAGCAATGGGTGTTAACCTCGCTATTTTTGGCTTATTATTTATCGGACTGATCTGTTATTTTTTTCAGGACAGGTTTACCGAAAGATCACATTTGATTCTGGTAGTAACGTCGGTCTTATCTTGTCTGGCTTTTGCCTGGTACGGAGATTTTCCGTCATTTTTGGCACTTTCAATGTCGATTTTATTTTTGCATTTCAGAACGCAGGATCCGGAACTTAAAATAATTCAGATCTTTCCGCTTGTGTTTTTAAATGCGTTTGCCACTTTAGGACGTGTTTTTATGTTCAGCCAATGGCTTCCGGAACAAAAAATCCACAATAATTTCGCGAAAAAACTAGTAGCTTATGTTGTTATTCCTCTGATTTTCCTTGCCGTATTTTTTACTGCTTATTCTTTTGGGAGCGAGCATTTTTCGTCCCTGTTGACGGATTATACTTTAGATCTTAATCTTTTTGAAGTCATCGTGTTAGGAGTTTTAGGATTTTACATTTCATTTAGTTTTTGGAATTATTGGGTTCCCGAAGTATGTTATGAAAAGAATGAACTTTTGGATAATGAATTTAACAACATCAGCGAAATCAAAAATCAGCAGACATTTTCGTTTCTAGATTTAGACTTTGAAAGAAAAAGCGGTGAGATTACATTAGTCTTATTAAATTTCATGCTGCTGGTTTTTATCATTACCTACAATTACGAGCAATTTTTTGAAACCGTTGAAGCTTCTAAACTCAGCTCAGCAACTCACGAAAGAGTAAATGCCGTAATCTTTTCGATTATCATGGCTGTCGGAGTGATACTGTTCTACTTTAAAGGAGGGTTTAATTTTGATAAAAAAGCGGCTCCTCTTAAAAAGCTGGCTAAAATATGGATTGCTTTAAACGGTGTTTTGATTGTCAGCACCATTATTAAAAACTCAGAGTATGTTTCATTCTTCGGGTTGACTTATAAAAGATTGGGAGTTTATGCTTTTCTGATTCTGGCGGTAATGGGTTTGATCTTTACATTTTTAAAAATCAGCCGACAAAAAACAAATGCCTATCTCTTCAATCAAATGGTCTGGTGCTTTTATGGAACCATACTGTTGTGCAGTTTTGTGAATTGGGGAAATCTAATTACAAACTATAATATCTCGGTGAATAAAGGAGTCGAGCCAAGGTTTTTAAGGAGCTTGCATTTTAATGATGAGAGCCGCAATGCTTATTTTTCAACCCTAAATATTGGTGGTGAAGGACAAGGTTATCTGGAAGAGAATCGTGTAGAAGACCACAAGAATGATCCTTTTCTGTCGAAAGCACTCTATTATGAGTTTGTGAATACTAAATAGTTTCTAAAACCGTCTTAATTATGGTATTAAGACGGTTTTTTAATGTCCAATTGTTTTTGGTTATAAAAATAAAGGATACTTTTGCAGCACTTAAAAAAAACTTCTCCAATGGACGATTATGATTCGTTAGTATTTAATTAAAGTAGCTTTTGAAATTTTTCAAATTGCTACCATAACCCCCTGCAATTTTGAAATGAAAGCCTTTTACAAAAACAACAACGGATTAATCGAGACTAAAGAATGGACTCCAAACTGCTGGATCAGTATTGAATCTCCGTCAGAAACTGAAAAAAAGTATTTACTGGACGAACTTCAAATTCCCGAAGCCTTTTATAATGACATCGAAGATATTGACGAAAGACCTCGTTTGGAGTCTGAAGACGGTTGGAATTTATTTATCATGCGCGTACCCATAAAAAGCAACGACGTGAAACTTCCTTTTCAGACCGTTCCTATGGGGCTGATTTTTAAAGAAGATATTTGTGTGACCATCAGTTTTTATGAAACACAAATTATCTCCGATTTTGTACAATACAGCAAAAGAAAAAACATACTGATAAAAGACAACTTCGATTTAGTTTTAAGACTGTTATTGTCGTCAAGTGTCTGGTATTTGAAATACCTCAAGCAAATCAATCAAAAGATAAAACTAGCGGAGGATAATCTGGAGAAATCAATTAAAAATGAAGAATTACAGGCGCTTTTACAAATCGAAAAGTGTTTGGTGTTTTTTATTACCTCCTTAAAAGGAAATGATGTTTTGTTTCATCGAATTAAAAATCTAAAAGCACACCGGGAGCATTTTGATCCTGATTTGCTGGAAGATGTAGATATCGAGTTAAGTCAGGCACAGGATACCGCCAATATTTACAGTAATATTTTGACGGGAATGATGGATGCTTATGCTTCGGTAATTTCGAATAACATGAACAATATTATGAAGCAAATGACTTCGATCTCTATTATTCTGATGATTCCTACTCTGATCGCCAGTTTGTATGGAATGAACGTGCCAAATGGCATGGAAGAAAGTAAATTCGGTTTTTGGATTCTGCTTTTTGTATCTGTTATTTTGTCTTCCTGTGGGGCATTTCTATTTAAAAGAAGAAGATGGTTTTGATACTGTGTTGACTATAAAAATACCTAGCAGCATCGTTTTTGATATATAAAAAATACAAAAAAAGAAAAATCCCATTGGTTATAAATCAATGGGATTTTTTTATCTGTTTAGTAATCTCCTTTTTTCTTAAATCGGGGATCGTGTTTGGAGATGAATTCTGTTCTTCGTCTCGGAGCTTCTTCCTTTGGTAAACTTGCCTCCTCTGTTTTACTCGATGGTTCAATTAAGCGGTTTAGTTCTTTAATTTCGTCATCAGTCAAATCGCGGTAACGTCCCACCGGAACATCCAGTGAAATGTTAATAATTCGTATACGTTTTAAAGCCGTTACATCATATCCCAAATATTCACACATCCTACGAATCTGACGATTCAGACCTTGTGTCAGAATAATTTTGAAAGTGTATTTGCTGATTTGTTCTACTTTACATTTTCGGGTAACCGTGTCTAAAATCGGAACACCATTTCCCATTCGCTGAATAAAACGATCTGTAATCGGTTTGTTAACCGTTACCGTATATTCTTTTTCGTGGTTGTTTCTGGCGCGCAGAATTTTATTGACAATATCACCGTCATTCGTCATAAAAATCAATCCTTCACTCGCTTTGTCCAGTCGTCCAATTGGGAAAATACGTTTCGGGTAATTAATATAATCTACAATATTATTTCGAACCTCGAGATTGGTGGTACATTCAATTCCAACAGGTTTGTTGAACGCCAGATACACCATTTTTTCGTGTTTTTCTACAATAAGCTTTCCATCAATACGTACTTCGTCATCCGGCGAAACTTTTGTTCCCATTTCCGGTACGGCACCATTTATTGTTACGCGTCCTTCTTCAATAAGTTTATCGGCTTCACGACGAGAACAATACCCAGTTTCTCCTATAAATTTATTCAGACGTTTTAAATTCTCTTCCATACTGCAAAAGTAGTCAAAATTTAGACTTCTTAGAATTTTAGATTTCAGACTTTAGATTGTTGGATTGTGAATTTTACACAATCTTGTTTTTTGAGGCACGAAATCTTCACAAACGTTTTATAGAACACGGATGATACGGATTCGCTTCGCAAAGACGCGGATTAAACGGATTCTTTCAAAAATTTATTATTCTAAAAATTGTCAAGAATGCGTTACTTTATCTGTAAGATAATGTCTTAAAAAAAACTTTGTACCTCTGAGTCTTTGCCGCTTTGAACCTCTATTCATGATATGACGAACTATCCGAAGGTGTTTCTTTGCGTTCAAACATTCCGTAATCGCGAACTACTGTGGCAATTCTTAAGTGATAATCTTTAAAAACTTCATTTCGCCCCTTTGCTTGCGCATGACGATGCATTTCAAGATTTCTCCATTGCTGAATGCTTTCTTCATCTCTCCAGAAAGACAGCGACAAAACTTTGTCAGGATCGCTAAAACTTTGAAAACGTTCTATCGAAATAAATCCATCGATATGGTCTAATTCTGGTCGCAAGCTTGCAGCGATGTTTAGATATTCTTCTTTTTTTCCTTCGTTAGGGATTACTTCAAAAATTACAGCTATCATATTTTGTTTTTTATTTTACCGAAATCCAGATATGTTTTGGTAATCTGGCATTAATCAGGGGTTCGTATTTTATATTATTTTCTAAAAGTGTGATTGTTTTATATTCATGAAATAGAAACCATAAAACTTCAGTCGCCAAATTAATTGAAAAATGTTTTGCAAGACACATATGTCCACCAATTCCAAAAGTTAGATTTTCGTCATTATTGCTTCTCTCAAAATCAAAAATAAGAGGATTTTTAAACTTTTCAGAATCACGATTTGCCGAAGCAAGTACGATTAATATCGGGTCATTTTTTTTAATTAGGCTTTCGCCAATAGTAATATCTCCATTTGCAATTCGTCTTGTATTATGAATGGGCGGATCAAATCGTAACGTTTCTATAACTGATTTTTGTATTTCGCCTTTATCTGAAAAACTTTTGTTAGCAAGAATTTGTAATAATGAATTACTCAAAATTCCTCGTCCGGCGTCATAACTCTGAATAAAAAATCCGATCAAATTACTAGTCGCTATTTTTTTTATTTCGTCAAGCGAAAGAGTTTCTGATTCTAATAATTTATTGAATAAAGATTCATAGAAATCGAATGATAAATGTTTTTCGGCGATAGAAAATATGGTTTCAGAAATTTCATTGATCCATTTTACTTGTTCTTCACTTTTAGCCGGAAGCATTATTTTGACTAAAGCTTCGATATTATCTAATATAAAAGCAGAATCATTTTCCTTAAAACCAAAACTTTTCAAAATAACCAAAAGCGGTAATTTTTTACAAACCGAATTTACCCAATCAATTTTGTTTTCGATTACATCATCTTTTATCAATTGAGAAAGTAATGCCGTGATGTGGACAGATTTTAGGTTTGAAAATAGTAAAGTGGCAATTTCGCGATTTATAGTATGTTCAATTCCATTTGATAATCTTGTTAAGTTAGTCAGAATATCTAATGCGTGTTTATTTAATTTTTGTTCGTTGTTTAAATTGATAACCGGAATTAAAGCTTTTGGATTTTTTAGGATTTCAATACAATGTCTGTAGGAGTAAATTGCCCAGATTTTATTGTCTTTGTCCCAATGTATGGGGTTTTGAGCCAACATCAATTTATAGATTGAATAAGGATCTTGCACATCGGACTGAAGGAATAAAGTAGCGGTCATGTAGATTGTTTTTAGCAAAGTTATTTAACTTTACAAAAGAATACTTCATTCTATATTTAACTATGAAAACCTAAAATGGAAGATCAATTTATAAAAGCGGCAGGATTAATTGGTGATGCTACACGCGCAGCTATTATGTGGACATTGCTAGACGGAAGGGCTTTTACTGCTACAGAACTTTCAGTTGCTGTAAATACATCGCCGCAAAATATGAGTATGCATTTGGGCAAACTTCTTGAAGCAAATTTATTGGCTGTCGAAAAACAAGGTCGACATAAATACTACAGGTTTTCTGGTAAAGAAGTTGCCTATGTCGTTGAAGCAATGGCAAACCTAATTCCGAAGCCGGAGATTTCATCAAAAAAGAAAACCGAAAATTATCCTCCAATAAAATATTGCCGAACTTGTTATGATCACTTGGCGGGTAAAATAGGAGTGGCTTTAGCCGATAGTTTATTCGAACAAAAAATAATATTCGAAAATAATAACACTTTCGAAATTAGTCCTGAAGGAGAAAAATGGTTTTCAGATTTCGGAATTAATTTAGAAGAAGCCCAAAAGCAAAAACGAATATTCTTAAAACCGTGTCTCGACTGGAGCGAAAGACGAAATCATATCGCAGGATCAGTAGGAACCTTGTTGTTGAATAAAATGCTGGAGCAAGACTGGATCAGAAGAACGAAAGATTCAAGAGCAGTGATAATAACAGGAAAAGGTGAAAAAGAATTGTTGAAGAATTTTAAAATTGTTGTTTAAATGCAATCTTGTCATCTCAACCGAGGGAAGAGATCACACATGAAGCTCGACATAGATCGGGTTTTCGTTGCGGAAGTACTAATGAAGATTTCTCCTTTATCGTAATCAAAAGCAATAAAAAAACTTAGTGCCTCAGTGTCTTAGCAGCTTAGCCCCTTTCCTCAGCAGCAAACAAAAAGGCAATAACCTTCTGATATAACTCGTCGTCATGCATTCCGTGGCCGAGGCCTTTCGTTTCAATAAACTGACTGTTTTTCCAATTGCTGGCAATTTTTTTTCCTTCTTCAAAAGCAACGATCTTATCTGAAGTATCGTGTGCGATTAAACCCGAAACATTAAATTGGGAGGCAAAGCGTTGTCCTGAAAAATCTTCGAGTTTAAAATTGAAGCGATTCATGAATTTACCTTCTAAAAGTGTAAACATTTTGGTGTTTAAACTCAACATCGAGATATAATTGTCGATCAGTGTTTTTAGGTCGGATGGAGCGCCAAGAATTACCATTTTGTTTATACTGGTGTTGGGAAACAAGTATTGATGGTAAACACAGGCAGCACCTCCAATAGAATGGCCGATAATAATGGTGGGCTGGTATTTTTCTACCGCCTTATTGATAAACTCGGCATAGAGCGGAACGTTAAATTCTTTACCGCTGCTTTGTCCGTGTGCGGGAGCATCAATTGCAATAATGGTGCTTCCTGATTTTTGAAGATGTGGCAGCGTTTTTTTCCAGCGGGAAGCATTACTTTCCCAGCCGTGAACAAGCAGTATTTTAGTTTCGTTACCTTTCCAGATGTAGGTTTGAAAATGATGTTCGTTATGATGAAACGTTTCTGTTTCGGTATTTCTTAATACTTTGGGAAGGCTGTCTTTCTGGAGTCTTCCAATTCTGGGCTGACTGAAAAGTGCATAAGAAAGCTCAACGGCTTTTTGTGGGCGAACGTAACTCAAAAAGTTAATGTAAGATCCGACCGATTTTAATGTGATGAAACGTATTCCTTTTTTAATTCCCAAAACGTAATTTTTTTTCTAAAGGTAAAAAATATGATTCTAAATTGGGTGAAAAATGTTTTGCCACAGATTAAAGAGATTTATAACGGATTTTATTTCACCCTTTAGTGGTTTTCCATCTGTGTTAATCTTTTTAATCTGTGGCAAAAATAAATGCAAAAAAAAAAGTCCCGATTGGATCGGGACTTCTATTTAGAATTTAGAGAACAATTGTTCCATTTTTTCTTTTTCTTCTTCAGCTAATGCGCTGTCAACTAAAATTCTTCCAGAGTGCTCATCGGTAATGATTTTCTTTCTTGAAGCAATTTCTACCTGAGTTTGTGGTGGAATTGTAAAGAATGATCCTGCTGAAGCTCCTCTTTCGATAGATACAACTGCCAAACCGTTACGAACACTACTTCTGATTCTTACATAAGCAGCTAATAATCTTTCTTCAATTTGACCTGAATACTCAGCAGATTTCTCTGTTAAGAAGATTTCTTCTTTTTGAGTTTCAGACATAATTGCATCCAGTTCTGATTTTTTATGTTTTAAATGAGAACTTTTTGCGTCAAGTTTTTCTTTTAAATTAGAAATAACTTCTTTTTTATGTTCGATAGAAGCCTTCATTTCTTTGATTTGCTTTTCAGCCAATTGAATTTCTAATTCCTGAAATTCAACCTCTTTAGTCAAAGAATTAAATTCTCTGTTATTACGAACTGATTCTTGTTGTTTTGTGTATTTTTTGATAACCTCTTTGTGCTCGTCAATAGCGTTTTTCTTTGCTTTGATAAGATCCTCAATCACTTCAAGTTCACTTTTCAGTTTCTCTGAACGCGTGCTTAAACCTGCAACTTCATCCTCTAAATCCTCTACTTCTAAAGGAAGTTCTCCTCTTACGTTTCTGATTTCGTCAATTCGGGAGTCAATAAGCTGTAAATCGTATATTGCTCTTAACTTGTCCTCAACACTTAATTCTTTCGTATTCGCCATATTCTATAAGTACTTAACTGGATTTGTATTTTCTTCTGATAAAATGATTGCAAAATTAAGGATTTTTTTTCGAAGATAATCAACAATATAGTTTTTTGTATACCGTTCGCTCTCAAAATGACCAATATCGGCTAAAAGAAGTCGGTTTTCTGCTTCATAAAACTGATGGTATTTTAAATCGGCAGTTAAAAAAGCATCGGCTCCGCTCTGAATGGCATTTTTTATGGCAAAACTTCCGGAACCCCCAAGAACAGCTACTTTTTTGATTTTTTTGCCCAGAAAGGCAGAGTGACGTATTCCGTCGGCAATCATTTTGTCTTTTACAAAAAGTAGAAAGTCTTTTTCATCCATTTCGGTCTCAAATTCGCCAATCATTCCGAGGCCAATATTCTGATGCGCGTTTTGAATGTTATAAATTTCATAGGCAACTTCTTCGTAGATATGACTGGAAAAAAGTGCTTTCAGAATTTTGGATTGCAAATGTTTTTCAAAAATAACTTCAATTTTTATTTCCGTTCCGGTATGTAATTTTCCTTTTTCTCCAATGACCGGATTGCTGTTTTCATTTCCCTGAAACGTAAAAAAACCTTCTGTATTAAAACTGCAATTGTCATAATTTCCAATGGTTCCGGCACCGGCTTCAAACATGGCATTTCTCACTTTTTCGGAATTGTCGATAGTGGTATAGGTAACTAACTTTTGAATAAAATTTTGTTTCGGAACCAAAACTTTTGTGTTGACTAAACCTAATGCATCACAAAATATTTTATTAACCCCTTGCGAATGGTTGTCTAAAGCGGTGTGTACGGCATAAATAGCGATGTCGTTTTTGATGGCTTTCAAAATGGCGCGTTCCACATAGTTTTTCCCTGTGATTTTTTTGATTCCGGAGAATAAAATAGGGTGAAAGCAAACCACCAGATTGCAATTTTTGGCCATTGCTTCCTCAATAACCTGCTCTAAAGCATCATGACAAACCAAAACTCCTGTACTTTCGGTTTCGGTATTACCCACTAAGAGTCCTACATTGTCAAAATCTTCGGCATACGCCAAAGGGGCCATTTCTTCGAGGACTGCTATTATATCTTTGATTTTCATTTTTTAGTTTTGTTTTGGGTTTCAAGTTCCAAGTTTCAGGTTTCAAGTTCCAGGTTATGGCGGAAACTTGAAACAAATTAACGAAAAATATTATACTTTCGTAAAATGAATGTACTTAGAAAAATACTTTTCCCCTTTGCCATTTTATACGGATTCATTACTGCCGTAAGGAATTTTCTTTTTGACAAAGGAATTTTGAAATCTGTTTCATTTGATATTCCGGTTATTGCCGTTGGAAATCTTAGTGTTGGCGGAACGGGTAAAACTCCTCAAATCGAATATCTTATCCGACTATTGTCGGATCGTTATAAAGTGGCTGCGTTAAGTCGTGGTTACAAACGAAAATCAGAAGGTTATGTATTGGCCAGTGAAAGTTCTAATGCCGAAATTTTAGGCGACGAACCTTTTCAGTTTTATCAAAAATTCCCAAATATTCAGGTAGCTGTTGATGCCAACAGAAGAAACGGAATTACGCAATTGCTTTCGCAAACGGAAAAACCGCAAGTAATTTTGTTGGATGATGCTTACCAGCACCGAAAAGTAAAAGCGGGGTTTTATATTTTGCTAAGTTCTTATGACGATTTGTATGCCGATGATTTTATGCTGCCAACCGGAAATCTAAGAGAGAGCAGAAGCGGAGCCAACAGAGCCGATATTGTCATCATAACAAAATGCCCGAAAGAGTTATCAGAGCAAAAACAGGAAGAAATCAGACTGAAGTTAAAGCTCAGCTGCTCGCAACAGCTCTATTTTACTTTTATTGATTATGATGATTTTATTTATAGTAAAGACGAGAAAATTGCAGTACACCATATCCAATCAGAATCAAAATTGCTTTTGGCCGGAATTGCAAAACCGACTCCATTTTTTGATTATTTAAAAAATGAAAAAGACGAGTGCCTGACTTTTCCCGATCATCATCATTTCTCGGATGCCGATTTAGAAACCATTCAGCATAAAGCTCAGGGGAGGAAAATTATCACGACTGAGAAAGATTACGTGCGTTTAAAAGATTCAAAATTGGCTTCGAAGCTGTATTATCTTCCTATAAAAAGTACGTTTATCAACCACCAGCAAAATTTCGATACAACCGTTTTGGAGTACGTAAAAGCAGGGCTATAATTTCTGGAGAGTAGCGTTAGTTAGAAAAACTTGGCTATAATGCTGTAAAATTCGTCCGGAACAAATGGTTTTGTAATCACATCGTTCATGCCGTAAGACAGTAGCATGTCTCTGTTTTCGTCAAGCGAAATAGCGGTAAGCGCTATAATCGGAGTCGTTTTGTCAAACTCTCTGATCAATTTTGTAGCTGTAGTTCCGTTGATTCCCGGTAGGTGAACATCCATTAGAATCATATCAAAACGTTTTACTTTTAAAAGCTCAACAGCATCTTCACCATTGTCGATAATTTCGCAGGAAATGTTTTTGTTCTCCAGCATTTTTCGGGTAATCATCTGATTGATTTTGTTGTCTTCAATCAACAGAATCGCCTTGTTTTCTAATTGCGTATCGTTATATGGTTTTATTTCTTCAATAGTTTTCAATTGCTCTTTGTTAATCTTAAAATTTAATTTAAATGTAAAGGTCGAACCTTTGCCTACTTCACTTTTTAGTTTGATTTCTCCACCCAAAAGTTCAATTAGTTTTTTGACAATGGTAAGTCCAAGGCCGGTTCCGCCGTATTTTCTGTTTACTTCTATAGATCCTTGCGAAAAGCTTTCAAAAACAGTTTGAAGCTTGTCTTCGGGGATACCAATTCCGGTATCAACAATCTCAAAGTAAACGGTTGCATTGTCGCCTTCCAGTTCGAATAACTTTGCAATGACACTCACATGTCCGTTTTGAGTGAATTTTAAAGCATTGTTGATTAAGTTCAGAATGATCTGAGACAGTTTTGTCGGGTCTCCAATTAAATTATCGGGGATGCTTTCGTCTATTTCAAGGTTAAAGTAGTTTTTGTTGGCCGTCGCTAACTCCTTTAAAGAACTCTGAATGTTGAAGAGTAACTCTTTAAGATTGAAACTGATGTTTTCTATTTCAACTTTTGTAGAATCGATTTTATTAATCTCGAGGATTTCATTGATAAAAGTGGTCAGGTAGTTTCCTGAGAATTTTAAAGATTCTAAATATTTTAATTGTGTTT
The DNA here is from genome assembly GCA_023251135.1 of Flavobacterium sp. Lineage (GTDB taxonomy): Bacteria > Bacteroidota > Bacteroidia > Flavobacteriales > Flavobacteriaceae > Flavobacterium. The sequence goes on along the minus strand of JAHEZJ010000002.1, from coordinate 17,908 downwards.
TTTTAGGATTGTCTTCTAGTAACAAATGGGTAATTCCATTAATGGCGTTTAATGGTGTCCGCAATTCGTGACTTACCGTTGATAAAAATTCAGATCTGGCTTTTGAGGCTTTTTCCGCTTTGTTTTTGGCCAGTATGAGTTCTTTGTTTTTTTCTCTCAGGAGTAAGTTATTCTGATTTCGAATAATGTTGTTTTTGTACAAAGCCAGACTCAAAAGGGATAAAATCGAAATAAGGGCAATCGCTAAAATACTCACCAGTTTAGAATAACGATAGGTTTTTAACTGGATTTTTTCTTCGCTTTCTTTTTTAATACTGTCTTTTAAGGATTCGTTCTTTTTGAATTTTTCAAATTCATTTCGATCCGTTTTGTTGTTTTTTAATTTTAAGATGTAATTCTCTAATTGATAATGTTCTTCCAGATAGGAGTAGGCAAGGTCAAAATTTTTATTTTGTCTGTAGTACTGACTAATCGCTAAGACGATTTTTGATTTTTGAGCCAGGTTATTGGTTTTGGCATTATAGCTTAAAGCATTGTTGAAATAAACAATAGCCGAATCATTTCGTTTGAGTTGTGTTTCAATTAAACCAAGTTGATAATAGGAATCGATTTTGGCTTTTAGGTTTGCCGGAAGATCTGTTTCCTGTGTTATTTTACGAAAAGTTTGGGCTGCTAAGGGCAGATTCTTGTTGTTTTTTAAGGCTATCGCTTTCTGATAGCTCAACACTTCGGCCGGATCTGAAATCTTTAATTGGTTTAAAAGCTCTTCGGTTTTTTTATAATAGATTTCCCCCGCCTGGTAATTGCCTTTTGCCGTATTTGTCAGACCAATATAATGCAAAGCCAGAGCCTTGGTACAGGTTGGTTTTATATTTTGAAATAGAAAAACACTTCTATGAAAGTTTTTCAGAGCTTCTTGGTAATTTTTTTGGCTGTAATAAATCTTTCCGAGCTTAAAAGTCTGATTGGCGAGGTTTTCGGTTTTATCGTTTGTTTCGCAAAAGTCAATGGACTTTTTGGTGTAAAAAATAGCCTTATCGTAGTTTTTATTGCTGAGACTGGCGTCTGTTAATTTGTTGTAATAGAAGACACTGTCTGCACTCTTTTTAGCCTGAGAGTACAAAAACGAATTTAATAGACAAACAACAATAAAAAGATAGTGTTTCATGTATGGCTATGCTTTTACAATGAATCTTTAAGTTTTTCTTATTAGTAAAATCAAATCGATCAATCTTGATGAGTAGCCAATTTCGTTATCGTACCAGCCCACAACTTTTACCATTTTGTCAATAACCGAAGTTAATTGAGCGTCAAACAAACACGAATGCGTATTGCCAATTACATCAACTGAAACAATTGGATCTTCAGTGTAATCTAATATTCCTTTTAAATTTGTTTTTGAGGCTTCTTCAAATGCTTTATTTATTTCTTCAATCGTAACAGCGCGTTTTACATTAAATGTGATATCGGTTAAAGAACCATCAGGAACGGGTACGCGAATTCCACATCCTCCGATTTTATGATGCAAGTTAGGGAAAATTTTTGTTAATGCCTTAGCTGCACCTGTTGTTGTTGGAACAATTGACTGACTTGCTCCTCTTGCACGACGTAAATCCTTATGTGGCTGGTCGTGAAGACTCTGATCTGTGGTGTAAGAGTGTATGGTTGTAATATAAGCTTGTTCAATTCCACACAATTCATCGATGATTTTGATCATAGGAGCCGCATTGTTTGTTGTACAGCTTGCATTCGAAACAATGTTTTCGCTTCCGTCCAGAATCGTTTCGTTAACCCCTAAAACTACCGTTTTGATGGTGTCAACTTCTGATGGCGCCGAAAGAATTACTTTTTTGGCACCGGCTTCAATATGGGCGTTTAATTCCTCGTGTGTTTTGTACTTTCCTGTTGATTCAATTACAAGATCGATGTCGTGACGTTTCCAGTCCAGATTAGAAATGCTTTTTTCGTGAAAAAAGAAAAAATGTTTTCCGTCAACAATAATTCCTTCTTCGTCATGACTGACTTTAAAAGGTAAGACTCCGTGAATACTGTCGTATTTTATTAAATGCGACATGGTTTTGTTATCGGCGATGTCGTTGATGGCAACTACTTCAATTTCAGGATGGTTTAGAAGTAAGCGAAATAAATTTCGGCCGATTCTTCCAAAACCGTTTATAGCAATTCTTGTTTTCAAGCTTTCGATTGTTTGTTACATCGTTTAATCGTCGATTGGTTTAACCGTAGGTACGATTAAACGATTGAACAAATAAACGGTTAGACTTTTTTATAAAATGTGTTTTTGTGCTTTGTAAGAAGAACGAACCAGCGGGCCGCTTTCTACATGACGGAAACCTAATTCAAGGCCAAACTTTTCATATTTAGCAAACTGATCAGGCGTTATAAATTCTTTTACAGGCAAATGTTTTTTACTTGGCTGTAGGTACTGGCCAATAGTAACAACGTCAACATTTGCATTTCGTAAATCAGTCATCGTCTGAAAAACTTCTTCTTCAGTTTCTCCAAGACCAAGCATAATTCCAGATTTGGTTCTGTTGATTCCCTTTTCTTTCAGGTAGCGTAAAACTTCGAGACTACGATCGTATTTGGCCTGAATACGTACTTCACGGGTCAAACGGCGAACTGTTTCAACATTGTGTGAAACGACTTCAGGATTGGCCTCAACAATTCGGTCGATGTTTCTTTCGATTCCCTGAAAATCCGGAATTAAAGTTTCAAGAGTAGTATTCGGATTCATTCTTCGGATTGCTTTAACCGTTTCAATCCAAATAATAGATCCGCCATCTTTTAAGTCATCTCTGTCGACACTGGTAATTACAGCATGTTTGATGTTCATAATTTTGATCGAACGGGCTACTTTTTCAGGCTCGTCCCAATCAACCGTTTCAGGACGTCCGGTTTTTACACCGCAAAATCCGCAGGAACGGGTACATACATTTCCCAGAATCATAAAAGTGGCTGTACCTTCTCCCCAGCATTCTCCCATATTTGGGCAGCTTCCGGAGGTACAAATAGTGTTTAGGCTATATTTATCAACCAAACCACGTAGTTCAGTATATTTTTGTCCAATAGGAAGTTTAACCTTTAACCATTTAGGTTTTCCCGTTGGTATATTTTCAATGACTGTTTCCATATATCAAAATTCAAAGTACAAAGATAAGCAATGTAGTTTATTTGGAGATTCGTTTAAGATTTAATTTGGTATCGATGTGCAGAGAGTTTTTAAAACGCACTTTTGGTGATAATCTAGCGAGGGTGTTAAATTATTGTTTTTAAAGCATTGATGCTTATTGAAATACCTGTTTTTTGTTTGTCAAATGGAATAAGAGCAATGATTTTGACTGACTGCTCATTTTTACTCATTTAAAATTTATATCTTTATTTGTTAAAAAATTAGTGGTAACCGAATCAAAACGGAATTGGGTTTGTACTACATTTGTTGTTAAATTGTAATCATATAAAACATGAAAAAGAAATTTATAGTATTGGGAGTTTTGTTTGCCGCTTTTGGTTTTACGAAAGTAAACGCGCAGATTAATTTTGGTGAAAAAGCGATGAGTGCTGTTCAAAAAGGAGTTAGCGGTTTTACTTTTAGTAATGCCGATGCTGCTGCTTTATCAAAAGCTGCTGTTGATAAAATGGATGCTGAACACGAAGTTGCAGCTGCGACCGATCCTTACACTGTAAGACTGAACAGGGTTTTTGGAAAATATACAAAAGGGGACGGATATACGTTAAACTATAAAGTTTATAAATTAAAAGAAGTCAATGCTTTTGCTACTGCTGACGGAAGTGTGCGTGTATATTCAGGATTAATGGATATCATGGATGATAATGAATTGCTTGCCGTAATTGGTCACGAAATTGGACACGTAGCCAATCATGACTCTCAGGATGCGATTAAAGCGGCTTATAGAAAAGAAGCTTTGCTTGAAGGAGCTGCTTCACAATCGGCAACTATTGCAAGTGTTACCGATAGCCAGCTGGGTAAAATCGGAAGTGCGATTATCGATAGTAAATTCAGCCGTAAGCAAGAGGCAGAAGCCGATTTGTTTTCTTATGATTTCCTGAAAAAGAATGGTTATAATGTAAATGCCGAAGAATCTGCTTTTAGAATTCTGGCTAAGATGAGCGAAGGAAATGAAGCTTCATTTATTGATCAGATGATGAGTTCGCACCCGGATTCAAAACAAAGAGCTGAAGATGCTAAGAAAAGAGCAGAGAAGGATGGCTTGTATAAAGCGTATGTACAGCAAAAAATTGTAAATACTGCTCCGGCAAAAAAAGGAACTCCGGCTAAGAAAGCACCTGCTAAAAAGAAAAAATAATTTTAGATCGAATTTTTAATACTAAACCCGACAGATTTTAAAACCTGTCGGGTTTGTTGTATAAGGTTTAACCTAAAACGTGAAATGCAAGTACTTTTTGAACATCGTACACATTTACAGATTTGTTAAATTGTTTTACAATACTTGGTTGTAATTCGCTTGCCACCCAGATTTTTAGTTCGGCATCCAGATCAAACGTTCCAGCTGTTTCTACGCTAAAGCGGGTTATGCTTCTGTAGGCAATTGATTTGTATTCTGTTTTACTGCCCGTTATTCCCTGTACGTCAACCAGAATTAATCTTTTGTTGGTGAAGATAAAAGTATCACGGATGAGTTTAAAACCCATTTCGATTTCTTCGTTATCGGTTAAAAGTTGTCCGTATTTTTTAAGTAAATCGTCCTGGCTCACAGAGCCGGCGTTGCCAAGAATAGCTGAAAATATTCCCATTTTTTAGTTTTTAATTTTAATAGATTTGATTTTCCTTTTTAGGAGTGGTAAAAGTAATTTATTTTGTTAATTTTTTTAGCTGGTTCGTGATTTAATTAAGATTGGAATTATACTTAGTGAAATGAAAAAAGCTGAAATTAGAGTTGCAATTAAGTTTCCTAAATTCACAGAACTTAAAGGGATTGAAAACCTTAAAATTGATATTAGCAGAATAAATAAAATGATAGCTGTCCAGTATTTGAAATTTATTGGATTTTGACGAATTGATTCTTTATGAAGTTTACGAAATGAGATAGTTAGTATTACTGCTCCAATTAATGTACTTGAATGCTGCATTATTTTCCATAGTGGAATTGTATTTCCCCAAAGCCTTATCGTTCTTTTTAATAGAGAAATATGTTCAACAAAATAACCGCTTTGATGTGTGAAACTGTCCCAAACGAGATGAGAGATTATTCCAATTAGTATTGAGGCAAGCACGGTGTACCAATTATTTTTGAAGTAATTGTTCCAATTAAAGGAAGTGAAGGTTAAGATCCTTGATTTTATGAATGGTGGAGAATTCATAAAAAGATCATTACGAATTACATTGTGAAAAATAAAAGAAAGCAGGATTGCTAAAGGCAAATCGAACCAAAAGATTCCATAAAAAGTATGACTGTAGTTACTCTGAATTTTCATTCGAATAAAATATTCAAAATCTGGGGTCAAACTGCCTATTATAAGACCTGTTAATGAGAACCATTTTCGAGGTAAATGGGTAAGAGGTAAGATTATTGCAGGATGTGTAAAAGTAAATGGCATTTGTACTCTTTTAGATTGAAAGAAGTCTAAAAGTAATATTTTAAAGGTTTGGTTTAAAAAAAGACATAAAAAAAGCAGAACCTAAGTTCTGCTTTTTCGTTTTTATTATTCTGCTTCCGTTTTTATTGTGATTGGGAGATTATAGGCAGTTCTAACGGGATTTCCGTTTAAAATACCAGGGCTCCATTTTGTTTTTAATGATTTCAATACTCTGATGGCTTCTTTACCAATTCCGTATCCTGGATCGTTTTTCACCATAATGTCGGTAATAGAACCGTCTTTTTCAATTACAAACGATACATATACTCTTAATGTTCTTTCCGCATCCAATTCCGGTTTGTTGAAATTGTTTCCTACATACGAATAAAATTTAGCCATTCCTCCCGGAAATTCTGGTAGCTTGTCTAAATTTACGGGATTAACCGGGGTGTTAGTAGTGCCTGTTGAAGGCGCAACTTCTCCTCCGCCATTATTTCCCGGGATAGGATTTGCAGTAACAGGTCCTGTTCCGGCATTCGTATTGTCAACTACAGGATGATTGTCTGTATTTGGTGCAATAACATCAGGTGTAGCCTGAGCGGTAGCTGTTACAACCGGATTTACCAATTGTGTACTGGTAACGGGTGGCGTAGCTGCCGTTTGCTGAGGAGCCACAGGTGGAGCAGGTGTTTCTGGTTGTACCGGAATTGGTATGTCTGTAGGTCTTATTGGAACCGAAAAAACAGTTGGGTCTGTTTCTACAGGGCCATGCGCCCCAAACTTATTAATCAACACCGACGCACTTCCCAGACCTGCCAATAATAGCAATCCCATAAATAGCGCTGTAACTGAGTTTTTTGAACTCTCCTGGCGTAATTGATACGCGCCGTACTCTTTGTTCTTGTTTTCGAAAACAAGATCGGTCCAATTGGTTTCGTAGATGTTTGATTTAGTCATGATTTATGGATTTTAAGGTTAAGTAACATTAAATCATAGGCAGTACGGTTTTGGTTTTAGCTAACAACGAAAAGGTTGTTGTTTTAGTATGTGAATAATTAGGTTTTTTAAGAAAAAACACATGGATATTTTATTCTTTACCTAAAGATAATAAATTATCTGTTGCGTTCGATGATTTCTGCTAGTAATTTTTTAGCGCGAAGTAATTTTACTTTCACATTGCTTAAAGGCTCGTTGATTTTCAGGGCTATTTCCTGATAAGTCATTTCCTGAAAGTAACGCAATTGAATGACCTCCTGGTAGTGAGGTTTTAATTCTTTGATGCATTGAAGTAAGCGCGAAAGATTTTGTTCTTTAATTAAAGCATCTTCGGCAGAGGGAGTAGGGTCGGCAATGTTGTAGGCCTGCTGGTCTTCATTGTCTGTGATTTCTATAAAAAGACTGGTTTTCTTTTTACGTAACAAATCAATATAAACGTTTTTTGCAATAGCAATTAACCAGGTGTTGAATTGAAATTCGGGATTGTAACTGGCTATTTTGTCAAAAGCTTTAGAGAAGGTTTCGATCGTAATATCTTCAGCAATAGTTTCATTCTCGGTACGCTTTAGCATAAAGCCGTACACTTCGTTCCAGAAATAATCTAATAAAAAAGTAAAGGCGATCTGATCGCCTTTTTTAGCTTTTTCTATTTTAGAATTTATTTCCAATATACCGGTTTTGAAAAGATATTAGTTATAAAGATATTAATTTGTGTGAATATAAGTATGATTTCGACAACAGGAAACCAAACTTTTAAGTCATTTTCTTTTAGTTTACCTGCAGAAAATCCTATAACGGTCCATGCTACAGTGTAACGTGTCGCTAAAATAGCGAGCACAGCGATCCATTGAAATTGAAACGCTAATAATAAGATTGCTGCCAAAAAGAAAAACAATTGTGAGACAAAAAATAGTCCCAATTGCATCTTGTCAAAAGATTTGTAATGTTCTGCAGTAGAAATATGTCTTCTTTTTTGGGTGAACCACTCTTTGTAAGTTTCTTTTGGTTTAGAGTAGGTAAAACTTTCAGGCGTATACGCAATGGTTGTATTGTTTTTGTTTGCTGCCTGATTGATAAACAAATCATCGTCACCTGAACGAATCTGAATGTGCTCGATGAACCCATTTACATTAAAAAATTCTTCCTTTTTATACGCTAAGTTTCGCCCTACACCCATATAAGGAAGTCCTAGTTTAGCCCATGAAAAATATTGAACCGCTGTTAAAACGGTTTCAAAACGAATGATTTTGTTCAATAAAGAGCGCTCAATTTTTTCATAACCGCCATAACCCAAAACAATCGTTCGGTTCATAGTGAATTGCGAAGTCATTGCTGTGATCCATTCTGTTGAAGTGGGGTAACAATCGGCATCGGTAAATAACAAGTACTCTTTTTTTGAGGCTTTGATTCCTAAAGTCAGAGCGTATTTCTTATTTCCCCAGAAAGCTTCATTGTTTTGTACTTTAACCAGACGAATATTGTTGTACTGCTTTTCGAATTCTTCAAATACTTCAAGAGTTTCATCGCTTGAGGCATCGTCGATTAAAACAATTTCAAAATCAGGATAGTTTTGTTCTGCAAGAAGGGGGATGAATTTCTTAACATTTTCTTCTTCATTTTTTGCACAGACAATAACGGATACCGGAATTTTTTTTGGTGTTATTTCTTGTGGTTTGCCGAAAGCAAACTTTCCAAAAATTCCTAAATAATAGAAAATCTGAATGAAAACAATAGCAATAAAGAAGTAAAATAAAGTTATAAGCATCTGATTTTAATGTCTTTTAATTTCTGAATCTTGCGAGTGCAAATGTACTCATGAAATCGTAATTTTCAATGGTTAAAATGAATTTACTTTCGGCATTTTGCCATTTCTTTCGCAACAGCAATAGCCTGAGGGTTTTCGGTTTTTTCTAACTCCGAAATTATGTTTTTATAATTGTGATCGTCCCTGTTCTGAGAGAGTTTTTTGGTAGCCTGAATTTCGTCGATTTCAATTTCAAAGCCAAAAATACCTCTGGCTTCACGCATGGTTCGCGCTGATAAATCTTCCACACGAACGGGATTTTCGGAATTGATCTCGTATTTGTCGACTAATTTTTTAAGCTGTTCGATTGACGTCGCTTCGTCGACAATTTTGATTCGTCCGTAAACATGTACGGCGATATAATTCCAGGTTGGAACATTTTCATGATCGTACCAGGACGATGAAATGTAGCTGTGCGGACCTGTAAATACAGCCAGAACCTGATCGTTTTCGGCAAAACCTTCGGCTTGCGGATTGAGTTTGGAAAGATGACCCTGTAGAATCTCTTTTCCGTCTGAATTCATTTCCAGCTCAATCGGAATATGTGTTGCACATAATTTTCCGTGCGTCTGATTGATCAGGATGCCAAAACTGTTTTCTTTCAAAAAAGTTCGGATCGATTCCGGATCTTCGTTTTTGTATAAGTCTGGTGTGTACATTTTTTCTTTTTTAGGGTCAAAGGTTCAGAGGGTCAAAGGGACAAAGGTTCAAATACAACAATCTAAAGATCTAATTTCTAGATTACATTGACTTCCGCTTCGATCTGAATTCCAAAAGTATCAAAAACAGTTTTCTGTACCTCTTTGGAAACGGCCAAAATTTCCTGTCCGGTTGCATTTCCGTAATTTACTAAAACCAAGGCTTGGTTTTTATGAACTCCGGCGTCGCCAAAACGTTTTCCTTTAAAACCAGCTTGTTCGATTAGCCAGCCAGCCGGAACTTTTACTTCGGTTTCCGAAACTTCATAAAATTTCATTTCAGGGAATTTCTGATGGATTTTTTCGAAATCAGTTTTTAGTAAAATCGGGTTCTTAAAAAAACTTCCGCTATTCCCTAATTCTTTCGGATCCGGTAATTTGCTTTGTCTGATCGCAATCACAGCATTGCTCACCTCTTTTAAGGTGGGAACCGTAATGTTGTTTTTGGCCAGTTCTGCCATAATATCCCCGTAAGAAATATTGATTTTATGATTGCGTTTCGTCAGTTTGTAAATTACCGCTGTAATGATGTATTGGTCTTTTACTTCGTTTTTGAAGACGCTTTCTCTGTATCCAAACTTACATTCGGCATTGGTGAATGTTTTTATTTCCTGAGAGGCAATATTCATCGCTTCGCACGAAACAAAAGTATCTTTGATCTCTGTTCCGTAAGCACCAATATTCTGAACCGGCGTAGTTCCTACGTTCCCGGGAATGAGTGACATGTTTTCTAAACCGCCAAAATTATTATCGATCGTCCAAAGTACGAAGTCATGCCAGGTTTCGCCGGCCTGACTTTCCACCCAGACAGAATCATCGTCTTCTTTGATGATTTTTTTACCTTTTAAATCAATATGAATGACAAGAGCGTCGATATCCTGCGTTAAAAGCATATTGCTTCCTCCGCCTAAAATGAATTTTTGCTCGTTTTTATTTTCTTCTAAAATGGTTTTCAATTCGGCTACCGTATGTACGGCAACAAATTGTCTGGCTTTGGCTTCAATGCCAAAAGTATTGTAGTTTTTTAAAGAAAAATTGGATTGGATTTCCATAAATAAAAGGCTTTTTTGAAGAATTAATTCTGACTCCAAAAGTAAGGATTATAATTTATTTGCATTGGGTTTCTAAAAAATAACGACCAATAAAAGAAACAAAGCCTTGTTGTAAATGTTTTTTGGGCGTCTTATTTTAGAGCTTCAATAAACCGCTGCATTTCTTTCATTGTGCCTATTGTGATTCTCGTCCATTTGCCATTTTCTTCGTAAATTCTGGTTCCCACTATATTGTGGTCCTGCAATTGTTTGAAATAGTCTTTTTTGTAATTTTCTAAAGAGAAATAAATAAAATTGGAATAAGAAGGAATGCAGGTTAAATTGAGTTGTGTAAGTTGTGCTATGGTATATTTTTTGGCTTCCTGATTGGAGGTGCGGACCTGATGAATAAAATCGACATCATTTAAAGAAGCAATTGCGGCAGCTATAGAAACCACACTTACCGATAAATTGGGAGATGATTTTAAAATGCTAAGTTCATCAATGATTGTCGAATGTGCAACAGCGTAACCAATGCGGGCACCTGCCAGTCCGTACATTTTGGAGAAAGTTTTGGTTATAATCAGGTTTTTATTGGTAGCGACCAAATCACTTAACGATGGCTCGTCTGTAAAATCGATATAAGCTTCATCGACAAAAACGATTGTTTTTTGGGTGGCTTCTCTTATAAAAGCAATCAATTCTTCTCTTTGGCACAGTGTTCCTGTCGGATTGTTTGGGTTGCAGATATACACCATTTTAGTGTCGGCATCAATGGCATTTAACATGGCGAGTAAATCGTGCTTTTTGTCTTTGGTTAGCGGAACAGTAATTTTTTTTATCCCTAGTTTTTCGGCAGGCGCTGCCCAGTAATCAAATGTGGTTTCGGCCAGTATAAAGTTGCCTTTTTTTAAGGCAGTATATTGAAGAATTAAATCTAAAATTTCAGTGGAGCCTGCGCCCAAAAGGATATTGTTGTCGGAAACCGTATTCTTTTTTGCCAGCAGGGTAATGAGTTCCGGTGAAAGATTCCAGCCGTATCGATTGCTGATGTTGACACTTTTTGCCATTGCTAATCGCGCTTTTGGAGACGGGCCATAAGGGTTTTCGTTGGAGCGGAGTAAGATGGGAGAGTGGTCTAAGTCGGGTAAAATAGACTCATTGGTGCCATTGGCAAATGTTTCAAACTGGCCAAAGCCTAATCCTATTGTGCCTAAACCTATTTGTTTTAGCCAGATTCTTCTGTTACTCATTTCTCTATCAGATTAAATTAAACAATTCACTGAAATGTATGTCGTTGTTGAGAGAAGAAAGTTACGTTTTTTGTGCAGATTAGGTTGTTTTTAAATCCAGCAATTCATGATACCTGTCAGAAATGATCTTCATGTTGGTGCTGTAGTTGGCGTGTTCTTCCACAAATTTTCGGTTTTCCAGAATCGCATTATTTCGGGATTCCTGATTTTCAAAAGACCAGATTAATTCTTCGGCAAGCATTTCGATATTGTCAATTTCAATCAGTTGTCCGTTCTCGCGATGCCTGATCCAGCTTTGATTTCCGGGAATGTCTGAAACTACAGGGTAGCAGTTGCAAGCCATCGCTTCAAATAAGGATGCCGATACGCCTTCGGTAATGGGCATGCTGATGTAGAGATTGGATTGCTGTAATAATCGAGGAAGTTCGGTATTCGGAATTCTTCCGGTGAAAATTACTTTGTTTTCAATTTGAAGTGCTGCGGCCAGCTCCTTTAAAAATTGCAGTCGGGTTCCATCACCAACAATGGTTAATGAAAAGTCGATTCCTTTTTGGTGTAAAATTCCAAAAGCTTTTAAAATAGAATCATGGCGGTATTCCGGCTGTAAAGAACGCGTAACAATAGCTTCGATTTTAGCGGAGTTATTGATAGAAGGGGAGAAAAGGGATAAATCAATTCCTTTTGGAAGTACCAAAACTTTGTTCATGTCTACGCCAATCGCTTTCATCGAAACGGTCATCACCGGACCCCAGGCGTGTATTAAGTTGGCTTTTTTGAAAGCGTGTTTTTGAATGATTTTTTTAAAAGGAAGCAGGATCGAACCTTCCGGCCACAAATCGGTTCGGCCTTGTTGTGCAATTGCAATGGGATGCATTCCGGAAATTGCTGCCAGAAAACCGTAGCTGGTAGTTCGTTCGGCAATGATCATATCGGGTTTTTCCTGTCGGATTTTTTTGCGAATGGAAACAGGAGAAAAAAGATACTCTAAAATACGTTTGAACCGGTTGAACTTTGAATTGTTGGGAGTTTGAAGTTCCCAGGTGCAAATTTCAAAACCGCCAAATTCTTTCAAACCGTTCATCCACGTAATGGCGTCAGCACGATAAGATTCTCCAAGAAAAAGTATTTTCCTTTTTTTCATTCGGCAAACTTAATTTTTTTGCCACAGATTAAAAGATTTTTAAAGGATTTTTTACTGTATACCAATCTTTGAAATCTGTCGCCAAACTTTATCTCTTGTTTTTGGGTAGCAGTATATCCTTTTTGAAGTTTTTTTTGCCACGAATTCACGAATTGTTTAAATTAATTCGTGAATTGGTGGCGGTATATCTTCTTTAGAATTCCTCCGTGTCTAAAGCACGGTTGATGAATTCGTTTAAGGGTTTTAAAGCGATAAGTTTTTTACTCATTTTCGAAACGAAATCTTTTTGAGTCACCTCGTTGATATCGTATTTTTGAGTAGCCGTAAAACTTTTCAATTTTAAAAACTCAATTGCAGGATGGTCTTTTTCGTATCCTCTTGGCGGATTTTTAAGCGAGTTATTTTCGTTTACATCCAGGCTGCCAAATTCTTTTTTAAAGTTTTTGTCGCTAAGAATGGCTTCGAGATCTTCATGAAAAAAAGCAATTTCCTTGCGGACTTTCTTTAGATCTTCGGCTTCAGGCGAATAATAACCTCCGGCAATAAAGCTGGCTCCTTGTTCAATATGTACATAATATCCGGCACGATTCAGTCCTTTGATTCCAGTCGACATCCAGATTCCTAAATGGGATTTATAGGGTGATTTGTCTTTGGAAAACCGAATGTCGCGATTGATTCTGAATGTACAGTTTTTAACCTCCAGTAGTTCCAGCGAAGGATCCATAGGTTTCATCACATCCAGTAAATCACTAACCAGTTGATGGTAGTCTTTCTTGAAAATCTCGTATCGTTTTTTGTTGTCCAAAAACCAATCCCGATTGTTGTTTTTTCTTAAGTCTTCTAAAAATTGCAATGATTCTTTTGTTAGCATATCGGTGGTGTTACTGCAGTTGTTTTTTTAAATCTTCTTCTTTGATAAAACCAATATTTTTCCATTTTACGGCTTTGTTTTCGTATAAAACCATGGTAGGAAGCTGTTCGATTTTCATTTGAGTAGCCAAAGCTTTGTTTTTGTCTACGTCAATGCGAACAATAATTACTTTGTCGACCATTTCTTTTTGCATTTTCAAAAGATACGGTTCCATTTGTTTGCAGGGACCACACCATTCTGCATAAAAGTCAACCAGTACTTTTTTGTCGGTCTTTAACAGATTATCAAAATCACTCATCGTCATTCCAGGCTGTGCTGTTGAAGGTTTAGAAAAACCATCCGCATTCCATTTCATGATGCCGCCTTCTAACTCATAAATGTTGGTAAAGCCCATCTCATTTAGTTTTGCGGCTGCTTTTTTACTTCTTCCACCGCTTAAACAATAAACAAAAACAGGTTTCGATTTGTCGTAAGTTGCAACTTTGTCTGTGAAATTATCATCGTTCCAATTTACATTTACAGCACGATCAATATGATCGGATTCAAATTCTTCGGGAGTTCGGACATCCAGTATTTGAGGGTTTTCGGTTGTTTTAATTTTTTCTGCAAAATCTTTCGGAGTTATCACCTCCATAATACCTGATTTTCTTTCGTTGCAGGAAAGTAATACAACAGAAATGATAAGGAATAGAATTTTGGGGAATTTCATAAGACGAAGTTTTAAAATATAGAACTGCTAAAATAATGATTTTTAATGTGTCAATTAGATAATTAACTAATGAGATAATTTAAAGTCATTATCTAATTTTCTCATTGCCAAATTATCTCATTCTCTCATTGTCAAATTATCTAATGTGAAAATTTTGTAACTCTGGTGCGTTGATTTTACAATGGTTTCGGTGCGTTCCGGATGCGTGTCGGAGATAAAAAGCTGTCCAAAAGTGTCACTGTTTACCATTTCGATGATTTTGGCAACACGGCTTTCGTCTAACTTGTCAAAAATGTCGTCAAATAACAACAGAGGTTTGACACCGCTTTGTTTTTTTAAAAATTCAAATTGAGCCAGTTTCAGCGCAATCAGAAAAGATTTTTGCTGACCTTGTGATCCGAATTTTTTTATGGGATGTGAATCAATTTCAAACGACAGATCGTCTTTGTGGATGCCTACGCTGGTATACTGCAGTGCCCTGTCTTTATTGATGTTCTCACGTAACAGACTTAAAAGGTCTTTTTCGAACAAATGACTTTCGTAAACCAATTGTACCGTTTCTTCCGATCCGGTTATGGCCTGATGGTGTACATTAAATATAGGTATGAATTGCTCCAGGAACTCTTTTCGTTTTTCAAAAATCGATTGCCCGAAACTATTCAGTTGTTCGTTATATATAGACAAGGTGTCATTGTCAAAAGTATGATTCAGCGCGAAATACTTTAGTAAGGCATTGCGCTGTACAATTACTTTTTGATATTGAATAAGCTGGTGCAGGTAAGTAGCGTCTAATTGCGAAATCACGCTGTCCATAAATTTACGGCGTGTTTCACTTCCTTCTACGATTAAATCGCGATCGGCCGGAGAGATAATGACTAGCGGAATAAAGCCAATATGATCTGAAAATTTATCGTAGGCTTTGCCGTTTCTTTTTAAAACTTTTTTCTGTCCTTTTTTTAAACTGCAGACAATTTGTTCGGTTCTGTCGTTTTTCTCTAGTTCGGCATCAATCACAAAAAACTCCTCTCCGTGTTTGATGTTCTGAACGGCCAGCGGATTGAAATAGCTTTTCCCGTAAGCAAGATGATAGATAGCATCGAGCACATTGGTTTTGCCAATTCCATTTTTGCCGACAAAACAATTGATCTTGCGGTCAAAATCAAAACTGATTTCGGAGAAATTTTTATAATTGAATAAAGAAATTTTGTTTAAATACATTTTTTAGGCACTCTAAGATAAAATTTGATGCTTTCTAAGCAACTCTTTGCGCTTTTTCTTCTGCCACAGCTTAAATTGCTTAAAAGGATTTCTCTGCTGATACCCTTTAATCGGTGTAAATCGTTAAAATCAGTGGCAAAAAAATAGTTTTGGCTTAGAAAAGTGATGTTTAAAATCATCAAAAATTTGAGGGTGCAAATTATCGAAAATTATCGATATAAAAGGCTTTTGATGCGTTTGCGAGTGAATTATTTTCCGGTTGAAGAGGAAGGACTTGCTGTGAATGAAATTATTTTTTGTAAAATAGTGATAAAATTGATTTTTTTTACGTCGGTTTCAATAAAAATTTTATTTTTGCCGTTCACTAAATTAATTTTAAATGGCAACTTACAATAAAAGAGGATATAAAGCACCAAAAGAGAAAGAAGTTAAAGAAGTAAATGAGGAAACACAGGTAATTATTGACGAAAAAGACAGCACAACGGCTGGAGTTTTCTCTAAATTAGATGAAACTGCTTCAAAAACTGAGGATTGGGTAGCTAAAAATCAAAAAATCATTATTGGTTTAGTTGCTGGTATTGCAATTGCTACTATTGGCTATTTGGCTTATCAAAAATTTGTTGAAGCTCCTAAACAGGATGAGGCTGCAAGCGAAATGTTTGTTGCTCAGCAAAACTTTGAAAAAGCAACCAACGGTGTAGCAAGCGATTCTTTATACAAATTGGCTTTAAATGGTTCTGAAGGTAAATTCGGATTCGTTAAAATTGCTGACGAGTACTCAGGAACTGATGCCGGAAATTTAGCGAACTATTATGCAGGTATTGCTTCTTTGAATATTGGTAAATATGATGATGCAATTAAGTATTTAGGAGAGTTTAAATCAAAAGAAGCTATTGTTGGTGCTTTGGCAATTGGTGCTATTGGAGATGCTTATTCTCAAAAGAACCAACAAAAAGAAGCTTTAGACTATTATGTAAAAGCGGCTGAATCGAATAAAAATGATTTCACTACACCTCGTTTCTTATTAAAAGCAGGTAAAACAGCTTTGGCTTTAGGTCAAAAAGAAGATGCTTTGAAATATTTAACAGATATCAAAGACAACTACGATGCAACTCCGGAAGCTGCAGCTGTTGATGTATTGATTGGATTAGCACAATAATTTTAATTGCAGATTTCAGATTTTAGATTTTAGATTTGTATTTTAGCAATCTGAAATTTAATATCTAAAATATACAGATGGCTACTCAAAATAAAAATCTATCGGAATACGATAAAAACACAATCCCAAATGCGAAAGATTTTCGATTTGGGATTGTTGTTTCTGAATGGAATGAAACGGTTACAGAAGGACTTTACAACGGTGCTTTTGATGCCTTAACAGATTGTGATGTTCCGGCTCAGCAAATTATTCGTTGGAATGTTCCAGGGAGTTTTGAACTGATTTACGGTGCTAAAAAAATGCTGCAAACGCAAAATGTAGATGCAGTAATCGTAATTGGATGTGTGATTCAGGGCGAAACAAAACACTTTGATTTTGTTTGCGAAGGAGTAACACAGGGAATAAAAGACCTGAATGTTCAGACTGATATTCCGGTTATTTTCTGTGTTTTAACAGACAATAACATGCAGCAGTCAATTGACAGAAGTGGAGGAATTCACGGAAACAAAGGGACTGAGGCTGCCATTGCAGCAATCAAAATGGCATACATTCGCCAACAGGCTTCTTTGTCACATCCGTTCCATCAGCCTTTGTTGTCTTCAGGAGCAATTCAGATAGAAGAAACACCAATTAAAATTGAGAAAGAATAAAACACAATTGTTTTAAAGATACTAAAACCTATACTGTGTAAAAATAGTATAGGTTTTTTGTTTTTTTTATGATAGCTGTTATTCTAAAACCCAACAGAAATTCATTAAATTTGTACACCTTGGTTTAAAAAACCAGGACACAATTAATTATATTACCCCGAGATTTTACGGATTAATTTCAATAAAATCAACGGACAACCTTTAACCCAAATTTTTTAATGTCGAGTATCATTCAATTACTTCCTGATCACGTTGCGAATCAAATTGCTGCCGGAGAGGTGGTTCAAAGACCTGCTTCGGTTGTAAAAGAGCTGTTAGAAAATGCTGTTGATGCGAAAGCAACTGACATTAAATTGATTATTAAAGATGCCGGAAAATCGTTAGTTCAGGTTATTGATAACGGAGTTGGAATGACGGTGACCGATGCGCGTTTGTGTTTTGCACGTCATGCTACTTCAAAAATTCGTCAGGCCGAAGATTTGTTTTCACTTGGAACCAAAGGTTTCCGTGGAGAAGCACTGGCTTCTATTGCTGCGATTGCGCACATGGAAATGAAAACCAAGCAGGAACAGGATGAGCTGGGAACGCATATCGTAATCGAAGGAAGTAAATTTGTGTCGCAGGAAGTGGCCGTTCTCCCAAAAGGAACCTCGTTTGCGGTTAAAAATTTATTTTTTAATATTCCGGCCCGCCGTAATTTCTTAAAGTCGGATACCGTTGAATTTCGTCATGTCATGGATGAGTTTCAGCGTGTGGCTTTGGCACACCCCAATATTCATTTTAGTTTTTATCACAACGGGA
>JAHEZJ010000001.1:33046-232613 GCA_023251135.1 Flavobacterium sp. | reverse complement strand
AAAAGAAATAAAACATGCTGAACCTGAAAAGCTATTCTTAAATCAAAGTTCGTTTATCAAACGGGCGTTAGATTTTTCGATAGTAGAGCTGGCTTCAAAACCTGTTTTTAAAACCACAAAAACATTCGACTTTCATATTCACCCTCAGCCTTCATTCAACAAACAATTTGATTTGCTGCTGAACAATCTGAGTGACAATCATTTTAACGGATACAAAAACTATTTGTTCTGCTCGAATGAAACGCAGGCCAAACGTTTTCATGATATTTTCGAAACCTTAGACGAAGCCAATTCCGAGAACATTCGAAAACAATATCATACCGTTGTATTGCCTTTGTTTCAGGGGTTTATTGACGAAGAAAGTCAGATTACAGCCTATACCGATCACCAGATTTTTGAGCGTTATCATAAATTTAATATCAAAAACGGTTACTCCAAAAAGCAGAATATTACACTTAAGGAATTAACCTCGCTTTCGGTTGGTGATTATGTAACGCATATCGATCACGGAATTGGGAAATTTGGCGGCCTGCAGAAAATTCAGGTGGAAGGCAAAACGCAGGAAGCCATAAAACTGGTTTATGCGGATAATGATATAGTTTATGTAAGCATTCATTCGCTTCATAAAATTTCAAAATACAACGGAAAAGACGGAACTCCTCCGAAGATCTATAAACTAGGATCGAACGCCTGGAAAGTTTTAAAACAAAAAACCAAAGCACGTGTCAAACATATTGCGTTCAATTTGATTCAATTGTATGCCAAACGACGTTTGGAAAAAGGGTTTCAGTTTGCACCCGACAGTTATTTGCAAAATGAATTAGAGAGCTCGTTTATATACGAAGACACACCGGATCAAACCAAATCGACACAAGAGGTTAAAGCCGACATGGAGAGCGATCGTCCAATGGACCGTTTGGTTTGTGGCGACGTAGGTTTCGGAAAAACGGAGGTGGCGATTCGTGCGGCGTTTAAGGCGGTAGACAATAGTAAACAGGTGGCTGTTTTGGTTCCGACTACTATTTTGGCTTACCAGCATTACCGCACTTTTTCAGAACGATTGAAAGACATGCCGGTTACCATTGGTTACATGAACCGATTTAGAACGGCCAAACAAAAAGCACAAACCTTAAAAGATTTAGCAGAAGGGAAACTTGATATTGTTATTGGAACCCATCAGCTAGTCAACAAAAATGTAGTTTTTAAAGACCTTGGTTTATTGATTGTTGACGAGGAACAAAAGTTTGGAGTTAACGTAAAAGACAAACTTAAAACCATTGCCGCCAATGTAGATACCCTGACCTTAACGGCAACACCAATCCCGAGAACACTACAGTTTTCATTAATGGCAGCAAGGGATTTATCGGTTATTACAACGGCTCCGCCGAACCGATATCCTATTGAAACAAATGTCGTTGGGTTTAATGAAGAAATAATCCGTGATGCAATTTCGTATGAAATTCAGCGAAACGGGCAGGTTTTCTTTATCAACAACCGAATTGAAAATATAAAAGAAGTGGCCGGAATGATTCAGCGTTTAGTTCCAAATGCAAGAGTCGGAATTGGTCACGGACAAATGGAAGGAGCCAAACTCGAAGAATTAATGTTGGGCTTCATGAATGGAGATTTTGATGTTTTGGTAGCGACAACCATCATCGAAAGTGGCTTGGATGTACCCAATGCCAACACGATTTTCATCAACAATGCCAACAACTTCGGACTGTCTGATCTGCATCAAATGCGAGGCAGGGTAGGGCGAAGCAATAAAAAAGCATTCTGTTATTTCATCTGTCCACCCTATTCCTCTATGACCGAAGATGCCAGAAAACGTATTCAGGCTTTAGAGCAGTTTAGCGAACTCGGAAGTGGTTTTAACATTGCGATGAAAGATCTTGAAATTCGTGGTGCAGGAGATTTATTGGGTGGAGAACAAAGCGGTTTCATCAATGAAATTGGATTTGATACCTACCAAAAAATCATGAACGAGGCGATCGAAGAATTGAAGGAAAATGAATTCAAAGACTTGTATCCGGAAGAGAATGATATTGAAACGAAAGAATATGTAAAAGATTTACAAATTGATACCGATTTTGAGTTGTTGTTTTCTGATGAGTACATCAATAACGTTACGGAGCGTCTGAGTTTATACAACGAGCTGGGCGGTGTGAAAAACGAACAGGAACTTGTGGTGTTTCAAAATAAATTAATTGACCGTTTTGGTCCGATGCCGCCGCGTGCCAATGCTTTGATGAATAGTATTCGCATCAAATGGATTGCGACAAGTGTGGGTATTGAGAAACTGGTGATGAAAAAAGGTAAAATGATTGGTTATTTCGTTTCAGACCAGCAATCAGATTATTACCAGTCCAAACGTTTCCATAAAGTGATCAAATTTGTACAAACCCATAGTAATCTTTGTCAGATGAAAGAAAAACAAACGCCTAACGGTTTGCGTCTTTTGTTGACTTTTGACAATGTAAAATCGACCAAACGAGCATTGGAATTGATGGAATTACTGGGGGAGTAATATAAAAAACGAAACCCGACAGTTTTTTAAAAGCTGTCGGGTTTTTTATTTTTTGTAATTTAGAATATTTAGTTTTTAAGGTCCTTGATTACTTTAAAAGCAACATCAACCTGATCTTCTCCAACTAAGATGGTAAATTCATTTGAAGTCGAAATAACCTCATTGATAATAATTCCTTCCCATGCCAGACGCTGGAAGATGAAATAATAAATTCCCGGAACTACGATGTTTTCTTTTGGTAGTTTTACCGTTATGGAGGCCAAATTGTCTAATTTCTGAATTAGCTTTTCGCGCATAAAGTGCTTTTCAACCAAATGATTTACACTGCTGCTTACCACAATATTGGTTTCGTTTACCCCACGTGATGAGGTGTAAAAGATATCAGATAAAGCATTAATATCAGAAATTAAATCAGCCTGTTTGTTCAAAACAGTCTCCGAAGCGGCAAAAGTATAATCGGTCAGTTCAGATCGAACCGTGATTTCGCCAATATTCTTGATTACTTTATTGATTTTATGATTCAATTTAAAATCCAGTTCTTCTGTGAGTCGTTTCAATGACATTACAACAGCGCCTTGTTTTACTTCCTTACCAAATTCACTTTCTAATTCGGTCATAATGTTCCGCGAAAGAGAAGTAAGGTTGATGATTCCAAGCGATAACGCATTTAATAAAAAGGGTTTTGTTTTAATGTAATTTTCGACGATTGAAGAAACGGTTTTCATAGTTTTTTTCTTTTTTTTTGTAACTTAATTGGGTTGGTGTAGTTAAATTGTAGTGTTATAAAACTTTGCGAATATAAATAAAAGAACAATTTGTTACAAATATAACATTGTAAAATTATGTTAAAAATGGAAAAAAGCGTCTGTAATGTGTTCAATTGCAAATGATTCCTTTTTTTTGTGTATCGCAACGATGTCAAAACGCACTTCAAAATCCATTTCCCTATCGTTTATGTAGGCATTTACTGCTTTTAACAGCAACTGAATTTTTTTTGGTTTCACAAAATCCTGTGGCAAACCAAAATCCAGACTTGATCTTGTCTTCACTTCAATGACCGCTAAAATGGATTCTTTTTGGGCGATAATGTCAATTTCAGCCTTTTGAAAAGTCCAGTTCCGATCGAGGATTTGGTATCCGTTTCGCTCCAGGTATTCGACAGCGAGGTCTTCTCCTTTTTTTCCAAGTTCATTGTGCTCAGCCATTTTTTTTAATTGTGAGTTATACTATTTTTAGGGAGTAAAGAGCAATTGACATGTAAAAACGCGAAGTCGCAAAGAATAGAATAAAACTTTGCGACTTCGTGTCTTTGTAAAATTATGATAGGTGGTATTTAGAATTCTTTAGAGAAAAAGAATTCTCAGATACTATTATTTTTGAAAAGTAACCGTACTTCCTGTTTCCTTTACATCAATTGAAATAGTACTTCCCATAATTAAGGCCCTGTTGTCCTGAATGTGTCCGGCCGGAAAATTAAAAATCACCGGAATATTGTATTTTTTGGTAACATCATCTACAATTTCCACAGCATTTTTCCCCCAGGGAACTTCGTTGTCCTTCATTTTGGTCATGCCTCCAACAAGAATTCCTTTTAGGTTTTCGATGCATCCATTGCGTCTTAAATTCATCATCATACGATCGATATGATACAGGTATTCGTCTAAATCTTCGATAAATAAAATTTTATCCTTACAGTCAATTGCTGAGGGAGAACCTAACAAACTGTAAAGAATCGATAAATTTCCGCCTACTAATTCACCGGTTGCAGTTCCAAATCGGTTCATCTTATCCGGACCAATCGCATAAGAAATCGGCTCACCAAATAAGGCAGATTTCATTGAACTAACCGCTGCGGGAGTAGCACGTGGTACCGTTACAGGCATTATACCGTGAATGGACTTATAACCCATCGTATTCAAATGATTGTGTAAAACCGTAACATCGCTAAAGCCAACAATCCATTTCGGATGTTGTTTGAATTTCGTAAAATCGAGTAAGTCGATCATTCGTACAGTGCCATAACCTCCGCGAACACACCAGATCGCTTTGATGTTTGGATTGTCTAATTGCTTCTGAAAATCGGCAGCACGCTGTTCGTCAGTACCTGCCAGTTGATTAAAATCTAAACCAATCGTACTTCCAACAACCGCCTCAAGTCCCCAGCTGTGCAATAAATCTATAGTAGGTTTTAAGTTATCGTCTATATTTTTTCTGGCTGTTGCTAAAAGGGCTACAGTATCTCCTTTTTGTAAATAAGGTGGTGTTATCATATTTTGTTGTGATTGACAGTGTATGGATTGTAAAGCAAAAATAAGAAATACGAGTTTATAAAAAGAAAAGTAGTTTCTGAAGTATTGGTGTAGGCTCGCTTTCATATTTTTTCTGCAGTTTCATTCGTAAAGATAGAACAAATATAAAGATTTTAAAAAATAAAATAATTAGAAAATTCCTACAAATAAAGTTAATTGTTTAAATTGAACCTTTTAAGAATCTAAGTTTATGAAGGTAATTTCTTTTCAGCTTTGTTGTGTCGTTTTTCTGTCTCTGACAATCTTGAGGGCACAGCCCAAAAAGTATTCGATTCACACGGTTGCCTTCTACAACTTTGAAAATCTTTTCGACACTACTGATGATGTCAATACCAATGATGATGAATGGACACCCAAGGGGGCGCAGCATTGGACTATAGAAAAGTACGAACAGAAATTAAAAAACCTGTCCAGAGTTTTGTCTGAAATTGGAATGCCTGACAACTCCAATGCTCCGGTATTAATTGGAGGTGCTGAGATTGAAAATCGTGGCGTTCTGGAAGATTTGATTAAACAGCCTAAGTTGCTCCCTTTTGATTATGGCATCATTCATTTTGATTCACCGGACAAACGAGGGATTGATGTCGCTTTGCTGTATCAGAGAAAATATTTTAAACCTACCGCGTACTCTAACATTCCATTACGCATCTATCATAATAAGGTCACGCCTAAAGAAGAGGAGCCACAGCAGGACAATGATATTGAAATTAAAATGGCCGGCAACCATCGTGTCTTTACCAGAGATCAGCTTTTAATTACGGGATTTTTAGAAGGAGAGGAACTTCATCTTATTGTCAACCATTGGCCGTCCAGATCGGGAGGTGAAAAGGCAAGCAGTATTTTTCGGGAAGCTGCCGGAAATTTAAACCGAAGAATCATCGATTCGCTGCAAAAAATAAACCCCTCTGCTAAAGTGATCACAATGGGGGATCTGAATGATAGCCCCACTAATAAAAGTGTAAAAACAGTTCTGGGAGCAAAAGCTAAGAAGTCAGAAGTGGGAGAATTTAGTGTTTTTAATCCGTTTGCAGCAATGCTAGATAAAGGTTTGGGAACCATTGCATTTCGGGATTCCTGGGACATTTTTGATCAGATTATCATCACAGGATCACTTCTAAAAGCTGATTTTTCGACCTTCAACTTTTGGAAAGCCGGCATTTTCAATAAGCCCTTTCTGGTTCAGCGTTCGGGACAGTACAAAGGATATCCGTTACGGCATAGTTTAACCGAAGTTGGATTCAGCGATCATTTTCCGGTTTACATTTATTTGATCAGAGAGGCGAAATAAGTCACAGTCTCAGTTTTCAGTCTCAGTTGATCACTGTAAACTGCGACTGAGACTAAAAACAAAAGCTGCGACTGAAAACTTTTCCTTAACTTAGCTACTTAGAAACTTACTACCTTTAAAAATGGCAATAGCAAAACCTTTCAATCTTACGAAGTGGATCGATGAGAACCGTCATTTACTAAAACCGCCTGTTGGAAATAAAAACTTATACATTGATTCCGGTGATTATATAGTGATGATCGTTGCGGGTCCAAATGCCCGAAAAGATTACCATTACAACGAAACCGAAGAGCTTTTTTATCAGTTGGAAGGCAGCATAAAAGTCATCATTCAGGAAGATGGAGAGCGAAAGGAAATGGAATTACATGCAGGTGATATGTACTTACATCCGGCTAAAATTCCGCATTCGCCCGTTCGTTCCGAAGGTTCAATTGGATTGGTTATCGAGCGCAAACGTGCAGGATTAGGGTATACTGATGGATTGCTTTGGCACTGTGATACTTGCAATCACAAACTCTATGAAGTGTTTTTTGAATTGCATAATATAGAAAAAGATTTTCTGCCGCACTTCGAACATTTTTATAATTCGGTAGCACTAAGAACCTGCGATAATTGCGGAACCGTAATGGAATCTGATCCCCGCTTTGTTGCGAAGAAATAAGGATATAGTTATAAGTAGCAAACCCGACAGGTTTCAAAAACCTGTCGGGTTTAAATTTAAATGCTACAACTTAAAACTTTTCCCTTGTTCGGGATAAATAAGTTTTAGTCCCAGATCATTTTGTTTTTGCAGCTGTTCTTTCAGTTTTACAATATTTTTAGTGGGCGGTTTCAGGTGCGTAACGATAATACTGAAACCTTTTAGAGTATCTTTTCCCGATAACTCCGCTAAGGTGTGAAGTTCTTTCATCAGATAGTTTGGCGTCAGATGCCCGAATAAAAATTGATCCGGTTGTTCATTTGGGAACGAAACCTCAATAAAAATACCTTTTAGTTGTTTGCTTTTAACCAAAGGCGCAACTGCGGTCCAGAGCGACTTTAACTTGTCGCTTTTCTCTACAGCATCCGGTCCGGTATCCCCCAGATAAAGCACATACGATTCGCCACTTTTAATCAGGAAAGCAGTGCTTTCAAACGGATTCACATGACTTAACGGAAATGCTTTTGCCGTCATCGTGGTATTGGTAATCGGAATTTCTTCTCCGACATTTAAAGTCTGAAAATGATATTTTTTTAACGGAGTTCCGGGACCTTTATCTCCAAAATTGGCCCAGGTTTGATCGTTGAAATAATGGTTTTCCATCATTTCCATGCATTTTTCAGTGGCGTAAACCGTCTTCGAAGAATCTGCCGGAGAGTTTATGATTAAACCCGAAACATGGTCTAAATGAGCATGTGATATAAAGTAACCTTTAATGTATTTTCGTAAAACTTCGCTGGTCGAAATTTTAAAAACTTTATTTTCAATAGCTTTTTCAATTCCGGCGTTTACCGTTCCGGCATCTAAACAGATAAAATCATGCGTATGGGCAGGTGCAACTAAATAGGCTGAAAGATTCTTCTCGTCTATTCCTCCTTTTATCCCTAAAGGAACGACCTGAAAGGATTTTTTTTGCTCTTTTTGAGAAAAAGCAGGAACTGAAATTAGGACGAAACAAACTAAAAACCGACTGAAAATGGACATATTTGAGTACTTTTATTTCCGCAAATTTCATCAATTAAGACGAATAAATCACGCTATCGCGCTGTAATTCATTTTAATTAAAGCTAAATTTACCTGATTTTAACAACTTAGTTCGATTAAATTTCGGCTTGAAATAATATCTTTACATAAAAATATAACAATTTTAACAAAAAAAGTTACAATGACAACAATAGCATCACAGTTTGGAATGAATGAGGCTCTGGAAAAATTGGGCATCAAAGCGATCAACGAAGGAACATCGACAGGTTTACAAAACTTTTCTTCGGGAGAAGTTTTAGAGAGCTTTTCACCGGTTGATGGAAAACTAATAGGATCGGTAAAAATGTCGACGCCTCAGGATTATGAAAAAGTAATGCAGGCGGCTACAGAAGCGTTTAAAACTTTTCGTTTAATTCCGGCACCGCAACGTGGAGAAATTGTACGTCAGTTTGGACAAAAGCTGCGTGAAAATAAAGAGGCACTTGGTAAATTGGTTTCTTACGAAATGGGGAAATCGTTACAGGAGGGTTATGGTGAAGTGCAGGAAATGATTGACATCTGCGATTTTGCAGTTGGATTATCACGTCAGCTTCACGGTTTAACTATGCATTCTGAAAGACCGGGGCATCGTATGTACGAGCAATACCATTCGTTGGGAGTGGTAGGGATTATTTCGGCATTTAACTTTCCAGTAGCAGTTTGGTCTTGGAATACGGCTTTGGCATGGATTTCAGGTGATGTTTGTGTCTGGAAACCTTCTGAAAAAACACCTCTTTGTGGAATTGCCTGTCAGAATATTATCGCTCAGGTGATTAAAGAGAATAATTTACCGGAAGGGATCTCTTGTTTGATCAATGGCGATTATAAAATTGGAGAATTAATGACAGCTGATACCAGAATCCCGTTAGTTTCGGCTACAGGTTCAACCCGAATGGGGAAAATTGTAGCACAGGCGGTTGCTGGACGATTAGGGAAATCATTGTTAGAGTTAGGAGGAAACAATGCTATTATTGTGACTCCGGATGCCGATATTAAAATGACCGTTATTGGTGCTGTTTTTGGAGCTGTTGGTACAGCAGGACAACGTTGTACTTCAACACGCCGACTAATTATTCACGAAAGTATTTATGATAAAGTAAAAGATGCTTTGGTTGCGGCTTACAAACAATTAAGAATTGGAAATCCATTGGATGAAAACAATCATGTGGGGCCGCTTATTGATACACATGCGGTGGAGCAGTATGCTAAAGCTTTAAATAAAGTAGTTGCCGAGGGAGGAAAAATCCTGGTAGAAGGCGGAGTGCTTTCAGGTGAAGGTTATGAAAGTGGTTGTTATGTAAAACCTGCAATTGCAGAAGCACAAAATTCATTTGAAATTGTACAGCACGAAACATTTGCTCCGGTCTTGTATCTGATTAAATATTCAGGAGAAGTGGAGAATGCTATTGATTTTCAAAATGGAGTTGCACAAGGATTGTCATCTGCTATTATGACCAATAATCTTCGTGAAGCCGAAAGATTTTTATCTGTAGTAGGTTCTGATTGCGGAATTGCCAATGTAAACATTGGAACTTCAGGTGCTGAAATTGGAGGTGCTTTTGGTGGAGAAAAAGAAACCGGAGGCGGTCGTGAATCAGGATCTGATGCGTGGAAAATTTACATGCGCCGTCAAACCAATACAATCAATTATACGACAAGTTTGCCATTGGCACAGGGAATTAAATTTGATTTGTAATAGTTGTTTCCTGTAAAATGATAAAATGTAAAAGGCTTCCAATTGGGAAGCCTTTTGTTTTTAGGAGGATTTTTTTTGGTTATTTTTTAAGAACAGTTTGCGTAAAGGAACCGTCAGTGGTAACGACTTTTAGCAGGTAAGTTCCAGGAATTAGAGTGCTTAGGTCTATACTTTTCGTTTCTTTTCCGGAGGTTTTAACCAGATTGCCTGACATATTATAAAGGAACACTTTCTCTACAGTCTGATTGGATTCTGAAAAATATAAAAGATCAGCAACCGGATTTGGGTATAAAATCACCTTTGTAGCTTTTGGTTCAGCGTCCACTTCAGCGGCTTGTGTCATTCGTAACGTAGGTCCGTTGTTGTATTCCGTACTGATGTAAAACAGATTGGCAACAGATCCTTTTGTAATGGTATTTGAACCCGCAGGGATAGATGCGGTTACAATTCCGGCCGATGAGGTATAGGAAACATTATTTACTTTAACGGTTCCGGTAAAGTTAGCATCAAAAACCAGGGTTAAAGTAGAAGGGCTTGTGGTAGTATAAGCAATTGTAGTGCTTGACTCCATTTTTAAACGTGCCGTGAGTGTGAGTCCGGCATAAGTTACTGATCCATTGGTTGAATTCATATTTCCGGTAATGGTGTAAAATGAACTAGTTTTTCCCGATGCTGTAAAGTTGTGAATCTCATCGCTGGCTGGTGTTCCGGTAGTAACGGTAAGCGTTCCTGAACCTGTTGCCGGTGTTCCGGTTCCGGTTGTAGTAATCGAATAAGAAACGGTAGCGGTTGGAGTTCCTGAAATAGTGATGGTTTTGGTAGTAGTATTTTTTACAAAACTAATTCCCGAAGCAGGCAGTCCTGTAACCGTTGCGTCAGTAGCATTTCCTCCCCAGGTAAACACGATAGAGTCAATAGCAGTTCCGCTGGCAACTGTTTGATTGTTGTTGCTTGTTGAAGTTAAGGTTTGTGTTCCTGCTGCTGAAAGGGTAATAGTTCCTGAACCTGTTGCCGGTGTTCCGGTTCCGGTTGTGGCAATCGAATAAGAAACGGTAGCGGTCGGAGTTCCGGTAATAGTGATGGTTTTGGCTGTAGTGTTTTTTACAAAACTTATTCCTGAAGCCGGTAGTCCGGTTACAGTAGCATCTGTTGCAGTCCCGCCCCAGGTAAATACGATAGAGGCAATTGCAGTACCGCTGCTTACCGTTTGATTGTTATTGGCGGTTGAGGTTAGGGTTTGAGTACTTGCAGGCGGATTGCTTTCTCCCTGAACCGCAACCAAAGCACCTGTATAATTGGTTAGTGCCGACTTCAAGGCTGTGATTACAAGTGAAGAGGTATCGTCTATGCTGTTGTCGAAAGTCCATTTTAAATCACCTCCCGAAACACGTCCTGCGTATTGAGTGACCTTTGTTTTGGCTGTTGCGGGCTGTTCTATGGTTAGATTTTTGACATATAATGCAGCATCTGTATCAAAGTTGTTGTAGGTATTGGCTCCCGATTTGGATTTAACCGAATTGCTTACCGTTTCGCCTCTTGTAGTCGCAACATAAGCATCAAAATCTGTCGTTGAGCTAATTTTTCCGGCAATATTGTATAACGGATTAGGGTCGTTGTAAGCGACAAAACGCATATTATTAGTTCCGTTTGAAGCGTCAAAAGTATTGTTGAAGGCTTTTATAGATCCTCCGGCTTCCCCTGAGAATGTTCCCATAGTTCCGGCGTTGTTTACCTGATTGGCTTCGTCCCAGATATCAGTACCCTGCAAAGAAGTCAGCATGGGATGTTTGCTGTTGCGGAAATAATTTCCTTCCACAAATAAGGAAGAACCCAAGGTAGAACCTGAACCGTATTTGGCTACACCGTCAAAATAGTTGTTGTAGATGTGTGCCGAATAGTAACGAACGCGAGGATGACGGGAATCAGAATGATCAAACCAGTTGTGGTGATAAGTGATATACAATCCACTCGTAGTACCCTCGCTTAAACCTAAGAGACTTGCTTTTCCGTTGTCCCAAAAATGATTGTACGACAGCGTGATGTAGGTCGAGGTTTTATTGTCGAGAGCTCCGTCTCCTTTGATCTGATCGGCGTCGCTTCCGGCATTTCCGTAAAACAAATCACAGTTGTGTACCCATACGTGATCATTGTCCTGCTGCATGCCAACATTGTCGCCCGCGGTACTATTGCAGTTCATGAAACCAAGATTGCTTACCTCTATGTTGGATGCCGATTTGAGACGTACGCCCCAGCCATTGGCTACAGCATCATTTCCGATTCCTTCAATCGTTAAATAACTTGCCGCATTGTTAGCATTTTCTATGACAACATCTCCGCCTTCCATAACCGTCATGTCAGTGATATTTCCAATTAAACGAATGATAAACGGACGGGTATCTTTTCCTTTTTTGATCGCATACAGTATGTTTTGCAGACCAACACAAGGATTTGCACTGGCACCGGTGATGTTCATCGAAATGGTGTTTTTGGTATTTTGGGTGATGTATAGAATAACAGCATTGTCTTTTGGAGTTCCATCCGCCTTGTAGCCTCCGGGAACACGACCGCCTTCAAAAGCAAATCCATTGCGATCCTGTGCAGCAACGGTTAAGGTACCAGTTACTGAACCTGTTCCTTCTGCACCTGAAATAACCGGTTTTACTTTAACGGTATACGTTCCGGCTTTAAGTCCGGGTAGGTCTGCGCGAAAATAGCTTCCATAACTTCTGATCAGTTGGTCGTCGATTTTTTGATCAGTGATGCCGTTACCGGAGTAGTAAACATTGTAGGTTTGCGCATTGCTTACAGGTTGCCATTTAACAAATGCTGACTCGAGCCAGCCTGAAGATTCTGTAATCTGAACTTGTTGTGCCCATAGGGGAACGCTGAGCAGTAAAAGCATCAGAATAAGTAGGTTTCTTTTCATAATTGTGGTTTTTCGGTTAATAAAGTTTTTTGTGTTATTGAATCAATAAGCTTCTTGTAATCGATTACACAAAAATATATTTATTTTTTGATATGTGTAATATATTCGCAATAAAATAATATAAGTAGTAAAAATTTATGCTTTTGAGTGTTAATTATGTAATAAATTGCATTAAATGCAATTTATTACATAATTTGAAAAAGCCTCGCCGATGTTCATTTTTAATGTAATTTGGAGTACTGTTTGGGAAAGAAAATCAATGCAAAAACGAGAAAATGGTGATTTTTCGACGATTTTAGCAACGACATTTTATAGTAAGAAAAAAGTTATATTTTAGAATTGAAAATGATCCTTTTTATAGACTAATTGTATTTTTTAGATTTAAAATAGAATCGTTTTTGAGCGAAAAAAGAGAAGTACAGACTTCCGCAGCAGCAAACATTTTAGTTTTAGGTGCAGAAAAATAATTAACAATTGGGATGAAAAGTAAGGGGAGTGGTTTGGGTATTTCTGAATTAAAGAATGTTTGACAAGGGGGTATAAAAAAAGCCTTTTGAATGTTCAAAAGGCTTTGATTTATGGTAAAGAAAAGAAATTAATCTTTGCTTGATAATTTTGATAATAAACGTAAGAATTCGATGTACAACCAAACCAGGGTAATGATTAATCCCATTGCGCCATACCATTCCATGAATTTTGGCATTCTTTGCTGTACTCCTTTTTCGATCTGATCAAAATCAAGGAATAAGTTTAATGCAGCAATAATAATCACAAAAACACTAATTCCGATACTCATCATTGAGTTTCCGTAATGAACCGGAGTCCAGCTTGTGAATAAAGAAACCAGCCATGAAATTAAATAATAAGTAGCAATGGCTAATGTTGCCGCAACCACTACTGATTTAAATTGCTCGGTAACTTTTACAATTCTAAATTTATACAAACCAAGGCATACCAAAAAAGTAACTAAAGTTGCTCCAACGGCATTAATTACAATTCCGGGATATTTGGCTTCAAAAATGGCCGAAATTCCTCCTATAAATAATCCTTCAAATAAAGCATAACCAGGAGCTAAGTAAGGAGAAGCTTGTGGTTTAAAGGCTGAAATTACAACTAAAATTAGTCCAATGATAGCACCTCCGATAGCAGGCAGCATCACATTCATTCCATTAAATGCCATCCACCAGGTTACCATAGCCGATCCGCATAAAATTAAAAACAAGATAGCTGTTTTGTTAATCGTACCAGACAAAGTCATTTCCTGATTGTAATCAATGATTTGTGCCTGGTGTACTTCTTCAGCTTTTGAAACAGCATTAGAGGAGAAACGCTTGTTGCTTAAAAATGGATTTTTTGAATTAAAGTTCATAATGTAATTGGTTTTAAAAACTCATCAAATATAATCGATATTTTTTGATACGCCTTTAATACTATGGAATTTTTAACAATTCGGGGAGATTGTTTTGAGGCGTTATTCTTCTAATAAAAAAGCCGTCAATGAAAATTGACGGCTCGTATAGTTGTTTTTAAATTCTTATTTTAAAAGGTCTAAAACTAAAGAAGGGAATAAACCTAAAGCAATGTTTAAAGCAATTGAAATCACGGCAACCGCATAAATAAGGAACGGTTTTCCTGTACGCTCCTGATTAGGTTCTTTAGAGTACATCGCCAGGATTAGTTTGAAATAATATCCAACACTAATAATGGAGTTGATAACCGCCACTATCACTAAAGCAATGTATCCTGCCTGAATCGTTTGGTTAAATAAGAATAACTTAGCAAAGAAACCCGAGAAAATAGGAATACCGGCCATAGACAATAAAGATCCTGTAAGGATTGCTGCCAATAGCGGATTTGTTTTTCCTAAACCGTGAAAGTTCGTGATATCTTCGTTATCCTGATTTTTACATACGTATAAAACAACACTGAATGCTGCGATTCCGGCCAATGCATAAGCAGCAGTATAGTACAATAAAACACCTGCTGAGGTTGCAATTGTTAGCAAAGTCATCAACATAAAACCGGCATGTGAAATTCCTGAGAATGCCAACATACGTTTTACGTTTACCTGACGTAATGCCATTATATTTCCAACAGTCATAGAAGCAATTGAAATGATCACTACAATCGTTTCAAAAGTTCCTAAAAGATCCTGGTTGTCTAAAGACGGAACTAAGTTTAAGGCATAAACTAATTTGTAAAGTGTTGCAATCGCTACAACTTTTGCCAAAGTACTCATCAAAGCAGTAGTTAATGCCGGAGAACCTTCGTAAACATCCGGAGCCCAGAAATGAAATGGAACAGCTGCTACTTTAAACAACATACCGATAATCATCAAAATCATTCCGATTGGAAACCAGATTGGCAATTCGGCAGATAAAGATACTTCATGTATTTCAGCTACGTCAAAAGTTCCCATTGCTCCGTAAATCAAACAAATTCCAAACAAAATGATTCCTGATGCGAAAGATCCCATTAGGAAATATTTCATACCCGCCTCGTTACTTTTTAGATTCAAACGATCGCTTGCTGCTAAAACATAAAGGGCAATGGACAGGATTTCAATTCCTAAGAAAAACATAGCTAAGTTTCCAAAAGAAACCATTGCCACTCCACCGGCCAATAAAAATACTTTGATCGCCACAAAATCGGAGATTTTGGTTGGATGATTTTCGTAAAAATTATGACTTAATGCTACCAGGAAAATAGTCAGCACAATAAACAACGATGAAAAGGTAACAGAGAATTTACTCACTGTAATCATGTTGTTATAGTAACTTGCTGTTGATCCGAATTCGTAAAAGTTAAGCGCCAAAACACCTAGTAAACCAATGATGGTAATAGGAACAATGGCCTTTCTTAAATTAAGAATTTCAAACAATAGGCAGAAAATACCCAATCCTGTTATAGCTATTAATGTATTCATTTTTGTTTTTTTGATTTAGGAAATCTAAAACTAATGACGCCCTAATTTATTTTTATTTAAAATATTTTTTAATTTTTATTGATAACGTTCAGAATTGTTTCTAAACTTGGTGTAATCAAATCTGTAATTGGTTTTGGATAGAATCCGAAGAAAATCAAAACGGCAATAATTGCAACTAATGAAATTCCTTCATTAACAGAAACATCTGCAAAAGTTTTCGAATTGGTTTCTCCCAACATTACATTTTGAAACATTTTAAGCATATAATAAGCTCCTAAAATAATAGTTGTTCCGCCTAAAACAGCAAACCAGATATTAATTTGAGAAAGACTATACAAAACAGTAAATTCTCCAACAAAGTTAAAAGTACTTGGTAAAGCTACAGAAGCCAGTACCAAAATTAAAAACATAGAAGTGAATTTTGGAGATTGTGTACGAATACCTCCTAATTTTGAAATTTCTCTGGTTTCATATCTTCTGAAGATAATTTCGGCAGCATAGAATAAACCTACTACCACAAAACCGTGAGCGATCATTTGCAATACAGCTCCACGTAAACCATCAATGGTTAAGGTGTAAGTTCCTGCAGCGATTAAACCAACGTGTGCCAAAGATGAGTAAGCTAATAATTTCTTTAAGTCTTTTTGTCTTAAAGCTACGATTGATCCGTAAATTACACCCGCAATTCCAAGCGCGATAAAAATGTCCATGTATTCTTTTGCAGCCAATGGTGCAATTGGCAATTGCCAACGAATTACACTGTACAATCCCATTTTTAACATGATACCTGATAAAAGCATTGTTCCAACGGTTGGTGCTTTTTGGTACACATTTGCCTGCCAGGTGTGGAAAGGGATGATTGGAATTTTAATAGCATAAGCCAGGAAGAAAGCTAAGAATATCCAAAGCTGTTCTGTAGCAGATAAATTTAATTTGTATAAATCTTCGATTAAGAAACTACCTGCTTTTTGGTACAGATAGATGAAAGCTACTAACATAAACAAGGAACCTGCCAGTGTGTAGATAAAGAATTTAACTACTGCTTTTCTGCGCTCTTCGGCATCACCATTACCCCAGATTAGGGCAATGAAGTAAATTGGAATAAGGGCTAACTCCCAAAAGATATAGTATAAAAGGCCGTCTGCTGCCAGGAAAGTTCCTGTCATAGCAAATGCCATAAATAAAATTAACGCGTAAAATGCTTTTGAATTTTTATATTCATTTCCAAAAGAAGAGAATATGATGATTGGTGTTAGCGCTACAGTCAATAAAAGCATAGCCATACCCAAACCATCTGCATTAAGGGCAAATGAAATTTTAGGCTGTGTAATCCACGTATTGATCAGGCTGATATTTTCGCCGGCACTAAAATGATTTAATAAAACAATTGAACAACCTAAAGCCGCCAAACTAAAGAACAAAGCTACTTTTGATGCTAGTTTGTCACCAACAAAATAAGTGGCAAATGCACCAATTAGAAGAATAATTAATATAAGAGAAACGTTCATAGTTGTAAAATTATTTAGCTAAAAATATATAGGAAACAATGGCACAAAGCCCTAAAACAAATGCAAAAAGATATAATCCGATACTTCCGTTTTGTAATTTTTTACCTTGAAAAGCCAGTTCATTGGCTACTTTTCCTAATCCAAAAACCAGAGCAGACAAACCTGTTTCGATATAGTCTCTGAAAAATCTTGATAATCCGTTGATAGAGCTAACGAAAATAGCATCGTAAGCTTCGTCTACATAATATTTATTGTATAACACTTTGGTCAGACCGCTAATGTTTTCATCCGCTTCCGGAACATTATCCTGTTTGAAGTATTTCACATAAGCAATTAAAATACCCAGTAATCCGCCTAAAACGGCAACACCCATTAAAGTGTATTCTGTGGTACCTAAATGGTGCTCTTCGCCTGCCACTTTCGTGAAAAGAGGAGCTAAATAACCATTCAGCCAGCTGTTTCCTGGTAAACTGATCAATCCGCCAAAAGTAGCCAGAATAGCTAAAATTACTAATGGGAAAGTAATCAATCCGTCACTTTCGTGTAAGTGGTGTTTTTGCTCTTCGGTTCCTCTGAAATCTTTGAAGAAAGTAAGGAACATCAATCTAAACATATAAAATGCCGTCATGATCGAAGCAACAGATCCTACTACATATAGTGGAATATTGTGATGGAATGCTGTTAATAAAATTTCGTCTTTTGAGAAGAAACCAGAGAAAAACGGAACACCTGAAATGGCTAATGATGAAATTAACATGGTCCAGAAAGTGATTGGCATCGCTTTACGCAAACCACCCATTTTACGCATATCCTGCTCTCCGTGTAAACCGTGAATTACAGATCCTGAACCTAAGAACAGACAAGCTTTAAAGAAAGCGTGAGTAATTACGTGAAAAACGGCTACTTCGTAAGCACCAAATCCTAATGCTAAAAACATTAAACCTAATTGAGAAACAGTAGAATAGGCCAATACTTTTTTAATATCCGTCTGAACCAAACCGATTGTTGCAGCAACTAATGAAGTTATAGCTCCAATAACGGCAATAACCGACTGAACGTCCGGAGCTAAATCAAATACAAAGTTCAAACGGGTAATCATAAAGATACCGGCTGTAACCATTGTTGCAGCGTGAATTAATGCCGAAACCGGAGTTGGTCCTGCCATCGCATCAGGTAACCAGGTGTATAACGGAATTTGTGCTGATTTACCACAAGCTCCGATAAACAAACATAAAGCGGCTAGCGAAAGCAACGGGATGTTTAAGTTTGCTGCTCCTGCGATTGCTGTTTTTAAAGTAGCGTAATCTAAAGTAGAGAACATTGAACCTAGTATGAACATTCCGATTAATAAACCTAAATCTCCAATTCTGTTCATGATGAAAGCTTTTTTCGCAGCATCGTTGTAATCCTGGTTTTTGTGCCAGAATCCAATTAATAAGTACGAACAAAGTCCAACACCTTCCCAACCGATAAATAAAACTAACAAGTTACTTCCAATTACAAGAGTAATCATGAAGAATACAAACAGATTCAAATAAGCAAAAAACTTGTGCATATTCTCATCGTCGTGCATGTAGCTTATAGAGTATAAGTGAATCAATGATCCGATACCGGTTACAAAAAGCAACCATAATAAAGACAATTGATCTAATAAAAATCCAAGATTGATCTTTAAATTACTAATTTGAATCCAGTCAAATAAAGTAACCTGAAGGGCTTGTTTGGTTTGGCTGATTTGACTGAAGAAGAAAAGTGTAACAGCAAAAGAAACCACTACAGCAGCAGTTCCGATGATTCCTGAAACCGTTTTCCCTAAGCTCTTGCCAAAGAAAACATTGATTAAAAATCCTAAAAAAGGAGATAAAACTAAAAGTAAAGCTAAATTGGTATCCATTTTTATTTATCCTTTTAAATTTTTTAAATTATCGATACTAATCGAACCTAAATTTCTAAAGATCGAAACTAAAATAGCCAATCCAACTGCAACTTCGGCTGCAGCAACTGCCATCGAAAAGAATACAAAGACTTGTCCCTGTGCATCTTGATGGTAAGTTGAAAAAGCAACAAATAAAAGGTTAACAGCATTCAACATGATTTCGATAGACATGAAAACGATAATAGCATTTCGTCTGTACAATACACCAAAAATACCAATACAGAAAAGTACAACACTCAAAAAGATGTAGTTTTCAATACCTATTTGATTTAATATATTACCCATTATTTATTTAATTTTTCTTTTTTAGACAATAATACAGTTCCAATCATGGCTACTAAAAGCAAGATCGAAGCAAATTCGAACGGAACCATATATTCGTTCAGTAATATTTTACCCAATACTTTAATCGATTGGAAATCTTCACCGGTTGAATCGTATTCGCCAACAATTGGCTTAGAGTTGATGAAAATTGCAATTAATACAATACAAATCAAACAGAAAGAAACAATGGCACCCAAACGTGTAATTCTCGGACGGTGCACTTCTTTTTGTTCGTTCAGATTCATCAACATGATCGTAAACAGGAATAAAATCATAATCGCTCCCGAGTAGACTATAAGGTGTACGATAGCCAGAAATTGAGAGTTTAATAGTAAATAATGACCGGCAATAGAGAAAAAACAAATCACCAAATAAATAGCACTATGAATTGGGTTTCTGCTAAAAATAGTCAGGAAAGCGGTAATCACGGTAATAAACGCTAAGAAACAAAATATAATTTGTACAGTTGTTGCGTGTGCAAAATCGGGAATATGTATCATTTAGTTAGCATTATTAAGTTGAGCATTTTTGATGGCCACATCAAGAGGCATCACTAATCTGTCTTTTCCAAAAATGAAATCTTCTCTTTCATAGCTTGAAGGGACCAAAACTTTTGAAGTCGTTAGGTAAATTGCATCTTTCGGACAAGCTTCTTCACATAAACCACAGAAAATACAACGTAACATATTGATTTCATAGATCGAAGCATACTTTTCTTCTCTGTACAAGTGTTTCTCGTCTGCTTTACGCTCGGCGGCTTTCATAGTGATCGCTTCAGCAGGGCAGGACAAAGCACATAATCCACAGGCTGTACAGTTTTCACGACCTTGCTCATCACGTTTCAATTGATGCTGACCACGATAAACCGGACTCATTTCACGCACTTGCTCAGGATAGTGAATCGTCACTTTTTTTCTGAATAAGTGTTTAAGAGTGATAAACAATCCTTTCACAATCGCCACAAGATACAATCGTTCCCAAAAAGTCATCTCTTTGTGAGAGACCATCTTTTTTCTACCCGATAATGATATAGTTTCTATTGACATTTTTTAATGTATGATTTACGATTCACAATTTGTATTAAACAAATCAAATCTGTTTTATTTTTATTTTGAAGCTAATCCTGCTATCCGCTGTATCTTTTGTGTCCGCCGCGGCGGACATAAAAGGATGCCGCTTCTATCAGGGCTAGGCATTACGGTTCTTAGAATCCTAAAGCTGCTGCAATATCGTGTCTTAAAATAACAGCTCCGGTAATCATGATATTAATGATCGAAAGCGGAATTAAAATTCTCCAGCCTAAATTCATTAATTGATCGTATCTGAATCTTGGAATGGTCCAACGTACCCACATATAGAAAAATATGAAGAAACAGATTTTAACAAACAAGACTACTATACCTAAAATATTACCCACATTTACGCCTACATTTTCTACCATCCAGCTCATTCCAGGATAATTGTATCCTCCAAAGAATAATACCGAAATAATAGTGGCAGAGATAAACATACTCGCGTATTCAGCAAATAAATAGAATCCCATTTTCATAGAGGAGTATTCCGTATGGTAACCTCCAATTAATTCGTTTTCACATTCTGCTAAGTCAAAAGGAGTTCTGTTGGTTTCTGCAAACGAACAGATTAAGAAGATAAGGAAAGACAATGGCTGGTAAAAAACATTCCAGTTCATTCCTTCTTGTTGTAATGAGATTTCTTTTAAACTTAATGTTCCGGTCATCATCAACAAAGCAATCATCGATAATCCCATGGCAACTTCATAAGAAACCATCTGCGAAGCTGCACGAACAGCTCCCATTAGCGAGAATTTATTGTTAGAAGCCCATCCACCAATCATGATACCATAAACCCCTACAGAAAGTACTCCGAAGATGTATAAGATACCAATGTTAATATCAGTTGCCTGTAAATAAACATCACGGCCAAAAACATGCAGTTTGTCTCCCCACGGAATAACAGCGCTTGTCATCAAAGCCGTACTCATGGCAATTGCAGGTCCTACAACAAATAAAAATTTATTAGGTGTATTTGGGAAAAATTCTTCTTTCGAGAACAATTTCATACCATCGGCAAGAGGTTGTAATAATCCTCCCCATCCGGCACGGTTTGGTCCTACACGATCTTGCAGAAAAGCTGCAACTTTACGCTCAGCCCAGGTAGAATACATTGCCATAATCATAGTTATCGCAAAAACGACAACAATAACGACACTTTTTTCTATAATAAATGCACTTTCCATTTCTTAAGATTTTTTATCATTAGTAATTAATGGAATTGCAGCCATACTAATTTTTTTACGATCAATATCTCTACCTAAAAGGATATTTTTTTCTGTATCAATTTCAACTTTCTCTAATTTTTGAGTGTAGTTGTTTTGGTTGATTACAGAGTCTTTTTCAAATTCTCTTGGTCCTTCAATTACCCAGTCGCTAACATTTTTATGGTCAAAACGGCAGCTGTTGCAAATGAATTCTTCCACTTCATGGTACTCGTCTTTACGACCCGTTACACGCTGAATTTCTCCTCCAAACATCCATACGGTTGTTTTTCCACAACAGCCCGGAGTAGTACATTCTCTGTGAGCGTTGAAAGGTTTGTTGAACCATACTCTCGATTTAAAACGGAAAGTTTTATCGGTTAAAGCTCCAACCGGACAAACGTCAATCATGTTTCCGGAGAACTCATTGTCGATTGCTTTAGAAATTCCGGTTGAAATATTAGCGTGATCCCCACGATCTAATACTCCGTGAACTCTGTTGTCTGTCAATTGATCGGCAACTTGCACACATCTTTGACATAAGATACAACGGTTCATATGCAGTTGAATATTTGGACCGATATCTTCCGGTTCAAATGTTCTTTTTTCTTCAATAAAACGTGATTTTGGGTTTCCGTGCTCAAAACTTAAGTTTTGAAGATCACATTCTCCGGCCTGATCACAAATAGGGCAATCTAACGGGTGATTGATCAATAAAAATTCGGTTACAGATTTACGGGCTTCTGTTACACGATCAGAAGATTTGCTGTTCACTTCCATTCCGTCCATACATCCTGTTACACAAGATGCCATTAATTTTGGCATTGGTCTTGGGTCAGCTTCACTTCCTTTGGAAACTTCCACTAAACAACAACGACATTTACCGCCGCTGCCTTTTAATTTTGAGTAATAGCACATGGCTGGCGGAACTAAATCTCCTCCAATCATACGTGCAGCCTGCAGGATCGTTGTTCCTGGCTCTACGTCTATACTTTGACCGTCTATGGTTACTTTCATCTCTTAATTTTGTTTTTTTAGTTTCAGGTTTAAAGTTTCAGGCTGTTGAACATGAAACTAAAAAAAAACGTGAAACTTGAAACTATTTTTAACTTATAACTATACGATTACTTTACCGCCTACTAAATGTTTTACTTGCGAAAAAGGTTCAGCTACAAAGTGATCTCTGTTTTTTATTTTTTCAGGAAAACGAACGTGATATTCAAACTCATCTCTAAAGTGACGAATTGCTGCGGCTACTGGCCACGAAGCTGCGTCACCAAGCGGGCAAATTGTGTTTCCTTCGATTTTACTCTGGATGCTCCACAATAATTCGATATCTTCTTCACGGCCCTGACCGTTTTCAATTCTCCATAAGATTTTTTCCAACCATCCTGTTCCTTCACGGCAAGGTGTACATTGTCCGCAAGATTCGTGGTGGTAAAAACGGGCAAAATTCCAGGTGTTTCTAACCACACAGGCAGTGTCGTTGTAAACAATAAATCCTCCTGAACCTAACATCGATCCGGTAGCAAAACCACCATCACTTAAAGATTCGTAAGTCATTAATCGGTCTTCGCCATTTGCCGTTTTAAAAATTAATTCGGCTGGTAAAATAGGCACCGAAGATCCTCCCGGTACAAACGCTTTTAAAGGTCTGCTGGAAGACATTCCGCCTAAGTATTCATCAGAATTCATAAATTCGTCAACACTTAAACCCAATTCAATTTCGTAAACTCCCGGATTTTTAATGTGTCCTGAAGCCGAAATCAATTTAGTTCCTGTCGAACGGCCAATTCCGATTTTGGCATAATCGTCACCAGAATTGTTTACGATCCATGGCACAGTAGCGATAGTTTCTACGTTGTTTACCACTGTTGGATTTGCCCAAAGTCCTGAAACCGCCGGGAAAGGTGGTTTGATACGAGGATTTCCTCTTTTACCTTCCAGAGATTCGATAAGTGCAGTTTCTTCTCCGCAAATATAAGCTCCGGCTCCACAGTGAACGTGTAATTCTAAATCGTAACCTGTACCTAATATATTTTTTCCTAACCAACCGGCAGCTTTAGCTTCGGCGATTGCTCTTTCTAATATTTTGAAAACCCACATATATTCTCCGCGAATGTAGATATATGAAAGGTTAGCGCCTAAGGCATAACTTGAGGTAATCATTCCTTCGATCAATAGGTGAGGAATAAATTCCATCAAATAACGATCTTTGAAAGTTCCCGGTTCAGACTCGTCGGCATTGCATACTAAGTGTCTTGGTTTTCCTGATTTTTTATCAATAAAACTCCATTTCATTCCGGCAGGGAAACCTGCACCACCACGGCCACGTAGTCCTGATTTTTTTACTTCTTCGGTAACTTCATCCGGAGTAAGTGTTTTTAAAGCTTTTTCTACAGAGGCATATCCACCATTTTGGCGGTATACTTCGTAGGTTTTAATACCAGGAATGTTGATTTTATCTAATAATATTTTCTGTGACATCTTATTTATCGTGTAATATTATTTTATCATCTCTACAATCAGCGATTAACTGATCGATTTTTTCTTCTGTCAATTTTTCTTTGTAGAAATCTCCCAACTGCATCATCGGAGCGTATCCGCAAGCACCTAAACATTCTACACCGGCAATGGTAAACATTCCGTCCGGAGTTGTTTCTCCCATTTTAATGCCTAATTTCTCAGAAGTATAATCCATTAAATTTTCAGCACCATTTAAACAACAACAAGAAGTCTGGCAAAATTCGAACATGTATTTTCCAATTGGTTTTTGGTTGTACATGGTATAAAAAGTAACCACTTCGTAAACCTCAATTGGTTTGATGTGCAAAATTTCGGCAACTTTATCCTGCAACTCCGTACTTAACCAGTTGTCATGAGCGTCCTGCACTTCGTGCAAAACGGGTAACAAAGCCGATTTTCTTTTGTCCTCAGGATAATGACTGATCAATTCATTGATGCGGGACATCAATGCTTCGGTCATGTTTATTTCTTGTTTGTAATGTTTTCGTTCCATTTTTATTTTAGATTTTAGATTTTGGATTTCAGATTGTTTCAATCTTTGTCCATAACCCATATTCTGCAATCTTTTTTAATTTTAGATCTCTGATTTTAGATTTCTGATTTTTCAATCTACAATCGGCAATCTAAAATCTACAATATCTTTACGCGTCTAATTCTCCTGCAATTACATTTAAACTGGATAGAATAACAATTGCATCCGAAAGTAAAGATCCTTTAATCATATCCGGATAAGCCTGATAATAAATAAAACAAGGTCTTCTGAAATGTAATCTGTATGGCGTTCGGCTTCCGTCTGTAACTAAGTAGAATCCGATTTCTCCATTTCCTCCTTCAACCGGGTGGTAAATTTCTGCCACTGGTACAGGAACTTCTCCCATTACAATCTTAAAGTGATAAATTAAAGATTCCATCGAAGTATAAACATCTTCTTTTGGAGGAAGGTAGTAATCCGGAACTTCTGCATGATATTCGTTTCCTGCCGGCATTTTAGCCAAAGCCTGACGAATAATGCTCAAACTCTCCCAAACTTCAGCATTACGAACACAGAAACGATCGTAAGTATCTCCTGATTTTCCAACCGGGACAACAAAATCGAAATCTTCGTAAGAGGAGTAAGGCTGTGCTACACGAACGTCGTAATCAACTCCCGCTGCACGTAAGTTTGGACCTGTAAATCCGTAAGCCATTGCCTGCTCTGCTGAGATAGCACCTACGTCTACAGTTCTGTCAAGGAAAATTCTGTTTCTTTCAAATAAGTTTACAAACTCTTGCCAGGCAACAGGGAATTCTTCTAAAAAGACATCCAGTTTGCGGAAAGCTTCTGGTGACCAGTCTCTTTCGAAACCACCAATTCTTCCCATATTTGTTGTTAAACGAGCACCACAAATTTCTTCGTAAATCTCGTAAACTTTTTCTCTGAATTGAAAAACGTACAAGAAACCAGTATAAGCACCAGTATCTACACCCAAAATCGAGTTACAGATTAAGTGATCTGTAATACGGGCCAGCTCCATTACAATGACTCTTAGGTATTGTGCTCTTTTTGGAACTTCAATATTTAGTAATTTCTCTAAAGTCATCCACCATCCCATATTGTTAATAGGAGAGGAACAATAGTTCATACGGTCAGTAAGAGGAGTAATCTGGTAAAAAGGGCGGTTTTCGGCAATTTTTTCGAAAGCTCTGTGAATGTAACCAATGGTTGGTTCAGCCTCAAGAATTCTTTCACCATCCATCAACAGGATATTTTGAAAAATACCGTGAGTCGCCGGGTGAGTAGGACCTAAATTAAGTACCGAAAGTTCACTTCCGTCTTCGTTTAGTCTATCCTTAATTATTTTAGCATATCGATGCTCTGGTGATAATAATAGTTCTGACATTTTATAATGTTGAATTATTTATTTTTAGCAATTTGTTGTTGTTCTTCCAAAGAATCTGTCGTCTTTATCAGTTCTTCCGCTGTCTTCCATTGGGAATTCTTTTCGCATTGGGAAAGACACCATTTCATCCATATTCAAAATACGTTTCAGTTGCGGGTGTCCAATAAAATTGACTCCGAAGAAATCGTAAGTTTCTCTTTCCATCCAGTTTGAACTTAAGAAAATATTTGAAATGGTTTTGATCTCCGGTTTTTCACCGTTTAAGTATACTTTGATTCGAATACGTTTGTTTTCGTACCAGTTATGCAAATGGTATACGATTGCATATTGGCGATCTGTTTCGTTGTCCGGATAATGAACACCGCATAAATCGGTTAAAAAGTGGAAGCGTAAATCGGAATCGTTTTTCAAAAAAAGAATCAGGGCTGTGATTTTATCAGCGGTAGTTTCCAGTGAAAAAATATCTCTTTCTTGTTGAAAGTTAAAAACACTTGTGTCAAATGTTTCTGTAAGTTTATCTTGAATCAGGGTATTTTCTAAAGCCATCTTATGTAATATTATATGAAGCTAGTAATTCTTGGTATTCCGGAGAGCTTCTGCGTCTTACCGATTCGCTTTTTACCAATTCCTGAAGTTTCATTACTCCATCTACAATTTGTTCTGGTCTTGGCGGACATCCCGGTACATAAACGTCAACCGGAATTACTTTGTCAATTCCCTGTAAAACGGAATACGTATCAAAAATTCCACCTGATGAAGCACAGGCTCCAACTGCAATTACCCAGCGAGGT
The DNA here is from genome assembly GCA_023251135.1 of Flavobacterium sp. GTDB lineage: Bacteria > Bacteroidota > Bacteroidia > Flavobacteriales > Flavobacteriaceae > Flavobacterium. Next base: position 205,978 of record JAHEZJ010000001.1, on the reverse strand, counting down.
TCAGACATTTGTTCGTAAACTTGTCTTAAAATAGGGGCCATTTTTTTTGAAATAGTTCCCATTACTAAAAGCATATCAGCCTGACGAGGAGAGAAACTCACACGCTCAGAACCAAATCGTGCCAAATCGTAATGTGAAGCCATTGTTGCCATGAATTCGATACCACAGCATGAGGTTGCAAAAGGTAGTGGCCATAACGAATTGGCTCTTGCCAAACCTACAACATCATTTAGTTTTGTAGCGAAGAAACCTTCTCCTACAACTCCTTCTGGCGGCGCAACCATATTTACATTTGAATCGCTCATTTTTATTTCAGATTTTAGATTTCTGATTTTAGATTTTTAATCCTGAAACCGAAATCAATATTTTAAAAATCAATATTGTGTTTTGAGACATTAGCTTTCAAATCTAAAATTTTAAATCAGGTGATCTAAAATCTAAAATCTGAAATCTAAGATTTCTTTATTCCCAGTCTAAAGCTTTCTTTTTGATGATATAGAAAAAACCAACTAAAAGAAGCGACATGAAAACGATCATTTTCAGCATTCCTTCGATGCCTAATTCTTTAAAGTTTACTGCCCAAGGGTAAAGGAAAATTACCTCTACGTCAAACAATACAAACAAAATGGCTACCAGGAAATATTTTACAGAAAAAGGAATACGGGCGTTACCAACGGATTCGATACCGCATTCGAAGTTTTTATCTTTTACTTCAGAGCTTCTTTTTGGGCCTAATTTTCCGGAAATAATGATTGTTCCTACCACAAAACCAACAGCTAAAATTAACTGCATTAAAATAGGAATGTAACTGTATTGATCAGATTGCATAAACTTAGCTTTTTTACTTAAAGAATAAGCCACAAAGATAACTTTCAACTCTGTAAATCACAAGCTAAAAAATGATTTAAGTGTGCCCTGAAACCGCGTTACTAGCTAATTTTTATTGATTATAAATAACATGCTGAAATTTTAGTATTTTTTTAAGATTTGAGCAAAAAAAAACGCCCCGATTACTATCAGGGCGTTTTGAAAACCATTCAGAGGCAAAAAAAATAAATTGCTATATTTTTCTTAGATTACTGCTACTTTAGCAGCAACTTTCCCTTTTCTTCCTTCTTCTTCTTCATAGCTTACACGGTCACCTTCGCGTAATTCTTCCGCGTTAATTCCTGAAGCGTGAACGAAGATGTCTTTTCCTGTTTCTTCGTCTGTAATGAATCCATAACCTTTAGATTCATTGAAAAATTTTACTGTACCTGTACGCATTGTAATTGTAATAATAATTTATAATAAAGCAAATGTAAGATATAAATTCATACAAAAGACATATACCTGTTAAATTTTTGTAAAAATTATTGATTCACAGTCTTTTCGCTATTTATATTGCATCAAATTTGATATGGATGTACTTTATTTGAGAATCATTAATTATTATAATTAAATGTTAAAAAAGTAGCTTATATTTTACAAAAATTTAGTATATTAAGCGGAATACGCAAAGGCTAAGGTTGTTTTTTGTGGGAAAATGCTTGATTTTACTGGTGTTTGCTTTTGTTCTTTAAGATTTTATTAACACGAAAAAAGAGCAAAATGACGATAAAATGCATAAAAAAACGACAACTGAATCTTTAGTTGTCGTTTTCTTCTATTTTCTCCAGAGGAAGAAAAAATTATTTTAAATCCAATTTAATGGCAAGTTCTTTTAACTGAGCTTCATCGATTGCCGCAGGAGCATCGATCATAACATCACGTCCTGAATTGTTTTTTGGGAACGCAATAAAGTCTCTGATGGTTTCCTGACCTCCTAAGATAGCGACTAAACGGTCTAATCCAAATGCTAAACCTCCGTGTGGCGGTGCTCCAAATTGGAAAGCATCCATTAAAAAGCCAAACTGTGCTTTTGCTTCTTCTTCGGTAAAGCCAAGATATTTGAACATCAATTGCTGAGTTGCTTTGTCGTGAATACGAATAGATCCTCCACCAATTTCATTTCCGTTTAAAACCATGTCGTAGGCATTGGCACGAACTTTTCCTGGCTCGGTTTCCAATAACTGCATGTCTTCCGGTTTAGGAGAAGTAAACGGGTGGTGCATCGCGTGGTAACGTCCGGATTCTTCGTCTAATTCCAACAAAGGAAAATCAATTACCCATAACGGAGCAAATTCTTCCGGTTTGCGCAATCCTAAACGGGTTGCCAATTCCATACGAAGTGCCGAAAGTTGTGCACGGGTTTTATTGGCAGGTCCTGAAAGTACAAAAATCATGTCTCCCGGTTTTGCACCTGTAATTTTTGCCCATTGCCCTAAATCGTCCTGATCGTAAAATTTATCTACAGAAGATTTAAAAGTTCCGTCGTCGTTACATTTTGCATACACCATTCCTGATGCTCCAACCTGTGGACGTTTTACCCAGTCAATTAAAGCGTCGATTTCTTTACGGGTATAATTTCCGGCTCCTGGAACTGCAATTCCTACCACCAATTCGGCAGCATTAAATACAGGGAAATCTTTGTGTTGTGCAAATTCGTTTAATTCACCAAATTCCATTCCGAAACGAATGTCCGGTTTGTCATTTCCATAGGTTTTCATAGCATAGTCGTAGGTAATTCTTGGGAACTTGTCTACTTCAATGCCTTTAATTTCTTTTAATAAGTGTCTGGTCAGTCCTTCAAAAACATTTAAAATGTCTTCCTGCTCCACAAATGCCATCTCGCAGTCAATTTGTGTAAACTCAGGCTGACGGTCAGCACGTAAATCTTCGTCACGGAAACATTTTACAATCTGAAAATATTTATCCATTCCACCCACCATCAATAATTGTTTGAAAGTTTGTGGCGATTGTGGCAGGGCATAAAACTGTCCTTCGTTCATACGGCTAGGTACAACGAAATCTCTCGCGCCTTCCGGAGTCGATTTAATAAGGTATGGCGTTTCTACTTCGCAGAAATCTAAGTCCGATAAATATTTACGAACTTCCATTGCTACTTTATGACGGAATAATAAACTGTTTTTTACAGGATTTCTTCTAATGTCTAAGTAACGGTATTTCATTCGGATGTCTTCACCGCCATCCGTTTCATCTTCGATAGTAAACGGTGGTGTCAGCGCGGCATTCAGAATGGTTAGTTCGGATACTAAAATTTCGATTTCGCCCGTCGGGATATTTTTGTTTTTGGCTTCACGCTCAATTACAGTTCCTTTTACCTGAATTACAAATTCTCTTCCGAGTGTTTTTGCCAGTTCAAAAACTGTTTTATCCGTACGGCTTTCGTCAAAAATAAGTTGTGTAATTCCGTAACGGTCACGTAAATCAACCCAATTCATAAATCCTTTATCGCGTGATTTTTGAACCCAACCCGCTAGTGTAACTTCCGTGTTAATATTTGAGGCGTTTAATTCGCCGCAATTATGACTTCTATACATGATCAAAATTTTAGACTGCAAAAGTAAACACAAAATTCAAATTAATATAGTAAAGTGATGACTTGATGCTTAGAAATTTGAAATATTTTGTTAATTCTTAATTTTTGCGGCTCTAATTTCTTTAGATTTGAGTATCAAAATCAAAACCCCCATTTATATGAACAAATTTATTTTAACAGGTTTGCTGATTTGTAGCGCTTTGGGTGCTATTGGTCAGGCCAAAAGTCCAATTAAATTTACTGCTAAGATTGCGAACAGAAACAGTGATACTTTAGTAATTAAAGGGAAGGATAATTTTAAAAAGGTAATTCCAATTAATAAGAAGGAAACTTTTGTGGCTTCTTTTGATGCTCCAAAAGGATTTTATACGTTTTCGGATGGTACTGAAGCTTCTTATTTGTATTTAAAACCCAATTCGGATATTAATCTGACGATGAATGCAAAGGAGTTTGACGAGACGATAGTGTATAAGGGTAAAGGGGTTGACGAAAGCAATTTTCTGGCGCAGCAAAGTTTGAAAGATGAGAAGTTTCAAACAGAGGCTTTTGCTAAGGAAGCAACTGAATTTGCATCGCTGTTGGAAGCAAAGCTGAAAACGGATCTGGAAAGTTTAGAGAAGGGTAATTTTGATCCTGAGTTTAAAGCGGCTGTGAAGAAGAAGTTTGATAGTTTTCATAATAATGCTTTAAGCGATTACGAAAGTGCTGCAAAAGCAAATAAGATGAACGGAAAGTTATCTCCGGATTTTGATTATGAAAATCACAAAGGAGGAAAAACAAAACTTTCTGATTTAAAAGGAAAGTATGTTTATATTGATCTTTGGGCAACCTGGTGTGCGCCATGCCGTGCTGAGATTCCGTACCTGCAAAAAATAGAGGAGAAGTATCATGGAAAGAATATTGAGTTTGTAAGCGTTTCTATTGATAAGGCAAAGGATAACGAAAAATGGAAGAAGTTTGTGACGGATAAGAAACTGGGCGGTGTTCAATTGTTTGCTGATAAAGATTGGGAATCTGAGTTTGTAACGAGCTACGGTGTAACCGGAATTCCGAGATTTATTATTGTAGATCCAAAGGGTAATGTGTTAAGCAGTGATGCCGAAAGACCTTCATCTCCAGAGCTTCAGACGCAATTAGATGCCTTATTGAAGTAATTTACGATGAAAAGTACAATCTTACAGTAATTTTGTGTTTCCTATAAAACACCAGTAAAACCAAGGCATAAGCTTTGGTTTTTTTGTTTTTGGGGAATTTCCAATGTTAAGTTTTTACTCAATGTTACCAAATTGTTAAGCAAAAGTTTTTTTAATGTAAACAATTAGTTATATTTGATAAAGATTTGATAACATTAATACCTAAAGATATGAAAAAGTGTGTAATTTTAGTTGCAATATTGTTCTCTGGAATTTTAGTTGCACAAGAGATAAAACCGGAATTGGAAGTTGTTGGAAATAGAGTAAAAGCTACTTATTATTATCAAGATGGTACAATTCAACAAGAAGGTTTCTTTAAAGACGGTAAGTTAGATGGTGTTTGGGTATCGTATGATGCAAAAGGAAATAAGATGGCGGTTGGAGAATACACTGAAGGGGTGAAAACCGGAAAATGGATGTTCTTTAACGACAAAAATCTTTGCGAAGTTGCTTATGAAAACAGCAAAGTAGCATCCGTTAAAAATTTACAGAAAAATGCTTTAGCAAACAGAAATTAATAAAATTTCGAACGATTTATAAAACCGCTTTTAAAGGCGGTTTTTTTATGCCTTATTCTTTTTAGATTTTTTGTTTCTTCCGTACCAGATTATAAAACCGGTTACGGGCAAGGCCGCAGCGGTGAGACTGATAAGGAAGGCAAGGATTTTTCCGGGCAGGTCTAAGATTTGTCCCGTACGAATGCCGTAATTCATTTCGACCACCTGTAAACCCAGACTTTTTTTGTGGTAGGGGTCGCTTTGTATTAATTTCCCGCTGTTGGGATGGAAATAATAGTTGCTTTGATGGTCGTATCGCAGGGCATGTGGGTAGGCTCCTGTGCCAATAATATCACCTTTTTGTTGGGGAAACGTAACATAATACATTCCGGCTTTGGGCTGAAGCTGTACGGTTGTAGTAAAAGCGCGATCGACAGCATGAAGTGTATTGTTGTTGAATTTGGTGGTATCGATGATGGGCGCTTTTGTTTCGAGGGCTTTATCTCCGCCAAAATTGAATGTTTTATAAATTCCGTCACCTACCCATTCGTAGGTAAAGGTTAAGCCGGTTATGGCAATAATAGCAGCTATTAGCGAAATGTAAAATCCGGAGGTGTTGTGCCAGTCGTAATTGACGCGTCTCCATTTGGCCGACCATTTAATTGTAAAGCTTCGTTTCAGATCGCTTTTTCGTTTGGGCCACCATTGAATAAGCCCTGAAATTAGTAATAGAATGAAGATGATGGTTGCGCCTCCAACAATGTGTTTTCCGATATAATCCGGTAAAAGCAAATACAGATGGATGTATTCGACAATGATAAAAAAGTCAGTTTCGGGATCTTCAATTTTTAAATGTTTTCCGGTGTAGGGATTAAAATAGAGGTACAAACTTCCTATGTCAGAATAGGTATAAACCATTGCCGAACGGTTTTTTCCGTAATAGGAAACCATGGTTGATTTGTAATTTGGAAGAATTTCTTTGGCCTTTTTCTGCAATACAGAGGGTAGTACAAAAGGTTTGTTCTGGGGTTCAACAAGCCGCCATTCTTTGCGGGTAAGGTCTTTTATTTCATCATGAAAGCAAAAAATACAACCGGTAATACTGACAATAAAAACAATAAGCCCGGAAATTAATCCGAGCCATTTGTGCAGAAATCGTATTTGCGTTTTGAATCCCATTTTTTAGTAAAACGTAAAAGTATACGCTAAATTAATGGGGAGCAAGTATTTCTAATTATTTTTCAGCAACCGCTTCTTTTTTAGGTTTTAAAGAATACGCCACATAAAGGGTTATCGAAGCAAGGAAGATCCAGAAAACATCAATAAAGAAAATCTGAATTTTGTTTTGCAGGAAAGAATCCCAAAACCAGGTTCCGGAGACAATTCCATTTGTAATCGGGACTAAAAAGCCTAGTATACTTCCTAAAATCAAGCAGCATTTGTTTGTAAAAGCATCATTCTTTTTGAGAATAAAAAATACAGTAAGAAGAAGCCATCCCAAAAAATAAACCAGGTATAGCTGGTCCTGAGTTAAGGGATAAAATATTTTGACTGCAATAAAAGCCAATGCTGTAATGGGATACATGCTCAGGCATATGGCCAAATAAATTCGAACTACTGCTGCGTTAAAGCGCCTTTTCTTTTCGGGAAGGTTGTTTTTTTTGTCTGGCTACCAACCAAATCATAACACCCGAGATGATGACAAAACAGGTAATTATGCCTAAAACGAAACTTACAATTTTGAGTGCATAACCGCCATAATCACCAAAATGTATGCGATATAACACATTTTTTACGACATCTAAATAGTTGGTTTGCGTAATCGGATTTTTTCGGGCAATTTCTTTGCCGTCCGCAATTCGATACACTACTTTTCCGATTCCGGTGAATTTTTTATGACTTAGCATTTCGCCTTCAACTAAAACGTGCATGTTGGCATCTCCGTAATTCTGAATAAAAACGCGGGTGATTTCAAAGTCTTTCCAATTGCTTTTCACTTTGGCAACAAGCTGATCGATATTAAAGGGAGTGGCTAATTTTTTGTTGTCGAATTTGTAATCAGGATCGGTGTATTCTAATTCTTTGTACAATTTATCCTGATCGCCTTTGTATAAGGCCATTACTGCCGGAGCTACGATTAAAAGTTTAATCATAAAAAAAGTTCCCGTTACGGCATATACAAACTGAAATGGCAGGCCAATCATTCCTAAAGCGGTATGCGCATCTGTCCATAAGGTTTTTAGTTTTTCTTTCGGACGGAAGATATAGAAGTTGGAAACGATTTTTTTCCAGTGCAGCAAAAGTCCGGTTACGATGGCAAATAAAAAGAACAATGCGGTGAAACCCGATAGGTAGTACCCAACAGGATAAGGGATTTGTGCGAGGAAATGCAAACGGTATAAAAACTCCCCCAGCGAATAAGATTGTTCGTAGGTAAAAGTTTTGAAGGTTTTGGTGTCAAGGTAGAAGAAGGATCCCTCTTTTTGTTCTTTCGGGGCCAAAGTGTCTTTTGTGCCTTCCATATAAATGGCAACCCTTCGTTCTATGTTTGGTTTAGAAATGGTAATATTTCTTCCGTGCAGGACGTATTCTTTGTCAAGTTTCTTTAGGGTCGAATTATAGTCCAGTTGAATTTCTCTATTGATGGCCGAGGATTCATTCCTTTCCCAATTGATGATTTCATCCCTGAAGAAAGAAAAGGAGCCTGCGAAGAAAATCACAAAAAGCACTACGCTGATGACAATTCCGCTAACGGTATGGGTATGAAAATAGATGTTGTAGTTACGATTGTTCATAGGTTATTTTGCTATTGGATGGTAGGTTTGACCAAGGTATATTAAAAGAGAAAAAACTAAAGAAAGCAGGATATAGATTCCCCAGATTTTCCATCCGCTTTTGGCCAGGAAAGCAATAACCATAAGAGCCACCCAAAGGATGAATCCGCTAAAAGCCATGGTCATTAATATGTTGGCACGGTTGAACCAGGCTGCTAAGGCCAAATGAAAAGTAACTGAAACAAAATAGCCGCCTAAGATAGCAGCTGTAATTTTGGCAAATCGTTGCCATTTGGATTGGGTTAAATATTTTGGATTTGCCGGCATATTTTGGTTAGCAATAAGTTAGTAGTAATAAAATTCCAGTAAAGCAGCGAGTATAAAAAAAGCAAGAATGGCGTATCGGCTTATTTTTTTGAGCGGCGCTAAAATGATGATGAGACTTCCAATGGTCATGAGCTGAATGAAAAACATAAAGGTTCCGCAGCACAAGGATTGTGTAAACAGCCAAAGCGCATAAGCGAGTAAAAGTAGTCCCAGACCTAAAATCTTGGTTGGTTTAGGATTGCTTTTCATCCACTTTTCAAAACCTAAATCATACGATAATGCAGCTCTTTTTGAGGTGTAATAAAGGGTGTAAAAAGCTAAAAAAACGATTAGACTTGCAATTGTTATCATGATTGATAGAATTTAAAAAACACCTTTCAGTACATAGAAAGGTGTTTTTTTGTTTTGTATTAGAATTTGTAAGCGAAGCTTGCCGCTACACTTCTCATGTTTCTTGGGTGAATGGTAGACCAGCCATCGTAAGTGTCTGCGTTGGCGATGTTATCCATTTTTAAGGTCAAAGTAAATTTCTCTGCTGAATAGAAAATAGAAGAGTTTAGCACCGTGTATTCCGGGATGGTAAATGCTCCAGTCGTTTTTCTGTTCATGATCTTGTTATCTCCTACATAATTTCCTCCAAAACCTAATCCGAAGCCTTGTAGTGGTCCTTCAAGGAATTTGTAACTCGCCCAAAGATTGGCTAAGTTTTGTGCTCCGGCACTTTCTGGTCTGAAATTTACAAATTCAGGATCTCCGGCAGTTAATACCGCGTCGTTATAGCTGTAGCCAAATACGATGTTTAAACCGGCAACAGGGTTAGAAACGATTTCGGCTTCAAAACCTTTGTTTTTCTGACCACCATTTTGGTAAGAAGTTGAGTTCGTAGCATCCGTTCTAATGCTGTAAACCTGATCGATAACTTTAATGTCGTAGTAGCTGAAAGTAGCGTATAGTTTGTCTTTAAACAGATTAAGTTTGGTACCTACCTCAAATTGGTTGGCATGTTCAGGGTTGTAAACTCTTGGAGTTCTAACACCACCACTCATATCTTCTCCAGGGGCAACGTTAGAGAATCCATCCATGTAATTGGCGAAAATAGAAACTTTATCTAAAATCGGCTGGTATACTAATCCGAATTTTGGAGAAAAAGCAGTTTGATTGTATCCACCGTTGTCTGCGTTCATGAAACGGTCAACACGTAAACTTGCCATGGCAGACAATGCAGGAGTAAAGTTGATTACGTCTGAAACATAAACACTGTAAACTTCCTGTTTTGTTTTGTTGTTGTTGGTTGTTGCTTTTGCTAAAAGAGCATCGGTTCCTGATTTTGATAAATTTCCGTTATCACCGGTTGTAATGTATTTTGCAGGATCGGTAATTTTGAAAACATTTTCGTTTACAGTTTGTAAACTTGCATTACCAATATAGATGCTTCCGTTACCAATATAGCTGGTTCCGTTGTCTGTCGAAGAGTTGTTGAAGTAGTCAAAACCGGCAACAATTCTATTTCTTAACTTACCAATTTTAAAGTCACCAATAAAATTTTGTTGAATATCTGTAGTTAAGGTTGTTGAGTTTTGATAGTTGATAAAACGATTTAAGACAACACCTTCGGTAATTTTAGGAATGCTTTTAGTTCCTTCATATAAGTAAGAGTAATACCCTTCAGATCTTGATGATCCTCTTGACAGAACGGTTTGTGAGGTCCATTCGTTGTTAAACTTATAAACCATTTGACCTTGCAGGTTGTAAGATGGAGTTTCGATAGCAAGTTGGTTGCTGGTATAAGAACGCTTGTTGTCGTATCCAAGTTCTTTCATGTTGTGAACTCTTAAAGGCGCACCTCTGTCCAAAAACAACATGGTTGGATTGGTGGCTTTATTGTTCATGAATTCAGTATTAACAAAAAACGAAAGTTTATCGTTTACTTCGTAAGACAGGGATGGGGCAAAAAAGAATGATTTTTTAAATCCTGCATCCTGAAAACTATTTTCATTGTGGTAAGCAGAATTGATGCGAAGATTTACTTTGTGTTCGTCGTCTAAAGGAGTGTTGATGTCTGCAGTAACTCTGTTTAGTCCGTAACTTGCGGCAGTATAGCTGATTTCCCCTCCAAAATGATCGTAAGGTCTTTTGGTTGTAATGTTGATTAATCCTCCGTAAGAAATTAAGCTGCTTCCGAACAGGGTTCCTGATGGTCCTTTGATTACTTCGATTCTGTCGATGTTGGCAGGATCAAGGCTTCCGTTTGTTAGTCCCGGTAATCCGTTAATCATGGTGGGCTGAACGGCAAAACCTCTTAAAGAAAAGTATCCTGCACCATCTCCTCCACGTCCTGTTGAGGCCCAAAGTGTGGTTAATCCCGGTGCATTTTTAAGCGCATCGTCGATATTGGTTACAACCTGTTCTTTTAGCAATTCACCTGTAATAGTAGTGTAAACTTGTGGGTTTTCAAGATTTTTAAGGGGTAATCTTGATACTTGCTGATTTTCTTTACGGGCCAACGGATTCTTTTTTCCGTGACCGTTGATTACGATTTCGTCCAGTTGTTCAGAGTTTGAGCTGATCGTGAAGTCTTCTACGATTTCGTCTCCGGCATTAAGAGAAACACTTTTTTCTTTGGAAGAATGTCCAACAGCCGAAACCTTGATGATGTAACTTCCCGGTTTGATGTTTTTAATTTCGTAAAACCCTTTACTGTCGGTGTTGGTTCCAATCTTGGTTCCTTTTAATACAATGGTTACATTATCGGCAGCCTGATTGTTTGTTAGGCTAATCTGACCTTTTAGAGATGCTTTTCCTTGTGCCGAAATTGTGGTAGCGGCCAATAGGAAGAAGCAGAAGCTTAAAAAGGAAACGGTAAACTTATATTTCATCTTTTATTTAGAATTGATTTGAATAGTGCAAATTTAATCGCAGAACACAAGCTAAACAAGTTATTCTTATTTATTCTAAATAAAATAATTTTTAGGGGTTAAAATTTTTGTTTGTTTAAAATTTTAACATCTTAAGGAGATTTTAAGGCAATATTAAGAAAAAAAACCTGCTCAAATGAAGGAGCAGGTTTTATATGATTGTAGAAAATTATTACAATTACAATTCTAAAGCACGTTTAGCATCGCCATTCATTAATAATTCTAACGGATTTTCTAAAGCTTCTTTTACAGCTACTAAGAAACCAACTGACTCACGTCCGTCGATGATTCTGTGGTCGTAAGAAAGTGCTACGTACATCATTGGGTGAATTTCAACTTTACCGTTTACAGCAATTGGACGCTCGATAATGTTGTGCATTCCTAAAATTCCTGATTGTGGAGGGTTGATAATTGGTGTACTTAGCATACTTCCAAAAACACCACCATTAGTAATAGTGAATGTTCCACCAGTCATATCGTCAACTGTAATTTGACCGTCACGTGCTCTAAGTGCTAATCTTTTGATTTCAGCTTCGATTCCACGGAAAGTTAACAATTCAGCGTTACGAACTACAGGAACCATTAAACCTTTTGGTCCTGAAACTGCGATAGAAATATCAGCAAAATCGTAAGCTACTTTATAATCACCATCCATCATAGAGTTTACATCCGGATACAATTGTAAAGCTCTTGTAACTGCTTTTGTAAAGAATGACATGAATCCTAAACCAAGACCACCATGTTTTGCTTTGAAAGCATCTTTGTATTCGTTACGAATTTGGTTGATTGGTGTCATGTTAACTTCGTTGAAAGTCGTTAACATCGCTGTTTCGTTTTTAGCAGCTACTAATCTTTCCGCTACTTTACGACGTAACATTGACAATTTGGTACGCTCAGTTCCACGGCTTCCACCAGTTGGAGTTCCCATTGAAGGTACTGCATTTACCGCATCATCTTTAGTGATTCTGCCCCCTTTACCAGTTCCTGAAACTGTTGCCGGTGCTATGTTTTTTTCGTCTAATATTTTTCTTGCTGCCGGAGATGGAGTTCCTGCTGCATAACTTGTCGCTGCCGGAGCCTGAACCGGAGCTGCTTTTGGTGCTTCAGCTTTTACTTCTGCTTTTGGAGCCTCAGCTTTTGGAGCTTCAGCTGCCGGAGCAGATCCTGATGGTTTTGCTGCACTTGTATCAATTAAACAAACTACAGCACCTACTGCTACTGCATCACCTTCTTCTGCTTTTAGCGTAATTGTTCCGCTTGCTTCAGCCGGTAATTCAAGAGTAGCTTTGTCTGAATCAACTTCAGCAATAGCTTGATCTTTTTCTACATAATCTCCGTCTTTTACTAACCAAGTTGCAATTTCAACTTCTTTTATTGATTCCCCTGGTGATGGGACTTTCATTTCTAAAATCATCTTATTTTTTGTTTAAGGTTTTTATGGTTTAAAGCTTCCGGTTGTTGAACCGAAAACTTTAAACTTGAAACATTTTTTTATCTGAATAAATTTTTATCGAAAACCATTCTAATTGCATCAGCATGACGACGTTTTGAACGTGTGTAACTTCCTGATGCAGGAGCAGAATAAGCTTTTAATGAAGCCAATCTCCATTTTACAAGGTCAAAGTTCATCAGCATAAAGCTGTAAGCTCCCATGTTTTTAGGCTCTTCCTGTGCCCAAACATAATCGTCAACATTTGGATATTGTGCAATGATTTCTTTGATTTGTTCTACTGGGAAAGGGAATAATTGCTCGATACGAACAACTGCAACATCATTTCTTCCGTTGTTTTCTCTTTCAGCTACAATATCGTAGTAGAATTTACCGGTACAGAATACTAAAGATTTTACGTCTTTTTTGTTTACTGTGTTATCGTCAATCGTTTCCTGGAAACTTCCTGTTGCTAATTCTTCAACAGTTGATACGCATCTTGGATCACGTAATAAACTTTTTGGAGAGAAAACAACCAAAGGTTTACGGAAGTCTGTTTTCATTTGTCTTCTTAACAAGTGGAAGAAGTTGGCTGGCGTTGTACAATCGGCAACATACATATTGTGTCTTGCGCAAAGCTGTAAGTAACGTTCCATTCTTGCAGAAGAGTGTTCAGCTCCCTGACCTTCATATCCGTGAGGCAATAATAAAACAATACCGTTTTGGTTGTTCCATTTGTCTTCTCCACAAGAAATGTACTGGTCAATCATGATCTGAGCTCCGTTAGAGAAATCTCCAAATTGTGCTTCCCAGATTGTTAAGGCATTTGGATTAGCTAATGCATATCCGTAATCAAAACCAAGAACACCATATTCAGATAAAAGAGAGTTGAATACACCAAATTTCCCTTTTTTGTTCTCAATAGAGTTCAATAAAATTACTTCTTCTTCAGAGTCTTCTACTTTAACCACTGCATGACGGTGAGAGAAAGTACCACGCTCTACGTCCTGACCAGAAATACGAATATCAAATCCTTCTGTTAAAAGTGAACCGTAAGCCAATGCTTCTGCAGTTCCCCAATCAAGTGTGTTGTTATCGTATCCTACTTTTCTGTCCGTAACAATTTTAGTTATTTTGCTAATGAACTTCTTGTCTGATGGTAAAGTCGAGATCGTATTGATGATAGAATCCAGTCCTTTTTTGTCAAAAGTAGTGTCTACTTTTTCAAGCATTTGTGTATCTGTTACCTGAACAAATCCATTCCATTCGTTTTTCATGAATGGCGTTATAATCGTCAAATCTTTTTTACGGGAAGCTTCTAAGTTCTCCTCCATAGCCGATTTGTATTCTTTTTCTAAAGCATTTACATAAGTAGCATCGATTATGCCGTCAGACAATAATTTCTCTGCATAAATATCTCTTGGATTTTTATGTTTAGCGATGATTTTATATAAAACCGGTTGTGTAAAACGAGGCTCATCACCTTCGTTGTGACCGTATTTTCTGTATCCTAATAAGTCAATAAATACGTCACGTCCAAATTGCATTCTGTAGTCTAATGCAAAAGATACGGCGTGTACCACAGCTTCAGCATCATCAGCATTTACGTGTAATACCGGTGAAAGCGTTACTTTGGCAACATCGGTACAGTACGTAGACGAACGTGCATCTAAATAGTTAGTGGTAAAACCAACCTGATTGTTGATTACGATATGAATCGTACCACCTGTTTTGTATCCGTCAAGTTGAGCCATTTGAATGATCTCATACAAGATTCCCTGACCTGCAATTGCAGCATCACCGTGAACGGCAATAGGTAATACTTTAGAGAAATCGTTTGGATAATACTTGTCCTGTTTTGCTCTTGTGATTCCTTCAATTACAGCTCCAACCGTTTCTAAGTGAGAAGGGTTTGGTGCTAAATTGATATTGATGTTTTTTCCTGTTCTTGTTTTTTTGTCAGCTGTAAGACCTAAGTGGTATTTTACATCACCGTCAAAATATTCCTGATCGTAATCTTTACCGTCAAACTCACCAAAAATATCCTGAGTTGATTTTCCAAAGATGTTAGCCAAAACGTTCAGACGACCACGGTGAGCCATTCCCATTACGAATTGTTCAACTCCTTTTTCAGCAGCTTGCTCGATCAAAGCATCCAAAGCCGGGATAATAGATTCTCCACCTTCTAATGAGAATCGTTTTTGACCTACATATTTAGTGTGTAGGAAGTTCTCAAAAGATACAGCCTGGTTTAATTTATTTAAGATTGTTTTCTTTTCTTCAGAAGAGAAGTTTGGCTGGTTTACATTTACAGCCAGTTTGTCCTGGATCCATTTTACAACGCCTGGATTTCTGATGTACATGTATTCGATACCAATGTGCTGGCAGTAAATAGTCTGAAGACGTGTTACAATATCCTGTAATGTAGAAGGCGCTACTCCGATTGCCTGAGCAGCATCAAAAACTGTTGAAAGATCAGCAGTTGTTAATCCGAAATTTTCGATGTCTAAAGTTGGAGACGATGTTCTGCGATCACGAACAGGGTTTGTTTTGGTAAACAAGTGCCCGCGTGTACGGTATGCATCGATTAATTTTAGGACATTGAATTCTTTTTGTAATTTATCAGAAACTAAACTACAATCTACGTTGTCGTTTGTCACGTATTCAACGATACGTTGAACCGGATTTTCGTCATTATAAGTCGTTTGTCCAAAGTCGAAACCTTGAAAAAAACTTCTCCAGCTTGGCTCAACGCTATCTGGGTTTACTAAATACTGATCATATAATTGTGCGAAAAACTCTGTATGCGCTGCATTTAAAAATGAAAACCTATCCATAATATGAGTGAATATACTTTTTGTTAAATAGAATCGCAAAAGTACAACAATCACATTTATTTAAATCTTTTTTTTACGTACTTTTACGTAAAAATTTGTTAAAAATAGACCCAACTATGGATAAAAATCAAATTTCAATCGTTTTCAGAACTTTTTTTGTGATTTTGGTAGTCTTATTTTCAAGTTCTGTAATGGCACAGCAAAAATATGTCATAGACAACAGCAATCCTTTTTGGGATAAAGTTCAATTTGGAGGAGGTCTTGGTTTAGGAATTGGTTCCGGATATACCGATATTTCCGTTTTGCCAAGTGCCATCTATAATGTAAACGAAATTGTATCTGTTGGTGTTGGATTACAATTTGGTTATTTGTCTTCCAAAAACTATTACAGCTCTTTTGTTTATGGGGGAAGTCTGATTGGACTCGTGAATCCGATTCCTGAAATTCAATTGTCTGCCGAATTAGAACAAGTTCGGGTAAATACCGATTATAAATCGACTGCTTATCGACCAAGTTATTCTGATAATTACTGGAATACCGCCCTGTACCTTGGCGCAGGTTACCGAACCGGAAGTGTTACGATTGGAGCACGCTACGATGTTTTGTATAATAAGGATACCAGTCTTTACGGATCCGGATTTATGCCTTTTGTGAGAGTTTATTTTTGATCTGAGGAGCTAAGGTTCTGAGGTGCTGAGATGCTAAGTTTTTTTGAAGATATGAATAATACGATACGTTATACATCTAATGAAATTTTCGAAATATTTAAAGAACAACAAAGACTTTGCAGTCCTCTTGATCCGGAGACAGATGAATCTTTTGTATTAAAAACAAATACAGTAATTCGAGACTGGCGAAGAGCGCGAGACTTAGTGAAGTGGAAGGAGCTTGCGGAATTTTTAAACAAAGAATTTAGAATTAATGAAACTTCAGAAAAATGGGATTCTATTCTAAATCCCGAGAAGGAAAAAACGTTAGGAAATCTCTGTGATTTTTTATCTACAGTTGCAGAAAAAGAAATTATAAATCCAATTAAGATTTTAGGTAACGAGTGTTTATCGGCAGCGACGTTTATCACTCTAAAAATAAACTTAAAAAATAAAGGTGTTGATGTTGCAGATTTGAGACCTTCAACAAAAATCAAAGATTTTCTAGATGTCTATGAAAATTTTTCTCCACTTATTGAAGAAGTTACTTTAACAGGGCTTAGGGTTTTTGATAAACTAGAATATGAAAAACAAAAACCACAAAGACGATATAAATATTGGACAGATCAAATATTGCCAATTTATATGTACAAGAAAAGTAGTGTTACAACTGGAGAAATTGAAACGTTTCGAGATTTGATTCAAAAAATAATTGAAAATAAAAAATTAGGAGAGTCGGTATGAAAACCTTAGTATCTCAGAACCTTAGCATCTCAGAACCTCTTATTTATAATAATTCCTAAACCAAACCTTCTGCCATTCTCTTTTTAAAATCAAAAAAGAAACCTGCTCGGCAAGAATAACCAAATCAGAACCATCGAGTTTTTTGATTTCTTCTTCAGAAACATCAATGATGTAAAGCAGATTGAGGTATTCGGCAAATTTGTACTGAATCATTCGGTAGATCTTCTCGTGAAGCTGAATCTTTAGTTCGTCGGGAGAAATGCTTAACGGGAAATCGATTCCTTCATTTGCCAAATTAAAATCTTTATTAATTTGTTCAATCAGGTTTAGATATAGGTTTTCTTTTTCGGCATCAGCCAATAAAAAATCGGTATTTTCAGGGATCGGAAACATTGATGCTTTTTAAGAATTGACGCAAAGTTAAAACTAAAAAATCATTTAACGGTTGATTCTCTTTCAATGATTCTTGTCGGGAGTTCAATAATTTGATGGGTTACCGGTCGATGTTCTTTCAGGTCTGCAATTTCATCTATTAAAAGCGAAACTGCCTGATGGCCCATTTCAAAGCCTGGCTGGTCAATGGTAGTTAGTTTGGGCGAGATAACCGTACTCATAAACCAATTGCTGAATCCAAAAACCGCTACCTGTTCGGGTGTTTTGATTCCGGCTTCATTAAAGTATTTGATAATTCCGATAGCGACCAAATCGGTGATGGCAAAAATCGCGTCTATGTCCGGGTGTTCGGTCATTATTTTTTGAGCATTTTCGTAACCATCTTCAAAATCGGTATTGTTATCACACACATAAACCAGTTTTGAATCGTATTCAATTCCGTGGGCTTCCAGAGCTCTTTTGTATCCTAAAAACCGGTCAATGGAATTTTGCGGAACATACGAACCTCTAAAATGTGCGATCTTTTTGAATCCTTTATTAATGAGGTAAGAAACGGCGTCGAATGCTGCTTTGGCATCATTGATAACGACTTTGGAACAATCGACTCTTTTGGCAATTTTATCAAATAAAACAACAGGAGTGTTTTTACGGATCGCCTCATTGATGTGAAAAAAATCATCGGTTTCATTAGAGAGTGACATCAAAACTCCGTCAACACGTTTTTGAATTAATAAGGCCAGCTGTTTTTTCTCCAGTTCGTATTTTTCATTGGATTGTAATATAATGACAAGATACCCTCTTTTTTCGGCTTCTTCGAGAATACCGTTTAAGACACTTGAGAAAAAATGATGCACGGTAGCCGGAATAATAACACCTATTGTTTTGGTTTCATTGGTTCTCAGGTTTACCGCAACCGAATTGGGCATGTAATTCATGGTTTCGGCCATCTCGATCACCCGGGCACGCGTAGACTTACTAATATCGGTATAGCCTTTTAGTGCTTTTGAAACTGTGGTAACCGAAATTCCTAATGCTGAGGCTATATCTATTAATTTTGTGTCATTCATGAAATAAAAGTACTAAAAAATAAAGTGTATTAGTAAAAAATTAACTTCCGAAAACGTTTTAGGTCATTTCGAAAACGTTTTCGATTTAGAATTCTTAAATTAGAGTTAATTCCTTGAGTAAGTTTACATTCACAAATGAAAGATTTACTAACTAAACCAAAAAATCATGAAACAGCAACATTCTTATTTAGGCATATTATTTTTGATATTGTGCTTAATTTCTGTTCCAAACCATCTGTTTGCCCAGAATAAAAATACCGTTTCCGGAAAGGTACTCGATGAGAGCGGCCAAACGATTCCGGGAGCCAATGTTTCGCTTAAAGGAACAGATAAAAATACCATTACGGATGAAAACGGAAAGTTCGTATTTTCGAATGTTTCCGCGGGAGATTATACTATTGTAGCGACCAATGTTGGTTACAAAACCTTTGGAAAACAAATTACAGTAAAAGAAGGAGAATCTTTAGAGGTAAATTTACTTCTTGAAGGAGAATCACAAAGTCTGAAAGAAGTTGTGGTAACGGGATCTTCAAGTCCGAGGTCTAAATTAGAATCCAGTGTGGCCATTACCACAATGGGCGCTAAGGCTATCGAAGACCGTGCACCGGCAAGTACAGCAGCTTTATTACAGACTATTCCCGGATTTGTGGTGGAAGCCTCAGGAGGAGAAATTGGAAACAACCTTTTTGCAAGAGGAATTCCGTCTGCAGGAGCCTATGAGTATGTGCAGATTCAGGAAGACGGATTACCAGTTTTTGAAGATGGTGCTTTGCAATTTGCAAATGCCGATACTTTTTACAGATTAGACGAAACCGTGAGCAAAATGGAAGCGGTTCGTGGAGGTTCGGCATCCATTTTTGCCAATAATGCTCCGGGTGGAATCATCAATTTCATTTCTAAGACAGGTCAGAATGACTTTCAGGGAAGAGCTAAATTCTCGACTTCAGATTACGGAATGTTTCGTACCGACCTTAATTTATCGGGAGCTTTAATCCAGGACAAATTGTTCTTTAATATAGGAGGTTTTTACAGAGCTGATAATGGGGTAAGAAATACAGGTTTTACCGCGAATAAAGGAGGACAGATAAAAGGAAACATCACGTATAAATTTGATGATAACGATTATTTACGAATTAACTTCAAACACCTTGACGACAGAAATACATTCTACCTGCCAATTCCGTTAAAAAGTAATAATGGAAAAATCGAAGGAATTCCGGGTTTCAATCCTAATTATGGAACACTGACCTCAGTAAATTTCAGTCGTTTAAATGTGCCTCAATACGGTGGCGGAACTTTTAGTGCCGATTTAGAAGACGGTTCTCATCCGATAATCAATTCGATTGGTGCTGAATTTAAAAAGAAGATATCGGAGAAAGTGACTTTTAAAAATGCTTTCAAACAAACGAGTATCAATTTGAATTACAATGCTATTTTTCCAAATGGAGGTCCGTGGACACAAAGCGCTTATGCAACAGATGTTCAGAATACAACGGCCAGTAACCTGACCTATTCTTATGTAGATAACGGCGCAACACTTGATCCAAACGCTTTAATCATGAGAGCCGATCTTTGGCACATCGAGAAAAAAATGAGCAATTTTGCCAATAACTTCTCTTTTGCGTTTGATTTAGATCCGGTAAAACTAACAGCAGGGTACTACTATTCGAACTGGAAATCGAATCAATACTGGAACTGGAATTCGTATTTGGTAGGGGTTTCAGATAATCCGAGATTGTTAAATGTAAAAGACAATACATCAGGAGTAAATCATACCTGGAACGGGGTGGAAAGAATTACATGGTTAGAAAGAGATGCGCAAACCAAAGGAGTTTTGAATGATGTTTATGCCGATGCCGAAATTAAAGCAACAGACAATCTGACTTTCAATGCCGGCTTACGATACAACAAAGACAAGTATTCGGGGTACAGAGACAATGCTCGTTTTTTTGCAGAGAATTTAGGAATTTTAGACAACAATACAGCCGATGATAAGGTAACAACAGTAAAAGGAAATCCGTATACTTACTGGAGATATGATGTGAGCGAATGGTCGTATACTGCTGCCGGAAACTACAAATTCAATGACAATATGGCTTCGTATGTACGTTACAGCCACGGTTTCAGATCGCCTATCGAAGAGTCTTTTTATGATAATGCAGCCGATTTGAGCAAACTGGAAAACACCGAGGTGAATCAGTTTGAGTTGGGGTATAAATATTCTAATTCTTTCTTTAATGTGAATGCCAATTTGTTTCATATGGGCTTAAAAAATGTTGCCTTTACGGATATTTTATCGGATGGAACTTCTGAAAATAAATTCGCCGATGTAAACAATATTGGTCTTGAAGTAGAAACCAATGCGAGATATGAAATGGTAAAACTGAACTTTACGTTTACCGTTCAAAAACCGGAGTACGATAATTTTACCGGTACAAATGCCGACGGATCGACTTTTAATTTCAATGGAAACACAGCACGAAGAATCCCTAAGTTTTTCTGTAACTTAAGACCGGAAGTAGACATTACAAAAGATTTCACGGCCTATGTTCAGTTTTCTTACTACGATAAAAAGTTCACGAATCAGGATAACAAACAAGTTTTACCAGCGTATAAAGAAGTGGGAGCAGGTTTAAATTATACCTATCATAATCTTCGTTTTGCCGTTGATGCTTCGAATTTGTTTAATGAAATTGGTTTAACAGAAGGTGATCCAAGACAAACTACATCAGCTGCAAGCGATGTGTTTATGGCAAGACCTATTTTAGGACGCGCTTTTAGATTTTCGGTTGCGATTAATTTTTAAGAGATGTGAAGTGTGAGATGTTAAATGTTAAATGTGAGGTGTGAGATGTGTGTTTGAAACCTGAAACCTGAAACCTGAAACATTTCAAAAAAAACAAACCAATAAAAAATGAAAAACATAGGAATCAAAATCTCTCTTTACCTTAATTATTTTGTCTTCGCTATTTTGCTAAATAGTGTGGGTATTGTGATTTTAAAATCGCAGAAAAATTATGGTGTAGATGAAGTTCAGGCGAGCATTCTCGAAGCTTTTAAAGACATGCCTATTGCAATAGTGTCGTTTTTTATAGCTTCTTTTTTACCCAGAATCGGCTATCGAAAATCGATGCTGATTGGTTTGGGACTGGTTACGCTGGCCTGTGTTTCTATGTATTTTGGAAACTCATTCGACAATGCTAAAATTCTTTTTGCGACTGTTGGAGTGTCATTTGCTTTGATTAAAGTTTCGGTGTATTCGTTGATTGGTACAGTAACCGAAACCAAAAAAGAACATAACGCCCTGATGAGCAGTATTGAGGGGTTTTTTATGGTTGGAATCGCGCTGGCTTATTTTTTATTTCCGGCTTTTAACAATGAAGACGATCCCAATTCATGGCTGAATGTGTATTGGTTTCTGGCAGGACTATCCTTATTGTCGTTTCTGTTTTTGTTTTTTGTGAAATTTGAAGAAACCGAAGTCGCCGCGGGAGCAAACCTCAAAGACGATTTCATGCAGATGTTCCGTTTAATGGCAAAATTGCTAACGGTTATCTTTGTTATCAGTGTCTTTTTGTTTGTGATGATTGAGCAGGGAATTCTTTCCTGGCTGCCTACATTCAATACAAAAGTGCTTCATTTACCGGAGAACATCAGTATTATGATGGCCAGTATTTTGGCTATTTCACTGGCAGTAGGACGATTGATTGCGGGGATTGTGACCAAGAAGGTAAATTGGATCTGGGTATTAAGTTTCTGTATTTTTTCGGCCATGCTGATTGTGATTTTTGTGCTTCCAAAAACAGTTGGACTGGAAGTGAAAAACATCAATACGCTCTCAGACATACCTTTAATTGGTTTTGCATTTCCTTTAATCGGATTGTTTATTGCGCCCATCTATCCTTTGTTAAATTCGATTGTATTAAGTGCGCTGCCCAAAAATCTGCAAAGTTCAATGACGGGATTAATCGTGATTTTCTCGGCTCTTGGCGGGACATTAGGCTCCAGAATAACAGGTTGGCTGTTTAAAAATGAAGGACCTGAAAAGGCGTTTTATTTTACTTTGATTCCAATGTCTTTATTATTAGTATCCTTTTTTATTCTTAAAAAAATAACTGCAAAAGATGAAATTTAAACTACATATATCCCAAACTATCGAAAAACTATTGGCTCAGGAAGATACTGATGGCGATAAAAAAATAACGATTGACGATCAGGGGCCAAAGCGATTTGTACTCAACGATGAGGAAGGAAATACAACGGTTATTGAAGGAACCTATCAACTTTCAAATCTGTTGCAGGAATTGGCTTTGGCTAAAAAAGACAATGCTGAATTTGCCGAGATTAGTCTGGATCAAATCATTGAAGATCCTGTGAAAAGAATATCAGGAAAAATAAAAAACCTGTATTGGAAGGGGCTGACGCGTACTATTGATGCCAATGGCGTAAAAAAAATACTGGAAGACAATAAGATCGAAAATGCTATTTCGTATTTGTATGTGCCTTTTGGGGATGAAATTGTTTTTGATTATTTCAAAAAATTAGAAGCCATAACACCAAAGTTAAAAGTGGTACAGCTACCCAAACATATTTCACCGGAATATGTATTGTCACTGAACCAAAAGCCGGGGATTCTGGCTTTGGCACTTCAAATTAAAAACAATGAAATTTCGGGAGTTCCGTTTGTTGTTCCGGGTGGAAGGTTTAATGAAATGTACGGCTGGGACAGTTATTTTATTGCCAAAGGACTTTTGATAGATGATAAAATAGAGCTGGCCCTGGGCATTGCTGAGAACTTTAAATACCAGATCGACCACTACGGAAAAATACTAAATGCCAACCGTAGCTATTATTTAACCCGTACCCAGCCACCGCTTTATACGTCGCTGATCAGAGATGTTTTAGAAAAGTCAAATCCCGATATTTTCTGGATCGAAAGACATTTAAAAACCGCGATCAAAGAATACCGGACGGTTTGGATGGAGGAAGGCAAAAGGCTTACAGCCAATGGACTGAATCGTTATAAAGCAGAAGGAATTGGCTTGCCATTTGAGGTAGAAGAAGGTCATTTTGATGATATTCTCGAGCAATATGCGCCAAAATACAGTTTGTCTACCCGCGAATTCGAAAAAAAATACCTGGAGAGAGAAGTGGTGGATGCCGAACTGGATAAGTATTTTATTCACGACCGAAGTATGCGCGAAAGCGGCCATGATACCACAAACAGACTGGTTGGCGTTTGTGCGAACTTGAATACGGTTGCCATTAACAGTCTGCTTTATAAATACGAAACGGATATTGCGTTTTTGATTAAAAAGTATTTTAAAGATGAATTTCAATATTTTGAAGACAAATCTTTTTCAAGCGAATATTGGCTTTCAAAAGCGGCTTCCAGAAAAGAAAAGATCAATCAGTTGTGCTGGAATTCAGAATACGGCTGTTATCTCGACTATAATTTTGTAAGTGAGGAACAGCATTTTTTTGAGGCGGCTCCGACATTTTATCCGCTTTGGGCAAAAATAAGTACACAGGAACAGGCCGAAATTCTGGTAAAAAAGACGCTTCCAAGGTTTAAAATGAAAGGTGGAATTGCAGGAAGCACCAAAGAATCTATTGCAGATATAGGCGAAAACGCACCAATTCGACAATGGGATTATCCGTTTGGATGGGCGCCGCATCAAATGCTTTTATGGGAGGGTTTACTGAATTATAATTTTAACGAAGAAGCCCAAGAGATGGTGTATCGCTGGCTTTGGCTGATTACTCGAAATGCGGTTGATTATAACGGAACCATTCCGGAGAAGTTTGATTTATCGATCAGTTCGCACAAAATTTTTGCAGAATACGGAAACGTAGGAACCGAATTTGACTTCATAACCGAAGAAGGTTTTGGATGGATGAACGCCTCGTACCAATACGGTTTAACCATTTTGGAAGAAGATTTAAAACAAAAATTATCGGAGTTAGTTGATCCCGATGTACTTTTTTAATATCCTAAAATAACAAACCCGACAGGTTTTTAAAACCAGTCGGGTTTACTAATAAAGTTTGTCCAGCCTTCGACTTCGCTCAGGGTAACACTCGATTTTAATAAAGTTTGTGAGCTTTTTTAATATTCTAAAATAACAAACCCGACAGGTTTCAAAAACCTGTCGGGTTTACTAAGTCGAAGCTATACTTTTCTACCCATTAAATTCTCACCGAAAGTGCGCAGAATGTTTCTCTTTTCAGCGGTAAGATCCATTTGGTCAAGCGTTTCAAAAGCTTTAAAAGTATACATTTCTATAGCGTCCTGCGTTGCTTTTGAAGCTCCTGATGCATTAAAAATGGATTTTGCAGTAGCTATTTTAGCTGTATTATCGTCCAATTGCAAATTGAATAATTGCTCTAATTCTGAAGCTTTTTCAGGAGAAGAAAATTCCCTTGCTTTAAGGTATAAATATGTTTTTTTGTTTTCGATAATATCTCCGCCTACTTGTTTTCCAAAGGTTTCCGGATCTCCAAAAGCATCCAGATAATCATCCTGAAGCTGGAAAGCAAGACCCAGATTCAATCCGAAATCATAAATTAAATCACCTTCTTTTTCAGATGTTTCGGCTACAATGGCTCCCATTTTCATGGCTGCCGCAACCAGAACAGCGGTTTTATATTCGATCATTTTAAGATATTCCGGAATCGTAACATCATTTCTTTGTTCAAAATCAACATCCCATTGTTGTCCTTCGCAAACTTCAAGAGCGGTTTTGCTGAATAGTTTTGCTAAATTCCTGAAAACATGGGGTTCGTATTGCTCAAAATACTGATAAGCCAGAATAAGCATCGCATCTCCGGAGAGAATTCCGGTATTGAGATCCCATTTTTCATGAACCGTTTCCTGTCCTCTGCGCAAAGGCGCATCATCCATAATGTCGTCATGTACAAGCGAGAAATTATGAAAAACTTCAACAGCCATTGCCGCCGGAAGTGCCGTGGTATAAGAGGTGTTAAAAACTTCTGCGGCCATCAGGGTAAGTACGGGACGTATGCGTTTTCCGCCTAAGCCAAGAATGTATTCAATAGGAGCGTAAAGATTTTTGGGTTCTTTTTGTATGCTTTGGTTTTTTAAATAACTAATAAAAAAATCCTGGTACTGACTAATATCGTGCATAAAATGAAATTCTGATTTGCGTGGCCCAAAGATACAATTCATTAATCAATTATTCCTTTTTTTTAAAAATTGAAATGATTCGGGAGGGATTGGAATGTGCTGTTAATCTTCAATTTTGTAAGATGTTAAAATTTTTTTTGAAAAAACTTGGAAACTTTTTTGGTATTCAGAGTTTCCTGTTTATATTTGCACCGTTAAATGGAAACTTAGAACACTATAATAGTTTCCACGGAACAGTTGAGTAATTTATAACCTCAGTAAAATCAGTAATTTATGAGAACAACATGGACCTTAGATTCTAGCCAGTCAGATGTTTTAATTAAAATGAGACATTCGATAATCGCTTATATGGGAGGAACTACAAATAAATTTGGTGGTTATGTGAACATTGAAGACAACGAAATTGAAGATGCATCGGTTGAGTTTTCACTTGACATCAACAACAAAATTGATAATTTTCAGCAAATCGATACTTATTTACAGCTTCAGGACCTGTTTGATGTAAACGAGCATCCGATTATCAGCTTTAAATCGACTTCCTTTCAGAAAGTAAACAACAATATTAATTTTTTCAAAGGTGACTTAACCATTAAGGATGTGACCAAAGTAGTAGAACTTGATGCAGAGTTTATAGGGGTTAATACCTATAATGGCGAGAAGAAAGTTGCTTTTGAAATTAAAGGAGACATCAAACGTCAGGATTTCGGTTTAGATTATAATTCATTCAATCATAATGGAGGTTTGGCTTTAGGAAAAGACATAAAGCTTATTGCAAATTTAGAGTTTAGCATATAAATCTTACCTAATGTGTAAATTAATGTAAAATTATTACAAAAATCATGGAAACTGTTTTTTTTGATTTTAGTTTCCTGAGTATCTTTGTAATGAAATTTGAAAATTAAAATGAAAGAGAAAATTATATCAAAAGCAAGTGAGCTGTTTTTAAAACTTGGTTTCAAAAGTGTTACAATGGATGATATTGCGGGAGAAATGTGTATTTCGAAAAAAACGATCTACAAATATTTCTGTAATAAAGAGGTTTTGATTGAAGAGAGCACATCATTAGTTCATAAACAGGTTCATGAAATCATTGATACAATTGTAGCGAAAGGTCATAATGCGATTCATGAGAATTTTGAAATCAGAGAAATGTTTAGAGATATGTTTAAAAATAATATGGATACTTCTCCTATTTATCAATTGAAAAAGCACTATCCTGAAATTTATCAAAACATATTGAGTCAGGAGATCGATTTGTGCAGTCATTGGTTCAGAGCGAATATTGAAAAAGGAATTCGTGAGGGGCTTTATCGTAAAGATCTGAATATAGATATTTATGTGAAATTTTATTATACGCTTATTTTTCACATCAACGAAACGACTGTTTCAGAACGGGAAGCACAAAAAATAGAGTTAGAGGCACTGGAATATCACACCAGAGCTATGGCAACAGAAAAAGGAATACCGGAATTGGAAAAACAACTTAAAAAAATTACTATTTAATCATCAATCTATGAAACGAATAATTCTTATATTTTTGTGTTCTATTGGCTTGACTGCCAACGCACAAGTCAAAATCCTAACCCTGAAAGAAGCTATTACGTATGCGCTTGAAAACAAAGCGGATGCGAGAAAAGCAAGATTACAGGTTGAAAACAGTGAGTATAAAATTCAGGAAGTACGTTCAAGAGCGTTACCTCAAATTTCTGCCAACGGAAATCTAACTCACAATCCGATCATTCAAACCACAGTAATCGATGGTGCGGGATTTGGTGCACCGGGAACTACAATTCAGGCGGCATTTGGTCAAAAATGGACTTCAAATGCAGGAGTTTCTTTAACTCAAACACTATTCGATCAATCTGTTTTTACAGGATTAAGAGCAGCAAGATCTACTCGTGAGTTTTATCAGATAAACGATCAGTTAACAGAAGAACAAGTAATTGAAAGAGTTGCAAACAATTATTACTCTGTTTATGTGCAACGCGAAAGACTGACTTTGTTAGACAGTAGTTTTGTAAATACCACTAAAGTTCGCGATATCGTAAAAGGACAATTTGATAACGGACTGGCTAAGAAAATTGACTTAGACCGTATGATCGTAAAAATGTCAAACATTGATACAGAGCGTCAACAAATTAAAAATCAAATTACTTTACAGGAGAATGCTTTAAAGTTTTATATGGGAATGCCTATTGAAACGGTAATTGATATTCCAAAAGAAGAATTTGAAGTGGTACCGGCTGCTTTAGCAGAAGCACCTAATACTGAAACCAGAACAGAGTATCTGCTTTTGAAAAAACAACAGGAACTTTTAGTATTCAATAAAAAAGCAGTTGAAGCAGGATATTATCCAACACTTTCATTAACTGCGGGTTACAACTATATTGGTCAGGGACCTCAAATGCCTTGGTTTGCTAAACCTTCTCAGGGAGTATACTGGTCCGATTTCTCTGCAATTGCATTAAATCTGCACGTACCAATCTTTACAGGATTTGGAACCCGTGCAAAAGTAAGACAGGCAGATGTTGAACTTAGATCGCTTGAAGAAGATATGAAGGACACCAAACTTTCACTTGATTTAGATTATAAAAATGCAACAACAGAAATGGACAATAACCTTGTGACCATTAATAATCAAAAGGAAAATATGCGTCTGGCGAATGAAATCTTAAGCAATACAAAAAACAATTACCTTCAGGGATTGGCGTCTTTAACAGACTTATTAGATGCAGAAAACGCATCACTTGAAGCACAAAATAATTATACCAGAGCGATTTTGAATTACAAAATTGCCGAAGTAGCACTAATCAAATCAAAAGGTCAACTTAAAACTCTTATTAAATAACTAATTACAATGAAGAAAACTATTATAACAATCGTAATCATAATTGCAGCCTTGGGTGTGATTGGATATGTCTTAAATAATAATAAGAAAGAGAACAAGGAGAAAACAGATATCGTAGCCGAAAAAAATGCTGCCGTTTCCGTAAAAGTATCTCCTGTAAAAACAGAAGAAGTTTCACTGGATTTCGTAGCCAACGGAAATTTTCAACCGATTCAGCAATTGACATTTTCTGCTGAAAAATCAGGAAAAGTAATCAGCGTTCTGGCTAAAGAAGGAGACTACGTAAGAGTAGGTCAAACCTTATTGACCATGAGAGGAGACGTTATTAATGTAAACGCACAGGCAGCAGAAGCAGCGTATCAAAATGCAAAATCAGATTATAGCAGATACGAAAATGCGTTTAAAACAGGAGGTGTTACCAAACAACAACTGGATCAGGCAAGATTAGCGTTGACAAATGCACAATCTCAATATACACAAGCTAAAATTGATGTTGGTGATACCAGAGTAAAAGCGCCAATCAACGGTTTTATCAATAAAAAATACATAGAGCCGGGATCTATCTTAACAGGTATGCCAGCAACAGCATTGTTTGATATCGTAAACGTTTCTAAATTAAAATTGGTCGTTACGGTAAACGAAAATCAGGTAGCGAGTTTAAAAGTTGGAGATAACATTAATGTATCAGCAAGTGTTTACCCGGACAAATCGTTTTCAGGGAAAATTACTTTCATCGCTGCAAAAGCAGATGAGTCTTTAAACTTCCCGGTTGAAATTGAAATTACAAACAATACCAACAATGACCTGAAAGCGGGTATGTACGGAACGGCAAACTTTGCATCGAAACAACAAAAACAACACCTTATGGTGGTACCTAGAAATGCATTCGTAGGAAGTGTGAGCAGTAACGAGATTTTTGTAGTAGAAAAAGGTACTGCAAAATTAAGAAAAGTAACCGCTGGAAGAATTTTAGGTGATAAAGTAGAGATCATCAACGGATTAACTGATGGAGAAACTGTAATAATTACAGGTCAAATTAACCTGCAAGACGGTAACTCAGTAGAAATTATTAAATAATTGTACCGCTTTAAGCCTTACGCCGTAAGCTTTAAGCCTTTAATAAGAGCCTAAAGCCTACAGCGTATAGCCTACAGCCTAAAATAACATATATGAAATTAGCCGAAATATCCATAAAACGTCCGTCGTTAGTAATTGTATTGTTTACAATTCTAACATTAGGTGGACTGTTTAGCTACAGCCAGTTAGGTTATGAGCTGATCCCGAAATTTGAACAAAACGTTATTACCATTTCTACTATCTATCCTGGAGCTTCTCCTAGTGAGGTAGAAAATACAGTGACCAAGAAAATTGAAGATGCGATCGCATCCCTGGAGAATGTCAAGAAAATTGACTCGAAATCGTACGAGAGTTTGTCTATTGTTTCGATTACACTGACTTCAAATGCAAAAGTCGATTTCTCTTTGAATGATGCACAGCGAAAAATAAACGCGATTATTAGTGATTTACCCGATGATGTGAAAACACCGGCACTAACCAAATTCTCGCTGAGTGATTTACCAATCATGACGCTTGGTGCCAACGGAAAAATGGACGAAGCAGAATTTTATGACTTAATTGACAAAAAAATTGCTCCTATTTTATCCCGTGTACAAGGTGTGGCTCAGGTAAACATTATTGGTGGTTCAGAGCGTGAAATTCAGGTAAACCTTGATGCATTAAAAATGCAGGGCTACGGATTATCTGTTCCGCAGGTACAACAAAACATTCTGACTTCAAATTTGGATTTCCCAACGGGTAACATCCAGACGCGTGAGCAAAAAATATTAATCCGTTTAGCGGGTAAATACAAAAGTGTTGAAGAATTAAGAAACTTAGTGGTTTCTTCTCAAAACGGAATTCAGGTTCGTTTAAGTGATATTGCCGATGTTCAGGATACACAAAAGATTGCTGAAAAAATATCACGTGTAGATCAGAAAAGTGCGATCGTTTTGCAAATTGTAAAACAATCAGACGCTAATGCGGTTGCGGTAAGTGAGCATTTATTAGCAACAATTGCGACTCTTGAAAAAGATTATAAAGTAAACCAGTTAAAACTGGAAGTAGCAAAAGACAGTACCATTTTTACATTAGAGGCGGCAGATTCTGTAGTACACGATTTATTGATTGCGGTAATACTGGTAGCTTTTGTAATGTTGTTCTTCTTGCACAGTATCAGAAACTCGCTGATTGTAATGGTATCGATTCCGGCATCTTTGATTGCTACTTTTATCGGTATTTATTTAATGGGATACACCCTGAACTTAATGAGTTTATTAGGACTTTCTCTTGTGGTAGGTATTCTTGTGGATGATGCGATTGTGGTACTGGAGAACATCTACAGGCACATGGAGATGGGTAAGAGCCGAATTCGTGCTTCGTACGACGGAACAGCCGAAATTGGTGGAACTGTAACTTCGATTACTTTAGTAATTGTGGTGGTATTCTTGCCTATTGCGATGAGTTCTGGTTTGGTTTCTGATATTATTACACAATTCTGTGTTACGGTAATTATTTCGACCATGTTGTCGCTTTTAGCTTCGTTTACAATTATTCCATGGTTATCATCCCGTTATGGTAAATTAGAGCATATTGAAGGAAAGAACTTATTTGGAAGAATCATTCTTGGTTTCGAAAGTTATTTGACACGTTTCACGGATTGGGTTTCTCACTTGTTAACCTGGTGTCTGGACCATTATATTAAAACATTTGCAGTAGTAATTGTATTGTTTTTTGCTTCTACAATTGGTTTAATGGCTGGTGGTTTCATTGGAGGGGAGTTCTTTGCTTCTTCTGATAGTGGGGAGTTCTTAGTTCAGATCGAAATGCCGAAAGACGCTTCGTTAGAGCAAACCAACTTCATGACCCAAAAGGCAGAAGCGTATTTGAAAGCACAGGAATATGTGCACAGTCAGATTACAACGGTAGGACAAACCAGTGAAGGTTTTGGAGCATCGCAAGCAACGGCTTACAAAGCAGAGATTGACGTAAAAATGATTGAGCAAAAAGACCGTACAGATGATGCTAACGTTTATGCAGCAAAAATCAAACGTAAGTTAGAAAAAGTACTGGTTGGAGCTAAAGTAAAAACAGTTCCGGTAGGTATCTTAGGAACTGCTGAGGATGCTACATTAGGATTGATCGTAACAGGTCCGTCAACAGAAAGTGCGATGGCATTTGCGAAACTGGCAGAAGCAGAATTGCGTACTATTCCGGGAACCACAGAGATTAAATTAACGGTTGAGGACGGAAACCCGGAGATCAACGTTAAGGTAGATCGTGATAAAATGGCAGCATTAGGTTTAACACTTCAAACAGTTGGTTTAACCATGCAGACTGCTTTTAGTGGAAATACCGATGGTAAATACCGAGCTGGTGAATACGAATATGACATCAACATCAGATACAATGCCTTTGACAGAAAAAGTATTACAGACGTTAGTAATCTGATTTTTATCAATGCAGCTGGTCAACAAATTAAACTATCTCAGTTTGCCGACATTACAGAAGGATCAGGACCTAGCCAGTTAGAGCGTAGAGATAAATCGGCTTCGGTAACGGTAAAAGGACAAAACGTTGGAGTACCGTCAGGAACAATCGTTCAACAATGGCAGGTGAAATTAGACAAACTGAAAAAACCGGCAGGTGTAAACTACATCTGGGGTGGTGATCAGGAGAACCAATCGGAAGGATTTGGTACTTTAGGAATCGCTTTATTAGCCGCTATTATTTTGGTTTACTTGGTAATGGTTGGACTTTATGACAGCTTCGTTCACCCGTTTGTGGTATTGTTTGCTATCCCGCTTTCGTTTATCGGTGCGATGTTAGCCCTGGCTTTGACCAACAACTCATTGAACATCTTTACGATTTTGGGGATCATCATGTTGATCGGTCTGGTGTGTAAGAATGCGATCATGTTGGTCGATTACACCAACCAGAGAAGAGCTGCAGGTGAATCTATCCGAACAGCATTAATTCAGGCCAACCACGCTCGTTTGCGTCCAATTTTGATGACAACTATTGCGATGGTATTTGGTATGTTCCCAATTGCTTTGGCATCAGGAGCAGGAGCTGAATGGAAAAACGGTTTGGCATGGGTAATTATCGGAGGATTGATTTCGTCTTTATTCCTTACCTTAATTGTAGTTCCGGTAATTTATAATATCATGGAGAAAATTATTCATAAATTCTCTAAAGGAGAAAAAATCAATTACGAAACTGAAATGTTCGCCGATTATACGCCAACAGAATTAAGCGAAGATGGTTTTAATCCTAAACATACTCATTAAGATTTAAGATCTTAATAAAGAAATTCCAAATTCAATCCCGATACTTCGGGAGGAAATGGTAAAAATAAAATCCCAAATTCCGAAAGGAGTTTGGGATTTTTTTAGGATTTAAAATTTAGAGAAGCTGCTTGGGTGTAATTCATATAGAATTGATTTCTATGTGTTAAAAATAAATACTTTTAACAGCTTAAAATTATGCATTTTATCAAATGAGCACTTTTTTGATGTGCTGATTTTCTATGGCCGAGTGTATTTTTGTTGAGATCTCGTTATAATCAGGATTGTAGTTGTCCCATATTTTCCAGACATCGTCTCTTTTTTTGATGAAATACGTTTGCCTGTTCACCTTATTCAGGACAATCGTAGTAACTTCATTTTCGTTTTTCCATTCCAGATTCCAAAACTCCTTTACCGTAAGAATAGCGATATTTTCTTCGATACTTGAAATTTTAAAATCATAAAGCTCAAAATTAGATCGATTATCTTCACAGTTTAAATGATATTTTAAAGTCGAATAATTTTCAAAAAGATCCTTAATCCGTTTTGCAAAAGGCCCTTCTTTGAATACAAAATCGCATAATCCATCCATACTAACGACAGGTAATTTTTGTAACGAATTAAACTCTTCCTGACAATAATCGCTAATCAGTTTTTCAAAAAAGGAAGCTGATTCCATTTTATTTTCAGGCTCTAAAGTTTTTATAGCGTCTGTTGCTTCATCATTCAAAAAATGGTTTAAAGAAGGGTATCCAATAAAAATAGCCAGTTTGTCGAGACTTTTTAAAAAACGCAAATCAGAGTTTTTGGTTTTAGAAGAATCATTGGTGAAAATTCTTTGTAAGGTCATACTCGAGATCGAGCATCCGAGTTCATTTCTTTTAGCCCCCTGCATGAATTCTGATTTCTCTAAAACATCAGAGATGATTTCCGACAGGATGATATAATGTGCTCTTTTCCACTCCTGAACACCCGACAGGGTGCTGTTTTGTATAATTGGATGCGATTGTATGCCTTTTATTAATTTTTCTATAATGATTTCCATGGGCGAATTTTTTTAATAATGGAGGTTCTTTTTCAAGATAATTAAATACAATTCCTGCTAGTTAAATCCCGGTTATAGATTTGTGTGTAAGATAAGTTATAGTTGTGATCTTTTTAGTGTTAATGTTATGCCAAAATTACTAATAAATTTGTTAAATAGTTTAACAGACTGAAAATTAACAACAAAAAACCAACAATTATGAAAAAACCACTTATTAAATTTTCAATTAGAAAAATCGCTCTTGTACTTTTTGCATTGCTTGCTTTGTACTCTTGTGATAAAGGAAATGATCAGGCTGAAGCCGATGTGCAGCAAAAATTAATGGATGGCAATGTCGATCTTTTGGACAAAGGAAGATACGGACTTGCTCAGATGCCGGATGCTTATTTAAAGAGTATCGAATTTTTAACCCCGGTGGATTATCGTGCCAGAATCGCTGAGTTAAGACCGGATTTAATTACAAGCACTCAAAAAATGTCTCTGACCGCGAAAGTTGCAGCAGTTAAAAACTTGCCAACGCCACCGGTTGGAGATCAGGGAAGCGAAGGTTCGTGTGTGGGCTGGGGAGTAGGATATGCGGCACACAGTATCGCCCGATATCTGAACAACTCGGTTCATCAAAGCAATTGGAGTGGTGCTTCAAGAAGTGCGGCTTACATTTACAATCAGATAAAATTAGGCAATTGCGGAGCGGGATCTTACCCAAATGACGCCATGAATCTGATCAAAAATCAGGGAGAATGTTCAGAGGCTCAAATGCCTTATATTGCAGGGGGCTGTTTTACTCAACCTTCTACACAGCAGAAAAACTGGGCAGCGGCCAGAAAAACAGGCGGCTGGTTTAATGTTAATCCAAGAAGTACAGCAGATATCAAGTACTATTTAAATCAAAATTATGCTGTTGCGGTATGTTTTGATGTCAATCAGAGTTTTTATGATATCCGTAACAACAACCATGTTTGGTCCAGTCTTTACGGCAGCAGACAGGGAGGCCACTGTGTTTGTATCGTAGGATATGACGATGCAACCGGACTTTTTAAAGTACAAAACTCCTGGGGAGCAGGCTGGGGACGCAGCGGTTTCTTTTATGTAACGTACAACAATATTGCAAACGGAGCCTTCAACTGGGCAGGATGTATTATTCCTAATCCGGGAGCAAATTCGTAACCATAGGTTCGTTGAATTAAAAAAGGAGACCGTCTAAATCAGACGGTCTCCTTTATTTTTAATAGAAAGTTTTAGCTCTTAGCAGCTTTATTTCTTCACAATTTTAACTGTTTTAAGCTTTCCTTCTGCTTTAACTTTTAAGAAATAAAACCCTGAGGCAACATTCGACAAATCGATTTCAGAATGAGTATCGTTTATTTTCTTAATCAGAACAGTTTTTCCGGATACGGATATTAACTCAACTTCATCAATAGCCGAAGTATTGTGTACCGATAAAGTATGCTGAACCGGATTTGGATAAAATCTGAAATCAGACAAAGCAAAATCTGGTGTAGCAAGCGATCCGTCTACTTTTGCAGTTACTGCAAGACGTTCTTTACTTTCGATTCCGTCAATGGTTTGCGAAGCATAATAGGTAACTCCGTCTACCAAAAGAGTGGTCGGAGACAAAGGAGTTTCGGCAGTTTTACTCGTTTTACCTGTTGAAGCACCTTTAGTGCTGTACCATTTTATATTTTGACCTTCAATGACCAAATCGCCTAAAGTTTGTCCTGCTTTAAAGGTAACAGCGATTTCTTTTTTGCCATCAATTAAAGGAGCCGGAGGATCTATGGTAACCATTAGGATCTGCATACAGCCGCTTTGATCCTTTACGGTTATTTGATACGTCCCGTAATTGACTACTGTAAAAATATTACTGGATTGAAAAACGATTCCGTCTAATGAAAATTGATAACTACCTGTTCCACCGGCAGCAGTAACGGTTATGGTTTGATTGTGGACAGTTGCAACTGCGGTTATAGGTACAGGGGGAGCCAAACGAATAGCGACAGTCTGATTACAATCGTTAGCATCTTTTATGGTTATAATATGATCACCAGGATTTAGACCCGTAAAAGTTGTGGTACTCTGAAAGGCATTCTGAAAAGAACCTCCGTTTATCGAGAAAAAATAAGGCGCTTTACCGCCTGAAGCCCTAACTTCTATTACTCCATTCGAGAAACAAGATACCGCCGAAACAACTACAGCATTTACTACAAGTGGCTCTAAAGACATTATGGTCGAAGTAAACCTGTAGGTATCATTGTTAGAATCGCGAACAGTTACCACATAATTACCGGGCTGAAGAATTAAAAATTCATTAGAAGCGCTGTAAGTAGCTCCGTTATCTATCGAATATTCATAAGGAAATGTGCCACCAATAGCTGTTGCGATTATTTTTCCTGCATTATAACAAGTAGGCTGTACTACAATGGCTGTTGCTGAAAGAGCGTTGGGTTCCGAAATCGTTAACTGTTGTTGAATCGAAGAGCAGCCTTTGGCATCTTTCACCACTACACTATAAGTTCCGGATACCAGATTGTTAAACGTATTGGAACTTTGTTCTGCGATTATAATTACATTATTACTGTTCAGAAGGGAATAGGTGAATGGAGCCGTTCCTCCGGTAGCAGTTACGGTTATACTTCCGTTATTGTTGCCCGCAGTTGTTGCATTTGTTAATACGACCGTACTTGTTGGAAGAGGGTGTGGAGCTATGTCAACATTTACGGTTGCATAACAGCCATTGCGGTCCTTGACATGTAACATATAGGTTCCGGCCGTTAAATTTTTTGAAACATTAACGGTTGAAAAGTTATTTAATCCGTCAAAGGAATAGGTATACGGAGCTTGTCCCCCGGTTGCGGTAATCGTTACCGTGTCATTATCTTCACAATTAAGAGCCGGACTAACCCCTACTGTTGCCACCAGTGAAACCGGTGATGCTATAACAAACGGTATACTGAATTTGCATCCGTTTGCATCCATAACATCTAAGATATAATTTCCGGCATAAGCACCAGAATAAAGAGAACTGGATTGATATGGAAGACCGCTTAATGAATACTGATACGGAACTGTACCTCCTGTTGCATTAATGATAATATGACTAATAGGGGAAGAAGAACAATCGGTGATTGTTGTATGATCAACCGTTGCGGTTAGAGGAACAGGTTGTTGTAAAATGATGCTATTGGTAATTACAGAACAATCCAGTGAATCTTTTACACGCACAAAATAGTTTCCTGCATTCAAATTTGTAAAAACAGGATTGGAAGTGTACGTTGTTCCATTATCCAATGAATACTGATACGGTTTTTTACCTCCGGAAGCAGTAACATTTATTGTAGCATTACTTGAACAATTTATAATTTTAGTAATTACAGCAGTAGCTTTTAAAATGTTTAAATTGTCCAGACTAACCATAATAGTGGTTGTAGTGTTCTGGTTGTCTTTAACCGTTATGACATAGTTTCCGGGAGATAAACCAGAAAATACATTTGAAAAAACGTAGCTTACACCATTATCTATAGAATAGGAATAAGGACCGAAACCTCCGGTTGCATAAACCGTAATTTTTCCTTTAGCGTTTTCACAGGTTATTGGAGTTACTACAGCTGAAGCCAGAAGAACAGGAGACTGAGAAATTTCTACATAATTAGGTTGAAAAAAACATCCTTTTGTGTCTATAGTTCGAACTGTATAAGTTCCTACAGGCAGATTATCAAAGGTATTAGAGTCTTGCCAATCGGTAATTATTCCATTATAACTTTCTAAAGAGTACTTGTAAGGCGGTGTTCCACCTGTTGAGGATGCAGTAATCGAATTACCGTTAACAGCAAGTGTTGATTGTATTAAAGTAGGTTCCAATAATGTGATCGATACAGTTGTACGACAGCTATTTTTATCTAAAACATGTAGGGTGTGAGTTCCGGGACCAACATTCCTAAAAGTATCATCAGTTTGAAATTGACCGTTGTCAAGAGCGTAGGTATAAGGAGATTGTCCCTGAGTTACATTTATTCTTACTACACCATCACTGGAACTATTACAGCTTATTGGCAAGATAATCTGTGCTGAAGCTAATACTGGTTTTGCACTTGCGATTGTAATGGGAGCGATAGTTCTGGAACCATTTGAATCCCGAACGGTTACCTGATAACTCCCTGCATTTAAATTAGAAAAGACATTTGAATTTACAAAATTCTCCGGACTTGTCATGGAATATTGATAAGGAGCTGAGCCTCCGGTTGGTGTTACCGTTAGGGTACTTTTTAAATCCGTACAGGTGATAGGAGTTGCGTTAGCGATTGCCGTAAATGGAATCGATTCAGAAATAATGATATTAGAGAACAGCACCTGACCGCCTTGTGAGTCTGATACGATTATATCATAGGAACCATTGACCAGATTTGTAAATATATTAGACTGAGTGGTAGTTAATGGAGTTCCCGACGACTTTTGTAGTCTATAACTATAAGGCGTGATACCTCCACTGGTCGTAATCGTAACAGTACCTTTGTCGACTACATAAGACGAAACAAGCGGAGTAGGCTCTACTACTGTTATAGGGATATTTACCGTACATTTATTAGGGTCTTTTATAGAAATAGTGTGATTACCATAAGTTACCATTCCAAAAATTCTCGAATCCTGATAACTACCTCCATCAAGGGCGTATTGATATTTTCCATAACCTCCGCTTGCATTAACGGTTACAGTTCTGTAATAATAGGTAATTTGGGCTGTTATCGGAGTAGGGTCTTCTAATACTACTGTTGTCGAAACGATACAGCCGTTTGAATCTTTTGCAGATAAAGTATAATTTCCTGCTGGTAAATTTTCAAAAAGGTTATTAGAAGAATAAGGCTTTCCGTTTATTGAAAAAAGAATAGGCGATTTTCCGTTAGAGGTCCCCACTAATATCGAACCATTTGAATCTCCGTGACACAATATACTTTTATAGGTCGCAGTTATTAGGGGTATTTTTATTGGATCTATAGTGGCAGTTGTAGTAACTACAGCGTTTTGTGCATCGAGAACTTTTAAATCGTAAGTTCCCGCGCTTAAATTAGAGAACACATTAGAATTGCTATAAGTATTTCCGTTATCTATTGAGTATTGATAAGGCAAAGTTCCTCCATTTGGAGTAATCGTAATCGTTCCGGTCGTAATCACGCACGTAATTGGCGTTACTGATGCCGTCGTCGTAAGCGGAGTAGGTTCATTAAGGATATTGATCCCTTTTTGTGAAAGAATACAGCCATGACGGTCTGTTACAACTACTTCGTACGATCCAACGGCTAAACCTGTAAATGGATTAGTTGTTTTAGAAGGAATTGGGTTTCCACCGCTGTCTTTAAGAGCAAAGGTGTATGGGCTAACTCCGCCAGAAACCAGTAGTTCTATTTTTCCTGCATTCGCAGCATTACTATCATTTGTTACAATTGGATTTATAGCAATAGGAGTGTTAAGTAGGCGCATGGTAAAAGGAAGAGAAATAATGCAGCCCGTTGCATCTTTTATTCTTACGGTGTAGTCTCCAACGGTTAAATTTTTGAAAACATTCGCACTTGTAAACGCTCCGTCTGCAATAGAATAGAGATAAGGTGCTTTCCCTCCTGATGCGGTAACCTGAAAAGTACCGTCGTTTCCTCCCTGACAGGTAACAGCTACCATGTTGGCAAGCCATGTCAATGGAGTTAAAGATTCGACCACTATTGTCTTTGAAGCTACACAGCCATTACCATCCCTAACGTATACGGTTTGATTTCCAGGGCTTGGAGTAATAATAACATTGTTTTGCGTATACGTAACACCAAAATGTGAATATTCATAATTAAAATCACCACCATTTCCTGAAATGACGATTCTTGGAACACAATTTACATATTCAACTCTTGCATCAGCCGTTAAAGCGGGATTTACAATCAAATTAAAATAGTTTGTAGTTATGCTTCCATTATGGTCAATTCTGGCATAAATAGTTTTTGAACTTTCCGTACTGCTATAACTTTCCGGATTTGTAATCACATTTAAGTTATCAGTTGCATCTGCAAGACTTAAATGATAACTAACCGTTGTTTCGGCGGGGTTTAAATTGCCAATTAAAAGTGTTTTTTGAGTCGTTAAATTAAAAGAAGTGTCTCCTGCACAATGCTTGATATCATTGACCTGAGCATAAAAATAATTAGAAAACAGTAAAATAAAAAAAAGTAAAGTTTTTTTCATACGTATAGGTTTGTTAATTGGAGCAACAAATATATACAAAAAAACGTACTAAAAATTTCGATACTGGAATCCGGCTTTTTAAAATTTGGAATTTATTATTTCAGGTACAAATAATGATTGTAGTAATCGATAATCGCTTTACCTTCAAGCAAAACGTCGGCCCGAATAACTGATCGTTTCTATATTTTTTGTTTCAGTGAAGAGTCCCAACGGGACGAAATATTTCTAAAAAAAATATCACCTCTCACGAGAGCCCCAGCGGGGCGAAATTTATATTACCTGTAGATCATCAAATATAACGCTCCGATGGAGCTTTCTCAAAATGCATTTAATTTAACTATAATTATTTCATTCCTAACGGAATTAAAATGGATTGAATTGAAAATCCAATGCCCTGAACCGTTTTTGTTTTGTACGATTCCAAAGCTTCATTTACGTGGGAAAGATCAAAAATAACCAGACTAAAACAGGCATTTTTCCAGCGGCCAAGTACTAAAAATTCCGGTATTGGAATTTGGGTTTTTAAAATTTGGAATTTACTATTTCAGGTACAAATAATGATTGTAGTAATTGATAATCGCTTTACCTTGAGGCAAAACGTCGGCCCGAATAATTGATCGTTTCTATATTTTTTGTTTCAGTGAAGAGTCCCAACGGGACGAAATATTTCTAAAAAAAATATCACCTCTCACGAGAGCCCCAGCGGGGCGAAATTTATATTAGCTGTAGATCATCAAATATAACGCTCCGATGGAGCTTTCTCAAAATGCATTTAATTTAACTATAATTATTTCATTCCTAACGGAATTAAAATGGATTGAATTGAAAATCCAATGCCCTGAACCGTTTTTGTTTTGTACGATTCTAAAGCTTCATTTACGTGCGAAAGATCAAAAATAACCAGACTAAAACAGGCATTTTTCCAGCGACCTAGTACTAAAAACTCCAGT
This sequence comes from Flavobacterium sp., assembly GCA_023251135.1. Lineage (GTDB taxonomy): Bacteria > Bacteroidota > Bacteroidia > Flavobacteriales > Flavobacteriaceae > Flavobacterium. The sequence continues at coordinate 165,182 of JAHEZJ010000001.1, read as the reverse complement.
ATTGGAATTTGGGTTTTTAAAATTTGGAATTTACTATTTCAGGTACAAATAATGATTGTAGTAATCGATAATCGCCTTACCTTCAAGCAAAACGTCGGCCCGAATAACTGATAGTTTCTATATTTTTTGTTTCAGTGAAGAGTCCCAACGGGACGAAATATTTCTAAAAAAAATATCACCTCTCACGAGGGCCCCAGCGGGGCGAAATTTATATTACCTGTAGATCATCAAATATAACGCTCCGATGGAGCTTTCTCCAAATGCATTTAATTTAACTATAATTATTTCATTCCTAACGGAATTAAAATAGATTGAATTGAAAATCCAATATCCTGGATCGGTTTTGTTTTGTACGATTCTAAAGCCTCATTTGCGTGGGAAAGGCCAAAAATAACAAGACTAAAATAGGTGTTTTTCCAGCGACCTAGTACTAAAAACTCCAGTATTGGAATTTGGGTTTTTAAAATTTGGAATTTACTATTTCAGGTACAAATAATGATTGTAGTAATCGATAATCGCTTTACCTTCAAGCAAAACGTCGGCCCCGATAATACCTTGAACCGGTTTTGTTTTGTACGATTCTAAAGCTTCATTTACGTGCGAAAGATCAAAAATAACCAGACTGAAATCAGCATTTTTCCAGCGGCCGAGCTGTAGCCGATTGTGCTTTGAAATTTGTGTTAGCATTCCCGTTCCTCCCGCTCCCGAAGCTTTGGTTTTAGATTTTTTTGCAGTCAGTTCAAAACGTTCAATACTCTCAAATCCTACACAGGAATTAGAAGCCCCGGTATCTAAAATGAAATTTCCCGAAACCCCATTGATTTTTGCCTTAATTGATAAATGCTGTGTTTTGGTGACTTTAAATTTTATTTTTTTGTATTTCTCTTTTTTGAGAACCTCGTGAAGATTTTCCATTTTCGGTACTGATTGAAAATCAAAAATAAACCAATTGCGGCCAATAAACTAATGATATAAAAGATATAATTTGGGGATTTTTCTTCTGCCGAAAGAGTGCCGTAGTATACAAAAGAACTCCAGTAATAAGGAGATTTTTTGGCATTCGAAATGGATTTGTCCTGTAAAAAAGCAAGTTTGGCGTTTGCATTTGCTTCAAAATAAGGCAGACCATTTTTGATGTTTTTATAAAAATCAGCCGTAAAAACCGAGGTGGTGTAATCATTCACTTTCCATAACGAAAACAGTAAATTCTGAGCTCCCGCAAACTGAAAACCTCTTGCCACGCTCATCGCACCTTCGCCTTTGTACAATTTGCCGATTCCCGTTTCGCAGGCGCTTAAAACCACTAAATCAGGCTTAATATTCAGATTGTACAATTCCGAATATAAGATTTCCTGATCGTAGAACCGGATGCTCGCCGGCGTTTCGACATCACCTGAAGAGGCGTGAGTACTTAAATGTAAAATGGAGTACTGGTTTGCGTTATTCTTAAAATTGGAGAAAGTAGCCTGGGAATTTTCTAAATAGTTTCCTTTGAAATTACTTCTGATGGCTTCGAGTTCTTTCTTCGAATAGCGCAGTTCAAGAGGAGTATTTTCGAAAACAGGGAAAACACCCAAAATTGTATTTCGGGAATGTAAAACCGGTTGGGCATTGAGATATTGGTTTGCCGAAGTATTGTATGCAATCCTGAAATCATTTAACAAATAAGGCATTTTGGCAAAATTTGTCGTTTTGGATGTACTTGTCAACAGTGCTTCAAAAGGCAGGAAGTTCAAAATACCGTCAGGAACAAGGATGAGGTTTTGGTAAACGGTATTTTGTGGCAATCGCAACAAATCGTATACTTTTTTGCCATAGTAATTGTATCCCGAAATATCATTTGTAATGGCCGCCGCCGTATTGAAATAATTGATGAATTTTAGAATATTTGGCATTGCCGTATGAGCAGTATAAAGATGATGGAGACTGATCCGGTTATTTTGCAGGGTGAAATAGTACAGGTTTTCGGCCCCCATAAAATAGTACACCAGCACCGCCTTGTCTTTCTCTAATTTGGAAAACAGCGCTTTTAAATCGCAATTGTCAGGAAGTAAATTCGGGTTTTTAGATTGCATTTGCTTTAGAGAGAGCATAAGCTCATTTTGCTTTTGAATGGCCTTATTGAGACTCGGAATATGGGCTGAATCGCCTTTTTGTTGTTCTTTTACAATCAAATTGTTTAAACTTTGAAGTTGTTGTAAAAGCAATTTCTCGGCTGTCGTTGCCTTTTTGATATTCGATTGATAACTTTTTAAAACTCCTGATTTTGTTCGTTCGGCCAATTGAAAAGCGTCTTCCAGATACTCTGTTTTATTTTCCTTTTGAAACAAGCGATCATAAATCGAAAGACATTTTTCGGTACGATAGCGGGAGCGTATCTGAGCAATTATTTTAGAGTTTTCATAAAGCGTAATGTTCATCAGTAGCTCTTCGATATAAAGAGAAAGCTGGTACGATTGCAATGCTTTTTTAGGCTGATTCTGGCTTAAAAAAACCTGTGCCTGTAAATCGAGTGCATCAATTAAAACCGTTTCAGCATACAGTTGGTTTTGATTCGGAAGAACCTCTTCGGCCTGATAATCGGGGATTAATAGTTTAAAAATACTTTCGATCTGACGGGTACTTTCGGCATGTTTTCCCTGATCAAAAAGCAACAAAGCCTTTTCATAATACAGTTTCGCTATTTTTCGGACGTGTACATGTGGTGTTTCCCGTAAAAGTTTCCCGGCTTTGACTAAATAAGAATCTGCCGCTTCAAATTCATTCCTCTGCCGCTTAAGCATGGCCAGATTCCGATACGAATTCGACAAAGTTTCGGATTGGTTTTTTTCGTTTTTCAGATAATTTACAGAGGACTCAAAACTGTTTTCGACTTTTTGATATACCTCAGGACGCAGTAAACCTTCCGTTGAACCCAACAGGTAATTGTTTCCCAGATTATTGAGCACGATTCCTCTCTGAACATTTGTGAGTTTCTCGGTTTTTAGTATTTGTTCCAATAAATCAATGGCCAGATGAAACTTTCCCGAACTTTGATATACATTGGATAAATTGAGGATTGCAGCAAATTTTTGCTTTTGGGCATCCGGATAGTTGGGAGTGGTATTGACAATAAAAAAATACTGTTTTATCATATTTTCGGCACTGTCGTAATCGCCCAAAACGGTGTATAAATTTCCTAAAGGTTTCAGACAGTATTCGATAATATCATAATTGCGGAGTTTGTTTTTCTGGTAAATCTGCCAGGCTTTTTCATAACTCGCGATAGCGTTTTCCGTTTTCCCAAATTGATTTTCATAGTAGGCTTTATTGCAGTTTAAAACTACAATGGCAAGTAATTCGTCTTTGGTTTTTGACTTCGGATTTTTCCAGAAAGCGGCCTCGGTATTCTTTAAATTTTGTAACGCTTGGGCCGAAGGATGTCCAATAAAAGAGTCAATTGCAGCATATATTTTATCTTCCTGACTCTGTCCTAAAACACTCAGATTTAAAAAAAGGAAGATTAAAACATATAAGCGATATAATTTCATATAATAGGAGATGCAGTATTACGATCGTCTGTCTGAGCGAAGTCGAAGACCTTTATTGTCGGGAAGCCTTCGACTTCGCTCAGGGTGACATTCAATGGCGAACAAAAAACATTTAAAACTTCCAGAATCCATAATTTTTCATAGTATTTTTGTTTCACAAAGATTCGCAAAGAAGGTTAGCCACGAATTCACGAATCCTTGTCTTTTGTGAGGATATTTCAAGATTTGTTTATTTATTACTCTCTTTGTGTTCCGTTATGTATGAATAAAAATTCGTGAATTCGTGGCAAAAAAACGTAGCGTGTCTCAGTGGCATAACTCCTAAAACTTCCAGATTCCATAAAACTGAAAATAATTGAAATTCTGTTCGAAATTAATCACATAACGTGCTCCGAAACTGGGTCCAATTCTGGCAAAACCAGCGGTTAAATCAAACAAAACTCCGGTTTTTAAATTCCCAAAACTGTTTTTTACTGAATTGGATTGCATTCGGGTATTAATCAGAAACTGATCTGTTCCACCTTCAAAAGTTTCAATTTTTTGGGTTTGGTTTTGTTCTGACGAAACATCAAAATTGGCCTGGATTCCGGCGCCAATTCCGATATAATTGTTAAGGTTATACCGAATTAATACCGGAATTTCCCAGTTGACATTTTTGTTTTCGGTTGTGGTGGTCGTGCGTTGCAATTGCTTTACACCATTTGCACCTACTACGGTTTGATCGATCACTGTTAGTCCGCTTTCGTATTTGTTCAGGGCATTAAGCCATTCTGCCTGCCAGTAAAAGCGATACGATTTAAAAGGCGAAATAGTGGCACCCACAAAATAGCTTGTCGATTTTTCAAGATCAGGATACAAATTATAACCTGCTTTTGCTCCAATTGAAATTCCGGGCAGGAATCGGGTGGTGGCGTAATTGGTAATTATAGGTTCATTTTTATCGAAAATAATAGCCGTTCGGCTTCGGGTTTTTACTTTGTGAAAGTCTTCGCCAAACTTCATCGAATATTTTACAAAGCCTTTTGTACTGTCCTTTTCCCGTACATTTTTCTGCTCGCTTCCGGGTAAGTAAATGTTTTTGAAAGTAAAAAAGATTTGATTTTTTTTGATAATGGTATCCAGGCAGCTTGTTGTTGGAACTTCGTCTTTTGGACAAATGGGGCACTTAGGATACATGTCTTCAATCTGGAAGGTTTTTTTGTCAAACATATCCGGGATGTCCGTTTCAAGTCGGATCATTCGGGCAGGACCTTCACCGTTGTTCTGAAAGCGTGTTTTAAAGTTTACTCTTTTAAAACGAACCAGTCGGTAATTCATAAAACTTCCGTTAGATCCCATTTTATTAGGGTCGTGGGAAGTTACGATCTCCATTTCGAGATTCTTTATTTTATGATTTTTATAACTTCGGTTTGGAACAAAAATACCACGCATCGTAACCGTTGCGCTGGTGTCTTTGATCATTTCGGGAGTTGTTTTAAAGGTGTAAAAAACATTTCGGGTTTCATTGGGGTTGGCATCATCAAACTCGATGACCGAAACATTATGATAGATTTTATTGGCATCCAGCAACGATGCATCGAGGTCTTCTTCGGTGGTTGTATTTCTGTATTTTTTGGTTTTGAAGGTGTTTTCGGCAGACGCGACATAGTTTTTAGAATCGTCCAGATCGTCAATACGTGCTACTGTTTTTTCTTTTACCTCGCGCTCATTGGCATAGGTGCGAAAATCAACCAGCTCGAAATTGTTGTCCTTAAATTGTTTCTCATTGTAAAACAAATACAGTTTTCCGCTTGAAACATAATTCTCAAGATTTTGATAACTGACTACAACTACCATTTCCTGTTCGGGAATAGGGTCGCAATTTTTTAAGATCGCAAATCCGTTTTGATCGGCTATCGAGGCAATGTCTTTATAGTTGGTATCGGTAAGATCATTTACGGCTACTTTTTTGGGGCGTGTTGCCGGAGGTTTTCCGTTGTCGTAATTGTTGGTTACAGCAAGTCGGGTGGTGTAGGTGCCTTTGTTTTTGTAGACATGTTTGGGTTCTGCTTCTTTGCTGTAATGTCCGTCACCAAGCTCCCATAAATAAGAATAGCTGGGTTTTGGAGCTCCTGCAATCGGAATTAAAGGCGGAGTTTCGGGTTTATAGGTAACCGCATTTCCGTTCTGAATGAAAACAATATTGGCTCTTCGCGTTATGGTGTCTTTTACCTTCGTTTGTCCCATTGCGAAAACAGAAAGCAGCATCAATAAAATAGACGATAGTGGTTTCATAACTAGAGGGTTTTAGCCCTGATGGAAGCGGCATCCTTTTGTATCGGGGTTCGGTACAAAAGATACAGCGGACAGCAGGATTAGCTTCTGAAAAGCATCAGAATTAATTTGAAAACTGGATTAAATGTAAAAAAAAGTGATGAGCAAATCACCACTTTTTCTTAAAAAGAATTTTGTAAGTTACTGAATAGCATTGATTGCGGCTACCAGTTGGGCTTCGGTACCTACAACTGTTTCGGCAAGTGTAAAGGTGTAGACATCATTTGCAGCAACGGTTACGGCCTTGATTGCGTAGCGCCATTGACCATTGTCTTCGGTTGCAAAAATCACATGGCATTTTAGGCCAATCGGAATTTGTCCGTAGTGCTCGCTGAACAATCCTGCTGCGGTGTAAGTGTCTAATTTCGCAAGTGCATTCCCTTCGCCATCGTAGGACAGGTATACGGCGCTGTTGGTATTGTTGTAACCATCGGGAGCATCAACCAATAGTGTGGTTTTTGGTCTTGGGTCGCTGTAAAAACGGTCTACGTTAGTCCATCCAAAGTTTCCAAATGTCACAAAATAATTGGTTCCTTCTCCCTGAACGCCACCTTTGCCGCCGGTTCCGTCTGCATTTGGTTTAGGCACTTCCCAGGTCAGTTCGTCATTTTGATCGATTACACCTTTCCATAAAGTCATGGCATTGTCTAGACCATCTGTTAGGGTAGCGGGAACGATCATATTCATAGCGCAGGAAGTTTTAAGTTCGACTCCGCCCTGAGTTGCTTTGATGAAAAACTCACCACCCGAAATCAAGAGGTTTTTCTTTCCGTCAGGCATAACTCCCATTGTAGGTTTGTTGGTAACCAGCATCTTTCCTTTGTCAAAAAGTTCAATGTATTCGATATCCACTGCGCCTGTTACCGCGACTCCGTTTTTAGTCAGACAGTCTCCGTTAAGGGTTAATTTTACTCCTTTGGCCGAAGTCACCGTTACAACACCGGTTCCGGCAGTAATGGTAAATTTTTGTGTAGCCGATTTTACTCCTTTGCTACTTATGCTTTTAAAAGCAGAAGCTGAAGGCGGCAAAACAAGATTATCGTCGCTGTCGCCATTGTCGCAACTTACAAAACTGATTGCCAGTAAAAATAAAAGTCCGATTTTTCTAAAGTTTGTGTTCATGATTTCTAATTTTTATAAATCTGTCCTGATGATCAGGTGGTTTTCAGATTTCGGTTGTTTTAATTATAGTTATATCAATTCGGGTTTGATATTGTTACCCTTGCTGTTGAAATTTATTTTTGAATTTGTTGAGATGTGGTTATATCAATTCTTTTAAACAATTGTTACCCTATTTTTTGTATTTCAAAATTTATGCAGAGAGGCATTTGTCTTCAAAGAGATTACCGTCCTCGTCTACGGCAACAAGAATGTTTGTTTTTCGTGAAAGCTTCACGATGCAATAGAGCCATACGATAAACCAAAGTCCAAAGGTGATGCAAGTAAGAAAGAGATGTAAAGGATGATTGATTGCTTTTTGTTTTTTGGATAGAACAACATACGGAAGCTTCTCGTTATGCTCCACAATCACAAAACCATTTCGTGTTTTGGCAGAAATCATTTGGTAAAATTGATCTAAATTCTTTTCGCTTACAAGTTGACAGGTTTCCATTTTTCTTGATTTTTTTGATGGTTCTGAGGACTTTGTCCCGACAATTTTCAGGAGTCCTTTGCTGTTATATCAACTTGATATGTTAATTGTTACCCCTTTGTATGAAATTTATTTCCAATTGTTTTTTAAATTAGCTACAAAAAGGTTTTTTATGGTTAAGGCTAAAATTCATCCCGATCAAATGTATATTGATGGCATTGCTGCAAATAACTCAGTAATCATTCAGATCATTTACAAAAAATTCGTTCCTAAAGTGGTGATGTTCGTCATGAACAATTCCGGAGATAAGGAACATGCTCAGGATGTGGTTCAGGAAGTTATGATTTTGCTTTTTAATCAGGCCAAGGCGAAAACCCTGCAGCTCACTTGTCCCTTTGATGCTTACTTTTTTTTGTTGTGCAAAAGGAAGTGGCTTAACGAACTTAAAAAAACAGCAAACAAAGGGGTAACAATTAACGAAGATGCTGTATCTATGAATGAATCTGCACTGGAATTAATTGGTCAAACAGAAGAATTTGATGAAAAACAGCAGCTTTTTGATGCGATGTTTCAGAAATTGGGAGACAAATGCCAGGAGTTGTTAAAACTTAGTTTTACCACTAAAACGATGGAAGAAGTTGCGGCTAAACTCAATGTAACTTATGGGTATGTCCGTAAGAAAAAATCGTTGTGTGTGGGGCAGTTGACACAGTGGATTCAGGAAGCTAAAAATTTTAATTCGCTAAAAAATTAAGGAATCATGAACGAAGAACGCTATATATTATTCGATCAATACCTTCAGGAAGAAATGACTGCTGAGGAGCAGGATCGTTTTGAGAAACAATTGTCTGAGGATCATGAACTGGCTTCGGAGTTTGAAACTTTTAAAGAAGTACAGTCACAGCTTAGGAACAAATTGGGTCATGAAGAAGAAAGAGAAGCCTTTACAGCAAATCTGGCCCAGATTTCGGAGAAACATTTTAATGCCAACAAGCCCAAAGTGGTTCGAATGCGACCTTGGTATTTTGCGGCAGCGGCATCGATTATTATTTTATTCGGACTGTTCTTTTTTGATTATAATGGAACTCCTGAATTTGAAGATTTTAATCATCCGGAAACAGCTTCTTTTGTCGAACGTGGCGATACAGACGAAACCTTAAAACAGGCTGAAAAGGCTTTTAATGAAGGAAAATATGTATTGGCAATTCCGTTTTTTGAGGAATTGTTAAGCGAAAATAAAACGGCTGAAATGCAATATTTTTACGGAATTTCTTTATTGGAAGAAGATCATTATAAACCCGCAGAAGCCATTTTTAATGAACTAAAATCAGGTACTTCTGTTTATAAAGAGAAAGCCAAATGGTATCTGGCACTGTCTAAACTAAAACAAAAAGATTACAAGGGCTGTAGAGAAATCCTGCAGACCATTTCGCAGGATTATGAAAACTACGATGATGTTCAGGAACTGCTGGACGATTTGGATTAGTTGTTTGTTAAAATAGAATCAAACCCGACAGGTTTTTAAAATCTGTCGGGTTTATTATTTAGAAAAACAGGTTTTTACGTAAAGCCGTAAACGAATCCGGATTTTTAGTTTTACATTCGGCTGATTTTTTTTATAGAAAAATTTACCAAAAAACAATTTCAACCTAACCAGTTATTTACATGAACAAAATTACTTTAGTTCTTCTTATTGTATGCACTCAAACGATCTTTGGCTATGCCAAAATTACCCAAACCGAAAAACTTGCTGCGACCTGCAAAGTTTGGGGATTCTTAAAATATTACCATCCTGCAGTTGCCAGTGGGAAAACAAACTGGGATGAAAAACTTTTTGAGGTTTTGCCCAAAATTGAAAAAGCACAAACCAAAGAAGAGTTTTCTGCTGTAATAGAAAAATGGATTGAAAGTTTGGGAGAAGTACCCGCTAATACACCAGCGGCTTTGGACCCAAAAACAGACTATTTTACTAAAAATTTGAATTTAGAATGGACACAAAAAGGGAAACTGTTTACTAAAAGCCTTTCTCAAAAATTGAAATTTATTACAGAGAATAGATTTCAGGGCGTGAATCATTATGTAAATCAAGAGGGTAAAAATGTGCGTTTGCAGTTTGTTAACGAACCAGAGTATGCTGATTTTAAATGGACAGATAAAAATTTACGTCTTTTGGCACTATTTCGTTTTTGGAATTATATAGAGTATTTTTTCCCGTATAAATATGTAATGGATCAGAATTGGGACGAAGCACTTACGGAAATTCTTCCTCATATCGAGACTCCTGCTTCCGAAAAGGAATTTTTATTGGCCATGCGTGAAATATCGATAAAACTTAACGATACCCATGCCGGGACCAGTAGTCCGGATATGATTAAATATTTGGGCGGAGAGAAATATATTCCTTTTACAGCTAAATTTATAAACGATAAAGCAGTAATAGTTGCGCTGGCAAATGATTCGTTAGCCAAAATAGACGACTTAAAAATTGGCGATATTATAACAAAAGTGGATGGGAGCACAATTGCACAACAATTAGCAGCGCTTTCAAAATATATGCAGGGATCTAATAAAGCTGTAGCGACTTATGTGGGAGGTTTTATAATGTTTACAGGAGATACAGATGATTTAGAAATCGAATTCATTAGAGATAATGTGACATCAACAAAGAAAATACATCGTTATCCAAACGGAAAAATTAAAAGATCGCCACCCAAAAAAACGGCAAAATGGGAAATCCTGGCAGACAATATTGGTTTTGTAAGGATGAGCAAAGTGCCAAAAGAGGAAGTCGCAAAGATGATGGAGGAATTAAAAGGCACACAAGCAATTATCTTTGATGTCAGAAGCAGACCAGCCTATACCGATTTTTTAGTCAGTGAATATCTAAATCTAGAGCGAAAACCAATGTTAAGATTACTTCAACAGGACTTAAGCTACCCTGGCCGTTATTATTTTAGGAATGATATGGAAGAATGTGGTAAAAGCAATCCCGATTATTATAAAGGTAAAGTAGTAGTTTTGGTAGGTTCAGGAACTCATAGTTTTGGTGAACAAACCGTAATGAGCCTTCAGACAGCGCCAAATGTTACCATTGTAGGTACTCAGACATCGGGTTCCGATGGGCCAAATTATGAGTTTAGTATTATCAACGGATTTGAGTCTTCTTTTACTTCAATGGGTGTTTTTTATCCGAATAAAAAAGAAACGCAGCGTATTGGGATTGTCCCAGATATTAAAGTAATCCCAACTATTTTGGGTGCTCAACAAGGTAAAGACGAAGTTTTTGATCGCGCTTTACTGTTTGTTAAAACAGGGAAATAGTTTAGTATCGTATACCGATTCAAACCCGACAGGTTTCTAAAACCTGTCGGGTTTACTATTTTGTTCAGTAAGATAAACAGTACGGATATAAAAAAAATCCGTTTTTATCCGCGTTTTCACAAAGTGAATCTGTAAAATCGGCGTCTCCTGGTTTTTAAAACCTGTCGGGTTTACTATTTTGTTCCGTCAGATAAACAGTACGGATATAAAAAAATCCGTTTTTATCCGCGTTTTCACAAAGTGAATCTGCAAAAATCTGCGTCCAATTTTTCCTCATTTCATTCAAATTGGGAAAGTTTTTAATATTATCGTAATTTTGGGCCATTAAAAATTACAACAATTGAATTTGAAGCCCATAATTACCGATACACATACACATTTATATTCTGAAGAATTTGATCAGGACCGCGACGAGATGATGCAAAGAGCGATAAATGCCGGAGTAACCCGTTTTTTTATTCCTGCTATCGATGCCGCTGCAACACCGTCTATGTACGATCTGGAGCAAAAGTATCCCGATTACGTATACCTGATGATGGGGTTGCATCCTACCTACGTGAAAGACAATTACGAAGAAGAGTTACAACATGTGGAAAAGGAGTTAGCCAGACGAAAGTTTTACGCCGTTGGTGAAATCGGAATCGATTTGTATTGGGATAAAACACATCTTAAGGAGCAGCAAATTGCTTTTAAAAGACAAATTCAACTGGCCAAACAATATAAATTACCTATTGTGATTCATTGTCGTGAAGCTTTTGATGAAATATTTGAAGTGCTCGAAGAAGAAAAATCAGCGGATTTATTTGGGATTTTTCATTGCTTTTCAGGTACATACGAACAGGCACTTCAGGCGCTTTCTTATAACATGAAATTGGGAATCGGTGGAGTCGTAACCTTTAAAAACGGAAAAATCGATCAGTTTTTAAATCAAATCGATTTGAAGCATATCGTTTTAGAGACTGACTCTCCTTATTTAGCGCCAATTCCATATCGTGGAAAGCGAAATGAAAGTAGTTATTTAGTAAATGTTATTGCCAAATTAGCCGATATATACGATGTTTCGGAAGAAGAAATTGCAGAGCGAACCACTCAAAATTCGAAAGACGTTTTTGGGATTTAACCCATACCTTACAATAGTTTGATTTTTTTTTTGTTCTTTTGCCCACTTAAAACCAATATAAATAATGCAGAGATTTGATGCCATTCGACCGTTTTATGATTCTGAAATAAATGAAGCACTTCATGATGTTGTCAATCATCCGATGATGAAAACCATGATGAACTTTACTTTTCCGGAAGTAGCAGATGAGGTTTGGAAAGAGCAGCTTAAAAAAACACATTCAATTCGTGATTTTCAATGCAACTTTATTTACAATACCATACAAAAGGTTTTAGAGAAAAGTTCAGAAGGACTTACCACTTCAGGATTTGAGAAATTAGAAAAAAACACCTCTTACTTATTTATCTCCAATCACAGAGATATTTTATTGGATACCACCTTATTAAATGTTTGTCTTTTTGAGCATGGCCTAGTCATGACGGCATCTGCAATTGGAGACAATCTGGTAAAAAAAGCATTCCTGAGTACTTTGGCAAAACTAAACCGAAACTTTTTGGTTTTAAGAGGTTTGACGCCAAGAGAAATGCTGCAGAGCTCTAAATTATTATCCGAATATATCGGACAATTATTGCTTCGTGAAAACCGTTCGGTTTGGATTGCGCAAAGAGAAGGTCGTACCAAAGACGGAAATGACGAAACCAATCCGGGAGTCTTAAAAATGATCGGAATGGGGTCTGACGAACCCAATCTGATGGATTATTTTAAGAAATTAAAAATCGTTCCGGTTTCTATTTCATACGAATACGATCCGACAGATGTTTTGAAAATGCCACAGTTAATGGCAGAAGCCAATAATGAGGTTTATATTAAAGAAAAAAACGAGGATTTCATGACCATTTTAAGTGGTATCATGGGAACTAAAAAAAGAATACATATTTCTGTTGGGGACGTTTTAGATACAGAGATCGATAAGATTGTAGCGGAAAACGACAATGCCAACAAACAAGTGCAGGCTTTGGCGCAGGTTATCGACGATTCGGTTTTGAAAAACTATCAATTATGGCCAACGAATTTTATTGCTTACGATATCTTAAACGAGACCAATAAATTTGCTCATTTGTACAAAGAAAGTGAAAAATCATTGTTTGAGCGTCGTTTAGAAATGCGTATCGGAAGTGATAACCCAGTGACAAGACAAGGATTTTTGGCCATGTATGCCAATCCTGTTGTCAATAAATTAAAATATCAGGATGTCATCTAAAGCTAAAATACTGCTGATTTATACCGGAGGAACTATCGGTATGAGCAAAGATTTTGAGACGGGCGCACTTAAAGCGTTCAATTTTGGTAAATTATTGCAAAAGATACCCGAAATCAAACAATTAGATTGTGAGATCGAAACGGTTTCGTTTGAAACTCCTATTGATTCTTCGAATATGAATCCGGAAGAGTGGACAAAGATCGCTACTATTATTGAAGAAAATTACGCTGCTTACGATGGATTTGTAGTACTTCATGGCTCAGATACCATGTCGTATTCTGCTTCGGCATTGAGTTTTATGCTCGAGAATTTAGCTAAACCGGTAGTATTTACAGGTTCTCAGCTTCCGATAGGAGACTTGCGTACCGATGCCAAAGAAAACCTCATTACAGCCATACAGATTGCGTCACTTCAGGAAAACGGAAAGCCGGTAATCAACGAGGTTTGTTTGTATTTTGAATATAAACTGTACCGCGGTAACCGAACTTCAAAAGTAAATGCAGAACATTTTAAAGCATTTACAGCACCAAATTATCCTGAATTGGTAGAATCAGGAGTTCATTTAACGTTAAACAGACACCTGTTTCTTCCAGTAAATACAGAGGGGAAACTACTCGTTCATAAAAATTTAGACAGTCACGTTGCAATCATAAAAATGTTCCCGGGAATGAGCGAAGTGGTTTTGGCTTCCATTCTGGCAATTAAAGATTTAAGAGGAATCGTTCTGGAAACTTATGGTTCCGGAAACGCTCCAACAGAAGACTGGTTTTTAAATCTAATCGAAAAAGCAATTCAGTCCGGATTACACATTGTGAACGTTACACAATGTTCGGGAGGAAGTGTCAACATGGGACAATATGAAACCAGTACGGCTTTGAAGTCTCTTGGAGTGATCTCTGGAAAAGACATCACTACAGAAGCAGCCATTACAAAATTAATGTACTTGTTAGGACAAAATATTCCTCAGGCCGAGTTTAAAATGATCTTCGAAACGGCTTTACGAGGGGAGATTTCTTTGTAAAACTCCAAATTTTTTAAATTCCAAATTCCAATTTTTACGTTGATTATTATCTCCGTATTGGAATTTGGAATTTCTATTTTGGAATTTTAAAAGTTTGGGATTTGCAGCTTTACAAGATTGGAATTTGGGATTTGGAGTTTGGGATTTAAAAAGATTGGAATTTAAAATTTAGTCTTTGTATCGAACCTCGCAGGTTCCAAACTCTTCCTGAGCACTACGGTTTTTATAGTACACATAAACAAGTACCGAAATAATACACACTACACCCTGAATGGCTACAGTTTCTCGGGTTCCGATAATGTGTGAGACATAACCAATAATCAAACTTCCCACAGGAATCATTCCTTGATACGCCATCAAATAATAACTAATACTTCTCGAACGCATATTTACCGTACTTTGCGTCTGGATATAAATGTTGATTGATGAGGTTTGTGCCATCATTCCTATGCCGCTCAATGCCATGCAGATAAGTGCTACAGTTAAACTATTGGAATAGGCCAATATGATAATGCTAAAGCCCAGTAATAAGCTTGCAGCGATCATTATTTTGCCCATATTGTCGGCTTTTTTAAGGTTCGCCAGATAAATAGCAGATAGTATTGAGCCTATTCCGGCGGCGCTTTCAAACCAGCTGAAAGTCTGCGCATTTCCGTTAAAAATATCTTTGGCAAAAACAGGCATTAAAGTATTGAAAGAAATAACAAATAAACTGCTGCACATTAACATCAGAAGCATTTTGGCCATTTCGGTTTCTTTTTTTACATAATCCAGACCTTCCAGAAAATCGTCTACCATTTTCATTTTATCTGTGGCTTTAATGTGCGGTGTAATTTTCATCAGTAACAGCGAGATCAAAACCGGAATGTAGCTTAAGAAGTTGCCAATAAAACAAATATCTTCACCATAATTGTGCAGAATAATTCCCGCCAAAGCAGGACCGGCAATTCGGGCAAAATTATTCAGGGTAGAGTTTAGAGCGACGGCATTTGGTAAATCCTCTTTGTTGTCGACAATATCAATCATCATCGTTTGTCTGCAGGTCATGTCAAAAGAATTGATGATTCCCTGAATCAGGCTTAAGGCTAGTATAAAGTTGATGTTGTATATTTTCAGGTAAATCAACAGTGCCAAAGCACCCGCCTGAAGCATGGCCAAAGATTGTAATAGAATCATAGCGCGGTGCCTGTCGTAACGCCCAATAATACTTCCGGCCAAAGGAGCCAGGAATAGGGAAGGTATCATGCTTAAAAACGTTGCTAATCCCAACAGGAAAACCGAACCGGTAACACTGTAAACCATCCAGCTTACGGCTGTTTTTTGAAGCCAGGTTCCAATTACAGAAACAGATTGTCCGTAAAAGAATAACTTGAAGTTTTTTGATTTTAACGCTTGAAACATGATGCCTGATATTTTTTTTACAAAGTTCGGGATTATGATTTCATTAGAAAAATTAATAATTTTACTTATAATAAGTAATTAAACTTATCAATATGGAAATTTATCAGTTAGAATATTTTATCAAAACAGCAGAGGTGCTGCATTTTACAAAAGCAGCCGACTTGTGTTTTGTGACGCAATCTGGCTTATCACAACAGATAAAAAAACTGGAGGAAGAACTCGAAATGCCTTTGTTTAAAAGGATCGGTAAAAAAGTGCAGCTTACGGAAGCCGGTGCTGTTTTTCTGATTCACGCCAAAAAAGTTATTGAAAATGTAGAGAATGGAAAACAGGCTATTGAAGATTTAAACGAAATGATTGGTGGTGAACTGCGAATCGGGGTAACCTATATTTTCGGGCTTTTGATTCTGCCCGTTATCAATACATTCGCCAAACAATACCCCAACCTGAAAATTGTGGTCGAATACGGTACAACAGAGGCTTTAGAACAAAAACTACTGACGAACGAGCTGGACTTGGTTCTGGTGATTTCGTCGCATGAAATAAATATACCTGTGGAGAAAGTGCCTTTGTTTACTTCACAAATGGTATTGGTGGTTTCGAAAACACATGCTTTAGCTGTTTTAGACAAAATTGCGTTTAAGAAAATAGAGGAAATTCCGCTTGTTTTACCGGGGAAAGGTTCGAATTCAAGGGAATTTGTAGAAGATTTATTTGCTAAGAACAAAATGAGACCGAAAATCTCGATCGAACTAAACTCGATTCATGCCTTATTGCAAATGGTTCAGGATAGTGATTGGGCTACCATAGTTGCCGAAAAAGCCCTAAAAGGCTGGGACGATCTCAAAGCCATTCAGATTACGGGCGTGCCCACAAAGAGAGATTCGTTTATGCTGACCATTGGAGGTTATCAAAAAAAGGCCGTAAAACTATTTATGGAAGAATTTAGAAAAAGTATGTAAAGTAATATCAGATTTTGTTTTTCTAAGTCAAATTTTTTTATGTTCTTTGCAGACCAATTTAGAGAGGTGTCCGAGTGGTTGAAGGAGCTAGCCTGGAAAGCTAGTATATGGGTAACTGTATCGAGGGTTCGAATCCCTTCCTCTCTGCAAAAAAACAAGCAATGTATTTTGCTTAAATTTTATTAAAGGTTAAAAAAACCGGTAAGTTCATAACTTGCCGGTTTTCTTTTTTTACACCAGTACCTTATATTTTAGATTTCCTTAAGGTTGTCCTTGTAAGTACGGCCTATGGGCAACTCCTTACCGTCTCTGAGCTGTACCATACGTGAATTGAATGATACGATGTGGCTTTTCAAAATCAGGTATGACTTATGTATTCTAATAAATCCCAGATGACGGTGCATTTCTTCA
The DNA here is from genome assembly GCA_023251135.1 of Flavobacterium sp. GTDB lineage: Bacteria > Bacteroidota > Bacteroidia > Flavobacteriales > Flavobacteriaceae > Flavobacterium. Next base: position 148,311 of record JAHEZJ010000001.1, on the reverse strand, counting down.
AACTTTGCCATACGTTCCAGGACCATGTATTTTTTATAGCGGGATACAATTTTGAGGTATTCTCCAAAACCTTCTATCCAAAAAATATCATCCAGTTTTACTTTGTTTACAATATTGTCTGATTTAAACATGATATAATCTTCAACAATGTTTTTAGATTTTATAAAGCGGTGGTATTCTTTGGCTTTTGTAATGGCCTTTTCAAAACGCTCAAAACTTATGGGTTTTATAAGGTAATCTACAACATCAAGCTCAAATGCTTTGGCGGCATGCTGTTCTTCAGCGGTTATAAAAATACAGAGCGGCTTGTTGTGTGTGTTTTGTAGTAATTCTATCCCGTTGATGCCGGGCATATTAATATCCAGTATCAGCAGGTCAGCTTCATTGTGCTGCAAAAAATCCATGGCTTCCTTTGGGTTGCTGTAGGTAGCCAGTAACTTTATGTCATCCGTTTTGGCGCAATATTTTTTTATCAGCTCCAGCGCAAGGTATTCATCATCTACGCCTACAACCTGCAATTGATTCATAACTTTATTTTGAGAGTAGAAAAGTACGTCTTATTTGATAATTCATCAAACAATTCATAATTTTCTGTGTATTCCATTGCAAGTATTTTTTTTAAGGCAACCAGTCCCATTCCGTTATATCCTTTATTATTGCTAACCTGAGCGTGCTCTGGTACAGAGTTTTCTATCCGGAACAACAAGTTATCATCGATCTTATCAAACTTCACAACAATATAGGCATCTATAGCGTTCCCAATGTCTGAATGTTTAAGTGCATTCTCAAAAAGAGTAAAATATATAGAAGGAGGGACCTCTACCTGTTCCTGGGCTTCACTGTCATTTAGCTCAAATACGATATTGAGTGTATTGTTGTATTTGAGCTGGTACAAACCCGCAAGTGCCTTCATTATTTCAAACTCTTTGTGTATGGCAATCGTTTTTTTATCGGTTTCATATATAACATATTGCAGCAACTGGCTTAGTTGTAGTATTGCTTCGGTCGTATTAGCATGCTGGCTGTAACTGCCCGCATAGATATTATTAAGGGTATTGAGTAAAAAGTGAGGATTTATCTTTGACTTCATAAGGTTGAGGTCGGTCTCATTTTTTTTTACCTCAAGGTCGAGATAGTCGTATTCTATTAAAAATTTATGTTTTGATATTCCCAAAAAGGAAGCTACTAAAATCACGATACTTTGCGAGCTGTATACACTTATCAAAAAAAGCGTTTGGTCTTGTGCTACACCACTTCCTTTTGAAAATTCAGGCTCAGCGAGTAGTCGTAGCAATGTTGTGGATATAAATAATATCAGCGCATACAACAGGTATTCAGGATACTTATTGGTTTGATAATAGGCGGGAACTAAATAGGCATAACAAATAATATACAAGGCAGTATTGATTACCATAATAAACAGTATCCTATACAGCGCAAAAGGCATTTCGGTAAAATAAAACATTGAAATTATGAGAAAGGAGGTGTATATCACAAAAAATAAAACATGTTGAAACCGGATAAGGTTTGTCCATTGTTTTTTCATGAGGCTGCCTATAATCTTTTGTTCAAACAGTAATCTAAAAGCTACAAGGAGGATAATGATGTTTATTAGTAAAACCATACTTTTTTGTGTTAAAAATTATTCACCCTTTAAAATTATATCATTTAAAATACAAATATCATTATTTTAAAGTATGCACTTTGCGTTGTTTGTTTATTAAATGAGTCGTTCGTTGAAAATTAATTTTTTGAGAAAATCAATCCTATACTTTTACCTCAGACAAATAAATTAACAATTTATCAGAATGTATAGAATTTATATATCAATCATGTTTTTTTTAATGCTTTTTTCTACGAAAGCGTCAGCACAACAAGATAATCTTAACATGTGGCTGCAATATACAATGTCGGCAAAACTGAACGAAAAGTACAGCTTTACAGCCCTTTCTCAATATCGTGCATACGATTTGGTAAAAGATTCACGTCTTTTTTTAGTTTCGACCTATTTGGAAAGAAAGTTAGACAACGACCTTTATCCGGCTGTGGGTTATATGTTTTTGGTGCTTCAGCCCTACACAAGTCTTACCGATAAAAAAGTACGTTATGAAAACAGACCGTTTCAGCAGTTAACGATCAAAAGTAAATTGGGTCGTACTACATTATTACACCGTTATCGTGTCGAGGAACGTTTTTTAACCAATCCTGATGATTTTGTTTTGAGACTGCGTTATCTCATATCGTTAAAAATTCCATTGGGTAAAGAAAAGGGAAATAATCTTTTGTATGGCATTCTAAAAAATGAAATCAGGATGAATGTGGTAAAGGAAGAACAATTTGACAGCAACAGGATTACAGCCGGATTGGGTATTAATCTCGGTAAACAATCAGCAATAGAACTTTCATTTGTCAATCAGGTAAGCCCTGATGATACAAGCAATTATGTATTGGCGGGTTTTAGAAACTCATTTGACTGGTCGGCTAAAACAGAAAATAATTAAACTTAAAAATATAGAGTCATGCTTACAATCTTAGGATTTTCAATGATCATTGTATTTATGTACCTGATCATGACAAAGCGCTTGTTTCCGTTAACGGCGCTCATACTTATCCCGATACTTTTTGCCATTGTAGGAGGTTTCACTGCCGATCTTGGTTCGATCATCATGGAGGGTGTAAAGAATATTGCTCCCACCGGCATTATGCTTATTTTCGGGATACTCTTCTTCAGTATAATGATTGATGCCGGATTATTTGACCCGCTGGTAAACCTGATATTAAAGTTTGTAAAAGGTGATCCGCTAAAAATAGCCGTGGGTACTGCCTTGCTTACCATATTGGTTTCGCTTGATGGTGATGGTGCTACTACCTATATGATCGTTGTGGCCGCAATGTTGCCCTTGTATAAAAAACTGGGCATGAACCCGCTTGTTCTCGCATGCATTATAATGCTTGGTGGCGGGGTAATGAATATACTGCCTTGGGGCGGGCCTACAGCACGTGCAATGACCACTCTTAAAATGGATGCGTCAGAACTGTTTATGCCTATGATACCAGTCATGATTGGCGGTATACTATGGGTACTATTTGCCGCATTCTGGCTTGGACTTCGCGAAAAAAGAAGGATTGCGCGCGAAGGTGACACGAACAAGTATCTTATAAATGAGGAAGAAGTTGTTATAGAACGCGAACTCAGAAGACCTGGCCTGATATGGTTTAACCTTCTGCTTACTATACTTCTGCTGGCTTCCATGATGTTTGATGTACTGCCATTGGCCGTTTCCTTTATGATAGCATTCTGCATTGGGCTTATTATTAATTACCCCAAAGTAGAGGAACAGCAAAAAGTATTGAAACTGCATGCGGGCAACGCCCTTTCTGTAGCATCGATGATATTTGCAGCTGGTATTTTTACAGGCATACTTTCGGGTACCGGAATGATGGATGCTATGGCAGCTTCTATGATAGCAATGGTGCCCGATACTTGGGGCAGTGCTTTTCCGGTTATAACAGCGGTAAGCAGTGCACCGTTAACCTTTTTTTTAAGCAACGATGCTTATTATTTTGGGATACTGCCATTAATTACAGAAACCGGTATACATCTAGGCGCTACAAAGTTAGAAATAGGAGTGGCGTCCCTTATCGGTCAGGGGGTTCATTTGTTAAGTCCGCTTGTACCTTCTACCTATCTTTTAGTAGGTTTGGCAGGTGTTGAGTTTTCTGACCACGTAAAATTTACTATAAAATGGGCCTTGGGTTCATCATTGGCTATGCTTATTGCAGCGATGCTTATCGGGTTAATAACTTTTTAAAATTACCTTTACGGAGCAATTTAATGAGTAAGGTTTAAAAAATGGATACCACACAACCACATCCGGAAAGCACTGGAATACCGCAAAAGTATTTGAAAAATTTAGCAGCTTATGTTACCCTGGCATTGCTGTTAGGAATTGCTGTAGGTCACTATTATCCCGAACAGGGTATTCAGCTGGATTTTTTAGGCAGTGGATTTTTATACCTTATTGAACCGCTTATACAGCCTATTATATTTTTAACAATAATTATAGGTGTAAGCAGTATTGACAATCTTAAAAAAGTGAGTCGTGTAGGGCTTAAGGCGCTCGTTTATTTTGAAATAATTACTACTCTTGCCATGATAATGGGCATAATGGCAGCATTATTTATAGAACCGGGCAAGATAGAAAAAAGATTTATCGATGCAGCCCTGCCCAAACATTTTACAGCTACCGAATCACTTGATGGCGGCTGGTTTAACTTTATAATACTTAATCGACCGCTGGTATTGGTTTTGTTGGCAGTTATAACAGGTGTTTTGCTTAGTCTCTCACCGGGTCGGGCAAAGTATGTAACTGCCCTGCAAAAATTTATGACCTTTTTGTATAAGATATTGATGTATCTGTTTTTGCTTATACCGGTTGCTGCTTTTGGCGGAATGGCTTACGCAGTATCGCGGTTTGGTATACACAGCCTGTTGCCTTTGGGTAAATTGCTGGCGACTACTTATATAACCATGGCACTCTTTGTATTTATAGTACTGGGGCTTTTGCTGCGGTATTACAACATAAGTCTCTGGAAGTTTCTGAACTATATTAAAGAAGAACTGCTTATTGTTTTTAGTACATCATCATCCAGAACAGTATTTCCTTTAATTGTTGCAAAGCTTGAAAAAGCAGGGTGCAGTAAAGCTGTAGTAGGCCTTTCAATACCGCTGGGTTATTCTTTTAACCTTGCGGGTGCGTCTATATTTTTGCCCGTATGTACCTTGTTTGTTGCTCAGTTGTTTGACATCCCGCTTACTCTTCACGATATCATAACTATAGGGTTGGTTATCATGATTACATCAAAAGTGGCATCGGGAATACCGGGATCTGGTTTTATCGCGCTTACCATAACATTTACAACACTCAATAAATTTCCTTTAGAAGGCTTGGCACTGCTTTTCAGTATTGATAAGTTCATGAACGAAGCTCGTACCATAACTAATTTTATAGGTAATGGGGTAGCCGTTATTCTCATTTCAAAATATGAAGATGACTTTGAGCCAAACCCCGAAATAGACCTTTCAATATCAAAATAAATAAGCCATAAGGCACCATTCTTTAAAATAATACAAAAATGACTGAATTACTTACTACGATTAATAGCCTTTGGCAAGATATTATTGCACATCCCGGTACATCACTGGCAATCATTGGAAACCTTATTCTTATTGAAAGCCTGCTTTCTGTAGATAATGCAGCCGTACTGGCTACAATGGTAATGGATTTGCCTGAAAATCAGCGTGACCGTGCGCTTAAGTATGGTATTTGGGGCGCTTATTTTTTTAGGGGTGTTGCCATGATATTTGCTTCGGCGCTTATTGCCATTTGGTGGCTTAAGCCTATTGGTGGACTTTACCTGCTCTATTTGGTGTATTCATGGTACAAAGACAAGCAAAAAGAGGGTGGCGAAGAAGAAAAAGTAAATAAGGAAGGTAATTGGTTATACCGTGTAACAGTAGGCTCAATAGGCCATTTTTGGGCTACTGTTTGCCTTGTGGAGCTTATGGATATGGCCTTTTCAATTGATAATGTCTTTGCAGCTGTGGCCTTTACGCCAAACATCATATTAGTATGTATTGGTGTATTTATAGGTATCCTGGCGATGCGTTTTATAGCACAGTGGTTTGTGGGGCTTATGCAAAAATACAATTTTCTGGAAACCGCAGCTTTTGTAGTAATTGCCATTTTAGGGGTCAAACTGGCATTATCGTTATACGAACATTTTTATCCCGAAACAGCATTCAGTAAATTCTTAGGAAGCCATGCTGCAGATATAGGAATCTCGGTTCTTACCGCTGCTGTATTTTTTGTACCGATACTAACCAGCACCTTCTTTAATTTTCCAATGAAAACCAAACCAGTTGCTCATAAATAAATTATAAGCTTATGAGTGAAGAGTAGTTGAAGAAGCTAGTATAGGCGTAACTGCATCGAGGGTTCGAATGCCTTTCTTTCTGTAAAATAAAAAACCCCGCAATTTCATTTTTTAAAATTGCGGGGTTTTATTTTTGAGATCTAAACAAAAAGATCTTTTTTTCATATCATTATTTTCCTGTTGGTAGCAAAGAGTTGCCTTCCAATGACCAGCCAAAGGGAATATCTAAACCAAACCATTTAAGTGAAGAATAAGCAATATCGGTCATTTTTGGCACTTCTCCAGTAATTGCTTTTCCGCATTTTAAAGGATCGGTACCGGAAGTCCAGGTTGGATTATTGCTTAGCGACATAGAAATATTACTTGGGCTTGAATCGGTAAAAATATTTCCTGACCCCGTATCTCCTTTCCAATATCCTATCAGGCTACTGTAATCAGGATGAGAAGTGGTTACAAATGAGCACATATTATTTAAAATGGAAGATTCGGGCAGCGCTTTGTTCCAGATACGAACTTCCGCTATATTTCCATTGATGGTTCGACCGTAAGCTAAAGTTCCGTCCTGACCAATTGCAAGTGGGAGACCTGAAGATAAGCTTCCGAAATCGCTACTGATAGCTGCCTGATTAGCAAGAGCACCGTCTTGGTAAATTTTGAATGATCGGGCTGTACGGTCTACTACCATAACCAGATGGTGCCATTTCCCGTCGTTAATCGGATAACTTCCCTTTAAATCCATTCGACTTGATCCGGTTCCAATATTTGCTCGCCATGAGGCGCCGTCGCCTGCAATTACAAACCCCGGATTTGATCCGGACGCCCATTTTTTGTTTGAAACAATAGCGGGATCACTTGAGAAACTGGATGTTTTTACTCTGCATTCAACTGTGAAATCTGAAGTTCCAAAATTATAAAGAGGATTTGTGGTTGAGGCGTAAATTTTGTTAGAGTTGAAGTTTACAAATGATCCGGTTATAGAGGTTTCAGGATCGGCTTGTTGTGTAGGGAAATCTTTGTTGTAAAAAATAGTGAAAATATTTCTCTCCTGATAAGACGAACCACCATGAGATTTACCAACTCCACCGTGATCAGTGGAGACAATGATCAGCCAGTCTTCATTAGCATAGGTGGACCTGCTTTTTAAGGCATTTAAAATTTCTCCAATATAAACGTCTATCGTTTCAATAGCGGCTTTATATTCAGGAACGCTTCCCGAAAATCCGTAGGCATGTCCTGCGTGGTCAACATCATCAAAATGTAGAAATAAAACATCAGGATTATTGTTTTTGAGGGTACTTACAGCTTCGTTTTTTACCTCCAGATCGGTTGCAGGTGTTTTTTCTACATCAATACCATCAATTATATAATTATTAATAGGTTTCCAGAATGCAATAGATACAGTGTTCAGAGCAGGATTCTGGGTTTCAAGACGTTTTAAAAAACTGGGGTAAAGAGCAAAATTTGGAGTTGAAAAAGAATTGTCGGTAACGCCATGTTTGGATGACGAAACTCCCGTAAGCATTGTAGACCATCCGTTTCCGCTCCAGGTAGGAGAGTTGGTCACAGCATCAAAGCTGTAAACAGAATTGTTGAGCAAGCTTTTAACATTTGGAGTGTTCGAACTCATTAAGGCATCACCTCTGCACCCGTCTATCCCGATAAGGAGCAGTTTTTTTGTTTTTGGGGTCAACGACGGTTCTGATTTTTGATCAGAGTGATTGTCGGAGCAGGAATAGTTTAAAAATAGAACTATCAGGATCGCGATAGAACCAAGTAGGGTTTTTCTGTTCATTTTCTATTTATTTTAAAGGGCTAAGTAACTTTACTAAACTGCTGCAAGTTCGGTATTAAAAAGCGCTTTATACATGATAAAAATCATATTGTACTGAAAAACAGTCTGTTGGTTTCTGTGGTTTGGATGGCTATTGCTCTGAAATTGTTAATTTGTAAGGCCGGGATTTTTCGTTATGCCATTTCTGACACTTAGCTTATGTCCGGAATGGATTTAGAGGAGAATAAAAAAATGAGATCAGAATCTCAAACAATTTTTATCATTTTAGAGAATACTTTTCAGTGTTTTTTTAGATTATTTTATTAAATAAATTATTATATATTTGGCGCCGCTGTCAATATATTATTTTAATGGATTTACCTCCCTATTCACCAGGTCTTCACAAACTGGTAACACTACATGTCGACGAAATTTCGAAATTAACCAATAGTCAGGGCTTTGTCTCTGTAACTCATTCTATTTTAGAAAAGTATGGATTGGAGAAGGTCGGAGTGATTGTACACAATTTTGACAACAATAGTTTTACAATTTCATTCTGTTTAAAAGAATCGCATATCTGCATACACACCTGGCCCGAATACAACCAATTAACGCTGGATGTTTATTTGTGTAACTATCTTCAGGATAACTCGCAGAAAGTTAAAGATGTGATGGCAGATTACATTAGCTATTTTGAAGGAAAAATTATTAAAGATTTTGAAATTAACCGTTAGTATATGAAAATTCCTTGTTACGATTGTAATACAGAAACCGAATTACAGGTTGGTTTTGAGGTTGTAAATTTTGTCTGTCCTCAATGTCAGAGTTTATATGCTCGCGACAAAGAGGGACTGTTCCGCAGAAAATCGCAATATAAAACGACAATCAATGATTTCCCTTTAGCGATAGGCGATGTGGGGTTTTTAAAAGGAAGCGAATATAAAGTTACAGGCATTTTGGTAAAAAGGGTTCATCCTGATTACAGGTGGACCGAGTTTATACTCCAAAATCATGAAAATGAATTTATTTATCTTTCACTTTCTCAGGGACATTGGATTTTGCTAACTCAAATGGAAGAGGTTTTTGAGGTAAAAAAGCATCCTTTAATTCTGGAACACGATAATAAAGACTATAATATTTTTGAATATTCAGATGCTGCAATTATAAATGCTCAGGGATTTTTCGACTTCGAATTGCCTCAGAACAGGAATATTCATTTAGTGGAGTACATAAGACCACCGTATATGATTTCTGTCGAAAGAATGAATGGTGTTGAAACCGCTTTTTACGGAGAATACATTAAAAAAGGAGAAATAAAAAAGGCTTTTAAGAACATTACTTTACCGTATCAGTCTGGTACAAATATGGTTCAGCCCTATGGATTTGATCTCAGAAATACCGGAATTATTTTCTGCTTTATTGCTTTACTGATCATTACGGCCAACTGGTATATCTATAAGGATCAATTCGAACAGAATGTTTTTTCTAAATCAATAAAGTTTACCGAATTTGATAATAAAGAAGTTACAAGTGATGCTTTTATTCTGAACGGAGGTTCGGCACCATTGACCATTAAAGTTTCTACAGATGTTGATAATTCATGGGCCAATCTGAATGTCGCTTTAGTAAATGAAGTGACCAATGATGAAATTTATGCAAACAAAGACATCGAATATTATCACGGCTATACTGATGGTGAGTCCTGGACAGAAGGGAATAATTCTGAAGAATTTAATATTTGCGGTGTAAAAGCAGGCAAATACCATCTTTTAATAACACCAATGAAAGCGCCAGAAGATGTTATTAATAGCGAAATGCGTGTAAATGTGGTCTGGAATGAACCTTCAAGCAGAAATGTCTGGATGGTTGTTATTGGTATGATTATCATTTACTTAATAATATGGTTTTTTAATTATAATTTTGAAAAAGCGAGATGGGCAGACAGTTCTTATTCTCGCTATGAGGAATAAACAGTTATGAAAAAAATTTCGGATTTTATATTTAATAATGCCGCTTCACTAGCAATAGGACTTTTTTGCTTTGGAGTTTATCTTTATTTTGCAATGGCAGGAAATCGAATTTGCGACTGTGAAAGCACAGAAAATTACAAGTCAACGGGAAGCCGTACTTCTTATAACCGTTTTTATCACAAATAACACTTTACTATGGATTTAATACATGTTCAACCAGTAGTTAATTCAGTCATTTTTTCTTTTTTAGGAATTATCATTTTATTGGCAGCTTATTTAATTATCGAAAAAATCACTCCTGAAAACACCTGGAAAGAAGTTGGGGAGAAAAATAATGTTGCCGTTGCAATTGTTCTGGCTGCATTCATCATCGGGATTTCGATGATCATTAGTGCAGCAATTCATGGGTAAAAAGTTTCTTAGGTTTGAATTTCTTTTGCTGTTTGCCGTATTTATTATTGCAACCTGCGGGCTTATTTATGAGCTTGTCGCAGGAACTTTAGCAAGTTATTTATTAGGTGATTCCGTAAAACAATTTTCATTTATAATTGGAGTTTACCTGTTTTCGATGGGTATTGGCTCCTTTTTTTCAAAGTTTTTTCACAAAAACCTACTCAATACATTTGTCGAAATCGAGATTTTGGTTGGTTTGATAGGCGGTTTGAGTTCGGTAGTTTTATTTCTATTGTTCGAAAGTGTCGAATCCTTTCAATTCATATTGTATCTGTTTGTTTTTGTAACAGGTTTTTTGGTCGGATTAGAGATCCCGCTTTTGATGAATATCTTAAAAGACAAAGTCGAATTCAAAGATTTGGTTTCTAATGTCTTTACCTTCGATTATATCGGAGCTTTGCTGGCTTCGATACTATTTCCTTTGGTTTTAGTTCCCAAATTAGGAATAATGGGAACCTCTCTTTTCTTTGGAATGATCAATGTCAGCATAGCCATTGTATTGTGTTTTTTGCTTACCAAAGAATTAAAAAAGCCTTACTTCTTAAAAGTAAAAGCGATTCTTTCCTTTTTAGTTCTGCTTACAGTTTTTATTTTTTCAGATGTAATATTATCTTATTCAGAAGGAAAATTATATGGCGAAAATATAATTTATACCAACTCAACACCTTATCAGCGAATTGTTTTAACACACAACAAAAGCGATTACAGATTGTATTTAAACAACAATCTCCAGTTTAGTTCAGCAGATGAATACAGGTACCACGAAGCCTTAGTTCATCCGGCAATGTCAATGGCTAAAGAGGTAAAAAACGTTTTGGTTTTAGGAGGAGGTGACGGATTGGCAGTTAGGGAAATCCTAAAATACAAAGAAGTCCAAAAAGTAACCTTAGTCGATCTGGATGAAGGGATGACCAGACTTTTTAAAACCAACACAGTCCTGACGAAATTCAATCAAAATTCATTAAACAATCCCAAAGTTACAGTGGTAAATACCGATGCCTATATTTGGGCAAAAAGCTGTACCGAGAAGTTTGACGTTGCGATTATAGATTTTCCCGATCCGTCTAATTATAGTCTGGGAAAATTGTATTCTCTCAATTTTTATCAAACTATAAAAAGTATTTTAAAACCCGATGCAGCAGTTGTCATTCAGACTACTTCACCTTATTTTGCTCCAAAATCATTTTGGTGTATCAATAAAACAGTGATGCAGGTTTTTCCACAGGTTGATGCTTATCACGCTTATGTTCCTTCGTTTGGAGAATGGGGGTATACCATTGCAATCAATGGTTTTGGAACCACTTTTAATGAAGTGAAACGAAAAAGCCCGGGATTGAAATTTTATAATTATCAATTTGACAGATTCAATTATTTTACCAACGATATGATTTCGAATCAAATAGAAATCAATCGTTTGGATAACCAGATTTTAGTACGCTATTTTGATGAAGAATGGGGAAAATTGCAATAAAGGAAGACGAAATTTCGTAAAGGGAATTACGGCATCTTTGCTTTTAATTCCTTTTTTACAATTTTGCTCCGATAAAATAGCGGTTCTGATGATTCGGTTATCAGGAACAAATCATCTTTTAGGGCATCGTTTGTGGATAAAAGACTTTCCGAAACCACAACAACAAGTAAAAATCCCTTACTTAATTATTGGTGGCGGAATCTCAGGTTTGAGTGCCGCACGTCAGTTTCATAAAAAAGGAATCTCCGATTTTTTATTGATTGAAATGGCGGATCATTTGGGAGGGAACTCCTCTAATGGGGAGAATAAATATTCGAAATACCCTTTGGGAGCGCATTATTTGCCACTTCCAAATTTCGAGGATAAAGAACTTCTGGGTTTTCTTGAAGAAGAGAAAATTATTTTGGATTACGATAAAAACGGACTTCCTGTTTTTGATGAATTGCAATTGACTTTTGCACCGGATGAACGGTTGTTTTATAAAAATAATTGGCAGGAAGGAGTTGTGCCAAAGGAAGGAAACTCTTCGGAAGAACATAAAGAATTTCAACGTTTCTTTAAAGAAATGGATGCCTTTCGAATTGCAAAAGGAGAAGATCAGAAGTATTTATTCGATATACCTGTTTCTCTTTGTTCTAAAAATGAAAAAACAAGAGCATTGGATAAAATTACAATGCAGCAATGGTTTGAAGAGCATAATTTCAAATCAGAGCCTTTGTTTAATTATATTGATTATTGTTGTAAAGACGATTTTGGATTGGGAATTGCCTTTGTTTCAGCCTGGGCAGGGATTCATTATTTTGCCGGAAGAAAACAAGATGCATCCGCAGAAAAAAGCGATAGTGTTTTGACATGGCCGGAAGGAAATGCGAGATTGGCACAGCATCTTAAGAAATACACGTCACAAAAAACACTGAAAAATCATCTGGTTTACGAGGTGAAAATCGAGAAAAATAAAGTTGTTGTTAAAGCATTTGATGATGTCAAAAAGACTTCTATAGAGCTAATAGCAGATAAAGTTATTATGGCAACACCTCAGTTTGTAAACCAATATCTCATCAAAGACCGAAAACAATTTACAAACCAGTTTCATTATACCCCCTGGCTTTTGGCGACTTTAGTTGTAAACAATTTGACCGATAATTTAAGTTTTCCGCTTTCCTGGGATAATGTGATTTATGAAGCAAAAGGCTTAGGTTATGTTTACGCGCAACATCAGACATTAAATCAGATACAGGATAAAAAAGTGATTACCTATTACTATAGCTTTTCGTCCGGGGATTTGAAGAAAATGCGTAAAGAAATTTATAAAAAAGATAAAGAATATTGGAAACAGGTTGTTTTTAATGATTTGAAAATTGCCCATCCGGATATTGAAAATGATACCGAAGAAATGGAAGTTTTTTTACTGGGACACGGCATGATCTCTCCGGTACCTGATTTTATTTTTGGAGACGCAAAAAAGAAGGCTTCACAGAATATTGAAAACCGAATCTATTTTGCTCACTCTGATTTATCGGGAATTTCAATCTTTGAAGAAGCTTTTCACCAGGGAATTAATGCAGTAAATAAAATTTTAGATGGAACAACCCTGGATTCATAAAGCAAAAACAGACTCACTGTTTATCATTGGTCCGTCATTTTTTGTGCTGGCAGTCATTTTTGTTTTTCAGAATTATATCACTTCGATCGAAAATAACTATTCGTTTTACACCTGGCTTTTTCTAATTGTTTTTATTGATGTTGCACACGTTTATGCCACCTTATTTAAGACCTATTTTGTAAAAAGTAAATTTCAGAAAGACAGGAAAAGATTGATTCTTTTGCCTGTTATTTGTTTTCTTACCGGCTTAGTTTTATTCTCTTTCGGAAGTTTAGTTTTCTGGTCTTTTCTGGCTTATGTAGCTGTTTTCCATTTTATTCGGCAGCAATATGGTTTCATGCGATTGTATGCACGCAAGGAAGAGAAAACGAGAGTCTCTGTCTGGATGGATAACCTGACGATTTATGCGGCTACCGTTTACCCAATGCTGTTTTGGTTTTTTTCTTCTAAAAGAAAATTCAATTGGTTTGTTGAAAATGAATTCTTTCGTTTTGAAAATCAAGCAATCTTAGAAATTTTGTTTTGGGCTTATAGTGCCATTCTATCTCTTTACGTTATTCGCACCACAATCGTTTCCGTTAAAACTAAATTCTTTAATATCCCTAAAAATAGCATTATTTTGGGAACTGTACTTTCGTGGTATTTTGGAATTGTTTACTTCAACGACGACCTTATTTTTACTTTGCTAAATGTAGTTTCACACGGAATTCCTTATATGGCTTTGGTGTACTTTAAAGAAATTGATGGAAAGACCAGCAATGAAATAGGCGCTTTGGCTTATTTAAAGAGATACAATGGCATTTTAATTTACATTGGCATATTAGTGTTAATTGCTTTTTCAGAAGAATTTCTCTGGGAGTTTTTCGTTTGGAATGAAAATATCACGGTAAGTAATTTCGATTTTTCAGGATGGCAATTTCTATTAGTGCCGCTTCTGAGCGTACCTCAATTTACACACTATATTTTAGATGGCTTTATCTGGAAATCTAAAAACTAAACTACAGCTTAATCTCAAACAAACTAAAAGAACCCTCTTTATAATGTTCCGGTAATTCACTTGTCCATTCGATAGTGCTGATACCTTTGTATTCAAAACCACAGCTGGTGTAATACTTGTTTATTCTTTCGTTTCCGCTGTGGGTGTCAAGACGAATGTACTTTTTATTGTTTTCTTTGGCGTATTCTTTTGCCCAATCAATAATTTTTTTGACATACGATTGCCCTCTGAATTTTGGATTCGTAGCAATTCGATGAAGATAAACGGCAGGATCGGCACTGGCTTCTTTCCAGATAATAAGATCGTTAAAAGTAAGAACAAAGGTACAGGCTACTTCATCTCCTTCTTTGATGATAAAATGACGATTCTCGGCAATTTCTTTTTCTATAAGAGCCCTTTCAAAACCTCTCCAGCTTTTGTTGTTGACTGTTTTTTGATAGGATGTAGCCGCATTGTAAAGAGCAAAAACGGCATCGATATCTTTATTTGTAGTTTTAAAAAATTCCATGATTGGGGGATGTACTGTAGATTAATGAATTCTTCAAAGGTAAATCTTTAAGCCGCGTAAAGCCCCATGAAACATCAGTTTTAACTTTTTTTAGGAACATCGAGCCAGACCACATTTTGTTCGGATTGATGCTCCTGACCAATAATATCCCGATACAATTCTGGCCTTCTTGCTTTTATGTAACGATTGCCACCAGCCTGAGTACATTTTTCAGGAGTTAGTATTGCGGTTGTAAAAGAGTCATCAAAAGAGCGGCATTCGGCCAAAACATCTCCAAAAGGATCAATAATCATAGAACAGCCATTTTTCAGCTGATCGTCGTCCATACCGATTGGGTTCGAGAATACAGCATAAATAGCATTGTCATAGGCTCTCGCCGGCAGCCATTTTATTAGCCAGTCTCTGCCTTTCATTCCGTCAAATTCCAGTCGGAGAGAGGTAGGATCGGCTTCGCGGTTTTCCCACAGCTGCGGAGCAACAAAACCAGCACCTGGTCGGGTAGAGGGCGTACACATGGTAACATGCGGCATGAAAATAATCTTTGCGCCTAAAAGAGTGGTAGCACGAACATTTTCGATAATGTTGTTGTCGTAACAAATTAAAATTCCACATTTCCAGCCTTTAATTTCAAAAATACAATAACGATCTCCCGGAGTGAGGTATGGGTTTATAAACGGATGCAGTTTTCGGTATTTGGCAACTAAACCGTTTTGGTCGACACACACATAAGCTTTGAATAAGTTATCATCCTCGTCTTTTTCAAAAAGACCCGCCAGAATTACAATGTTATTGTTTCGGGCAATTTCAGTCAATTTCACGATGCTTTCCCCACTCGGAATTAATTCTGCGAGGTTTAACATTTGTTCTTTTGATAAATGTCGTGCAAAAGTATAGCCGGTTACAGAGCACTCGTGAAACGAAATAACATCGCAACCCTGGCTCGCTGCCTGTTGCGAAAGTTTTTCAATTACAGCTAAATTATACGTTTTGTCACCACTTTTATTCTCGAACTGAGCGGAGGCTATTTTTAGATTTTTCATAATACATACTATTGATTTGAGACAAAAGTAGCACTAGTCTTATTTTAGAAATTGTACAAAACCGACATTTTAGAAAACAATAGGCGGAGCGGTTTTGAGAAGATTATTGGTTAATTTTCCGGTATTGTTCAGGTATTCTTTTGGAGTTATTCCGGTATGTTTCCTAAATTCTTTGATCAGATGAGACTGATCCGAAAATCCGGCATTGTAACAAAGACTCGTGAGATTGGTATCGGCAGCTTTGTCTTTTAATAACTTTAAAAAATAATGCAGTTTTATAATGTTTCCAAACTTCTTCGGATTTAATCCAATAGATTCCTGGAACTTCCTTTCCAGATGCCTTTCGGTATAACCGGTATGTTTAGCGAGTTGTTTTACATTGAAACTTCCTTGGTGGGCAGTAATGAAACGAATCGAACTTTCTACGATTAATTGGTGAGAACCCTTTTTGTTCGAAATATAGGTACTGAAAAAATGATTTAGTAGTTCAACTTTCTTTGGAATCGTATAGTGTCCGGATAGTTTTTCCTGAAGAATTAAACCGTTCTGGTCAAAAATGTCATCAATAGAGATTATCGCATCCAGAAACTCATAAGCCGGAATTCCAAGCAATTGGTGAATCCCGTTTGGCTGAAAAACAACAATCACTAAATTGATTTCACTATCCGAATAAATGTCTTTAAATCCGGTAAGTTGTCCGTATAAAAAAGAATCAGGTAAGTGGTTGTGTACTCCGCAATCATTAAAATCAGAACTGAGCTTGCCTTTTAACGAAAATACAATGCCCGTATTACCATCAGAAAACAGGCGAAGTTTTTGTACAGCCATTTCATTATGATCTAAAAAAAGATAATGTTTAATATAAGGCGATAATTCTTCTGATGGTGAAATCTGCATGGTTTAAAAGAATTGATTGAGCGTAATCCATTACGGTCAATTTTAGAAGATCATTTTTGATGGATGACGAAATAACTTTTGATAAAATTAAGGATATTTTTTCAATTATGGTTTTTGGTTTTCTTGTTGGAACTCCTTTTATAATACTATTTTATCTGTGGAAGAGCTCAGAATATTAATTCTGTAAAGCGACTCTTATCTTGGGCAAAATACGCTCTGCATATAAAGTATAGGCTTTGGCTGACGGATGTAAGCCGTCTCCGGCTACGAGCTCAGGATTTGTCAGACCTTTACGGGAAATATCAGTTATAGAAACAAAAACAACAGCATTGAGTTTGCAGTAGTTTTCGGCAAAGCTATTGTATTGATCGATTTCGCTTGAAATTCGCTCACCTTGTCCCCCCATCTGTACTTCTCCAAAACGAGTATAGGCATAATCGGGTATTGAGATGACAATTACCTTTTTTTTATCTCCTTTTGCTAAAACAATTGCTTTGTTTACGAGTTCTGGAAATTCTTTCTCATAGATCGAAAAACTTTTCCCCTGATATTGATTGTTCACTCCAATAAGAAGGGTAACGATATCGTAAACAGGATCGGGATTTTGGGTATTTATTGCCGAAATTAAATTAGTAGTGGTCCATCCGGTGGTTGCAATAACCTTTAACGAAAAGCTGGCTTGCGGATAAATTGCTATTAAACTCGATTTTAACTGTTCAGGAAATCCACAGGTTTCGCAAACGCTTTGTCCAACGGTGTAGCTGTCTCCTAAAGCCAAATATTTTATAGAACCGGTAAGTGGGGTAACCGGAGCGACAGGAGTTTCTGAAGTCGTTTCGTCAGCACTACAGCTCAAGAGGAATATAGAAAGGGTAACAATAACTATTTGTTTGAAATGCAGTTTCATAATTTAGATAAATTAAGTTTCGGCCCATTTTAAACAAATAGTTACGTTAAATAGATTGATTTGGTTTTTAGACCATCTCCGTTTTCATCAGAATTTCTTCTTCAATAGCGTTCCAGAGCCCGATACGTTTTTCTAATGCCAGAATCGAAATTTCTTCCACTTCTTTCCATTTTTGTGCATCATCTTCACATAAGTCAGAAATCATCTGCATGGCCATTGGTCCGTGTTCGTCGGCATCCAATTCGATATGTCTTTCAAAATAGTACAAAAGTTTGCTTAAATCGGTTTCAGGAAGGTTTTTCTGGAAATTTTTCAGGATTGCCGTGAACATACTCGGAATCAAATCTTCTCTTCCAAAAGTAAATGCCGCAGCAATTTGATGCGGTTTTCCTTCTTCAATTACTCTAAAAGTAAAATCTAAGAAAGCTTTTGTATCAGGATGTAAGGAACTTTGTTTTATAGCAACAAAAATATTATGCAGCGAATTTACTTCAGCCAAAAAGGTATTGATTCCGCTTGTATCGGCACCACAATCTTCCATGGCTTCAAGATACATTTCATAATGACTTTGTCTTTTTCCATCAATGCTTAAATCCGTTTCTTCTGCCAAAACAATTTCGTTGATTAAGTATCTTGTTTCCGGGTTTTTTGTAGCAAACCAAGGCGTAGAAGTACAGGTAAGCTTAGATTGTAATGCTTTTAATAATGACATGAAATCCCAAACAGCAAAAACATGAGTTTCTAAAAAACGATGTAAGTCATCAATGCTTTGGATTTTATTGTATAATGAATGTTGTAAAAGTTGATCTTTTTGAGGTTGAATGCTATTGTTTATAGTTTCAATATTCATTTGCGTATTTTTTTTGTGCAAATATAAAAAGCTTCCCGTTAAGAAGAAGCTTTTTGTATTGGTTTTGTATATATTTTAATAGATGTTTATGATTTAAATGCTGGAATTCCAGTTACATCCATACCGGTTATCAAGAGATGAATGTCATGAGTTCCTTCATAAGTAATCACACTTTCAAGATTCATCATATGGCGCATGATCGAGTATTCGCCTGTAATACCCATTCCGCCCAACATTTGTCTTGCTTCACGTGCAATGTGGATGGCCATATCCACATTATTACGTTTGGCCATCGAGATTTGTGCAGTAGTAGCTTTTCCTTCGTTACGTAAAACACCTAAACGCCAGGTTAATAATTGTGCTTTTGTGATTTCGGTAATCATTTCGGCTAATTTTTTCTGTTGCAACTGCGTTCCTCCAATTGGTTTTCCAAATTGAATTCTTTCTTTGGCATAACGTAAAGCGGTATCGTAACAATCCATAGCAGCTCCGATGGCTCCCCAGGCAATTCCGTATCGTGCGGAATCTAAGCATCCAAGTGGTGCGCCAAGTCCCGATTTATTAGGTAGTAGGTTTTCTTTAGGAACTTTTACATTGTCAAAAATTAATTCTCCGGTTGAAGAAGCTCTAAGTGACCATTTATTATGTGTCTCAGGAGTTGTAAAACCTTCCATGCCGCGTTCAACGATTAAACCGTGAATTCTTCCTTCTTCATCTTTTGCCCAAACGATCGCAATATCTGCGAAAGGAGCATTTGAGATCCACATTTTGGCACCATTTAAAAGATAGTGATCTCCCATATCTTTGAAATTAGTAATCATACTTCCCGGGTCAGAACCATGATCCGGCTCTGTCAAACCAAAGCATCCCATAAATTCTCCGGTAGCCAGTTTAGGTAAGTATTTCATTCGTTGCTCTTCATTTCCATACTTCCAAATAGGATACATTACTAATGAAGACTGAACTGAAGAAGTCGATCGAACACCTGAATCTCCGCGTTCTATTTCCTGCATGATTAAACCATAAGAAATTTGATCCAGACCTGCACCTCCGTACTCTACCGGAATATAAGGTCCGAAACCGCCAATTTCTCCAAGTCCTTTTATAATTTGTGTTGGAAATTCTGCTTTTTGGGCATATTCTTCTATAATAGGAGAAACTTCTCTCTTGACCCAGGCACGTGCTGATTCGCGAACTAATTTGTGTTCGTCTGTCAATAAGTCATCTAGGTTGTAATAATCCGGTGCTTGAAATAGGTCTGGTTTCATTTTTGTTAGTTTTATTATACAAATCTACGTAATATAAATATAACAAAATACAGTTAAATTGTTATATTTTTATAAATACTGAAGAAGAAAAATAGTATAAACACAAATTAATTTTAGTTTATTGCGAATTTATAAGCTATTTTTGAGATTCAAAAACAAAATGAATGAGGCTGATCATCTCTTTTATACTCTTTTTTGTTCTGAATAATACCTTTTCTCAAGAGAAAAAGGTTTTTACAGAACAGGAGTACTTAATATTGCAAGACAAAATTCGACTAACGGCAAATGCCAATGTTGACAGTTCGATTGTATATGCTAGTCAGTTGGCGAAATCCAATAGTAATAAACATTTGGCTTTTGCTAATGCAGCATTGTCTTATTTGATTCAGTTAAAAGGAAATACAGCAAAATCTAAAGAAAAATACCAGTTAGCCTTAAAATCCTTAGAAAAAATGCCCGATGGGCAGGAAAAAACACAGCTTAGGTCCTACTTGTACAATTATGCCGGATTATCCGAATGGAAAAGAGAGAACTATAGCGACGCCATCGAAAATTATCAGCAAGGTATAAAGCTCTCGATACAGATCGACGATATTATTCAAATTGTAAAATTTAAGAGTAATATTGCGGCTATAAATGTTGCTGTAGGTAATTACCGGCTTGCCATAAAGGACTTGCGGAGTCTTAGCGAATTTGTTGATAAAAACGAAAGCGTTTATACCAAACAGCAATACCTCAATAATAAGAGTAATATCAATCTTAGTTTAGCAGGATCATATGAGAGTTTTTATATGAAAGATCCTAAAAAGAAGATTTTACTGGACTCTGCCGAGTATTTCTATCAAAAAACCATTAGTTACTCTCAAAATTTTCCCGACAATAAGATTGTCGCAAAACTTAGTTTAGGGAATATTTACAGCGAACTAAAAGAGTACAAAAATGCCGAAAAGACCTACTACGATATCATCTTTTTGGCCAATCAAAACAGCATGCTGGATATTTTATGTACGACTCATTATAATTTGGGGGACTTGTATTTTAATATCAAAAAGTATGATAAAGCATTGGTATTCTTTAAAAAGTCAGACTCTATAGGCAACATTACTAAAACGAATCAGGTTGATCATCTGAAGTCCAATTACTATCAGGCAAAAATTTACAACATACTTAAAGAGCCTGAACTGGCTTATAAACACTCAAAAATTTACCTGGATAATTACGAAAAATCGGAATCAAAATTAAATGATGAGGTTTTAGAAGTAAATTACAAACTTGGCGTTGGCGATTTGACTAACGAAATGGTTACCATTCAGGAGAAATACAAATACGACGTTTTTCTGAACAAAGCACTAAAAGTATTTTATGTCGTTTTATTTATAGGAATTGTCTTTCTGCTGATAAAAAACATACGCGATAAAAATAAGGCGCATAAAAAGATGAATGCTTTAATTGAAGAGTTCAAAGCTAATTTAGAAAAGAAAAACGAGCCCGAACCGGAACGAGAGACCATTCTTGAATCTGAAGAAATACAGTCTAAGAAAGAGAATGTCAATTTAAGTATTGATGAGGCAAAAGAGAATAAAATTGTAGAAAAACTGTTGGCCTTAGAGAGTAAACAGGAATATTTACATGCCGATTTTACGCTGCCTTATGTGGCTAAGAAAATAAAAACCAACACCACCTATTTGTCTTATGTCGTAAACAAACGATTTGGTAAATCTTTTGGGGAATATTCAAATGAGCTGAAAATTAACTATGTGATTAATGAAATGATTACAAATCATATGTATCGTAAATATTCAACTCAGGCCATTGCAGAAAGTGTTGGTTTTAAAAATGCGGTTTCTTTTGCTAAATCATTTCGCAAAAGAACTGGAGTGTCCCCAGCTCAATTTGCGAACAATATCTAAAACAATTTGTTTGAATCAAGGATGCCCTTCAACATCGGTACTTCCTTTTCCGTTCCCTCTGATAGTATCACCAGGATCGTCACCGCCCCCAATTGTTTGTTGTTCTCTTCTTGATAATTTTTCGTTTTCAAAATTTTCGAATTCTATTTTTTTCGTTTTCATTTTTTAAATATTTACTGGTTGTGTAGACCCTTTTCCATTACCTCTGTTAGTATCATTGTCACCTCCTCGAACCGCTTTTTGTTCTTTTTTTGAAAGTGTATTGCTTGTAAAAGCTTCGAAATTTAGTTTTTTATTTTCCATTTTGTTAGAATTTTAGTTGTTAGGTAGATCCTTTTCCATTTCCTCTGATGGTATCACCAGGAATACCAGATTCTTCTTCTCCTCCTCCTTTAACCGTTTTTTGTTCTTTTTTTGAAAGTATATTGTGGGTGAAATCTTCGATGTTCAATTTTTTATTTTCCATTTTTATTAGAATTTTAATTGTTAGGTAGATCCTTTTCCGTTTCCTCTGATGGTGTCACCAGGTATACAAGATTCTTCTTCTCCACCACCTTTAACCGTTTTTTGTTCTTTTTTTGAAAGCGTATGATGGGTGAAATCTTCGATGTTTAATTTTTTATTTTCCATTTTATTAGAATTTTAGTTGTTAGGTAGACCCTTTTCCATTTCCTCTGATAGTGTCACCAGGAATACAAGATTGTTCTTCTTCTCCTCCACCTCTAACCGTTTTTTGTTCTTTTTTTGAAAGTGTACTAAGGGAGAAATCTTCGATGTTTAATTTTTTATTTTCCATCTTTTTTTGATTTTTAATGATTAGTTAGACCCTTTTCCGTTGCCTCTAATTGTGTCTCCGGGAACATTAGAATCATCTCCTCCGCGAACCGTTTTTTGCTCTTTTTTAGATAGTTTTTCTAATTGAAAATCTTCAAATTTTTGCGCTTGATTTATCATGTTTGTTAGTATTAGGATTATTGATATACCAAAACTATATAAAAAGGAAAACGCTTAATCGAGAATAGGCTTTTTGGGCTTTTTAACAAAATATTTTTCAGTTAATTGATTGATAATCAATTATTTAATTGTTTCATTCAGACTGATATAATTTATAAATTGTATGTAGTATAATTAATAAAATGTGTACTACTAGCGCTTTTTTCTCAATAAAAACAACAATATTTGCAGTGTAATTATGATTTTAAAGACTCGAAAAGATGTTAAAACTTGTCCAAAAATTTCTACAAATAAACAAGTACTCGGAGATCAAAAATGAGTTTAAAGATTTGTTTCTTTCTCATCCAAATTATCCTAGTTTATTTGCGATAACAGATTCTCTGGATTTACTGTCTGTAGAGAATGCTGCGATAAGAGTTCCGAAGGAGCAAATAGTAGATTTGCCTTCAAATTTTTTGGCTTATTTCAAAGAAGAGTTAATATTGGTTGAAAAGGCAAAAAATTTTGTTCGAATCAATACAGTGAAAAAAGGAAGTCATAAAATGGCGTATGAAAAGTTCTTATTAGACTGGAATGGAGTTATAGTGGCAATTGAACCAAACAATGTTGTTGCGAGAGAGAATTTAAAAATGGAGTTCAGCTGGTTGAAATATGGTTTACCGCTTTTGTTATTAGTGGGATTGTCATTTTTTTATAATACTTACAGTTCATTCAGCCTTGTTTTTTTAGCGACCTCTATTTTAGGGTTTATTGTAAGCGTTTTTATTGTTCAGGAAAAATTAGGGTTTAAAAATACTATTGTTTCAAAACTTTGCAATTTGAGTTCAAACTCGTCTTGTAGTTCTGTTATCAATAATAAAGAAGGAAATGAAAGTAAATGGATTAGTTTTCCAGACCTGCCATTAATGTTCTTTGGAGCCAGTTTGATTGCAATTTTGGTTAAACCATTAGAATCGTCAATTTTTGTTGGTTTTTTAAGCTTATTGGCCATTCCGGTTATAGTGTCTTCGATTTGGATTCAAAAATTTGAGATTCAAAGATGGTGCGTAATGTGTTTAATGGTGTCTGCTTTGATTTTTGTACAAAGTGTGATATGGTTTGCGTCAGATCTGTTTACGTTGAGTTTTAGTTTTGCCGAAATCTTTCCATTCTTGTTCTCCTTGGTACTCTTGGTTCCGATCTGGGCAGTTTTGAAAACAATCATAACCAGCATTTTGGGAACCGAAAATTCGCTTAAAGAGATGAAAAAGTTTAAAAGAAACTATTCTTTATTAAACTTCTTATCTAAAAAAGTACCTCATGCAAACGGACTTGAGGATTTAAGAGGCTTGAATTTTGGAAATAGAAATGCTGCTGTTAAACTATCGGTAATCATTAGCCCTAGTTGCGCACATTGTCATAAAACATTTCAGGAGGCATTTGATCTAGTCTTGAGATTTCCGGATAAGATAAACCTGAATGTATTGTTTAACGTGAATCCTGAAAATATCGATAACCCATATAAAGTAGTTGTCGAAAGGCTTTTAACCATAAACAGAGCTACACCGGGTAAAACAGTAGAAGCGATTTCAGATTGGCACATTAAAAATATGAGTCTTAAAAAATGGTTGAAAAAATGGCATGTTGATTCAGTAAGCATGATGATCAGTCAGGAGATAAACAAACAATACGAATGGTGTGCTAAAAATGATTTTAATTATACACCTATTAAAATTGTAAACGATAAAGTTTTTCCGGCAGAGTATGAACTGGGTGAACTAAAATATTTTCTGAACGATTATATTGAAGAGAAAGAAACAAAAGAAACAATGGTTTTGGAAAAAACAGCGTAGTATTTAAGAAATAGTGACAACAGACAGAAACTTCAGCTGTCTTAAAATGACTGAGGTGCGAATTCAAAAAACAAAAACCTTTAGTTATGTTAAAAATCATTTTAAACTTAGAAGGTGCTCAAAGGCTAAGTGCATACGAGCAAAAAGGGATCGTGGGAGGACAGCCGATTAATCCGCCGAAAAAATGTTGTGTTTGCCCGGGTAAAGGTTCGTCTACTCTAGTAGCCTGTGATTCGATTTGTTCGAATGGTACAATACCGGCAGTGCTTCCGGATTGTTTATAGTCCTAAAAGGATAAGAAATGACGAAAGTTGTTTTTGATATTAATTTTTAGCGTTTTAATAGAAGTATGAAATAGCCTTTTTTAGAATTTAGTCATGTTTTTTTTAATTTGTAGGCGCTCGATCGTGGAACATTGAGCAAATTTCCCGACATTGATGATTGGTGTAGGGATTCTTAGGAAATTGGTCACTGTGTTGATTTTAATTGGTTAGGGTTAACCAGTGCCATGTCCTAAAGAAATTATATTTCTAATAAATATGTTTTTAAATACTCTAACAGAGAAGATTAATTTCTTCTCTGTTTTTTTTGTTTTTTAAGAAGCAGGATTTCTTTTTCTAACTTTGTATTGTACTTGATAATTGTTTTAATTATTTTTAAATACAAGGTCTGATCATAATTGGCATTATCTTCTAATTCTGTCTTTTTGACTTTTAAGTCGTCGACATCTTTTTCCAGGATTTTAGCAAAACGAATCCACTCGGTCTCTCTTATTCGGGATATCCCTCTTTCTTTTTTAGAATAAGTTGTTTGTTCCATAGCAAGCATATCTGCCATTTCTTTTTGAGTTAAACCTCTTTCTTTTCGGGCTTTTATTAAATTTTCATACTTCATCTTTATAAGCCTTTTCAATGAAACTAATATATTGTTGTTTTTTATATAAATATAGGTTTTGTTGTGTTAATTAATACATAATACTAAAAAAATCTTAAAAATTTCCTACAAAAAATAACATGACGATTATATAAATAGTGATCTTTGGGAAGTAAAGCTATAGATTTACAATGCTAATAATCAATGTTTAATAAAAAAAAATTATTATGAGTTTAAAAGAAAAATTAAAACTAGCCGATTTTGAAAGTAAGTATGAAAAACTTTCAAATGCTAAATTGTCCAAAGTTTTTGGAGGGAACTCATGCACAACAGGTTCAAGTTCAAAATGTGAAGGGACTGCGGTATGTACATGCCCTAAAAAGAAGCCAAAGATACACGAGGCTTAATGAAAGTCTTGGATATAGCTTCTTAAGATTAGTGCAAGAGATATTTAAGTGATATCTCTTGTTTTTTTAAATAGATGTAATAACGATAAACAATACTAGCGTGTTTAAATTTGATTTAGATAAATCAGTCGAAAGTAAATCGATTAAAGGAGATTACTTTTACGCAATTTACCAAGTTAATGAATATTTATACGATGTTCTTTCAAAACAGGTGATGGAAGTTGATGTACATTTGGAAAACGTAGATTATTTTAAGTGTGAAGTTTTAAATCAAACGGTTCTATTTTTTAAGGATAATTTTTTGTCTTTTTTATTAGTACACGAGTATGAAATAGCCAAATTAAGTAATGTTCTTAGTGGTAAAAATCAAAAAGAACAATTTAAAAATTTTATCATTTTAACTTCTACAAAAGATTGGCTGGAATATTTTTTTGAAAAATATCCATTAATTCAAAATAGAATTGAAAATTTCATCAATAATTTTGTTTGTTATTTTGATTTCTTTATTTCCAGGTTGAAGAAAGATTTTTTAACATTTGGTTCCGAATTTGACAACGTGGATAAAATAACAGACATTAAATTATTTCTTGGAGATTTTCACCAAGGAAATAAATATGTTTTAAGAATTGATTTTTTGAAAAGTAATTCTCTTTTTTTTAAACCTAGAAGTTTTGATAATGAGTTGTTTTTTAATAAAATATTGAGCTACTATAAAACTTTAGATCCAAACTTGAATTTTATAATCCCAAAATCAATCTCGCGAGAGGATTACTGTTGGGTAAATGAACTTCAACCCACAAATTGTTTTGAAAATAATGATCAAATTAATGAGTTTTATTATAATCAAGGGAAATTATTGTTTCTTTTTCATTTGTTGGGATCTGAAGACATTATCCCGGATAATTTAATAATATCTGAAAATCGTTGTGGCTATTTCGATTTAGAATGTTTGATTAGTAAACCTAAATTATTACTTAAAGAAAGTCTTAAGTACATTTTTCAGGAAAGTGTTATTAAAGTTGGTATGTTACCTGATTGGATGATAGGCAATAATTTTGAAAAAAATATTTTGTCATCAACTTTTTTTGAACTTAATAGTCAGTTGATTGGGTCTAAAATATGGAAAAGGAATGGAGCGGATTTTAATTACGTAGATTCTGCAGAACTTTTTTCAAAAGAAGAAGATAAACATCTACCCAAAGTAAACAATAGGGTGGTTGAATTGACTGAAGATAGTTTAAAAAGGGTTATTGATGGTTTTCGCGATATTTATAATTTATCAAAGACTCAAAAAGAAAATATTAAATTGTTCTTTTTAGAAAAGTGCATTTTTCAGGATTTTAAGTTTAGGGCTATACTTCATCCAACATCACTTTATTCTATGTTGTATAGAGAAATTAATTTACCAGAATATTTAAAAGATGCTTCTGAAATTGATTATTTTATTGAGAGTTTAGTTGATCTTAGTAAAACAGATAATTATGTAATTGAAGAAAAAGTTTTAATTGAATCTATAAAAAAGCAAATTTTTCAACTTGACATCCCTTACTTTTGGTTTAAAGCGGGCGGCGATCTTCATGACGGGAATGACACAGTTGTATGTGATGAATGGAAGTTTGATCCGTTAATAGCGGTTATTGAAAAATTAGAAAATTTATCAGATATTGATTTGAAATTTCAAACAGAAATAATTAGAAAATCCTGCAAGTTTGTGTTAGAACTTAAAGATGTTCGATTAAAAGAAGAAAAGTTCATTAAATCTATATATGGTCATTATTCCATAAAAAATGATAAAGCAGATAAAATAGAAATAGTTAGATCTAAATTGATTAATTCGGCTATTAAAATCGGCGAAGCCTTAAATGATAGTTTTTATGAGGTAAACAGCAAAATTAATTGGATCTCAAAAGTTAGAGATCCAGTAGACGGAAAATACCACATATCGCTACTTAATTATGATTTGTATGATGGGCAATCAGGCGTTGCTCTGTTTTATCTTTATCTTTACAAATACACCAAAGACATAACTTACAGAGATAATGCACTTAAAATATTTAATCAGCTTAATGAAACAGCTGTTTCTATGATTCAAAGTGGTTATTATTCGAATTTGTCTGAAGAGTTCCTGCGAAATTTACCTATTTCCCCTTACTCTTTTCCGATGAGTTTTGTGTATTTGCAGACCCATTTCAACGATGTTCTGGGTAGTGAATACGTGGATTGGGAAACGATAAATTTGGTATTAGATCAAATAATGGTAATTATTCCCAAATTAAAAAACAGTGATTATCTGCTCGGTTTTGCTGGGATTGTTGATTTTTTACTGAATATGAAAAAGGAATCTATTTGTAAGGAAATAGATCAGAAGATAGACCACATAATATTGTTTTCATTAGAAATAATAAAAAAAGAAGCTATCATAAGTTCAGATTATGCAGCTTGGAAATTTAATAATTTAGAGAATTCTGAGGAGAATAAGTTGGGAGGGTTTTCTCACGGAACTGCCGGGATTTCATATGTATTATTTAAAGCTTCAGTATTGACCAAAAATGAAGAATTAAAGAGATTGGGTAAGTTAGCATTAGATTTTGATCGAAATTTTTATGATGAAGAAGTTGGTGGATGGCTAGATCGAAGGGATCTGGGAGAAATTTTTGATTCCTGTTCATGGTGTCATGGTTCTGGAGGTATCGGACTAGGACGAATTTTAACTAGGCAATTTTATTCTGATGATTTCTTAGAAAATGAAATTTTGATTGCAAAAAATAATATTTTTAAAAATGGATTATTAGGGAACCAATGTGTTTGTCACGGTGATTTTGGTAACCTAGAAATTCTAAAGGCATTGGATAATGAAGGCTCTGATCATTACGTTTGGGGCTATTTGGAAAAGTTATGCGATAAGTTTACAGAGAAAGGCAGATTTGAATGTGGAGATGGGGGGCAAATGGATTTATTAGGTTTATTTATGGGGTATAGTGGATTTGGATATCAGATGCTCAGGTTTTATGATTGGGAGAAGTGTCCAAGTATATTATGTTTAGAAACACCAAATTCTTTAAATTATGAACTACATAAAAAATAATTGTTTATTTCTGTTATTAAGTTGTTTTCAGATTTTTTCACAGAAAATAGAAACATCACTGGGAGGGGGAATCGATTTAACCAATAAAAATAATATCGAAATATATGAATTGTGGAAGAATTACTTGTCTTCGAATCCTGATACGCTTTATGACAACCCCTATTGGAATGCGTCCGAAAAAAAGAAATTCAAAAGTTATGATTTGTTAAAATCTGAAGGTTTTTTAAATCCTTCCTTGTATGCATTAGAGCCTAAGAATATTGTTTTATATATAAAAGAAAGCGGCGAGGATTTTCTTATTCGATCTATGTACTATTGGATCAATGAAGACGGATCATTCAATCCACTTGCGATAACGAATGTTTTTGCTAAAAAAGAGAAAGATTCCTTTAAATTATACAATTACATGCCCTATTATACTTTAGGGTGGAAAACAAAAACGATAGGTGTTATAAAATATTTTTATCATGAGGGATATGTATTGGATGAGGGAAATGCAGTAAAAGCAAATAATTTTCTGGAAAAGTTGATTAAGACATTTGATTTGGATATAGGCTCAGTAACATATTACATCGCAAATGATTGTGATGAAGTACAAAGAATGAAAGGGTATGATTATATTATATCTATGGGGCGCTCACCTAATTTTTGTGCGTTTTATGATGACTCCAACAATATTATATACTCAACAGTAAAGGCTGGTGAATTTCATTCACATGAGTTAATTCACGCTATAAACAGCAAATATCCTAATGCGAGTTCTATGCTGTTGTCAGGTTTAAGTATTTATACAACAGATGAAAAGAGCCATTTGGGAAAACCTTTTTTAGTTGGTTTAGCAAAAGTTCAGGCGTATTTAGAGAAGAACCCAAATATTGATCTGCTAAATTTTGAAAAACTTCCTCAAACTGAAGGGACTGATCTGTACTATTATGTGGGAGCATTAATTGCTGATGCAGTTTTGAAGAAAGGAGGGATTAACCTTCTTAAAGATGCTCTGAATTGCGGTAAAGAGGATGCTGATCTGGTGGAATTTCTACATCTAAAATTGAAGATGAATAATAGCCAATTAAATATATTGTTAAAGGAGAAAATTAAAGTTGTAAATAAAACGAAAAAGATGGTTTTTTTATTAGATTTAAGCAATATAGAGAACGATTAAAGTAAAATTGGAGAGTAGAACCAGGAAATCATGTATCGTAAATGTAATCACTCTAAAAAGGTATTATTTTAAGGGTTTACAGAAAGAAAAATAAGAAGTAAGTGTCTTTTACTGTAAGTAAGAGGGTGATGAACTGGATTCAGGTTTTTTTAACTATAAATCAAAAGGAAAAACAATTAATTACGAATTTTTGGCGGGTAAATATTATATTTTTGTAAG
Organism: Flavobacterium sp.; assembly: GCA_023251135.1. Taxonomy (GTDB): domain Bacteria; phylum Bacteroidota; class Bacteroidia; order Flavobacteriales; family Flavobacteriaceae; genus Flavobacterium. The sequence goes on along the minus strand of JAHEZJ010000001.1, from coordinate 118,197 downwards.
AGGAAGAATGGCAGGGCTATTTGCATATAAATGATTAACTCTAAATTAAATTGAAAAAATTCACCAATTATAGGCAGGTCGATTATAAAGATTGCGGGCCAACATGTTTAAAAATAATAGCAAAGCATTACGGTAAAACAATCAATATACAGGAGTTGAGAGATTTCAGCGAAACAACTCGTGAAGGAAGTAATCTGCTTTTTTTGAGTGATGCAGCTGAGAAAATTGGTTTTAGAACTTTAGGAGTAAAATTAAATCTGGAAAGATTAGAAGAGGCGCCATTGCCTTGTATTCTGCATTGGAACAAAAATCATTATGTAGTACTCTACAAAATTAAAAAAAACAGCTACTATATTTCCGATCCGGCTTTTGGCCTGATTGAATACAATAAAGAAGATTTTATTAAATTTTGGATCGGGAATAATGCCGATGAATCTACTCAGGAAGGAATAGCATTGTTGATTGAAGCCACACCTAAATTTTTCCAGTCTGATTTTGATAAAGAGGACAATCGCGGACTTGGTTTTGGATTGTTGTCGCAATATGTGCTTCGGTACAAGTCCTTTTTAATACAGCTAAGTATAGGGCTGCTGGCAAGTACTTTACTACAGCTGATCTTTCCGTTTCTAACCCAAAGTATTGTTGATGTTGGGATTCAGAATCAGAACATTCATTTTATCTATCTGATCCTTTTTGCTCAATTGTTCCTTTTTGCGGGAAGAACAGGTTTGGAGTTGATCAGAAGCTGGATTCTGTTACACCTTTCTACCCGAATCAATATTTCGCTAATCTCAGATTTCTTTATTAAACTGATGAATCTGCCCATTTCGTTTTTCGATGTGCGAATGACGGGCGATATCATGCAGCGAATTAACGATCATCACAGGATCGAAAAAATTCTAACCACCTCGTCATTAAATGTCTTATTCTCAACCATCAATATGGTTGTTATGGGAGGCGTTCTGGCTTACTTTAATCTCAAGATCTTTTTGGTATTTTTTGCGGGCAGTCTGCTTTATTTTGGATGGATTACCTTATTCTTAAAAAGAAGAGAAGTACTGGATTACAAGCGTTTTGCTGAAGTCTCCAGCGAGCAAAGCAAAGTAATGGAGCTAATCAATGGAATGCAGGAAATAAAGCTTCACAATGCCGAAAAACAAAAACGCTGGGGTTGGGAGTACATACAGGCAAGACTTTTTAGAGTTTCAATAAAAGGCTTAGTTTTAGAGCAGACACAAACGATTGGTTCTTCTGTAATCAACGAATTAAAAAACATTTTCATTATATTTCTTTCGGCAAAACTGGTAATCGATGGTTCCATTACACTGGGGATGATGCTGGCAATCAGTTCGATCGTGGGAAGTTTAAACGGTCCCATCACTCAGCTGATCGAATTTGTCAGAGAACTGCAGGATGCCAAAATATCATTGGCCAGATTGTCGGAAATCCATGAAAAAGAAGACGAAACGCAACAGGAAGTTTTTCAAACCAATGATGTTCCTTTTGATTCGGATATCGATATCAATAACCTTTCTTATCGGTATTTAGGCTCTGATATTCCTGTTTTGGAGGATTTAACGCTGAAAATCCCCGCCAATAAAGTAACGGCAATAGTAGGAGTCAGCGGAAGCGGAAAAACAACTTTGATGAAACTCCTGTTGAAATTCTATGAACCTGAAAAAGGCGAGATCAACATTGGAAATGCGCAATTAAAAAATATCTCGCAAAAAGCCTGGCGGTCCAATATTGGTGCTGTGATGCAGGAAGGCTTTATTTTTAGTGACACCATCGCCAATAACATTGCAATTGGTGTTGATAAAGTAGACAAAGAGCGCTTGGTTTATGCGGCTGATGTAGCCAACATAAAAGAATATATTACGGGTTTGCCATTAGGATACAATACCAAAATAGGTTCTGAAGGGTTAGGAATGAGCACAGGGCAGAAACAACGTTTGTTAATTGCCAGAGCAGTTTATAAAAATCCCGAAATATTGTTTTTTGACGAAGCTACATCGGCATTGGATGCGAATAATGAAAAAGAAATAATGCAAAAACTCGATGTTTTCTTTAAGGACAAAACCGTTGTAGTTATTGCACATCGCTTAAGTACAGTTATGAATGCCGACCAAATTGTGGTTTTAGACAAAGGAAAAATCATTGAAATTGGCAGCCATACTGTTTTGGTACAGCAAAAAGGAAATTATTTCGAACTGGTTAAGAATCAATTGCAATTAGGAAATTAAATCATGACAAAAGATACTACATTTGAACTAAGAAGTGAGGAAGTTCAGGACATTCTCACCAAAGTACCGCATTGGATGATTCGTTGGGGTACGGTACTTATATTTGTGATCATTTCTATGCTTTTTTTCGTGTCCTGGTTTATTAAATATCCGGATGTTGTTACGACTCAGATCGTAATTACAACCAATATTCCTCCAGAGAAAATAGTTTCCAAATCTTCGGGCCGTATTGAAGCAATTCTGGTCAAAGACAAATCGATTGTTTCCAAAAACAGTACCCTTGCCATCATTGAAAACACAGCCAATTATAAAGATGTTTTTTTGCTGGAGAAAATTATTGCAGAATACAATATTAACGATCCCAAAAAAGCTTTTCCTTTTGAATTGTTGAAAAACACCCAGTTGGGCGAGATTGAAAGTGCTTTTGCTGTTTTTCAGAAAGACTATCAGGCAGAACAATTAAATAAAAATTTACAGCCTTTTGAAGTCGAAAATCGGGCGCAGATTTCGGAGAAAGTTCAGATCAAAGACAGGTTGGAAATTTTGCAGCAGCAAAAAGTAATTAACGAAAGCGAATTACAGCTTCAGAAAAATGAAATTGCAAGATTCGAAACCTTATTCAATAAAGGAATCATCTCTGCGCAGGAGATGGAAGTGAAAAAACTGGGATATCTTCAGGCGCAAAAGAATTATAGAGGCCTTTTGTCTTCTATTTCTCAGTTAAAGTCGGCTTTAATTACCAATTCCAAATTGAGTCAGAACTCGCAAATCAGTGGTACTAAGGAAGAAGTTACTTTGGGAAGAAATATGGCGCAGTCTTTTTATCAGCTTAAAAAAGTTATAAAAGACTGGGAGCTGGCCTATGCTTTAAAATCATCTGTAAGCGGAGTCGTTACTTTTCTACAGGTTTGGACAGAGAATCAAACCATTAGTGTTGGTGATAATGTTTTTTCGATTATTCCGGATACTAAAAATGGTTTTGTAGGTAAGGTAAAGGCACCGGCATTAAATTCAGGAAAAATAAAAGTAGGGCAGATGGTCAACATTAGATTGGCGAATTTTCCCGACCGTGAGTTTGGAGTGCTAAAAGGAAAGATCCGAAACATCTCTCTGGTTCCTGATAAAGATGGAAATTTATTACTAGATGTAGCCCTTCCAAACGGACTGGAAACGTCATATAAAAAACAAATTGTTTTTCAGCAGGAAATGAAAGGAAGCGCTGAAATTGTAACCGAAGATTTACGCCTAATCGAGAGGATTCTGTATCAGTTTAAAAGTATGTTTGAGCAGGTCTAAAATTTCAGGTAAAAATCTTTAGTTAGTTCAATGTATTCGGGGGTATAGACATGTCTTTCGATTTCGATCGTTAATTCATCTGTCTCTGTTTCCGGGACTTCATTTCGGCTAAAAGCAATCAAACTTCTTTTAATCTCTGAAGTTGGAGTGCCTTTTACGCGTGTAATTTTGATCGGGTATAATTCTGATTCTTTGGCCAGAGCAACAAATTTTTCTTCTTCTTTATAAGGAAGAATTACGGCGAAAATTCCGTTTTCTGAAAGCAATAAATCAGCAGCTTCGATTAATTCTTCAAAAGGCATTGCATCCTGAAAACGTGCCAGATCGCGCTGTTCGTTTTCGGTTTTGTAATTCTCGGAGTAAAAGGGAGGATTTGAAACAATCAAATCGTATTCGTCTTCCGGTTCTTCGATAAATTCATCTAATCCGGCATGGAAACAAAATAAGCGGTCTCCCCGCGGAGAGTTTTCAAAATTATCAACAGCTTGTTCGTAAGCATCTTCATCAATTTCAATTGCGTCAATCTGCTCCGCAGGAGTGCGTTGCGCCAGCATCAAAGCAATAATTCCGGTTCCGGCTCCAATGTCTAAAACGCTAAATGGATTATGGCTTATAGGTGTCCAGGAGCCCAGTAAAACACCATCAGTACCCACTTTCATAGCGGTTTTGTCTTGTTGAACTGAAAATTGTTTGAATGTAAACATATAGAGAAATTCCAATTTTTTTAAATTCCAAATTCCAACCAAACAAGAGGGAATTCCAAAGAAGAAGATCTAAGTTCCGATTTAAGTTGTATGTGGAAGGCTTATTTTAAGATGCAAAAATAAGACTAAAATTCTAATTAATTATTTTGATGTTTTAGTGATTATTGCCGATAGAATTTTTCGCAATTCTTCTATTTCGAATAATAAAGAGTCTGAAGCGATTCTCTGATCAGGATTTAATTCGTGTAATAATCTCAGCCAATACTTAGATTCTTTGGCCTCTTTCCGGGAAATTTTAAGTCTGAATATTAAATCTTTATCTCCAAGCTTTTCGTTTGCTTCAATATAATTCGCTCCAATCGAACCAGATGATCTTATGAGTTGTTTACCATCTTCAATATTTGATATCGTTTTTGACAGACTTCTGATGTAGTTTCTGCATTCTTTTGCAAACAAAAAAGTTCTCTCTTCTAAATCGTATGGTTTGCTCATCGTATAAATTCCATTTTTTTAATTTAAAACCTTAGTTGTTAAGATTTAAAGGTAGCAAAAAAACAATTAATATAAGTTTTTTCTTTCAAAAACATATTAATGAATAAGTTTGGTATCCCTTTGGAATTTGGAATTTCTTTTTAGGCTTGGAATTTGGAATTTGAGCTTTGGAATTTCTAGACTTAAAGATACATCTCTACCAATCCTCCAGGTAAATTCATGATGACCTTTTTGTTTTCACGGTCTATTTTTACCAGGAATTGATCGATCATCGGAATTAACATTTCGACTTCGCCATTCAAAACTTCAAAAAGTGGTTGTGCTGTCGTATCATTTACAGCAGCGATTTTTCCAAAAACGCCTAAACGCTGGTCTTCGATTTCAAAACCGATTACTTCATGGAAATAAAACTTGTTGCCGGAAAGTTTTGGCAACATGCTTAAAGGAAGATAGATCGCATTGCCAAGCAGGGCATCTGCATCTTCTTCTGTGTTTACATCTTCAAAACGGATTCTTAAGAAATCGTTTTTATGTAAAGAACTTGTTTCAATAAAAAAAGGAACCAAGTGTTTGTTGCATTCAACAAACACTGATTCCAGATTTTCGTATAACTCAGGTTCGTCCGTGTCTAAATAAGCCAGAACTTCACCTTTGAAACTAAATTTTTTAGCGATTTTACCTAAATAAAAACATTCTTCTTTACGCATTCTCGCTGGCTAAAATTATGCTTCAGTTGTTTCGTTATTCTCTTCAGCAGCAGGAGCTTCTTCAGCAGTAGCATCAGCTTCAACTTCAGTAACTTCTTCAGCTGCAGGAGTTGCAGCAGCGATAGCGTCAGCTTCAGCCTGAGCTGCGGCAGCTAAACGTTTAGCGTTAACTTCTTGTTCTGCTTTTAAAGCTTTAGCTTTAACATCAGCTTGTGCTTTTGTTAAACCGTCTTTTTTAGCATCAACTTTTCCAGCTTTAGCCTCTAACCAAGCAGCTAATTTAGCGTCAGCTTGCTCTTGAGTTAAAGCTCCTTTACGGATACCTCCATCAAGGTGGTGTTTCAATAAAGCACCTTTGTAAGAAAGAATTGCTCTAGCAGTATCAGTTGGTTGTGCACCATTGTGTAACCATTTAACTGCGCTATCAAGGTTTAAGTCGATAGTTGCCGGGTTTGTGTTTGGATTGTAAGTACCGATTTTCTCTAAGTATTTACCATCTCTTTTTGAGCGTGCATCTGCAGCTACAACCCAGTAAAAAGGTTTTCCTTTTTTACCGTGTCTTTGTAATCTAATTTTTACTGACATAATCGTATGATTAAATTTTGAGGTACTCGACCCCTGTTAATTAAGGGCGCAAAGATATAATTTTTTTATGAATTATACGTTCGAAATCATAATTAAATGCATTTCAGCTGTATTTCTATGGCTTTTTGTCCTTTTTAACTTCAATTTTTAATTAATTATCCTTAAATGAGGTATTTTTGCCTCAAATTCACCGTGATATGAAAAAAATAATTTCTTTGGTATTACTGCTTTTTATCGTTTCCTCTTGTTCTGAAGATGTAAAATTTAATAATCCCGCTTTTCAAAGCTTAAAGGAGAATGTGTTTTGGCGTGCTGCGAATTATAATGCTTCCAGTACTGCGAACGGCGGTTTTATTATCGAGGGTGATCTCGGATTTGAAAAAGTAATTTTAAAAGTTCCGGAGCCAACAGCACAAACCTACATACTGGGGCGTGACAATATAACGATCGCAACTTACTTAAATACACAATCGTCGACACCGTCCCGGTTTTCTACAGGTGCAAATAAAGGGGATGGGCAAATTGTGATTACCGAGTATAATGCCGAGAACAAAACGATCTCAGGAACGTTTAAGTTTACTGCCTTAAATGAGGATGAAAAGAATACCGAAAAACCAAAAGTTAGTTTTACGGAAGGTGTTTTTTACAAAATTCCAATTTCGACAACATTTGAAAATTAGCGTTTTAATTTGCGATGGTTTGGTTTTGTTGATTTCTGTTTTTTTAAATCAAAATAAAAACATAAATAAACTAATATATAGTAGATTACAGAAAAATAAGACTACATTTGCTACATTATTATAAATAAGTACATATGAACATTTTTGTTGGAAGCCTTCCATTCAGTATTGAGGAAGCAGATTTAAGAGAGTCTTTCGAGGCTTACGGAGCAGTAGATTCAGTTAAAATCATTACTGATAAATTTACAGGAAGAAGCAAAGGTTTTGGTTTTGTTGAGATGCCAAACGATGCTGAAGCTCAAAAAGCAATTGATGAATTGAACGGAGCTACTGTTCAAGGTCGTGCAATTGTAGTTAATAAATCTGAGCCGAAACCTGAAGGTGAGAGAAGAAGCTTCAATAACAACCGTGGAGGTGATTCTCGCGGAGGTTACGGAAACAACCGTGGTGGAAATGACCGTGGTGGTAACAGAGGAGGATATTAATATTTTTTTCTAAATATATAAAAGGGATCAACTTGCGTTGATCCCTTTTTTTTGTTTCAGGTTTCAGGTTCCAAGACAACTTGAAACCTGAAACCTGAAACAAAATAATCAACTATAAGTTAGCAACAAGCCAATCTCCAACCTCGCTGGTTTTGTATGCTTTGGTGTCTTTTGGAGCTAAATCTTCTGTCACAATTCCTTCTTCCAGAGATTTGTTGACAACGGCTCTAATTGCCTCCGCTTCGTCTTTTAATCCAAAGGCATCTTCAAACATCATGGCAGCAGATAAAATAGTAGCCAGTGGATTTGCAATATTCAATCCTGTAGCTTGTGGATAGGATCCGTGAATTGGTTCGTATAAGGAAGTGTGTTCTCCGACAGAGGCAGAAGGCATTAATCCCATAGAGCCTGAAATTACAGAAGCTTCATCGGTTAAAATGTCACCAAATAGATTCTCCGTAATCAAGACATCGTATGAATTTGGCCATTGTACCAAACGCATGGCAACAGCGTCTACAAATTCGTAAGATACAGTAACTTCCGGATAGTCTTTTTCCATTGCCTGAACCGTTTCTCTCCATAGGCGGGAAGTTTCCAGAACGTTTGCTTTGTCAACACAGCACAGTTTTTTGCTACGGGTCATCGCCAGTTCAAAACCTTTCTTTGCTAAGCGCTGCACCTCGGCTCTCGTATAAACGCAGTTGTCAAAGGCAGTATCTCCGTTGTCTCTTCTTCCTTTTTCTCCAAAGTAAATTCCTCCTGTTAGCTCTCTTAAGAAAACCAGATCAGTTCCTTCGATTCTTTCTCTTTTTAAAGGAGAATTGTCAATTAAAGAAGGGAAGGTAAAGGTTGGGCGTACATTGGCGAACAATCCTAATTTTTTACGCATCAGCAACAAACCTTGCTCCGGACGAACGGGTGCGCTTGGATCGTTATCGTATTTTGGATGCCCTATTGCACCAAATAAAACCGCATCGGCTTTCATACATATTTCGTGAGTCTCGTCAGGATAAGGAATTCCAACCGCATCGATTGCGCATGCTCCTGTTAAGGCTGGTGTCCATGTTATTTCGTGATTGAATTTTTTTGCAATAGCATCAGATACTTTTACGGCTTCATTTATGACCTCAGGACCAATTCCGTCTCCTGCTAATAGGGCTATATTAAATTTCATTATTTTTTTGTATTTCGTTTTATTTAAGGTTCATAGAGGCAAAGGTTCAAAGGTTCAAAGCTACAAAAAGACAAAGATTGAAAACCTTTGAGCCTCTGTTCCTCTGAACCTTTGTCCCTTTATATTAAGTAACTATATTCAACATTTTTTGAGTAGCAATAATGGCTGCGACCGTTTGATCTGAATCCAGACCTCTTGTTTTAAATTCTTTTTCGTTGTTTACCCAGGTGATAATAGTTTCGCACAAAGCATCGGAACTGCTTCCCGGGGGGATTCTTACCGCGTAGTCAATCAATTTAGGAAGTGTTAGTTTTTTGCTTTTATAGATCTTGGATAAGGCATTCATAAAAGCGTCAAACTGACCGTCGCCCTGAGCATTCTCTTCGATGATTTCATCTCCGAATTTCAGGCATAAAGTCGTTGACGGACGCATTCCTTTGGAGTGAACTAATATATAGGATTCGATTTTTATTCTTTCTTCATAGGTATGACTGTCCAGAACATCAGAAATAATGTAGGGAAGATCTTCCTTTGTTACGGTCTCTTTTTTGTCGCCCAGTTCGATGATTCTTTGGGTAACCAGCTTCAAATCTTCCTGATTTAGTTTTAAACCTAATTCCTGAAGGTTTTTTTCGATATTGGCTTTTCCCGAAGTTTTTCCTAAAGCATATTTTCGTTTTCTTCCAAAGCGCTCCGGAAGCAAATCATTAAAGTATAAATTGTTTTTATTGTCCCCGTCCGCATGAATTCCGGCAGTTTGGGTAAAAACATTGTCTCCAACAATTGGTTTGTTGGCAGGGATTCTGTAACCTGTAAAAGTTTCTACCAGTTTGCTTACACTGTATAACGAAGTCTCTTTGATGTTGATGCTTACCTCTGGCAGATAGTCGTTTATTACGGCTACTGTGCTTTCGAGCGGTGCATTTCCAGCACGTTCGCCCATTCCGTTTACGGTTACATGAAGTCCGTTGATACCGGCTTTTATAGCTTCCATGACATTAGCAACGCTTAAGTCGTAGTCGTTATGGGCATGGAAATCAAAATGGATTTTAGGGTATCGGGCTCTGATTTTTGAAAGGAATTCGAAAGTCAAAGACGGAATTAATACCCCCAGCGTATCCGGAAGTAAAATTCGTTTAATAGGTTGAGTTGCCAGGAAATCCAGAAATTGAAAAACATAGTCAGGAGAATTTCGCATTCCGTTGCTCCAGTCTTCTAAATACACATTGGTATCGATATTGTTTTCTTTTGCTAAAGTAACGATGTGTGCAATTTCAGCAAAATGCTGTTCGGGTGTTTTTTTTAATTGATGGGTGAGGTGATTCAGCGAACCTTTAGTCAATAAATTCTGGACTCTTGCACCTGCTTTTTTCATCCATTCTATTGAAACGCCGCCGTCTACAAACGATAAAACTTCGATGCGATCGATATATCCTTTTTCGGCTGCCCAGGTGGTAATGCCTTTTACGGCCTGAAATTCTCCCTCACTTACACGTGCAGAGGCAATTTCGATTCGGTCAATATTTAATTCATCCAATAGTAATTGTGCAATGGTCAGTTTTTCTGCAGCAGAAAATGATACTCCCGAGGTTTGTTCGCCGTCGCGGAGTGTTGTATCCATTATTTCAATTTTTCTCTTTTCCATATTGATTTTCGAAATTCCTTTCTACAGGTAAATTGTTGTTGTGTTGTTTGGTTTAAGTGATAAAGACCCGACAGATTTAAAAAAAAACCTACCGGGCCTCAAGGGACTGGACTTGATTTTTTAATAAGGAAGTTTATCGGCAAAAGCCACAATTTCTTCTTTAATATTTTGTAAATAATCAATGTCGTCAAAACCATTGATCATGTTGTTCTTTTTGTAACCGTTAATTGCAAATGATTCCTGTTGGCCTGTCGTCAATAAAGTAATCGTTTGATTTGGTAAGTTGATTTCTAATTCAGTTTTAGGATCAGCTTCGATTGCTTTGAAAATGGTATCTGCAAATTCAGGACTCACCTGAACCGGCAAAACTCCAATATTCAAACAGTTTCCTTTGAAGATATCCGCAAAGAAACTTGAAACTACAGCTCTAAAACCGTAATCGTAAACTGCCCAGGCAGCGTGCTCTCTTGAAGATCCTGAACCGAAGTTTTTTCCTCCAACAAGAATTTTTCCGCTATAGGTTGAGTCGTTTAAAACGAAATCGGCTTTTGGAGTATCGTCTCCGTTGTATCTCCAGTCTCTAAACAGGTTGTCTCCAAAGCCTTCACGTTTAGTCGCTTTCAGAAAACGAGCCGGAATGATTTGATCGGTATCTACGTTTTCAATTGGCAGCGGCACTGCGCTGCTGGTAAGTATATTAAATTTATCGTATGCCATTTTTGTTTGCTTTAGGCTGTAGGCTATAAGCTTTAGGCTTTTCCTACAGTGTATTATTTTGTTTGCTTTATGCAGTGAGCTATTAGCTGTGAGCCTTTTTTTTGAAAATCTGTTATAAGCTTAAAGCCTATTGCTTAAAGCTTATAGCAAGAATTAAAAGAGCTCTCTCGGGTCTGTTAGTTTTCCGGTAACAGCGGCAGCGGCAGCCATAATCGGACTTGCTAATAAGGTTCTTGAACCTGGACCCTGACGGCCTTCAAAATTTCGGTTAGAAGTACTTACTGCATATTTTCCGGCAGGAACCTTATCATCGTTCATCGCTAAACAGGCAGAACAACCCGGCTGACGTAATACAAAACCGGCATCCGTAAGAATGTCTAAAATACCTTCTTCTTTAATTTGAGCTTCCACAACATGAGAACCGGGAACTAACCAGGCTGTAACGTTATCTGCTTTTTTTCTTCCTTTTACAATTTCGGCGAAAGCCCTGAAATCTTCAATACGTCCGTTGGTACAGCTTCCTAAGAAAACATAATCAATTGGCTTTCCAATCATCACATCGTCTTCACTGAATCCCATGTAAGCCAAAGATTTTTTGTAAGTTTCGGCACCGCCTTCAACCTGGTTGGCATTCGGGATATGTTTGGAGATACCAATTCCCATTCCAGGGTTAGTACCGTAAGTAATCATTGGTTCAATATCTGCAGCGTTGATGTTCAATTCGGCGTCAAAAATAGCGTCCGCATCTGTTTTTAATGTTTTCCAGTAGGCAACAGCTTTAGTCCAGGCTTCCCCTTTTGGAGCATATAATTTTCCTTCAAGGAAATCAAAAGTAGTCTGATCAGGAGCGATCATTCCGCCTCTCGCACCCATTTCAATACTAAGGTTACAAACCGTCATACGGCCTTCCATCGTCATATTTTCAAAAACATCACCGGCATATTCAACAAAATAGCCCGTTCCGCCAGAAGTGGTTAACTGAGCAATAATATAAAGAGCAACGTCTTTTGGACCAACACCTTTGCTTAATTGACCGTTTACGTTGATACGCATTTTCTTTGGTTTTGGCTGCATGATACATTGAGTAGAAAGTACCATTTCAACTTCAGAGGTTCCGATACCAAAAGCAATAGCTCCAAAAGCACCATGAGTAGAGGTGTGTGAATCTCCGCAAACAATAGTAGCACCTGGCAAAGTAATTCCGTTTTCAGGACCTACTACGTGCACAATTCCATTTTTAATATGCCCCAATCCCCAGTGTGAAATCCCGTATTCATTGGCATTGTCTTCAAGAGCCTGAAGCTGATTAGCTGATAACGGATCCTGAACTGGTAAATGTTGGTTAATCGTTGGTGTATTGTGGTCTGCAGTTGCAAAAGTACGTTCCGGGTATAAAACAGTAACGCCTCTGGCTTTCAATCCTAAAAAAGCAACAGGACTTGTAACTTCGTGAATGAAATGGCGGTCAATAAAAAACACATCTGGTCCATCTTCAATTTTACGCACTACATGTGAATCCCATACTTTGTCAAATAATGTCTTACTCATTTTTTATTTTTTTAATTGTAATTTCTATAATCACAGCAACTTCCTGCTTATATAATAGGAAAGCAAAATTAGAAAAAGCTGCAAGGTGGTCAATTTCAATATTTCATTATATACGATACCCAAACTGAAAATACAAATTGCGATTGGCTTTTGTATGATCGTTTTTGGATCGTAAAAGGAATACCAAATGGGTTTTATTTTTCTTTTTCGGATTAATTTTTAACGGACGGCTTTTGTTTTTAATAGTCAGCGGAATCCCCTATAAATCACTATGAAATATGGTTTTTTGGTTTTAAAAATGTAACAAAATCAATAAAAACGGCAATAATTGTTAATTTTTAATTCTTTTTTGAGTTTGTGAAAGGGCAAATACGAACACTTTTTAAAGGGGTTTCAATGCGTTTGACGGGTTTGATTAGCTGTAAAATTTTAATGGAAATAATACGACATCCAAGAACTGTATTTTTTGTTTTTTAGAATGAAAATAAATGAAAAGAATCAGGATTGTTTGGAAACAAATTGACCGCTAATGACGGCTATCTGACATTTGCTTCTAAAAGCAAGGGTTAATTTTGACTATTCTAATTTTTAAAAATAATATCATGAATTTAAATGAATTTGCGTACAAACTGGGAGTTGTGGGAACTGTAATTATTTTAGTCTGGGTAGGGCTTTTTAAGTTTACGGCGGTCGAAGCCGGAGCAATAAAAGAACTGGTTGAAAATCATTTTGCCATGGGCTGGATGTACAAAGTAATGTCGGTGCAGCAGGTTTCAAATCTTATCGGAATTTTTGAAGTACTGACCGGGATTGGTCTGCTGGCTTCTTTGTTTTTAAGAAGAATTGGTTTTTATGCCGGTTTTGCGTCGGTGATTATATTTGTAACGACCCTGAGTTTTTTAGTGACCACTCCGGGCGTTTTTAAAATGGTTGAAGGGTTTCCTGTAACCGATTTTTTTATTTTAAAAGACATTCCGTATCTGGCAATTTCGCTGCTGGTTTTTGTAAAAGGCAAAGAATAAAAAATATTGAGCGGTATTGATAAAAACCTACATTCTTTCTCTAAAAAAAGACTAAATTTGAACTTCCTCAATTTTGTATCTCAACTTTTTTTATAACTCATATAATCAGTGATTTAGGAGATGCGAAACTTAGAATTTGGAATTTTAAATTTGTCTTTTTATACCTATGTACTTAATATTCGATACTGAAACTACTGGATTACCAAAACGTTGGGACGCTCCAATAACCGATTCTGATAACTGGCCTCGCTGTATTCAGATCGCATGGCAGCTTCATGACGAAATGGGGCAGCTGATAGAACATCAGGATTACCTGGTGAAGCCTGACGGATTTAATATTCCGTACGATGCAGAACGTATTCACGGAATTTCGACAGAATTGGCTGATGCCGACGGAATCTCCCTGGCTGAGGTTTTGGAAAAATTCAATATTGCTTTAAGTAAAACCAAGTTTATTGTGGGTCAGAATTTAGGTTTTGACGTTAATATTATGGGGGCCGAATTCCACAGAATGGGTGTGGATTCTCCTATGAGTTCGATGCCGGTTCTGGATACCTGTACCGAGGTTACGGCTTCGTTATTGCAGCTTCCGGGAGGTCGTGGAGGTAAGTTTAAGTTACCAACCTTAACTGAGTTACACAGCTTTCTTTTTAATAAACCTTTCGCAGAAGCGCACAACGCAACTGCCGACGTTGAGGCAACTACGCGTTGTTTCCTCGAATTAATCAGAAGAGAAGTTTTTACCAAAGAAGAGCTGGATGTTCCTAAAGATTATTTCAAGGAATTTCAAAACAGAAATCCACAGGAATTTCCGTTAATTGGATTAAAACATATCAATTTAAAGGCTGCTTCGGATAAAATCAGAGAGCAGTTAAAGGCTTTAGAATCTGTTGGAAAAGAACCTACCGTTTCGCATTCTGACAGAGAAGATTTTAAAGCAGCAAAATATGCGCATTTGCACAATCATACGCAGTTTTCGGTATTGCAATCAACGATAGGAATTGGAAATATCGTTGCGGCTACTGCTAAAAATGGAATGCCGGCTGTTGCCATGACCGATACCGGAAACATGATGGGAGCTTTTCATTTTGTGAGCGCCGTTATGAATCACAATAAAGGGGCATCAGCCAAAAACAAAGCTTTGGTAGAAGCAGGTGAAGAGCCTACGGAAACAGAGATAAAACCGATTGTGGGCTGCGAATTTAATGTTTGTGAGAACCACCTGGATAAAAGTAAAAAAGACAATGGTAATCAGGTTGTATTATTAGCCAAAATTAAAAACGGTTATCACAATCTGGCCAAAATGTCGTCGATTGCCTTTACCAACGGATTTTATTATGTTCCGAGGATTGACCGCACCATTATTGAAAAATACAAAGAAGACATCATGGTGTTGTCGGGGAATTTATACGGAGAGATTCCGAGTAAAATTCTGAATATTGGTGAAAACCAGGCCGAAGAAGCTTTGATTTGGTGGAAAGAACAATTTGGGGATGATTTTTATCTGGAAGTGATGCGTCACAATCAGGAAGATGAAAACCGTGTAAACAAAACACTGATTGAATTTTCTAAAAAACACGATGTCAAATTAATTGCCACCAATAATACTTACTATTTAAATAAGGAAGACGCCAACGCCCACGACATTTTGCTGTGTGTAAAAGATGGTGAAAAACAAGCGACGCCAATTGGCCGTGGCCGTGGATATCGTTACGGATTGCCAAATCAGGAGTACTACTACAAGTCGGGAGAAGAGATGAAAAAGCTCTTTACCGATTTGCCGGATGCAATTATTAACATTCAGGAAATCATAGACAAAGTGGAGGGGTACTCGCTTTATCGCGATGTATTGCTTCCTAAATTTGATATTCCGGAAGAATTTGTGGTGGCCGAAGATGAAGCCGACGGAGGTGTTAGAGGGGAGAACAAATATTTGCGCCATCTTACTATGGTGGGTGCAAAAAAACGATACGGCGAAATTACAGAGTCTATTCAGGAACGTTTGGATTTTGAGCTTTTGACCATTTCGAACTCCGGATATCCGGGTTACTTTTTGATCGTTCAGGATTTCATCGCCGAAGCCAGAAATATGGACGTTTCGGTTGGTCCCGGTCGTGGATCTGCTGCCGGTTCTGCGGTGGCGTATTGTTTAGGAATTACCAATATTGACCCGATTAAGTATGATTTGCTTTTTGAGCGTTTCTTAAATCCGGATCGTGTATCG
Organism: Flavobacterium sp.; assembly: GCA_023251135.1. Taxonomy (GTDB): domain Bacteria; phylum Bacteroidota; class Bacteroidia; order Flavobacteriales; family Flavobacteriaceae; genus Flavobacterium. The sequence continues at coordinate 102,675 of JAHEZJ010000001.1, read as the reverse complement.
ATGCCCGATATTGATATCGATTTTGATGACGAGGGTCGTGGCCGTGTTATGGACTACGTAATTAATAAATACGGTCAGAATCAGGTAGCGCAAATTATTACTTATGGTAAAATGGCAACCAAATCTGCGATTCGTGATACGGCTCGTGTACTGGATTTGCCATTGTTTGAAGCCGATAGAATTGCAAAACTGATTCCGGCAATGATGCCTTCCAAATGGAATTTAGCGCGTTTTATTTCAGAAAGCGAGGATGAAGTTAAAAAAGCACTTCGTTCTGATGAATACGACAATGTAAAAGAATTAATCGCCATTGCCAATGAAGATGATTTGGCGGGAGAAACCATTCAACAGGCAAAAATTCTTGAAGGATCGATGCGAAATACCGGAATTCACGCCTGTGGTGTAATCATTACGCCATCGGATATTACGAATTTCGTTCCCGTTACCACAGCAAAAGATTCTGATTTGTATGTGACCCAGTTTGATAACTCGGTAGCAGAAAGTGCAGGATTGCTGAAGATGGACTTCCTGGGTCTGAAGACCCTTACCCTGATAAAAGATACCGTTAAACTGGTAAAATATAGAAACGGAATTGATCTGGATCCCGATACATTCCCAATTGATGATGTGGAGACTTATGCACTGTTCCAAAGAGGAGAAACGGTTGGAATCTTCCAATACGAGTCGCCCGGAATGCAGAAGTACATGAAGGATCTGAAACCTACGGTTTTTGGAGATTTAATTGCGATGAATGCCCTATATCGTCCGGGACCTTTGGAGTATATTCCGTCTTTCGTTCGAAGAAAAAATGGAGAAGAGGAAATCAAATACGATTTAGATGCCTGTGAAGAATATTTAGGAGAAACCTATGGAATTACGGTTTATCAAGAGCAGGTAATGCTTTTGTCGCAATCGCTGGCTGACTTTACAAAAGGTGAGGCCGACGTTTTGCGTAAGGCGATGGGTAAGAAACAAAAGGACGTACTGGACAAGATGAAGCCTAAATTTGTGGAGCAGGCGGCAAAAAAAGGTCATGATGCCAAAGTTCTGGAGAAAATCTGGAAAGACTGGGAGGCCTTTGCGAGTTACGCCTTCAACAAATCGCACTCGACTTGTTATGCCTGGATTGCTTATCAGACCGCTTATTTAAAAGCGCATTATCCCGCAGAATATATGGCGGCAGTTCTTTCGAATAACATGAACGATATCAAACAAGTGTCGTTTTTTATGGAAGAATGTAAACGAATGGGCTTACAGGTTTTAGGGCCGGACGTAAACGAATCCTACTATAAATTTACCGTAAATGATGAATACGCGGTTCGTTTTGGAATGGGTGCTATTAAAGGAGTAGGTTCCGGAGCCGTTGCAACTATTGTAGAAAACAGAAAAGACGGACGATACAAATCGATTTTTGATTTGGCCAAGCGTATTGATTTGCGTGCTGCTAATAAAAAAGCAATTGAAAACCTGGCTCTGGCAGGAGGTTTCGATTCCTTTGAAGGAACAACAAGAGCACAGTATTTTCATGATGATGGCGACGGAATTACGTTTTATGAAAAAGCGATGCGTTACGGATCGAAATTTCAGGAAAACGAAAACTCGTCACAGGTAAGTTTATTTGGAGAAGCCAGTGAAGTGCAGATTGCCGAACCTGTAGTGCCACCATGTGAAGACTGGAGTACTATGGAGAAACTGGCAAAGGAAAAAGAAGTAGTTGGAATTTATATTTCAGGACATCCGCTCGACGATTTTAGATTCGAGATGAAATACTTCTGCAATAACCGGCTAGAATCTCTGAAAAGCATGAACGAATTTGTGGGTAAAAATTTAAATTTTGCCGGAATCATAAACAATGTTCAGCATCGTGTGGCCAAAAACGGAAAGGGCTGGGCAGTATTTAACTTAGAAGGTTATGACGAAAGTTATGAGTTCAAGATTTTTGGTGAAGAATATTTAAAATTCCGCCATTTCCTGATTCAGAATAATTTTGCTTTCATCAAAATATTAATAAAAGACGGCTGGGTCAATCATGACACCGGTAAAAAATCGGATCCAAGAATGCAGTTTGTCGAGATAAGACAATTGCAGGATATTCTGGAAGCTTTTGCTAAAAAGTTGATTTTGTTATTGAACATAAAAGATCTGGGGGCAGAATTTATTCATAGATTAAGTCATTTGTTTAGTGAAAACAAAGGCGATAATTCAGTGACTTTTGAGATCATGGAATTAGAAAAAGTAAAGCGACTGGTTGAGGTCGAAACGCCAACAGATTTTGAAGAAACGGAAGATGCTGTTTTTGTAGAAGAAAATGATCGGGAAGATGGTATTGAAGAAACAAAAATTCAAGAAGTAAACGAAGTCGAAGAAATAAAGGTCGTGACCAAATTAACGATGCCAAGCCGCAGGTTAAAAGTTAAAATCTCAACTGAGTTATTGATGGAATTGGAAAAAATGCAGATCAATTTTAAGCTAAATTAAATTTTAACAGTTAAAATTTAAAAGAATGCATTTTTTTTAAGTTAAAATTATGCATGCATAATAGTTTTTTAGTAATATTGCTCAAAATTACAACGATTTCGTTCCAAGTCTAACATTGCAAACGGCAGGATTATGTTAAAATAATCTATGTTTGTAAAAATTAATTTAATCAAAATTATGAAAAAGAACCTATTTTTATTAGGATTATTAGTTTGCTCTATGGCCACAATGGCGCAAACAGAAAAAGCGGATAAACCAGAAAGCTGGTATTTTAAATTAGGAGGATCTTATTTTAATCAAACTGCTTCGACAGAATTTCCTGTTGTTGGAGGTCAATTGCCAAACAGAGATGTTTATGCAGGTACTTTAGCAAATAATAAATTAGCATCAAGAGAAAGTGTTACAGGATCTTTTGGACAAGGTTTCAGAAGTGGAGTTACTGCTGGTTATAGATTTTCAGCACGTTTAGGAGTTGAGATGTCAGCAAACTACTATGTTAGTAATGAAAAAACAATGTCTCAAACAACAAACAGACTTATTTCATATAACCCAGCTGTTAGCCCGGCAGCTACTTATGTAAGTTTTACAGCAAATGGTGAAATCAAAGCATTTGATTTAGCACCGGCAATTGTAATGTTTTTAGGAGAATCTCATGGTTTTGAACCGTATACTAAAGTTGGAGTTATTGTTCCGGTTCATGGTACATTAGATATTAAAACAGACAGACAATATTCTACGTTTGTAGGAGCTAATCAAGTTGCTTCAACAAATGCATTCTCAAAAGATGTTGTTAAACCAAATCCAACACTTGGATTTATGGCATCTTTAGGAACTTCTTATAAATTAGGAAAACACATTTCTGCTTTCGCTGAATTAGAGTACCGTAACTTTACTGTACACGGAAAAACGAAAGAAACTACAATTTATACTGAAAATGGTGTAGATAAATTAAATGAAACTACTGCTTTCAGAACGGCTTCATATTCTGCAATTCATACTAAATATGTAGATCATTTAGACGGAAGTTCTAATAATAAAGAATATAATGCAGCAGGATACGATTCTACTAAACCAATGAACGAATTAAGTTCTTACGTTGGAATTTCAGGTTTAGGATTGACTTTAGGTCTTAAATACAGCCTATAAATTTTATAAAAGTTTTTTAGTTTTTTAAAAAAAGAGGATATTCGTTACGAATATCCTCTTTTTTTGTTTCTTGTTATTTCTTTTGTTTCTTGTCGTTTCTCTTGTTTTTTGTCATTTCGACGAAATGAGAAATCACACAAGAAACTCCGCATGGAAAATCGCCAATCTTTGGTGAGCTGCTAGTGTGATTTCTCCTTACGTCGAAATGACACAAGGTGCGGTGCATAGAAAATCGCCAATCTTTGGTGAGCTGCGAATGTGATTTCTCCTTACGTCGAAATGACAAGATTGTCTTGAAAAGAAAAAAGCTGCGAAAATCTGCGTGAAGCAAAGCTGCGAGTCCTTTATTTTGAGTTTCTGAATTCCTTTAAAACTTCATCGATTACCCAGGTGGTTCTTGCTGCTGTTGTTCCTTTTGATGGAGAAAAATCCTCTTTGCCTAAAATTTCGGCAACCACGGTTTCAACAAGCGGCAGTTGAATGTGAAGCGGATTTTCGATTGTGATACTTTCTTTTTCACCATTTGTATATTGAATATGAATGGGGTCATTCCCGAAAGTAGAGAATGAAATTTTCCCTTTATCGCCTACAATATCGGTATTGTCATAACGTTCAAAACTGGCAAAATTCCACAAACCGGTTCCGTGAATTCCGTTCTCGAATAAAAAAGACATAGAAACCGAATCTTCTGCCGGATAGGCTTTGAGTTGTGAGCTGGCATGTCCGCGAACTGATTTTATAGGTCCAAACACAAAGTCAAGAAAATCTAAAGTGTGGCAAGCCAAATCAACAAATATTCCGCCACCGGAAATGTGCGGTAAAACGGTCCAGGGCAAATTGATTTCATCGTCATAACGCTTTTCAAACGAATGGTATAAAACGCAATTGACATGTCTGACGGTTCCAATTTTGTTTTGGTCGATTAGTTCTTTTATTTTTAAGAATCTTGGAAGGCGTCTTCTATAGTAGGCAACAAATAATGGTACATTGTGTTCTTTACAAACACGGATCATTTCATTGCATTCTTCAAAATTCAAGGCCATTGGTTTTTCCACATAAACAGGTTTTCCGGCTTTGGCGCATAAAATGGTATATTCTTTATGAGATGATGGAGGTGTCGCAATATAAACGGCATCAACTTCAGGGTCGTTAATTAAATCGATGGCGTTGGAATACCATTTAGGGACATTATGACGTTTGGCGTAATCTTCAGCCAGAGCTGCATCCCTGCGCATCACAGCAACTAAAGCCGAATTGGAAGCTTTTTGAAAAGCAGGACCGCTTTTAACTTCAGTTACATTACCACAGCCTATAATTCCCCATTTTACAATTTTCATTTTTCTAGTTTTTTAGTTCTTTCAAATTTAAAAAGTTTGCCATGAATTACACGATTTTTTTTCAGCAGATTATAAAGTTAGCCACGGATTAAGATGATTCTCAAAGATTAAAAATCATAATCATCCGTTTAATCTGTGGCAAAAAAAAATAAAGCCACGAACTCACAAAATAATTCGTGAATTCGTGGCTAAAAAAACTTAGCTTAAAGTATTACTTTTTAGGTAAAGCTTTAAAGCCCATATTGTAAAGTGTAAACGCCTGGATGTCTACGCTTTCCTGAATTGTTGCAGCAACAGATTTTCCTGCCCCGTGACCCGCTTTTACGTCAATACGAATTAAAACCGGATTGTTTCCTGTTTGTTTCTCTTGCAATTCCGAAGCAAATTTAAAACTGTGTGCAGGAACTACACGGTCATCGTGATCACCGGTTGTTACCATAGTTGCAGGGTACTGAACGCCTTTTTTTACGTTTTGTACCGGAGAGTATCCTTTAAGGTATTCAAACATTTCTTTGTTATCCTGTGACGTTCCGTAATCGTAAGCCCAACCTGCACCAGCAGTAAAAGTATGGTAACGTAACATATCCATTACACCAACAGCCGGTAAAGCTACTTTCATTAAATCAGGACGTTGTGTCATAGTTGCTCCAACTAACAAACCTCCGTTAGAACCTCCGCGAATAGCAAGGAAGTCAGAAGAAGTGTATTTTTGTGCAATCAAATATTCACCTGCAGCAATAAAGTCGTCAAACACATTTTGCTTTTGCAATTTAGTTCCGGCATCGTGCCATTTTTTACCATATTCACCACCACCTCTTAAATTGGCAACAGCATAAACACCTCCGTTTTCTAACCAAACGGCATTTGCAATACTGAAACTTGGCGTTAAGCTAACGTTGAATCCACCATATCCATAAAGGATGGTTGGGTTTTTACCGTCTAATTTTAGTCCTTTTTTATACGTGATAATCATCGGGATTTTTGTTCCGTCTTTTGACGTATAGAATACTTGTTTTGATTCGTAATCCTCGCTTTTGAAATCAACTTTTGGTTTTTGATATACTTCTGACTTACCAGATTTTGGTTCAAAAGAATAAATTGTTCCCGGAGTTGTATAGTTTGTAAAGCTGTAGTATAACGTTTTCTCGTCCTTTTTTCCTCCAAATCCTCCCGCAGTTCCTACTGCCGGAAGTTTGATTTCACGGATTAATTTTCCGCTGTAATCGTACTGTTGTACAAACGAAACGGCATCTTTAGTGTAATTGGCAAAGAAGAATCCTCCACCTGTTGAAGGAGACAGGATGTCTTTCGTTTCTTTAATAAAATCTTTCCAGTTTTCAGGTTTCGGATTGCTTACATCAACGGTAACCACACGCGTGTTTGGTGCGTTTAAATCTGTTTCGATAAACAATTTAGTTCCTTCATTCTCGATAATCTGATTGCTGCTGTTAAAATTGTCTACAATAGTTACAATCGGGCTATTCGCTTTCGTTAAGTCTTTAATGAATAACTCATTTCCGTAAGTAGAATTGGCAGCAGAAATTACCAGATATTTATCATCTTCAGTAACGTAACCACCAATATATCTACGTTTTTGATCGGCTCCGTAAATCACTTTGTCTTCTTTTTGAGAAGTTCCCAGTTTGTGGAAATACAATTTGTGCTGATCGGTTTTTGCAGATAATTCGCTTCCTTTTGGTTTGTCGTAACTAGAGTAGTAAAACCCACTGTTGCCATGCCATGAAACGCCGCTGAATTTTACATCCACCAAAGTATCTTCTAAAACTTTTTTAGAGATCGCATCGATGATGATTACTTTTCTCCAGTCGCTTCCTCCTTCAGAAATAGCATAAGCAGCTTTTGAGCCGTCTTTAGAGAAATTTAATCCACCTAGAGAAGTTGTTCCGTCTTTAGAAAAAGTATTCGGATCTAAGAAAACCTCTTCTTTACCGTCTTTCCCTTTTCTATATACTACAGATTGATTCTGAAGTCCGTTGTTTTTAGAATAATACGTAAATTTTCCTTCAACAAATGGAGCACTGATTTTCTCGTAGTTCCATAATTTTTCCATGCGTTTCTTAAGTTCGTCGCGGAATGGAATTTTATCTAAATAACCGTAAGTTACCTCGTTTTGAGCCTTTACCCAAGCTCCTGTTTCAGCTGATTTGTCATCTTCAAGCCAACGATATGGATCGCTTACTTTAGTGTCAAAATACACATCAACAGTTTCGCCTTTTTTAGTTTCGGGATATTGGATTTTGTTTTGCCCGAATGAAATCCCTGCAGTTGTGATTGCCATTAGAAGAAATGTTTTTTTCATAATTTGTGTTTAACAGTTATAGCAAAAATAGCCTTTTTGTTGTGAAATAATAAGGATAAAAAGTTAAACCCTATGCGGTATATAAGCTTACTTAGTCAGGATTTAACTGATTTAAGCTATAGGTCGCATAGGGTTTAAAAATGTTACAGATTGAAGTTAACTCCAAGTACAATATTTCGTCCGATATTCGGAATACCGTCCGTTTTTAGTCTGGATAGGTGCGCAATGTATTTTTTATCAAATAAATTGTTTCCGTTCAGGTTAACATCAAAAGCATGTTTGCCTAATTTTACTGTTCCGCCAAAACCTAAATTCACCAAAGTGTACCCTTTTGAAGCAGTCTCAAAACCACTTACTTTATCCTGACTAAAAGTCGAAGAAACGTTTAAAGAAGCATACCCTTCTTCAAACCAGTCTTTAATTTTGAACTCTGTTCTTAAAGTATTGTTCCAGTTGTTGGCAGGAATTAAAGGCAGGTAATCATTGTTTTGTTTTTTACCGGTAACGGTTTCAAAACTGGTTTCAAAATGCAACCAATCCAGTGGGTGCGGGTGAAAGTGCAATCCTGCTTCACCTCCGTATAATTTGGCATTGTTCTGAACATAAGCAAAAACATCATTCTCATCGCGTACCTCACCGGTTGGAGAAGTGTAGATATAGTTGTTTACGTGATTGTAAAATCCGTTGATGAAAAATTCAAAATGAGTGTTCTTGTATTCCAGGTTTAAATCTGTTTGAACGTTTTGTTCGGTTTTCAAATTGCCGTTTCCAATTTCGTAGCGGTTTGTTCCTTCATGAACTCCGTTTGATGTTAGCTCGGCTAAATTTGGAGCTCTGAATCCCGTAGCCACATTCAATCGAAGCGTTAGCGGCTCGGCAAGCTTTGTTTTATATCCTAACGAAGCATTAAAGCTGTCAAATGATCGGTCTAAAGGCTGAAAATAACCTTCTTCGCCTTCAGTTCCGTGTGCTTCAGAAGTTACTTTTCGGTTGTCGAAACGCAGTCCGGCTTGTAAAACGTTGTTGTTCCATTCGTAATTTGCAGTTCCAAAAGCACCGAAATCATTGGTAGTTGCGTCCGGAATTAAATATTCTTCTCCTGAATTTTTATTGGTCTGGTGCATTCCCTGAACGCCAACAATAGTTTCGATTTTACCGAATTTCGGGAAATGATATTTGACATTGTAATTAAGAGTGTTCAGTTTCATGTGAAGAGAAGCGTTGTTGCTGTCTTCAAATTCGCTTCTGTCATTAGCGATATAGCCTAAATCAACATCCAGTTTTGAGTTTTGAAAGAAAATCACATTGTTCAAACTTAATAAATGATTGAAGATGCCTTGTCTTGGGAACATTGTATTTTTGCTTGACGATTGTTCTGCGATTCCTTCTTCCGGAATTCCAATGTCTAACTTGTTGTAATTGTATCGTAAAACACTTGAAAAACTAGAATTGCTGTACCCAACTCCGGTTTTAAAATCGGTTTCGTTATAGCGGGAATTGGTTACGCGGTCACCATCGGCAATTTTGTAATCAGAGTGCGTGTTGAAACTTCCTCTGGCTAAAAATTTCCAGTTGTCCGTTGAGGTTTTTAGTCCAATAGAAGAATTGCTTCCTTGTGTATTCGTAAAATATTTTTGACTGAAATTAGCTTTAAACGTATTGGCATCGGCAAATTTCTCCGGATTAAAATACAAGACACCACCTAAGGCATCAGAGCCATACAATAAAGAGGCAGGTCCTTTGATGACTTCAACACTTTCTATTCCGGCATCATTAAGACCCAGTCCGTGTTCGTCACCAAATTGTTGATTTTCGATACGAACTCCCTGAGAATACACCAAAACGCGATTTCCGCTTAAACCTCTAATCACCGGTTTTCCAATCGAAGTTCCGGTAGAAATTTGAGAAACTCCGGGAATAGTAGCCAAACCTTCAATTAAAGTGGAAGTTCCTTTTTGCTGTAATGTTTTAATGCTTTCGTGTTCCACTTTCATTACGTTTTGCGATTGCAGTTTGTTGAAAGGTGTTGACACCACCACTTCATCCATTTCAAAAACAGATTCAGTAAGGGTAATGTCTAAGGTGTTTTCCTTAAGTAGTTTAGCAATTGTTTTGCTTTGTGTTGTATAACCTATTATGGTAAAAGAAAGTCGGAAACTGCCGTTTGGGAGATTCTTAAATTCATATTTTCCGTTTTCATCTGTTGTAGTTCCTTTGTGTAGTTCAGCTGCATAAACAGATACGCCGGCTAAGGGTTTGTTTTGAAGATCAATTACAGTTCCCGACACCGAATTTTGGGCAGAAAGGATGCCCGTAAACCCTAAAATAAGGGCTAATATTAGTTTTTTCATTTGAAAATGATGCTATAGTTAATTGAATTTGCCTCTCCATCAGAAACTAAAATGAATAGTAAAACTTGCCGATCCTGAAAGTTTCAGGATGGGGAAATTCACTAATTTTTTAGAATTAGATAAAAAGATTTAGAATTGATTTCGTGTATTTCGAAATTTTAGGAAACTATAGCTTGTGGAGGTCCGCGTAATAAATAGGCACTTTCTGAAAATGAAAAGATTCTTTCGGAAAGCGTAAAGAAATAGGGAATTTCGTTATCGAAATGGTGAAACTGAAGTGCCATTTCTTCGGGAACAACATAACTGCCAAAAGCAAAATGACAAACATAACATAAGTCATAATTATGGTGCTGATGCGTTATTTCACCACTTGGATCATTGTAATCGTGGTGGCATTGTTTTTCTGAAAGCTGCTTTACAATATGCTCATAACTGTGTATGGACTGAAAGAATATTGAGAACAATACCATCAGGGCCAAAGAAACACTTAGTATGAGTTGTTTTCTTTTCATCAAGGACAAAGGTATAAAAGAAAGGAGAAAAATAGATTTATTTTTTAGATTCTGTTAACGATTCATTGAAAAAAGTTTAGAAAAAGCATTTTTTCGGAATCGAAAAGCGAATAATGACATTCAAATTGTATCCTGAACTAGCATTATATTATATTTGTAATTGAAATAAAACTCTCCTAAAAAACGTTTACTTGAAAAACTCTTTAAAACCAAAATACGATATGCGATTACTTTTTAGTTGTTTGTTTTTAGTATCGTTTTTTAATTCTTTTGCCCAGGAAGTTAAACCGGAGGTAAAGCCAGAAGTGAAGCCAGTGGTTAAAATCGATTCTTTGTATCGGGAAGATCAGTTTTATTTTTCGGTTACCTATAATCTTCTGACAAAGATTCCGCAGGGACTTAAACAGAATAAATTTTCTGCCGGACTTTCTGCCGGTTTCCTGCGTGACATGCCAGTCAATAAAAGCAGAACCGTTGCCATTGCTACAGGTTTGGGTTTGAGTTATCAGAATTATAATCAAAACCTGACCATCGCCAAAGGGGCAGATGGAGCTTTGACCTATGAAGTAACGGATTATAATGATATTTCGTCCAACAGATACAAACAATATTCGGTTGATTTGCCAATAGAATTTCGCTGGAGAAATTCGACTTATGAAAGTACTAAATTCTGGAGAATCTATAGCGGATTTAAAGTGAGCTATGTATTCTCTAACAAATCTATTTTAGATACCGGGGAAGAAACGTTTAAAATTTCGAACAATCCGGATATAAACAAATTGCAATACAGCGTATATCTGGCTGTAGGGTATAACACCTGGAACCTTTATCTCAATTATGGATTAAGTCCTTTGTTTAAAGACGTAACAACGGTTTCCGGACAAAATATTAACGTAAGAACGCTTAATGCCGGATTGATATTCTACATTTTATAACCACAAATACAAAAACAACAGCTGCGGTAAAATTCCAATAAAAGTTCCTATTACCAGTTCGTTAGGCGAGTGGGCTTCCATTTCTAAGCGTGAAGAAGCAACGATTCCCGTCATTAAAATCAGGAAAGCACTCCAGTAAGGGTTTTGCATCTGAAGATGTATGTTTAGCCCAATCACAAAAATGGCGAATCCGCTGATGGCCATCATGTGTAAACTTGCTTTTATTTTAAACAAGGAGCAAATCAAAGCCAAAATAGTACTAAACAAAGCACCCAAAAAGAAGAAATGCAATTCAGGATATCGGGTAATGATAATGCTTCTTTTGACCAGTAAAATATATAAAAAACACTGTAAAATTAAAGGGATTTTGCGTTGTGAGGTTTCGTGAACCATAACCGAATTTACATGTCCTGTCGAACGAAGCAAAAGATAGAACAGTATGGGCACCAGAATAGTGATGATCAGAATCTGAAACAACACATAATATTTTTCCTGAGTACTAAAGAGATCCTGCTTGCAAAAAAGGTAAAACAGGGTGGCATACATCGATATGAAAATAGGATGTAAGATATAGGAGAATGTAGGCAGAATTCTTTTCAAAACGTTGTATTTAGTGGTGTTAAGCAAATATAAACAAATAATGTTTTTTTGTCACGAATTGTACAAATTAGCACAAATTTTAACTTGCGCCCTATTTTTTAAATGCGACAGGTATTTGTTTCAGGCAGATCGATCTATTGAATAAGAAAAAATCTGCGAAAATCTTTTTTAATCTGTGGCCAAAGTAACCGCAAAGAATTAGCGAAAATTTGTGCAATTCGTGGCAAAAACACACAAAGAATTAGTACTAATTCGTGCCATTCGCGGCAAACTTCTTTTTAGTAATCTGTGGCAAAAATCACCATAAATAATTAGTGAAAATTTGTGATTTTGCTGGCAAACCTTTTTTTAAATTTGACAAAAAGAAAATCTTAATGAGCATAAATATAAAAAGCCTGATTCCGGTTCTTGAAGCCGAATGGATGGGTTCAGATTCTGATGTTTTCGTTGATCACATTTCGATCGACAGCCGTTCTCTACAAAACGGTTCTAAAACTTTGTTTATTGCCTTGTCAGGGGTTAATAATGATGCTCATTTGTATATAGAAGAACTTATAGAAAAAGGAGTTAAGAACTTTGTGGTACAGTATATTCCGGAGAATGTAAAGGGCAAAGCTAGTTTTTTAGTGGTCAAAAATACCTTACAGGCTTTACAGGAATTTGCGGGTTATTATCGCAAGCTGTTTACCTTTCCTATTATCGGATTGACCGGAAGTAACGGTAAAACGATCGTAAAGGAATGGCTGAATTTCCTGTTGAGCCCGGACTATAATATTATCCGAAGCCCTAAAAGTTACAACTCTCAGGTGGGTGTTCCGTTGTCTGTAATTGCGATTAACGAAAAACATAACCTGGGTATTTTCGAAGCCGGAATATCGACGGTCAATGAAATGGAGAAACTCGAAAGAATCATTAAGCCCAATATTGGAGTTTTAACGAGCATTGGTTCGGCACACGATGAAGGATTTAAAAATCTGGAAGAAAAAATCGATCAAAAATTACTGTTATTTAAGAATTCGGCCGTTATTATCTATCAGAAGAACAAGCTTGTAGATGCCTGTCTGGCGAAACTAGAGCAGGAATATGTTTTACCCGAAAGAGTACTTTTTTCATGGAGTTTTACCGAGGAATCGGCAGATGTTTTTGTGGTGAAGCGGGTTAATGAAGACGAAACAACGAGTATTCAGGCCCGTTACGGGAATGAAGTTTTCGATTTGGAAATCCCATTCAGTGATTCTGCCTCCATCGAAAATGCGATCTCTTGCTTGTTGGTTATGCTTTACCTGAAGTACGATGCGGAAACCATTCAAAACCGATTTCAAAATTTGTATCCGGTACAAATGCGTCTTGAGGTTAAAAACGGAATCAACAATTGCAGTATTATCGACGACAGTTATAGTTCAGACTTTCAGTCGCTTAAAATTGCATTGGACTTTTTAGAAAGCCAACAGAAAAAAAACGCTTCAAAAACGGTTATACTGTCGGATATTTTTCAAAGTGGATTTTCTAATGAAGAGTTGTATACAAAAGTAGCACAGTTAATAGCAGACAATAAAATAAACCGCGTAATAGCAATCGGAGCAACCATTTCTTCCTTTGCCTCTAAATTTTCGAATTGTACCACTTTTCAGAATACAGCCGAATTTATTGCGCAAATTGAGAGTCTGAACTTTGAAAATGAAACCATCTTAATCAAAGGAGCGAGGTCGTTTCAGTTTGAAGAAATTGTGTCCCTGCTGGAAGAGAAAACCCATGAAACGATACTGGAGATTAACCTGAATTCGATTAGTCACAACCTCAATTATTATAAATCAAAATTAGCTTCCGGTGTGAAGCTGATGGTCATGGTCAAGGCTTTTGGTTATGGAAACGGAGGATTGGAAATTGGCAAATTGCTCGAACATCACAAGGTAGATTATTTGGGAGTGGCATTTGCCGATGAAGGGATTTCACTTAAAAACGGCGGAATAAAACTGCCAATCATGGTTCTGAATCCGGAATCTACTAGCTTTCCTTCGATTATACAATACCATTTAGAGCCCGAAATTTATAGTGTTAAGGGACTAAAAGCCTTTTTGAAAATTGCCAGAGAAAAGAATTTAAAAGACTTTCCGATTCACATCAAACTGGACACCGGAATGCACCGTCTGGGTTTTGAAGAAGATACTTTAAACGAATTAATTGAAACCCTGAGAGGAAACTCGACCGTAAAAGTAAAAAGTGTGCTGTCGCATTTGGCAACAAGCGATGAGGAAAAACATTTTGATTTTGTGAGATCTCAGATTCGTTTGTTTGAGACCTTGTCGGTAAAATTAATTACGGCCCTAAATATTAACCCTATTCGCCATATTCTGAACACTTCCGGAATAAGTAACTTTCCGGATGCACAATACAATATGGTGCGTTTGGGAATTGGTTTGTACGGTGTATCCAACGATCCGGCCGAGCAGAAGTACCTCGAAAATGTGGGAACTTTAAAATCGATTATTTCTCAGGTGCGAACCATTCCGACAGGAGATAGTGTGGGTTACGGACGCCGTTTTATGGCACAAAAAGAAACCAGAGTCGCTACAATTCCTATTGGTTATGCCGACGGAATTTCACGCTTATGGGGCAATCAGGTAGGTTATGTGGTGATTAAGAATCAAAAAGCCTTCATTTTAGGAAGTGTTTGTATGGACATGCTCATGGTAGATGTAAGCGAGATTGATTGTAAAGAAGGAGATTCAGTAATCATTTTTGGAGAAAATCCGACGGTTGTCGAAATGGCAACAGCTTTAAAAACAATACCCTACGAAATCATGACCAGCATCTCGCAACGGGTAAAAAGAGTGTTTTTTAGATAATCTTAACAAATTGTCAGGAAAATTGTGTATTTTCGAGATCAATTAAGTATAAACTAAAATAATCGATTATGGGATTTTTTGCAGATTTTAAAGCTTCTTTGCTAAAAGGTGATGTGCTTAGTTTAGCGACAGCTGTCGTTATTGGTGGTGCATTTGGAAAAATAGTGGGTTCTGCTGTAGACGATATTATTATGCCATTTGTTGGTTTACTTACAGGAGGAATTGATTTTACTCAAAAATTTGTTACACTGGATGGCAATGCGTATCCAAATTTGGCTGCTGCTAAAGCTGCCGGGGCTGCAGTAATTACGTATGGAAATTTGGTTCAGGCGATAATTAATTTTGTAATTATATCGTTTTTTGTATTTGTTGTACTAAGAGCTGCTGAAAAAGCGAAGAAAAAAGAACCTGTGGTTGCGGCACCTGCCGGACCAACTCAAGAAGAGCTACTTACGCAAATTAGAGATTTGCTTAAAAAATAATTCCGCTACACTAAGTCTAACTTAACCGTTCCTTAATTGGGACGGTTTTTTTTGTTTTTGTTTGTTTTGTAACATTTTGTTATTTTTTGTGAAGAGCGTTGTTTTGACTTTTATTATGTATACTTTTGCATAACGAAATAGATTAATTCATACTAAAAATATAAAAATGAGAATAGCCGTTGTAGGTGCCACTGGTATGGTTGGCGAAGTAATGCTTAGAGTTTTAGCAGAAAGAAATTTTCCTGTTACCGAGTTAATTCCTGTAGCTTCTGAGAAATCAGTAGGAAAAGAAATCGAATACAAAGGAACAAAATATAAAGTGGTAGGATTGCAAACAGCAGTTGATATGAAAGCTGATATTGCGGTTTTTTCAGCCGGAGGAGAAACTTCACTGGAATGGGCACCAAAATTTGCTGCAGCCGGAACAACTGTTATTGATAATTCATCGGCATGGAGAATGGACCCAACTAAGAAATTAGTAGTTCCGGAAATCAATGCTTCGACTTTAACCAAAGAAGATAAAATTATTGCAAATCCAAACTGTTCAACCATTCAAATGGTGTTGACTTTGGCTCCTTTGCACAGAAAATACAATATTAAAAGAATTATCGTTTCTACTTATCAGTCGATCACCGGAACTGGAGTAAAAGCGGTAAGACAGTTGGAAAATGAGTACGCAGGAGTTCAAGGAGAACTGGCTTACAAATATCCAATTCACAGAAATGCTATTCCACATTGCGACAGTTTTGAAGAAAACGGATACACTAAAGAAGAGATGAAATTGGTTCGTGAGACTCAAAAGATTCTTGGAGACAACACCATCAGAGTAACGGCTACTGCGGTTCGTGTGCCAGTTGTTGGCGGACATAGCGAGGCAGTAAATGTTGAGTTTACCAATGACTTCGATGTAAACGAAGTTCGTGAAATTCTACACAATACTGATGGAGTAGTAGTACAGGATAATTTAGATACTTTTACCTATCCAATGCCATTGTATGCAGAGGGTAAAAATGATGTTTTTGTGGGTAGAATTCGTCGTGACGAAAGCCAGCCAAATACATTGAACCTATGGATTGTTGCCGATAACTTAAGAAAAGGAGCTGCAACCAACACCATTCAAATCGCTGAATATTTAATTGCAGCCGGTTTGGTATAAACAGAGATTAAATAAAATTGTTATAAAGAGAAAACCGTAATTGCAGCACTGCAGTTGCGGTTTTTTTGATGCGTAAATTTCAATTAAAAACCATAAATTAGCTACTATAAATAGCAATGATATGAACTTCGATAATTATAAAATAATACCCAATTACAAGACCAATAAAACCGATTTGTTCGTGGCCGATGAAGAAGAGATTCTGGCTTGTGAGAAAACCTTAAATATTACTTTCGATGAAGATTACAAAGCATACGTTTCAGAATTTGGAAGCGGAATCCTGGGCGGGACTTACGTAAGGATTTATCTTCCTGAAACGATTGTACTAACGCTGGAAGGATGGAAAAGCCGCATAACAGAGTATTGGTTCTGGGACGAAGGAAAAGAGGTACTTACTAAAGAGGAAGTGCTGAGTTCTGTTAGAATTGGGGATACCTACGATGGTGACGAGATTATTCTTTTAAAAAGCGAATACTTTATTCTGCCAAGGCATAGTGAAATGATCTATAAAGCAGGGAATACGCTTGAAGAGACTATGACCTGGCTGTGTTCGTCAGGAATCCTTACAGAAGCATTTTCTGAAAGAGAATTTGAACCTTTTAATCCGAATAGTATCAAAGAATAAAAAGTAAACCTGGTTTTCAAAACCTGTCAGGTTTGTTAAGGTAACAGTCATAAAAAAAAAGCGAGAATTTTAGTTCTCGCTTTTTTTGTGCTTTAATATTCCGGGGCTAGTTCTAATTCCAGACCTTCTAATTCAGTAGTAATTGGAATCTGACAACCTAAGCGGCTATTTGATTTAACATAAAATGCTTCCGACAGCATGGCTTCTTCTTCATCCCCCATTTCTGGTAACGCAACATCATTTAAAACATAACATTGGCAGGAAGCACACATGGCCATTCCGCCACAGGTTCCTTCAACAGGAAGCTCATATGCTTTGCACAACTCCATTATGTTCATTGCCATATCAGTTGGAGCTTGTAACTCGTGTATAACTCCTTCTCGATCTTTAATCTTTATTAATACATCCATTTTAATTAGTGGAATTTTACTGATTCGGATTTTATAACGTGAAAAAATCCTTAATTATATTAACTGTTTTTGATACTAAATGCGTATTCTTTTTTGCTGCCTTCTTTAAGGTGCATTTTTACACCAAGTGTATTTCCGTTTTTCTCCAGTATGGTAACTATAGCAATTACGGAATAGTAGTCTTTATCAGATTGAAAAACTAAAGTACCTTCGTAGGTTGAATTCATCACGCCTTGTTTGTCTGTTGTAACAGATATTTTTCTCGGGTGTGAGAATTGTGCAACACTATAAGTCGCTTTGTTGGAGAATTTTGCTTTTCCGCCACAAATGTCGAACAGAAAATCATAGTTTCCTATTCTAAGACTTCCTTCTTCGTCATTCGCGTTAGTCGAAAATACGATCTGACCGGCGTATTTAAAATCCGACCATTCTTCAGATTCATTTAGCCAGGCTTTATCAACAACTAGCGTCTGAGTGGTTTGTTGCGCATAGTTTACAGAAACACAAAATAATAATAAAAAAAGAGCGTAATACTTCTTCATAAAATTTAAGATTTAAGGGTTATGTGACAAATTTAAATAAATATGTCACAATACCTTAACTAAAACTCTTAAATATTTGTATTATTTTTTGCTAATTACGCAATAACTCGTTTATTTAATGCTATTTTTTTGTGAAATTGCAAATCAAACCATGCAAAGCGCTATTATTCTTGTTAAATCGACAAAATCGATCTGCTGAGAAAAATCGCGTTTTTATTACATTATATTCACCACAGTTTCTATTTGCGGTGCATATTTTTTTATAGTTGTCTCAACTCCCGCTTTTAGGGTCATCTGATTTACACTGCAGCTAATACATGCTCCTTCAAGACGAACTTTAACATGTTTGTCATCGTCTATCGAAATAAGCGTAATGTCTCCTCCGTCAGAATTTAAAAAAGGTCTGATCTCGTCAAGAGCCAATAATACGTTGCTTGTTAATTCTTCTGTTGTCATAATTTTATCAATTAGAAAATTTGTCAATTAGATAATTAGATAGTGTAAACAATTATCTAATTATCTAATTTTCTCATTATCTCATTATATTAATTCTTTTTTACTGCTGAACAACCTGCCATAGTTGTAATTTTTATGGCTTCGGTTGCAGGTAAGCTATCGTTTCTGTTTACAGTTTCCTGTACAACATTTCGGGTGATTTCTTCAAAAACAGTTTCGATTGCCGAAGCAGTTTGCAAAGCAGCCGGACGACCGTAATCACCAGCTTCACGAATAGATTGTATAATTGGAACTTCTCCTAAAAAAGGAACATTTAAGTCTTCGGCAAGATTTTTTGCTCCTTCTTGTCCAAAGATATAATATTTATTGTCAGGTAATTCTGCTGGTGTAAAATAAGCCATGTTCTCGATGATTCCCAAAACAGGTACATTAATGTTGTCCTGCATGAACATCGCTACTCCCTTTTTAGCATCAGCCAAAGCCACTGCCTGAGGCGTACTTACTACCACAGCTCCTGTAATTGGTAACGATTGCATGATCGAAAGGTGGATGTCTCCGGTTCCCGGAGGCAAATCGATTAGCATAAAATCTAATTCTCCCCAATCAGCATCAAAAATCATTTGGTTCAACGCTTTTGCAGCCATCGGACCTCTCCAGATCACAGCCTGACTTGGAGCTGTAAAGAAACCAATAGAAAGTATTTTAATTTCATAACTCTCAATAGGCTTCATTTTTGATTTCCCATCAACAGTAATCGAAACCGGTTTTTCGTTTTCAACATCAAACATGATTGGCATTGATGGTCCGTAGATATCGGCATCAAGAACCCCAACCGAAAAGCCCATTTTGGCAAGTGTTACAGCAAGATTTGCAGTAACAGTTGATTTTCCAACTCCTCCCTTACCGGAAGCAACCGCAATAATATTTTTGATTCCAGGGATAGCACGACCTTTAATTTCGTTTTTCTCCGGAGTTTCTACTTTGATATTTACTTTGATTTTTGCTTCAGGAGATACCAATTCATGAATTGTTTTTTTGATATCATCTTCGGCTCTTTTTTTGATATGCATTGCCGGTGTATGCAACACCAAATCAACAACAACTTCATCACCAAAAGTAATGACGTTGGCAACAGCGCCGCTTTCAACCATATTTTTTCCTTCTCCCGCTATAGTAATTGTTTCTAGAGCTTTAAGAATTTCTTTTCTGTCTAATTTCATTTTAATGGACTATTTTCGATTGATTGAAACCGATTTAAAGTATTGTATTTATTTAAACTGATTTCAGACTGCAAAGATAACAGATTATGTTCGGATTCAAACCCTTTTTAAATTGTATTTATTGATATTGAGATTGCTCAAAATGATTCTTAGGAACTGTTTTTGATTTCGGAACGAAAAAAAGGATGGGTCATATTGTATTTACAGGCAAAAAAATGTAAAAAACAGTACCAGCAAACAGATGAAAAATTAAGAATAAGATCGTTAAAATGTCAATAATCTTAGCTATATTTGAGTGCCCTAAATTTGCGATTTTTAAATATTCTAAAAAGTATCTGAAAACTTGCCTTTGGGTAAATTATAGGTTTTCGGTATTTTTTGAATAAAGTTTATTTTCTAAAATTTAAATCTGAAAAATATGCGAAATTTTACTTCTTTATCTGTAATCATTACTGTTAGTTTTTTGCTGTTTTCTTTTGAATCTTCTGCTAAAGAAAGCCATGTAAAGTATAAAGTCAGGGAGCTTGAGAATGTTTTTGCGTCAAATAGGTATTTCTTTAAAGCTATTGTTGATGCAGAATCAATCGGCCAGTTTTATAAAAAATATCCCAATCTGAAAAAATACCAGAATGACGTTTTGGATCTGTATAAGAAAAAGGAATTTAAGACGATCTGGTACGATGATAAGAGTGTGAGCGAGTTTGGTGCGCTGCTGTATCATAAGGTTCGATTGCTCAACGAACAGGGAATTAAGGCTACGATGCCTTATATGAATTTGGTAGATGATGTTTTTAACGAGAACGTAACGAATGATCTTCCTCAAATCGACACCGAGCTTTTGCTGTCTAATATGTATGTGTTTTATGCAAGCAATGTTTATTCAGGAGTTGATCCCGCGACACTAAAAAAAATAGGATGGTTCCTTCCGGCCAAAAGCATTTCGTATTCTAAAATACTAGACTCGCTTATGGTAGATCCCGACCGTTTAAACAAAGACGAGACTCTTTTATTTGGGCAATATTACAAGCTTAGAGCGGTGTTGAAAAGATACCGAAACATTGAGAAAAACAATCAATGGACAAAAATTGATATCGACAGCATAAATTATAAAGACTTAAAACCGTTTGATAGTGGTGTTGCGGTCAAACAAATCAGACAGCGTTTGTTTGTGGTGGGCGATTTGCCACAAGATTCTAAAAGAGCGGTATACGATGAAGAGATGATGGCCGGAGTTTTAAAGTATAAAAAAAGATACGGACTGAAATTGAATTATGCGATCACCCGCGATCACATTAACCAAATGAATGAACCAATTGGGAATCGCATTAAAACCATCATGTTAAATATGGAACGATGCCGATGGATTCCGACCGCATTAGCAAAGGCCAATGAGTATGTAATGGTTAACATCCCGTCTTTTAGGCTGATTTATGTAAAAAATGGTAAATACGAACTTGTTTCAGATGTTTTTGTGGGAACCCGAATGACCGAAACGGTGATCTTTAGCGGTAATATGGATCGAATTGTATTTAGTCCGTATTGGTATGTGCCGCAGAGTATCATTAAAAATGAGCTGAAATTAAAAATGGCAGAAGATAAAAATTATCTGGCAGATCATAATATGGAATGGAACGGAGGAAACGTAAGACAAAAACCGGGACCTAAAAACTCACTCGGACTGGTTAAATTCATGTTTCCAAACCCAAATGACATTTACCTGCATGATACTCCGGCCAAAAGCTTATTCGATTTTGAAAAACGTATTTTCAGTCATGGCTGCATCAATGTTAAAGAAGCAAAAAATCTGGCACTTGCCATTTTAAAGGATAATCCGGACTGGCCTGTAGATAAAATAGATAAGGCCATGAGCGGTGAAAAAGAAACCACCTGTATGCTGAAAACCAAAATCCCGATTTACATAGGATATTTTACAGCCTGGGTAACTGATGACGGAGAAATTGGTTTTTATCCGGATGTTTACGACAGGGATAAACAATTAGATAAGTTACTGTATTCAGATTCTGTTGTTTCAAAATAAAAAAAGAAACCCGCCCGATCATGATGATTGGGCGGGTTTTTAAAAAAAATGGTCTACAAGTTTATTCGTATTTTAAATATTTTAAGATATCGATCTTGGTTACCTGATAGGCTTTTGCTAACACAATCATAAGTGTTAAAGCCAGCAGAGAGGCCAAAGCGATACTAAATGGAATTATTGACACTCCAATTCGGAAGGCAAAGTTTTCCAGCCATTTCTGTAGCAAAATATATGCCGGAATGATGCCAATTACAAATCCCAGTAAACAAAAGCCAACATATTGTCTGGATAGTTCTTTTAACAAAGCATCTGTTTCTGCTCCTAATGTTTTTCGAATGGCAATTTCTTTCAATCTTCGTTCCATCGAGAAAGAAGCCAAAGCAAACAATCCGAAAATGGCGATGATGATGACCACAAGATTTAAAATGAAAAAGAGGTTTTTCTGTTTTACCTGCTCCTGATAGGTTCGGGCAAAGCCTTTATTGACAAATTCATATTCAAAAGGATAATCCTGATTGATGTTTTTCGCCCAGAATTTGTCTAGTTTTGATAGGGTTTGATCTAAATTATTAGGAGAAACTTTTACATAAATATTATCATAGTTATTCCACTTTAAAGTTTTAAGATTGATGAAAACCATTGGAGGAACCTTATCCTGTAATCCTGTGATGTGAAAATCCTTTACAACCCCAACAATTTTAAATTTCAGGTTTCCTTTTTCATTTCCCCAACCCGATGTTATAACCGTATTAATAGGATTTTTAATTCCTAATGTTTTAACAAGAGTTTCGTTTACCAGCCAATTGTCAATGGTATCCGAAGCAAATTTTGGAGACAAATCACGTCCCTGAACGATTTTGATTTTCATCATATCCAAAAAGCCAAAATCCATTTCGACATTTCGGGATTGAACAAAAATACTATTGTGTGTAAATCCTGAACTGGAGTTGGTGCTATTTCCAAAAGAACCGGCAAAGGTGGATACATCGGTAACTCCCGGCATTTTTAAAAGTTCTTGTTTGGTGGTTTGATATTTAAGGAATTTCTTGTCGTATTCCTGATAATTAAAAGGAATTTTGATGACCTGATCTCCACTAAAACCAAGATCTTTATTCATCATATAACTTACCTGTGAATTCACGATTAAGGCACCAATAATAAAAAAAGCAGCAATACCAAACTGGAAAATAAGCATCGAATTTCGAATCCAGATACCGCTTTTACTTCTGGAGAAGTTTCCTTTTAAAACCTTAAGCGTTTCGAAATTTGAGATGTAAACGGCAGGAAAAACACCTGCAAGAACGATTACTAATCCAAATATAAAAAGGAGCTGCAGGTAAAATTCACTACCATTCATAGTCAGGGATTTTTTCAAAAAAGTATTGTAGTGCGGCAGAGAAAGTTCTACAATTGCCAGAGCAAAAATAATGGCTAAAACTACTATTATCGCGGTTTCGAAAATAAACTGAAGGACGATCTGCTTTTTAGTGGCTCCCACAATCTTACGAACACCCACTTCCTTAGCGCGTTTTATTGCTGAAGCTGTCGCTAAATTGATATAGTTCACCAAAGAAAGCGCCAGAATCAAAATAGAGAGACCGACCATAATGTAAAGCAATTGCAGATTTCCTTTTCCTTCCGGAAGATTTGCTCCCTGTGACGATTTTGTACCGTGCAAACGGGTATCGCTTAATTTATCTAATATTACAGTTGTCTGTCCATTTTCTTTTACATACTGTTCCGGAGTCTGTCCGTTGGCTTTTGCATCTTTCAAAGTTCGGTTAACGTAATCTACATTTTGTATTTTCTTTAAAACAGTTGCAATATCAGTTCCTTTTTTAACTTTAATCATTAAGCCATAATTAAAGTTACCCCAACTTTGCTCGTCGCCATCACGGGCAACTCCGCTAAAAACGTAATTGGGTTCAAAAGCTGAAGGCGCTATGATTTTATAAACCGATTTTACCGTGTAATCTTTGTAATTATAGGTAATTGATTTGCCAATCGGGTCTTCGTTCTTAAAAAGTAGTTTTGCTGTTTCTTCTGATAATGCCACACTGTTTTTTTCTTTCAGGATATTGGTTTTGGCTCCTTTTACGATAGGCAGCGGAAACATATCAAAAAAGCCATTGTCGGAAACAGCAATTTTTTTATGAAAGAATTTTTGCCCCTGATATTTAATCATATCATTGTTATACCAGGAATTAAAAAAACAGATCGATTCTATTTCGGGAATTGTTGCTTTACAGGTTCTTCCGAAAGGAATACTGCTGGAGGCCCAGGTATCTCCTGTTGCTCCAATTTTATTCAAAACCTGATAGACGTTATCTTTTTCAGGATTCCATTGATCATAGGCATTTTCGTTATTCCAGTATAAAATGGCGAAAATTACTCCGGAGATTCCAATGCTTAATCCCAGGACATTTAAAAACGAAAACAATTTGTTTTGCTTCAAATGGTATATAAATATTTTAAACCAGTTAAAAATCATATTGTATTTTTTATAGTTGTTATGGTAGCTCTTAAAATAGTCTTACAGGTTTTGCTATTGGTCAGGCTTTATAGAGTTGATAGTATTTTGCAAACAAATCCCATCAGGATTATGATTGCGGTTACAATAAATTTGATCATTTTATTTTTATTTAGCGTCCATAAAAACATCAACATTACGCTGATTGAATTTTTCAGAAAATATTACACCATCTTTCATATGAATCGTTTTTTGCGAAAATGAAGCGTCATAATCAGAGTGGGTAACCATTAAAATGGTAGCTCCTTTAGCATGTAAATCGGTTAAAAGTTCCATCACCTCATTACCATTTTTACTATCTAAGTTTCCGGTTGGTTCATCGGCCAGGATAATCTTAGGATCATTTACCAGCGCTCTTGCAACGGCAACTCTTTGTTGTTGTCCTCCCGAAAGTTGTTGCGGGAAATGTTTAAGACGGTGTGAGATATTTAGTTTCTCGGCAATAGTCTCAATCTTTTGTTTTCTCTCGGAAGCTTTTACATTGTTGTAAATCAAAGGCAATTCGATATTGTCATAAACTGAAAGCTCGTCGATCAGGTTGAAATTCTGGAAAATAAAACCAATGTTTTCTTTGCGGACATTTGCTCTTCCTTTCTCTTTTAAACCAATCATTTCCTGATCTAGTAATTTGTAGCTCCCGCCTGATGCACTGTCCAAAAGTCCGATGATATTCAGTAAAGTCGATTTTCCGCAACCCGAAGGTCCCATTATGGTTAAAAAATCTCCTTTTTTTATCTCTAAAGAAATGCCGCTTAAAGCTGCTGTTTCTACTTCTTCTGTTCTAAAAACTTTGGTTAGGTTTTGTATGGTTATCATAAGTTTTAAAAATTTAGTTATTGTTAATTCTATTTTTTGATTGATGATTGAAACTTTGTATTGTGAAATGTTAATTGTGAAATGTAAACTGAGACTGAGACTGAGACCGAGAACTGCGACTGAAAACTGCGACTAAGAACTCCTACTGAGCGCGATTAATCGATAATTCTTCAATATCTTTATAATCGGTATAAGATGACGTAATGACCGATTCTCCTTCTTTTAAGCCTTCCAATATCTCATAGTACGATGGGTTTTCGCGGCCTATTTTTATGTTTCTTCTTTCGGCTTTGTTTCCTTTTACGACAAAGATCCATTTTCCTGCTGTTTCCTGATTGAAACTTCCTTTTGGAATAACAAGTGTTTTGTTTTTTCCGGACAGAATCAGCTTCACGCCAAAACTAAGTCCGTCCTGCAAAGTGATGTTTTCTTTGGAGACAAAAGCCAGTTCAACGGTAAAATGCCCGCTTTTTACTTCCGGAATCACTTTTGTAACCAAAACTTCCAGATTTTTCCCTTGAAACTCTACCTGACCTTTTAGACCTTCGCGTACTTTTTCGAGATAGAATTCGTCTACATCAGCGGTTAATTTATACCCCTGCTTAGAATCGATTCTTCCGATACTTTCGCCCGCCTGAAAAGTTTTTCCCAAAACAGGTTGAAAAGAAGTCAGCCTGCCCGTTTCAGGTGCTGTGATCAAAAAGTTCTTTTTATTGTTTCTTAAAATGTCCAGACTCTTCTCCATGGTCTGAATCGAACGGTTGATTTGAGAAATCTGAACCTGATTGGTTTGTTTTTCTTTTTGAATACTTTGCTGAATAGTTCTCTTACGTTCGTCCTGAAAACGTAGGCTTTCTTTAAAGTTATTCCAGTCATTTCTCGAAATCACATCCTTTTCAAACAACTTCGCATTCATATCGTACAGCCTTTTGGCATCATTATAATCGTGTTCGATTAAAACCAGGTCTTTGTTTAAGTTTAGTTCCTGATTTCTAATATTTAATTTCCCGGTATTTAGATTGTTGATTTGCTCGATAATTGCTGTTTCCTGAGTCAGGTAATTCAATTCGGTGTTCGGATTGAACAAACGGGCTAACGACTGGCCTTTGGTTACCATAGCACCATTTTCGACAAAAATTTCTTTTACAGATCCGCCCTCGGTAACATTCACAAGCATTACATTAAGAGGTACTACTTTAGCCTGAAAAACAACGAAATCTTCAAAGAAGGCTTTTTCGACTTTCTGAATGCTCAGCTCATCTGCTTTTACATTCAGACTTCTTTTGGTATTAAACGAGAAAAATACGATTGTTGCCAAAACTAAAAAAACTCCAATTGCTATTGTGAGATATCTAAATTTTCTATTTTTACGAGGAATTAACTTGTCCATTTCTTTAAATAATTTACTGATTACCAATAGGTAAATACTGTGCCATAAAAATTATTATCTGTAAAGTATTGATTTTAAAGAAGCTTTAAAAACCATCCAAAAAAGAAGTGTTCGAAAATGAACAGTTGACCGTTCAGAATCGGACAAAAAAAGACAGCATGCGAAAAAAACAAGCCCAAATATTAATCGTTGACGATCAGGAAGAAATTCTTTTTTCGGCAAAAATGATCCTCAAAAAACATTTTGAAACCATTTTTACGACAAACAGTCCCAAAAAAATCATTTCGATTTTAAGCGAAAATGAAATAAATGTGGTTTTGTTAGACATGAATTACCGGATTGGTTTTGAAGACGGACGTGAAGGGATTCATTGGCTGAAGGAAATAAAAACACTTTCGCCGCAGACGATTGTAATCTTAATGACTGCTTTTGGTAAAATTGATACTGCAGTTGAAGGAATCAAAATTGGGGCTTTCGATTATGTTTTGAAACCCTGGAACAATGAGAAATTACTGGAGATCATTGACAAGGCGGTGACGGAGAGTCGAAAAAACAGCAAAAAAGAAATTGTAGAAAAAACGAGCAAAAGTTATTTTACAGGAACTTCCCTAAAAATAAAACAAGCCTATTCGATTGCCGAAAGAGTGGCTAAAACAGATGCCAACGTCTTGATATTGGGTGAAAACGGAACCGGAAAGTATGTTTTTGCAGAGTATATCCACCTCAATTCAGAACGCAAAGAACAGCCTTTTGTACATGTCGATCTGGGTTCGCTAAGTGATAACTTGTTCGAAAGCGAGCTTTTTGGTTATGCCAAAGGAGCTTTTACAGATGCCAAAACCGATACGGCCGGAAGATTTGAAACGGCCTCAGGAGGGACAATTTTCCTCGATGAAATAGGGAACATTCCACTGCATCTGCAATCTAAATTGCTGCACGTTTTACAAACCAAAACGGTAACCCGTCTGGGAGAAAGCAAAGCAAGACCACTAAATGTAAGGATTATTGCGGCTACAAATGCCGATATAAAAGCGGAGGTAAAAAATAAAACTTTTAGAGAAGATTTACTGTACCGCATCAACACGATGGAGATTTATTTGCCTTCTTTACGCGAACGAAAAGAC
Organism: Flavobacterium sp.; assembly: GCA_023251135.1. Taxonomy (GTDB): domain Bacteria; phylum Bacteroidota; class Bacteroidia; order Flavobacteriales; family Flavobacteriaceae; genus Flavobacterium. Next base: position 75,361 of record JAHEZJ010000001.1, on the reverse strand, counting down.
GATATCGTTCCGATGGCTAATTTTATTCTGGATAAGATTGCCGAAAAATACAATCAGGAGAATTGGCGTTTTGAGGATAATGTGGGACCTTATTTAGAAAAATACCCGTGGAAAGGAAACATTAGGGAACTCGAGAATAAAATTGAACGGGCTTTAATTTTAGCCGATAACCATACCATTTCGGTGACCAATCTGGACATTTTGGATTTCGAGGAAATTCATGAAAATGATGAAAATCCGTTGTCTGAAATGGAAAGAACTGCTATCGAAAAAACATTGTTTAAAAACAACGGAAACATCAGCAAAACAGCCGAAGAACTTGGGTTGTCAAGAGCAGCTTTGTACCGAAGAATTGAGAAATACGACCTAAAAAACACCTAAACTCAAAAGCGATTTGAGGCAGACTTTAAGGAATGTTTTTTAAGCTGCGGTACTAAAAAATAAAATAATGAAGAACTGGAAATTTTATAACGCTTTGTTTGCAAGGGTGCTGCTCGTCATGATCCCCTTTTTCTTTTGCGTCTTTCTCATTTACAAAACGTTTTATTACAATGCGCTTCTGGTTGGTTTTGTGGTTTTACTATTATTGGCCGAAATGTACTTTTTTGTTAAAAATCAGTCTTTGTTTTACGATAAAATGCTTCTTTCGATCTTGCAGAATGATTTTTCGAGTAATTTTCCAGAAGAACACAAAACAGATAATTTCAGGAATTTGTTTCTGCTGTATGATAAGTTGAGGTTTCAGCGACAGGAACAGACTTCAAAAGAACGCATCTATCAGTCTATTTTAAACAACATTGATACCGCTACTTTAATTCTCGAGAAAGAAGGGGAGGATTGGAATCTTTTTTTAATGAACGATTGCTTTTCCAACTTATTTAAGGTGCCAAAAGTAAGCCATTGGAAATACCTTAAAAATTACCTGCCTTCTCTTTGTGAGGAAATTGAAAAAATGGGTTTTACAGAATTGAAATCGGCTATTTCTATCAAAATTGAAGATCAGGATTTGCAGACTTTTATGCTGCAGACCTCCCATACAAAAACCTACGACAAAGAGTATTTCATTATTTTGCTGGACAGTATTCAGCGGGTCATTGAGAAAAAGGAGAAAGAGGCCTGGATTAATCTGATGAAAATTATCTCGCACGAGTTAATGAATTCCTTAACGCCAATTCGTGCGCTTTCGCAGAATTTACTCCAAATCGTAGATCAGGAAGCACTGGAAGAGGATGATTTTGAGGACATCAAAAGCAGTATTTCGACCATTATCAATCGAAGCGATCACTTGCAGGCTTTTGTCGAAAATTACCGAAAATTGGCAATGCTACCCACTCCGACAAAAAAAATGACACCTATAAATGCTCTTTTTGAAGATTGTCTTCGGGTCATGAGTCCGATTTTAAAAGCAGAAAATGTCGAACTGATAAACGAAATCAATAGCCCCAGATCGATTTTAATTGATAAAAGTCAGATGGAACAGGTGATTATCAATTTAATCACAAATAGTATTTATGCCCTGAAAGAAAAGAAGGAGAAGAAAATGTTTTTGTCGGCCCATACCGAAAACAATCGTTTTTTTATTACCATTTCGGATAACGGAAAAGGAATCGATACGGAGATCAGGGATAAAGTTTTTCTGCCGTTTTTTACCACCAGAAAAGATGGTGCCGGAATTGGATTAACACTTTCTAAAAATATCATCGAAGCGCATGGAGGCTATCTGAGTTATCAAACCGATGAAGACCGAACCAGTTTTGTGATTTGTCTGATTTAGTTATAGGAAGTGCCGGTTTAAAGTTCGATTTTAGGTTGCCAGAAGTGTTTTTCAAAATCTATAATCTGATTGTCTACAACTTCGATGCCCTCGTTTTCGAGTAGCTGTTGCATTAAATTGGTTCCGTCAAAATGATGTTTGCCGGTCAGAAGACCTTTTCGGTTAACAACTCGATGTGCCGGAACATCATCTCTATTATGACAGGCGTTCATTGCCCAGCCTACCATTCGGGCAGAGCGGGCGGTGCCTAAAGCTTTGGCAATTGCACCATAAGAAGTTACTTTTCCGTGCGGAATTTGCCTGGCAATCTCATAAACTCTTTCAAAAAAATTATCTTCAGCCATAGATTGGTTTTTACCACAGATTAAAAGGATTAAAGGGATTTTTTGTCCGCTTTATTAGTGCATCGGCATGAGAATTATAGTATTTTCAGTATGATAAAATTAATCATTTTGAAAATTTATAAGCGTAATAAAAAAGAAATCTTTTTAATCAGTGCACTATATTTTTCTAACTAAAATAGTAATTCAAAATATTAAAAAGCGTCAGTAGCGCTATTAATCCTGTGATGCTTCCAATAATCGTATTCATATTTCGCATCAGATAATCTGTTTTCTTTTCGATTCTTCCAAAGAAACCGATGTAGCTGTACAAAGCAGCAAATGAGCCTAAAACAGATCCGAATACAAAGGTAAAAATAATGTTGTTTTCGAATACAAAAAGGTGGTAAGAAGCGAGCGTAATACTCACCACCACATAATACGGAATTGGAAAAAAGTTCAGTCCGGAAAGCAGCATTCCCAAAAAGAAACGGCTTTTTTTACTGCTCTTTTTAATCTTCGATTTTTTAGCTTTGGGTTCTTTCGCGATAAACAAAAAGTAAATCGTTAAAACAGAGAAAATAGCAAATCCTACCTCACGCAACAAGGTCACCACATCCGGGCGATTGTCGATCACCTGTGCAAATAAAACGGCTATAGAAACCTGAAAAAAGATCACCAGTACAGCCCCGGCAACAAACCATAAGGCATTCTTTTTACCCTCTTTCAAATTTACTTTGGCTGCAGTCATGTTGATCAGACCTGGAGGAATAATCCCAATGAAAGCGGCAAGAAAACCTGAAAGTAATGGGGTGAGTAATGCCATTCAGTTGTTTAATGGGTTTGAAAAACGTTCTTAAAATTAAATTAGTCTTTAATTTTGAAACGAATATACGTAATTGCCTTGTTAATTTCTAAATATTGTTTCTCATAAAAAGTTTGGAATGCAGTAACCTCTTCCGGGCTTCCTTCGTTTTTATAGACATTGTGATTGGCGTATAAAACCTCGTGACCTTCACCGTGAAGTAATCCCAGCGTGTAACCGTGCATGAATTCACTGTCGGTTTTTAAGTTTACGACACCGTCTTTTTTGAGGATTTTTTTATACAATTTCAAAAACTCCGAATTGGTCATACGGTGTTTTGTTCTTTTGTATTTGATTTGCGGATCCGGAAAAGTAATCCAGATTTCGTCTACCTCATGGTCTGCAAAAATATGATTGATCAGTTCGATTTGAGTTCGAACAAATGCAACATTGTGTAATCCGTTTTCTACAGCGGTTTTAGCACCTCTCCAGAAACGGGCTCCTTTAATATCAATTCCAATAAAATTTTTGTTTGGATATCTTTCTGCTAATCCAACAGAATATTCTCCTTTTCCACATCCTAATTCTAAAACTAATGGATTGTCATTTTTAAAGAAATCAGAATTCCATTTTCCTTTCAAAGGCATTAAATCACCTACAACTTCTTCTCTGGTTGGTTGAAAAACGTTTTGAAATGTTTCGTTTTCTCTGAATCTTTTTAGTTTATTTTTACTTCCCACTTTTACAAAAATTTTCAGCAAAATTAAGGAATATAAACGAATTGAATACAGGTCGTATGTTTTTAAATTTTTTGTTGCAAATTTTGAGAATTCTTCAAGTTTTAAATTTTTAGAAAGAATCCGTTTTTATCAGCGTTTTTGCGATAGCAAACCCGTATAATCAGCGTCTGATTTTGCGTGACCTTTGTACACGGATCAAACCGATTCGCTATCGCGAAGACACAGATTGAGCACGGATTTTTTAAGTTTTAAAATATAAAAAATCTTTTTAATCCATTTTTATCTGTGGCAAAAGAATTAACCGTAATGGACTTCAGTAATAGCTTTTAATTTAGGGTCAAGCGTTTCATCGTGTTGGGATAAATCCAGTCCAATATGTTCGTTTTCTTCGGAAACACGCAGTGGAATAATAAAATTAGTCACTTTGAAGAGGAAATAGGCTCCGAAAAAAGTGAAAATTGAAACTAAAACCAATGCCATCATATGGTGTGCAAATACATTCCAGCCGCCGTGCAATAAACTTGCGTCTTCGCCATGAGCAAAAACAGCGGTCAAAATCATCCCCATAATTCCCCCTACACCGTGACAGGCAAAAACGTCAAGCGTATCATCAAATTTTTTCGAGAAACGACAATTTACAACCGAATTAGAAACCAAAGCTGTTACAAATCCAAAAAACATACTTTCAGGAACCGATACAAATCCGGCAGCCGGTGTTATGGCGACCAAACCTACAACAGCTCCAATGCAGGCACCAAGAGCCGACACTTTTCTGCCGTTCATTCGGTCAAAGAAAACCCAGGTCAGCATGGCTGCTGCCGATGAGGTTGTCGTGGTTGCAAAAGCCATAGCGGCTGTTCCGTTGGCCGCAAGAGCCGAGCCGGCGTTGAATCCGAACCACCCAAACCATAACATTCCGGTTCCTAATAATACAAACGGAATGTTCGTAGGGATATGCTGTTTGTTTTTTCTTTTACCCAGAACCAGAACACCAGCCAAAGCGGCAAATCCGGAACTCATGTGTACCACTGTTCCTCCGGCGAAATCTTTTACGCCAAAATAACTTCCTAAAATACCTGTTGGATACCAAACGGAATGGCACAATGGAGCATAAATAAAAATGGTAAACAAACTGATAAAAAGTAAATACGATATAAAACGAACGCGCTCGGCAAAGGATCCGGTAATAATTGCCGGAGCGATAATTGCAAACTTCATTTGAAACAAAGCAAAAAGCATGAACGGAATTGTGCTGGCAAGTTGCTTATGAGGTAAAACCCCCACATAATCCATAAAAGCAAAAGTAGTTGGGTTTCCAAAAAAACTATAAAAATGACCTCCCAGGTTAAGACCTACAGGATCGCCAAAAGCCAGACTAAAAGCAACCACAACCCACAAAAGCGTTACAACCCCCAAACAGATAAAACTCTGCAGCATGGTCGAAATCACATTTTTCTTGCCCACCATTCCACCGTAAAAAAAGGATAATCCCGGAGTCATGATCAAAACCAGACAGCAGGAAGTTAACATCCAGGCAACATCGGCAGGAACGATATGATCGGTTGTGTCAAATTCAGCTAATACATAACTATTTTCGGTTACAGTTGGCCAAAAAGCCCCCGTAATGCATACAATACTTATAATAATAAAGGAAATGATCCAGCGTTTTTCTATTTTCATTTTTCAAATACTTTATTTAACCCTGTTTTTTATAGGGTCAAAGTTATGAAAAAATGAATATTCTTCTTTTTAAGGTTGTAAAAATAAGGGTGTGATTTTTATTTTAGTCAATTTTGCAAAATCAGACCCGTTTTTTTGAGAGTATCTTATTTTGCACTTCCAAAAAACGTACAAAATTGCCAATTGCATTATAAGGAAATCGCCACTACATTCTCTAAAGTGCTAGAAAAGTTAGAATTATAAAAAGAAAACCCAAAAATGTTTATTTTTTTTGAAGCTTCGTAATCAAAACGTCTTCAAGTGGAGCCTTAATTTTGATCGCAGCATTCACTTCATCATTAGGAACCGTCATCGATAAAACATAATGTTGTATTTTCCAGTCTTTCCCTACTTTAACCAAAACTCCCGATCCGCGGCAAATTTTCATTTGAGTGTTAAGCAACTCATCAAACCAGGCAATTTTTCCGGTTTTGTCAAAAAAGATATGACGTTCTAAAGCCGTAAAATTCCAGGCAGTTCCTTTGTCAAAATAAGGTTTCGCCCAAACTTTAAAATCTTTTTTGTTCCAGTTTTCTGTGGCATCAGTGCCAATGAAAATTGCATCGTCGGCCATTAAATTAAAATAAGCATCAAATTTCACCTCACCGGCTGCTTTGTGCCAGGCATCGATAGTTTGGTTGACTTTGTCTTTTTCAGAAGTTTGCGCGTTTGTAAAAACAGTAACAAATAATAATAGTAAGATTGATTTTTTCATAAGTGGTTTGTTTTGGATTTAAAGTTAGCAAAAAATATAGTTTAATCTCGCAAAGACGCAGAGCCGCAAAGTTTTTTATTAAAAGAGAAAACTTAAAAAGGATTAAACGCACCGTTTGCCATTTCGACGAAGGAGACCCGAGCGATAGCGAACAGGCGAAGCAAATATTCGCAAGCAACTCCGCAACGTTTTTATTTTAAAACCTGCATGAAACATTAACTTTGCGAGCCCAAATCACCAGTCAAAACGTAAATTATCGTACATCACTTATATGGTATAAGATGATTTAGTATATTTGATAGCTTTAAAATCGATACATCATGAATCCAAAAATACTCATCACCTCATTAGTCCTCACCTCAATTTTTTTAACTTCCTGCAAAAAGGAATTAGAGCCTCAGGAAAACACCCCAAATTCTGAATTGGTAAAACTGGGATTGGCAAAAGATACGACAAAAGTAAATTCAGTTGCACAGACTCCTGTAGCTGCAGCTGCAAATCCAAATACGGTTTTGAGTGCCAATGGCGGAATGAATCCGGCACACGGGCAACCCGGGCATCGCTGTGACATTGCGGTTGGTGCGCCATTAAACTCGGCTCCGACACAGGGACAAACAACAACTGTACAGCCAGCACAAACCGTTCAGGTAAAACCGGGCCAGCAGAATATAGTAACTACAACGACTACTACACCAGCAAAAGTGGCCAAAGGAATGAATCCGGCGCACGGGCAACCTGGACACCGCTGTGATATTCCGGTTGGAGCACCTTTAAACTCTCCTGCTGCTAAGCAACCGGCAGCTGCCAATACAGCTCAAAGTGGAACTGCTTCACAAACCTTTACCGTAACACCGCCTGCAACAGATAATGCTGTTCCGGCTTTGTTGAGTACAGAACAAACCGCTGTGGCAGATGGAAAGAATCCGGCACATGGAAAACCGGGACACCGTTGCGATATTGCAGTAGGGGCACCGTTACCAAAATCATAAGAAAGCCGGGATTATGTAAATCATAATCTGGGCGTGCCACCAATATAAAAAGGGGCTGACTATTGCAATCGCTTAGTCGCCCCTTTTTATATTGCTGTCGGGCTTTCGCTGCTACTTCGGTAGCTTAGCTCTATCCCTCACGCGAAACAGTTTTCAGTCTCAGTTTTCACTCTAATCTTGTCATTCTGAACGTAGTCGAAGGGTGACAATGTATAAAGATTCGTTTAGTCAATTTCAAAAATCGCCTGAATTTCAACAGCTGAATTTATCGGTAACGAGGCTGCTCCAATGGTTGCTCTGGCGTGTTTTCCTTTTTCTCCAAAAACCAAAGCCGTTAGGTTTGAAGCCGAATTCATAAGGGCTGCATGTTGCGTATATTCCGGTGTTGTATTAAAATAACCTGTCAACTGTACACATTGTTTTACTTTGTTCAAATCGCCACCACAAGCCTCTTTCAAAACCGCAAGTACATTTAGCATCGTTTGATAGGTAGCTTCTTTTGCCTGATCATCAGTAACCGTTGCACCAACTTTACCCGGATTCAAAATCTTACCCTCCTTTAAAGCCACCTGATTAATGTATACTTTATGATCCGAAATCGTAAACGGAACATAATTCCCAACAGGTTTAGGGGCCTCAGGAAGTACAATATTATTGTCTTTTAATGTTTTGTTGATATCGCTTTTAGTTTCAACAGCAGTTGTTTTTACCACTTTACCGTTTTCTGTATTTCTCAATCCCGAAGCTACTCTGGCCAATGCTTTCCCTTGCTCTTTAGCCAAATTCAATTCGCTTTGTGACGGGCGTGTTCCAACAGATCCTGCCAATGAAGTAGCGCCAAACGGAGTATTTCCTTGCGGAACCGTTTTGTCTAAAGCAGCCGTTCCCATAATTCCGGTAGGCACGATCACCATTCCGTGAGACGCAAGAATATTCCAAAACGATAAAATCGCAGCTTCTTTTCCTGCTCCCGATCCTGCCGACATAAATACAGTGGCTGGTTTTCCTTCTAAAGTCCTTGAAGTCCAAAGCGGAATACTCTGACCAAAGAAGTGATTCATATCGGCGCTGATATTTGCAAAATGAACAGGGCTTCCAAAAGCGATCCCGTCATAATTTGCAAGCTCTTCGATAGTTGCAATTGGTAACTTCTCTACATCAGCATTCAATTTTTCTTTCGGATTGATCGAAGGAATACGTTTTAAAATTGCTTTTGTATTTGGATATTCCTGAACTCCTTCGGCAATAGATTTGGCCATTTTATAAGTTCCGCCATTTTGAGAATAAATCAAAACCAGCACATTTGTTTCAGATGATTTTACTTGCGCATTTACGCCAAAGCCTATAAATACTGCGATTAATAATACGAGTAGTTGCTTTTTCATGAGGGTAATTTTTAATAATTTGTAATGGATAATCTCAATTAAGAAACTTGTTCTATTTCAAAAACCAAGTTCCTCTTTTGGGACTGCAAAATTACTTCTTACAATATCAAAAAGCGTTATTATTATCTTAATTAAGGTTTTTGGGTATAATTTATTTTAAATCCCATCCCGACGAATATATTTATAAAAAAAATCGAAACAATATATTTAGAGCTCCAGCGGGGCGATAAATTTATAGGAAATTAAAAAACACACATTAACAGAACCCCATCGGGGTGACATATGGAATCGTACTAAAAATTATATGTCGCTCCGCTGGAGCTGGATTATAATAGCGCATACTAAAATTAGCTATAGATATAACACTCCGCTGGAGTTTTAGTTTAAAAGATTAAAAAAATCTGCTCAATCTGCGAGAAAAAAAAAGTAATCATTCTAATCTGTGAAATCTGTGGCAAAAAAAATTAACTTCGAGCAAACAAATCGCCTTACTTATGAAAAAAGCAATTCTGTACGGAGCAAGCGGGCTGGTTGGCTCTTATATTCTCGAAAATTTGTTGAACAACAATAACTACGAACAAGTAATAATTGTAGTAAGGAAAGATTTAAACATCCAGCATCCAAAACTAAAAATGCTGATAGGTGATTTTAACTCCTTATCCAAAGTGGTGAAGGACATTCAGGCCGATGATGTTTTTATCGCTCTCGGCACCACACAAAAGAAAACGCCCGATAAAAAGTTATACTATCAAATAGATCACGATTACCCGATTCTGGCATCAAAACTGGCAAAAGAAAACGGAGCAAAAGCTGTTTTTCTGGTTTCGGCACTTGGTGCAAATGCAACATCATCAATATTTTATACCAAATTAAAAGGAGAAACCGAACAGGGTATCATAAATCTGAATTTAGAACATACTTATATCTTTCGTCCTTCAATGATTTTAGGAGACCGAAAAGAAAGCCGACCGATGGAAAAAGTATTCATTGGAATATTCAAATTGATTAACCCATTGTTTGTGGGAAGCTTAAGTAAATACAAAGGAATAGAGGCCGAAGATATCGCCAAAGCAATGGTAAAAAGTACAGCGCAATTAGATCAGAAAGTAAAAATATTGCATTGGGCAGAAATGATGGCTTTGCTAAAATAAAAAATGGCCTTATCCGGATTAGAGATAAGGCCATTTTTATGGATGGGATATAAATTAATACGCTTTCATTTTTTCGAAAGTAGTCGTAAGAGATTTTTTTGCCTTCGCCAATGCACCACTAAAAGCTCTTTCGAGTGTATCGGCATGTTCTGTAACGGTTACTGGTTGTAATTTTGCGGTACGAACTTCAATCACACATTTTTTATCGTTTACGCTAAATTTCTCTCCGTTTTCATCGCCGAAATGTACTTCGACGCGGGTTATTTTTTCCTCAAAACGCGCTAAACCTTTTTCTAATTCGCCAGAGAAATAAGCTTCTAATCTTTCGTGTCCTTCGATGTTCTTGTCGGTATTGATCTGAATTTTCATATGGGTTTATATTTAATGATTGTTTCTCAAAGCTATCTTTTTTTTAATAAAAACACAAGTAGGTTAATAAAACATTAAGAAATTAATTGTGCTTTTTTTGCGCTCGGTTTGCCATTCCGAGGAACGAGGAATCACACCAGAAATTCCGCAAAGTTTGTCCTTTCAGAAAATGAATAATATCATCAATATTGTCAAACTGAGCAAGGCCAAACAAAAACAAAAGGCTTCAATATAACACATTGTCAGACTGAGCGAAGTCGAAGCTCCCCGCACAAACAGTCTATAAGTTAAAAACTAAGAAAATCCTCCATAACTTTTTTGGTTTTCATATCTTCGCAGTCCTAAACTTTCAGATTATGAACTTGACTAAACTTTTGCCCGTGTGGTACGCTGGCGGTATTGGAAACAACTGCAACGCTCTGAAAGGCGTAGGACAGCTAACCCATTCGGGTTTTATATTTCCTAAACTTTCAGATTATGAGTACAACCACCCTTTCCAAAGAAACCGAATTAAGGTTAACTGATTTTTTCAGCAATTCGATTGATCCCGCAACGATGGCAAAAACCATTCGCCAGGTAAACTATGTGCTTGCCTTAAGCGTAATGCAGGAACACGAACCCTTACAATCCGAGAAAACAAACCTCCAAAATGGTTTTTACTGGCTCAATCAATTAGCCGAAAATTTAAATCCTTATTTGGATGCTAACGATTAAATAGTTGAAAAGCCACTGTGAAGTGGCTTTTTTAGTTTTTGTTTTGTCTTTCGTTTATGGTATTTTGAATTTTAAGAATACAGGAATCTAAATAAATTCTTTTTGATGATATCTTTTTCCAGTTTCGAAATTCTAAATCTGTATATTATTTGATATAAATATTTACTTTGTTTTTATCTATTTGATAAGAGATTGAAGATTTTCAATGTTAGTTTTATGTTTTAAAATATTCTTTCTGATGTCTTTACAGTTTTCTTCGTTGAATGTGTAGTCTCCTTTTTTGAAAAATTGTCTGCCAGTGTTTGGATCAATTTCTAGCACTGCATGAGCAAAATTATTTCTAACTTTATTAATGGATACTTTATAATCGTCTGTGAATTTATCAAGTTTAAATCCTTTTTCGATTAGTTCGTCAATAAATAGCCCAATTGTGTTTATTTTTTCACCTGTATTGAAAATTATATCATCTTTCAAAATATCAGTTAGTTTATTAGAAAAAGCTTTTGTATGCTTTTCTGATGCATTTTGTTGTATATTTTTAAAAAAGCCTTCGACTATCTTTTTAAATTCAATTTGAGGATTTTGTGAAATAAAGTTAGTCAAATCGCTTTTTAGGACTTTAGTTGCTAAATCTGACATTGTAACATCTAAACTACTGGTTTCTTGAATAATCATCCCCCTCATAGTGACAATATGTTGAAACTTTTTTACTGTTTGATTTATGACTGCTAAAATTTCAGTTTCTAATTCTTTATAATCACCTCCAGTTAGTTGAAAAAAAGTTATGCGATTACTACTAAAAAGCCTAATGTCTTTTAAGTCACTATTTGCTGAGTAAAAGAAAATTTCAGTGAAATTATGTTGGCTATCTCTAATAAAATCAATTACTTGACTGCCGAACGTTCCTTCGTTAAGTGAATAATCAGTTATAATGATATCAAACTCAGTTTTGCTAGAAAAGAAGTCTTTAAATTGATTAAAATCTTCGGCCTCATTTATATTACATTTGAAGTATTGATCTAAAAGAAAGCTTTTAGTCTGTTCTATTATTTTTTGAAAAGGGCGTTCCTTAATTCTGTCATCAACCCATAAAATATTATAATCTAATTTCATAATGGAAATATTATTAAAAATTCAACTCCTATTTCTAAATTATTATTTATTTTAATGCTTGCACCTATTTTTTTTAATGTTTCTTTAGTTTGGTATAGACCAATACCAGATCCATTACTTTTTGTAAAACCAAAATCAAATACCTGTGTTTTAATCTCGGTAGGTATTCCGTCACCATCATCTTTAAAATGTAAAATAATCTCTGATTCTGTTTTTACCCATTTTATAAAAATATTTTTTGAATTTGCTTTTTTCGAATTGCTGAATAAATTATCAAAAAGAACTGTAATTTCTAAAGGTCTAAATTGAATCTTATGAGATATTTTATCTAAAGGTTCAAAAACTATGTTTATTGGTCTTTTTTGATGAATAAAAGAATTATTCGGGATGTAATTATTTACTATATAATCATGGGAAAATTGTACAATATCTTCTGTTATTTTTTCACTTTCCATACTAAATCCTGCATTCGTAACAAATCGGGATGCACTTAGTATCTTTTTTACTTCAAGATTAATGTTGAGAACTTCTTCAATTAAAACATCTTTAGATAAATTACTATTTATTGATTTTATTAATTCGTCAAGACTAAATGTAATATTTCCTGCTGTGTGGACTATTTGATGTTGTAATGTTAAAAGGTCTTCCTTATCTCTATTGTTGATTGAATTATCAAAAAGTTTCTTAGTAATTTCATCTCTAAGCTCTTTTTCTAATTTTTCATTTTCAATTAATTTTGTAAAAGCTTCTTCTTCAGCTTCTTCTTTTATTTTTTGAAGGTCATTGATTTTCTTTTCAGCTCTTTGAATTGTTTTTATAACTTCATTTTTATCAAAAGAACCGGTTTCTATTTGTTCAGTAAGGTTGCTTAATACTGTTTTTAATGAGTTCTCTGATTTTCTATTAAGGATATTTAAAATTTCATCAGAAACTTCAAATCTAATTACATTTTTAGAATTTGTTAATCCGTTTAGTAATTTCCTTAAATTATCGTTGACATCATTTATTTTCTCATTTTGTTGCCCCCTATTTTTAATAAAAACATTGTCAAAATTTATGAAATCTTCTTGAGAAAGCGAGTTTCCCCAATCAGTAACATCTATCGTATATTTTTCTAATTTTTTTAAAGTTTCATAGAACCAATTTTCTAAATCTAAATATGTTTGGGTTTTTATTAATCCATCACCACGACTAGAAGTTTCTCGTAGATTATTATTTATGCCTTCAATTGAAATATAACCTATGACTTCACGAGTTCCAAGATATCGACTATGTCCTTGAGCCTTTCGATTATCCATTTTTAACGGGTCTTCTCCTCGTTCTCCATAAGGAAAAATTCTAAGACCATTTTTATAGACAAAAATATGACCATACTCAACTGGTTGCAATCCCATGCGTCTACTGAAAATTGATTTTGCAGACTGATTTAAAAAATAAATTGCAAAATTTATATCTGTAAAATTTGAAAATGGATTCTCCTCTGTTAAGGAATAAACCTTTTTTCCTGCTTCAAATAATTGAGTAGTAATTTCAGATCCTTTAGTCTTGGACTCAATATAAGTAGTTTTTATACCTAGAGTATCAAATATTAAATTTTGAATCTCAACATTAACAATATCGATGTAATTTACTAAATTTGAATCAATTGGTTTTTTAGGATGCTGAACCCTTTTTTTGTTTTTGATAATTTGTTTGCTATCATTTTCAAGTTCTTCAGGGACTTTCAATATAATTTTAAACGAATCATTTTCATTAATCGTATTAGGATTAATAAGTCTAGATAATGCATCTTTTAATTGAAGAAATTTTTCTCTGTTCCATTTGTTTTTTAGGTTAGTTATTTCTAAAACTGTCCCATGATCAATATTGAAATTGCTTTGTTCGATTGTTTCTTGTAGTACGTTTATGTCAACAAATTCATCTTTTATGTCAGTTTCGAATTTACTCCAATCAGTTATTAATACTTCGACCTTTGGATTTGGCTCGTCTTTAATAGTCTCCAGATAAAGATTGCTACCAAGTCTATCGCATGAAAATCTTCCAATACCTTTTGCTCCTGCATACGCCCTCTTAACTTTAATTTTATCCCGATAGTCATAATTGTCTTCTTCAGTACCTTCAATTTTTGCAGAATATGCTACAAACAACCATTTGTTTACTAAGTCATAATAGTTCATTCCTTTACCATTGTCTTTAATAACTATTTTTGCTTGCTTTGTGTATATATTTTTAAAAATTATTTCAACGGTTGTAGCATGAGCATCGTATGCATTTTTCACCAATTCAAAAACTGCAATGAAATCATCACTGATTAAATCACTTCCAATTATGTTTTTTAAGGCAGAGCTAACTTTAAAAGAGAGAGGATTTTGCATTTAGATGAGTTGTTTTAAAATCAATCCACTTTGCTCACTAAATAACGGTGGAATTGCGTTTCCAATTTGAGTGTATCTTGGAACTTCTTGGGTTCTGCGTATACCTCCAGTTGTGTATTTTCCTTGAAAAATGTACCAATCTGGAAATGATTGAATACGGGCATATTCACGTACGGTTAAAATTCTAGGTTCTGAATAATGTATGTAATCGTCAGGAAGGGTTGTAATTGTAGGTGTCTTATCTAATCCGTTTAAAGGGATAACTGTTCTTTTCTTGATATTGTATTTTTCTTGAATAATTTTACTAACGTTAAAGTTTCTTCTGTCAATAGAAGTTTCTTCCAGAATATTTTTGAAACGATTTATTATCTCAGAAGAGTGTTTCGGAAAACGATGACTGTCAGCAATTTTATGTTCAATTCCTGAACGCATCAATTTTTGATAATTTCCTTTTTCTTTCCCATAAATTCCAGATTGAAAGCTTGGATATTCCGGTGTTTCCTTTAATCCATGTTTTTGGAATAAATCGGAAATTGCATCTTGAAGATTTGTTCCTACATCTAATCCTTTTTCTTTTAAAAACTCAAAACGATTATTTTTTAAAGATTCAAAAAAACTTTCAGCTTTTTCCTGTGTAGCGTTTGAAAGCGTCTTTTTTATACCAACAAGAATAAAACGAGTTCTTTTTTGAGGAACACCATAGTCTCCAAAATTCACTAGTTGTCCTTTTACAAAATAACCAGCATCGTTTAATTTTTGTGTAACTTGGGAAGAATATGCTATTCCTTTTTCTTTATTTTTTTTAAATTCCATTGTAAAACCTTTTACATTTTCGAAGAAAATAATTTTCGGTTCAACAATCTTTACAAAATTGATATAGGAGTTTATAAGATCATTTCTTAAATCAAATTCATTACGTTTTCCTGCCATTGAAAAACCTTGACAAGGCGGACCTCCCGCGATCATAGTAACTTTTCCTTTTAATTTTTCTAAATTAGAAGCGTATTCATCGAGCACAGTATTGATCTCATGTGCTTTTTGAGGAAGCCACTTAGGCCAATTAAAATGATTTTTGTTATTTATTAAGTTGTGTTCAAGTGTCTTGAATGCATCTGGACTTTTCTCAACAGCAAAAAGACCTTGCCATCCAGCTTGATGTAATCCCAGAGATAATCCTCCACAACCAGCAAAAAGATCTATATAAGTAAATTTACTCATCATTTCTATTAATTAAAAAATTCTTGAATGTTTACTTTCAAGTGTTTTGCAAATTTCAACATAATTAGTAATGGAATGCCATTTATATTTGTGAAAATTTTTCTTTAAAACATGCTTTATAAACAAATTAGAGAGTAAAATTAATTATTATACACGACAATTGTTCTTAATTTACTGTTGCTTTTAGCTTTATGAATTTATTTTTATTTATAAAAACATCTATCTAATTGATTATTAAGGCAAAACAAATATACTTTAATTAACTAATCACATTTTATGGAAATCCATAATACATTAAAATTTTCTATTGGCAAGTGTATTAATAAATAAAAAGTTATAATAGCGTATTTATACGTGTTTTTAGGATGCGATAAAAATCTACTTCTCCTTCTTCCCCCATTTAATTTTCATTTTTCCCTCCTCGTCGAGTGCGATTAGATGCAGGACAATTCCGCGTTCGCGGACGGCATCGCGTTCGGCTTTGGTGGCGAGTTTGATGTCGTTTTTGGAGTTTCGGAGGGGGATGGTGAGAGCAAGATTGGTACCTCGACCAAAAGAGTAAACACCTTCGGCATCAAGGTTTAAAACGCTCGAACTAATGGTGAAATTATTCACATCGACCTGCTCTCCGCGCAATTTAAGTGTACCGGATAAATCGCTAAACGTAATATTCTTGACATCGCGGAACGGAAAAGCAAACTTGCCGATTTTCACAATAGGCTCAAAATTTAACAAAGCGCCCTGGTTGACGTTGAAAGTCAGATTGCCGTGCATCGAATTGGTGATCAATTCGCCGTTGCTGTTGATGAACCCGGTTACATTGGCCTGGCTGCTTAACTTTCCTTTGATATTACCAGGGCTAAAAGACTGAATCCCGAAGTTGTTGAACGACTTTAAAAAACTCGCGATATCAACCCGATTTACGTTGGCATTCGAGCTAAAAGCAAAGTTTTTCCCGCTTGGTTTTACTTCACTGTTAAAGGTGATGCTTCCGCCCGAAGTTTGCAGCGAACCGTTTTTTATAACCAGTCTCGAATCGATCATTTGTACCGTAGCCGTAGTATTGGTTGCGGTTAATTTGTTGTAATTGATTTTATCGGCTCTGATGTCGATGACCACCACACATCTGTCGATTACGGTTCGTAGATGATTCGAAATAGTTGGTTTTTTGGTGGTTTTGGCTGTGGCTTTTACTTTTTGAGAAGTCGCTAAAACCCCCAGAAATTGTTTTAAATCAATATTCGGGCAATAGATTTTCCAGTTTACGATCATTTTTTCGGGAGCATCATAATAGAGGTTGAGGAAATTGTCAATTTTTCCTTCTACGAAAATCGTATTCTTATTGTGTTTGTAGGCAATTTGCTTGATCAATAAAGCTTTCTCGGTAAAGTCAAGGTGAATGTTGGTTTTTACGGCATGAACATTTTTTGGAATATAATGAAAGGAAGCGTCATCGACATCTATTTTACCGATAAAACGAGGTTTGGTAATGTACAAATCGACAATGTCAAACTGAAATTTTAAGTTGGCTTTGGCGTGACCTGCCGTAAACTGAATCCATTTATCGTTGCTTATTTCGTTGAGCCTTTCGATATCAAAGTCAGAACTAACGTTTCCGGTAGCCAGTGGTTTTTCGAGATTATTGATAGATAGTTGCGGAATGGTGAGCGGAATATTTTCGTATTCGCCCGCAAAATTCGTTAAAATAATAGCCGAATTAGCATCGTTATAACCGGCTGTAGGTTTGAAATTATTGGTGAAAATCCCTTTGAAGTGGCAGTTTTTGATCAATCCGTCCGGAATGCTCAGTTCGTTGTTTTTGATAATGGCCTGAACAACAATTCTGGGATCCCCCTCGGCATTAAAATCGCCCTTAATGTCACAATTAACATCGATTGGTTTTTGTAAATTAAATCGGTTAAGCTTAGAACTGATGTTTGCCGATAATAAATTGGATGCATTTTGCCATAAAATAGTAGTCCCAATATTGATTCCGAAAAGTGCATTTCCTTTGGCAAGATTAAAAAAAGCGGTAATGTCAAAAGCGTCTGATCCAATTTTCAGGCCTTTGGTAACAACGTCAATTTTTTCATTTGCAGCGGAGTAGGAAACGGCAAAAGTGCCTTTGAGTTCTTTTTGTTTTGCAAAACTTCCGTGCACGGTATTAAAGGTCAGACTTTTAATTTGGGTGTTTAAAAAAACATCGGTTTGCCAGTTGTCCCCATCAAAATTTACTTTTGACTGTAAGCGCTCCAGATCAAAATCAAACAATTTATGTCCCAACAGGTTGTTTAACGTAAAGTGGACTCCGTTTAGTTCGATCTGGTCGATTGTAGTCTCGGTATCCGATTTGCTTTCCTGTGCTTTTTTCTTTTTCGGCTTAAAAATATCGGCATTCGAATAGCCATTCTGTGCTTTATACACGTAGATCGCTGCGTCGTTGATCAGGATTTTATGAATGTTGATTTCGTCATGTACCAAACTCCAAATGTTCAGTCGCACCTCAATTTCTTTAGCCTTTAATAAAGTGTGCTGGTGTGTGGCCCATTGATTGTCTTTGACTTCAACCTCTTTTAAGGCCAAAGTAAAGTTGGGGAAACCGGTTAGAAACTTATAATGAAAATCGCCAATATGGAATTTTCCGTTGATGTTTTCATTGATTTTGGTGTTGATCTTGGCGATGATTTCGGTTTTATTCCGATTAAAATATATAGACAATCCACCACAAGCGATAAGTAGTAAAGCAATAAGTCCCAGAACAAAAAAGCAAAAACGCCTGGCGTATTTTTTAAAGTGAATGGATTGAAAAAAGTTTTTTATGTAGAGTAAAGTAGCTTTCATCTGGAAGAATTTTCAAGAACTTTAAAGATAACGTAAAAAACTGACGTTTCTCTAAAAAGATAAAATTGACAACTGCGTAGGTTAAAACTTATGATTTTAAGTTTTCGGATTAATATAATTAATGACAATACATTTATAATGAAAACTAATTTGGTTATGGTGTTTCATTTGCATTTAATTTTTAAATTTGTGGTCTAGTTTGAAACGAAACAATTCAGACGATAATTTTAAAAGATAAGAAATTATGGCATTAGCAATAACAGATGCTACTTTTGATGAAGTAGTTTTGAAATCAGACAAACCAGTAATGGTAGATTTTTGGGCAGCATGGTGTGGTCCTTGTAGAATGGTTGGTCCAATCATTGACCAATTAAGCGATGAATACGCAGGTAAAGTAGTTGTTGGTAAAGTAGATGTAGATGCTAACCAGGAATTTGCTGCAAAATATGGTGTGCGTAACATACCTACCGTTTTGGTTTTTCATAACGGTGAAGTAGTAGGAAAACAAGTTGGAGTAGCTCCAAAACAAACCTACGCAGATAGTTTAGACGCTTTGTTGTAATCGTAAAGATTATGATTTATATAAAAGAGGTTCGACGGAAGTCGGACCTTTTTTATGTTTAAAGGTTTTTGCCACAGATTAAAAAAATCATTCTTACTGTGTAATCTGTGGCAAAAAGAATTTTAATTCGTGCCAATTCGTAAAATTGCTGGCAAACTTTTTTTATTTTTAACGAATCTTATATTTCCTTAAAAATGAAAATTCTCTATAGCTCTCTTTGTATTCTTGCATGTACTACAATTGGTTTTTCTCAATCGAAACAAAAAGAAATTTATCTTTTAGATAAAGGCGTTTCGAAAGAGTTAGCGACTTACCGAAAACAAGAAATTTCCAATGTAAAATATGCGCTCTCATTTGAAATTCCAGGTCAGAGAGAAAAGGAAATTAAATCCAATCTTGTTTTAGAATTGACCTTATTAGATCATCCTTATCGAAGTGTGTATTTGGATTTTAAAGAGAAATCAGAAAATATAAAAGCAATTGAGGTTAATGGTAAACCGGTTTCAATTGTTCATGAAAATGGGCATATTGTTATTCCTACAGAAGCTTTAAACTCAGGAAAAAATACAATTGGTATTTCTTTTATAGCTGGAAATCTATCTTTAAATCGTAATGATGATTTCTTGTATACCTTATTGGTTCCGGATCGGGCGAGTACCTTATTTCCGTGTTTTGATCAACCGGATATCAAAGCAACTTATAAGTTAAGTTTGACTGTTCCTAAAGACTGGTCGGTTTTGGCAGGAGCTGATGTGAAAGAGAAAACAGAGAAAGGAGAGTTTATCGCTTATACCTTTGGAGAATCGGATAAAATGAGTACCTATTTGTTCTCTTTTGTAGCCGGGAAATTCAAAAGTGTGACGAAGAAACCCGGTAATCGGGAAATGACGATGCTATATCGCGAAAACAACGCAGAGAAATTAAGAAGCAGCACCGATACGATCTTTAATTTACACCAGCAATCCTTAGATTTTTTGGAAAAATATACCCGTTATAAGTTTCCGTTTCAGAAGCTGGATTTTGCTTCAATTCCGGTTTTTCAGTATGGCGGAATGGAACATGTAGGAGCTATTCAATATAAGGAATCTACTTTGTTTTTGGATAATAGTGCTACAGACAGTGAAAAATTAGACCGTGCCAAATTGATTGCACATGAAACCTCACACATGTGGTTTGGTGATTTGGTGACCATGAAGTGGTTTGATGATGTCTGGATGAAGGAAGTGTTTGCTAATTTTATGGCAGACAAAATTATGAATCCGATATTCCCGAAAGTAAATCATAATCTACAATTTTTAACGGCTCATTATCCAAGTGCTTATGGTGAAGACCGTTCGCTGGGGACACATCCGATCAAGCAAAATTTAGCCAATCTAAAAAATGCGGGTTCATTATACGGGGCGATTATTTACAACAAAGCACCCATAATGATGCGTCAGTTAGAAGCTTCGATGGGGAAAGAAGCCTTTCAGAAAGGAATCGAAAAATACATTAAAAAATATGCCAACGACAATGCCGACTGGAACAATCTGGTCGAAATTCTCGATGCCGAAACACCGCTCGATATGCAAAAATGGAGCGCGGTTTGGGTCAATAAATCGGGAAGGGCAATTTTTAAAGATCAAATCAAATACGATGCTCAAAACCGAATTTCAACCTTTGAAATCACACAACAGGCAGAAGATCAATCTGCAAATGTGTGGCCTCAGACTTTTGACATTGGTTTGGTTTATCCTAATAGTGTAAAAGTGATCAATGCTACTATAAAAGATAAAAGTCTGTTGCTGAAAGAAGCCGTTGGACTTGAGAAACCATTGGCTGTTATTTACAATTATAATGGTTTTGGATACGGTGTTTTTCCGCTTGACGGGAATAATTTAGAGTCTGTTTTAACATTGAAAGATGAGGTGGCAAGAGCTTCAACTTATATTAACATTTACGAAAATACATTAACGGGGAATATTGCTCCTGCAAAAGCTTTTGCTTGTTTTTTAAAAGGAATTCAACAGGAACAAAACGAATTGGTTTTGAAAATTATCACCAATCAAACCAGTGCTGTTTTCTGGAAGTTCCTGACAGAAAAGCAGCAAAATATTGGACAAAAAGAACTTTCGGCTATTGTATATGCACGTTTGCAGGCCAATTTGCCAAGCAATATCAAAAAGACTTTGTTTAATTTGTTTAGTTCAGTTGCTTACTCGGCTACTGATAAGGAGCAATTGTATAAAATTTGGAACAAAGAAACTGTGATTCCGGGCTTAAAACTAAATGAAGACGATTATACCAATATGGCTATGAATTTGGCTATATTTAAACATGAAAAAGCGGATGAAATTTTAAATAAAACCAGAACTACGATTGCAAATCCCGACAAGCAAAAGCGATTTGAATTCCTGCTTCCGTCTTTATCGAAAGACGAATCGGTTCGTGATGTTTTTGTACAGTCTTTAAAAGATGATGCGAACAGAGAAAAAGAATCCTGGGTTGCTGTAGGTTTAGCGAATATCAATCATCCGTTGCGTCAGGAAAGTGCTCAAAAGTACATTAGATTTTCGTTAGATTTGGTGGAAGAAATTCAGCGTACCGGAGATATCTTTTTTCCTAAAGACTGGCTGAATAACACGATTGGGAAATATTCGTCGAAATATGCTTTTGATGAAGTGCAGCGATTCCTGAAAGAGAATTCGGAGTTTAGTCCCATCTTGAAAAGAAAATTATTGCAGGCAACCGATGGTTTGTACCGTGCGCAAAATATTAAAAAAGAAACCGAATGAAAATTGAATCGGAAATAGAGAAAGTCTCCAGTTTCCAGCATCTCGAAATGTTGGCGAATCAGGTGGTAGAAGGGTTTATCTCGGGAATGCATAAGAGTCCGTTTCATGGGTTTTCGGCTGAATTTGCCGAGCATAAAGTCTATAACGCCGGAGAAAGCACCAAACACATCGATTGGAAATTATTTGCCAAAACAGATCGTTTGTACACGAAACGTTTTGAGGAAGAAACCAATTTGCGATGTCATTTAATTGTCGATAACTCATCGTCGATGCATTATCCGGAGCTTAGACCAAATCAGCCTTTTTATGAGAAGAAGATTGGTTTTGCTGTTTTGGCGTCGGCTGTTTTAATGAATATCCTTAAGAAGCAGCGTGATGCTGTAGGGTTGAGTGTTTTCTCAGACAGCTACGAATATTATGCTCCCGAAAAAGGAAGTGATCGTCACCATCGAATGTTGCTCAATAAACTAGAAGAGTTGCTGCAGCAGCCAAAAATTAAAAAAAGCACCGATACCATTACCTATCTGCATCAAATCGCTGAGAAGATTCACCGTCGCTCGATGATTATTTTGTTTACCGATATGTTTCAGTCAGAAGACGACGAGAAGCTTTTTAACGCTTTACAGCATTTAAAGCACAACAAACACAAAGTGGTTTTGTTTCATGTGGTGGATGATAAAACAGAGCTTAAATTTGACTTTGATAACACGCCACGCAAGTTTATCGACTTAGAATCAGGCGAAGAGGTGTCGCTTTTTGCGGATAATGTAAAAGCAGAATACGAAAAAAGGGCAGAGGAGTATTTCAAGAAACTGTCTTTAACCTGTGCTAAGAATCAAATTAAGTATGTTTCGGTGAATGTAGGGGATGATTTTGAAAAAATATTGACGACATATTTGGTTGAAAAACAAAACTTTGGCTAAAACTTTAAAAAAATATTTAATTTTTTTTCGAAAAACACTTGCAGAAACGAAATTCTGTACTATCTTTGCAACCGCAATAACGCAGAGGTTTGGTAGTTCAGTTGGTTAGAATACATGCCTGTCACGCATGGGGTCGCGGGTTCGAGTCCCGTCCAGACCGCAATATTGGGAAAAGCCTTTCTTAACGGAAAGGCTTTTTTGCCCAAATACGGTATCTAAGATTAGTTGTGTTGTTTTGCTACGACTTTGTAACTCGTAGCTGGTTTAGTAGTTAGACCAATGAAAAGCTTTCCACTTTTGTGGATGGCTTTTTTGATTTAGGACACTTTTGGTTTTTGTTTTTAACCGCAAAGAGCGCTAAGATTTACACGAAGTCCGCAAAGTTTTTTATAAGCTTTGCGGATTTTTTGGTTTTTGGTTTAACCGCAAAGTGCGCTAAGGTTTACGCGAAGTCCGCAAAGTTTTTTATAAGCTTTGCGGATTTTTTGGTTTTTGGTTTAACCGCAAGGGGCGCTAAGGTTTACGCGAAGTCCGCAAAGTTTTTTATAGGCTTTGTGGATTTTTTGGTTTTGCTTGTTTGGTTTGATCGCAATGGGCGCTAAGGTTTACGCGAAGTTCGCAAGTTTTTTTATGAGCTTTGCAGACTTTTCGCTTTCAGTTTTGGGCTCTTTGAAGTTAAAAAGAAAGAAAGTTCTTCTTTTTTGATTTGACGGTCAAATTTTAAAATATTGGAATTTAATCAATTAAAAATTTCTTAAAATTTATTCGCAAAAAAAGCTTGTAGAATCAAAGATCTGTTGTATTTTTGCACTCGCAATAACGCAGTTGGTTTGGTAGTTCAGTTGGTTAGAATACATGCCTGTCACGCATGGGGTCGCGGGTTCGAGTCCCGTCCAGACCGCAATATTGGGAGAAGCCTTTCTTAACGGAAAGGCTTTTTTGTTTTAGAAAACTTTCTAAAATAAATTGCAAACTCCAAAGTTCCAAATTCCAATAAAACATATAGTCGTGTTGGAGTTTGGAATTTTTTATTTGGAATTTAAATTCTATTTCTTCTTATCTTTAATATCGCAAGAGACATCGTATCAAACTTCAATGGAATATTCCGGTCAGAAATTAGATAAATATTACATCAAAAAAGTAGATGCCGATAAAAAAAGCATTTACTGCCACCACGATTTGATGGGCGAATTGTTTGTGCCTACACATAAACACGACAAAGCACAGTTGTTGTATGCCGAAGGGGATGTGGTTTTTGTAACGACCGAAACCAAAACCTATTTTTTACCGGCAAGACATTTTATTTGGATCCCGAGCGGGGTGGAGCACAGTATTGAGCCGAAATCGGAAAATGTTACCATGCGGAATTTGTATTTTCCTGTCGAAAAAGACGAAGATGTTTTTTATAAGAGTGAAGGGATTTACCCGGTCAATAATTTATTGTTGCAAATGATGCTTTTTACCAATCGATGGAATGGGGATCTTAAGAAAGGAAGTCCGAATTTTGCCATTGCCAAAGCGATTAAGGCAATATTACCTCAAATTTGTCTGACCAACTTACCTTTAGAATTACCGCAGCCAAAAGATCCGCGTTTGGGAAAAATTCTGCGTTATATTGAAAATAATCTGGGGGAAACTATTCTATTTGCAGCTGTTGCGCATGAATTTGGGTACAGTGAGCGCTCTTTGTATCGCTTGTTTCAAAAAGATCTCAACATGTCCTTTATTCAATATTATACGATTCGAAGAATTCTAAAAGCCATAGAGCTTCTGTTGGATCGAAAACTTTCAGTTAAAGAAGTCGCTCAGGAAGTAGGATATAGTAGTGTGCCGACATTTAGTAATACATTCTTTAAAATCCTCGGACAACGCCCTTCTGATTACTTAAACGGAGAGGATATTTTAAAAAGCAGATAGATTATTTTCTATTGTAGATCATGGATATAGAGGAATAAATCTACTTAATCTGCTGGAGTTTTTTAAAATAATCAAAAAGTAAATTTTATTTGTAACAATTTGTTTGTCATTGTTTTAGTAAAACTTTGTTAGGAAATGATATTTTAACATTTGTCTGAAATGAATATGTTATTGACTTTTTAGAATTATCAGTCACCAAAAAAATGCAGGAACTTTGCATCATAAATTATTTATGTATTCATGTTCCTTAAAAAACAGATTTCCGCACTACAGTGTTTCCTGAAAAATAGAGCTTATGTCTTATTTATGCTCGGATTCACCACACTACATGCGCAAGAAGTAAAATCGATTTCATTAAATGAGGCGATTAAAATTGCGAAAGAGAATAACCGAAACATTCTCAAATCTAAACTCGAAGTAACGCTTTCTGAAGAAAACATCAAAGAAAATAAAGAGTTACGACTGCCGGAAATTGAGATGAACGGCGCTTATTCGAGAATAACCAATATTACCGAATTTAAAGGCGGCTTCTTAAAAGGCAAAGAAGTTACCAGGACTATCCCTGAGATTTACGAGGTTGGAACAACATTTAAAATGCCGTTGTATGTTGGAAATAAAATCAACAATGCGATTAAAATTGCCAATCAGGAGAATCAAATCGCTCAAATCAAAAAGGAGAAGACCGAAAATGATATCGAGTTAGAAGTGATTGGGACCTATTTGGGGATTTATAAAATGATGGAACTTCAGCAAATCATTGTGGAGAATATCAAAGAAGAGCAAAATCGATTAAGAGAAGTTCAATCCTTGAAAAAACACGGAACGGTAACCAAAAATGAGGTATTGCGTGCAGAATTGCAGCTTTCGGACCGAGAGTTGAATGCGTTGACGAATTCTAAAAATATCAAAATTGCGCTGCACGATTTAAAAACATTGCTTCAGTTGCCGGAACAAGAGGAAATAACAATCGACACAACGGCAAATATTGATGAAATGCAAGGCCTTGATCCTTATGAAGTATATATGAATCATGCTTTGCAGAACGAAGAAATGCGAATCTCAAGCCAGGAAATAGCGATCAAAAAAACGGAGCTGAAATTGGCAAAAGGGAATTATTATCCGAGTATTAATTTCTTTGGGAACTATAGTTTCAATTATCCCAACTACAAATTTTTTCCTCCAAATCCGTATTTGTACACCTTAGGGCAAGTGGGAATTGAAGCCAGTTTTGATATTTCGGGTTTGTATAAAAACAAAACCAAAGTGCAGATGGCGACGACCAGAATTCAATGGCAGGAAATGCAATCCGAGATTGTGAAAGATAAAATTCAGGACGAGTTGTTCAGGAATCATACACAATATCAGGAAATCGTTGAGAAGTTTAAAGTTGTCGATAAAGCCGAAGAACTGGCCAATGAAAACTACCGAATTGTAAAACTAAAATACCTGAATCAACTGGTTTTGATAATCGAAATGGTGGATGCAGACAATGCGCTGTTACAGGCAAAATACAACAAAATCTCAACCCGAATTGATGCTGTGATGAAACATTACGAACTGCTGCGTACCGCCGGGATGTTGCCAGATGAGATTTAAGATCGAGGAGAGAATAGAGGCAAGAAGATAGAAGAAAGAGAATAGAAGCAAGAGAATAGAGAATAAAAAAAGATATAGAATTTATGGTAAAGATTAAAAATGAAACCAGAGCAAACCAATCGTTTCATATCATTATAACAATAATTGCATGCCTGTTGGTGGTAAGCGGAGTCATTTTAGGAATTTGGTTTTATGTGTTCAGTCAAAATCATGAAGAAACCAATGATGCTCAGGTAGAGCAATACGTTACGCCAATTATGTCCAGAATTACAGGTTATGTTCAGGAAGTTCGTTTTGAAGAAAATCAGTTTGTGCACAAAGGTGATACTTTGGTGGTGATTGATAACAGAGAGTACAAATCAAAGCTGAATGTGGCTTTGGCTGATGTTCAAAGTGCGAAACAAAGCAGTGTAGTGGCTCAGAAAAATGTGGCGACAACAGCAAGTTCAACCGCAATTGGAGAATCACAATTGGCGGTAGCAAAAACCAATCTTTGGAAAACCAAATTAGAGTACGACCGATACAAAGCTCTTGTGAAAGAGGAGGCAGCGACTTCTCAGCAATTAGAAAAAGTAAAAGCCGATTATGAGTCGGCGCAGGCACATTTTCAGGAAATGCGAGAGAGGATTCAGTCTTCAAACTTAAGTACTTCTCAGGCGCAGGCAAATGTTCCTACCATGCAAACGGTTGTCGAGTCTAAGCAAGCGGTTGCTGATAATGCGGCATTGTTTCTTTCGTACACCGTAATCACGGCTCCTTATGACGGTTGGGTTGGAAAAAGAATTTTGCAGCCGGGACAAATGGTCAAAGAAGGGCAATCATTGCTTTCGATTGTGAGTAAAGAGAAATGGATTACTGCAAATTTTAAAGAAACACAGTTACAATATTTAACCGTAGGTCAGGAAGTTCAAGTTAAGGCTGATGCTTTAAAAGACAAAGAATTTACGGGAATTGTTAAATCATTGTCACCTGCCAGTGGTGCCCGATTTTCGTTATTGCCTCCGGATAATGCCACAGGAAACTTTGTGAAAATAGAACAAAGGATTCCGGTTCGAATTCAATTAAAAGAAACCGACAAACAAGCCGATTTTTTAAGAGCCGGAATGAATATTACGGTTATTGCCGAACACCAATAAAATGGAAGATAAAAGTATTTTTAAGTCCTGGGTTCCTAATTGGGCGATCATTGTTATCTTGTTTGTGTGCTTGTTGCATTCAATGATTTTATTGGGGGTTTACAGTTCAAACGTGACCTATGCCGCGAGTTTTCTGGATATCGAAGCCGAGGATTTGCAGTTTGCAATGTGTGTGACCTACGGAACTTTACTGGCGACGATCCTTATCGAGAGTAGGTTTTCGAATTATTTTCCGGCAAAAACCTACTTAATGATGTTGTATGTTTTGATTGCGGTGACGATAATTGCATCAGGATATGTGACCAATTTTGCGGTTTTTATCATGTTAAGAGTTCTCGAAGGAATCTTAATGGCTTTGCCGGTAATGATTTTGAGGCAGTTGCTGGTAGAACGTTTTAATTCTAAAAACGCCATTATCATTGGGTTTTCGTTTTATTACGGATCGCTTTTATTGGCGACGCCCTTTATTATGAACATCGCGGTTTGGTTCCTCGATCATTACGATTGGAAATACATGCTCTATGTTTCGGGTATGCTTCAGATTATTAACGTCTTTTTGATTCTGGTGACCTTTAACAGCCATAGAATCACTAAAAAAATCCCGCTGTATCAAATTGACTTTCTGAGTTTTGTTTTGGTATTAACATCGATAATAACCGGGGCTTACTTTTTTGTGTATGCCGAAAGAAAATATTGGTTCGAATCTTCTCAATTGATTCTTTCCTTAATAATATGTCTCATTACGGGAGGGTTGTTTATTTTCAGACAATTACTGGTAAAACGACCAAGTTTTAATTTTGAAGTTTTTAAATATGCGAATCTGAGAATTGGATTTCTGTTGTTTTTTCTGTTCTACATTGCCAGAGCGACTTTGAGTTTGTGTCATAGTGTAATGTTTACGATTTGGAATTGGGACCCGTCGCGTGTTGCCGGAGTGCAATATATAAACGGACTGGGAAATGTAATTGGTTTGGTTTTAGCGGCTATTTTTCTGATGCGATCTATGGCGACCAAATACATTTTTATGATAGGTTTTACGCTTTTGGCGGTATATCATTTTTGGTTTACGTTTTTGTTCGTGCCCGATGTTTCGCTATCGGATATCTTGATTCCGTATATTTTGCAAGGGATCGCGGTTGGGGTTTTATTCGTGCCTTTGGTTTTGTTTACGGTTACGGCTGTTCCGGGGAAAATGATGACATCCTCTGGAATTATTGGAGTCTCAGGACGTTTTTGGGGAAGCACAATCGGATTTTGTATTATGCAGAATGCCCAGGTGTTCCTGAATAAAAAACACTTCCTGAAATTAAGCCAATTTGTAACAGGTGAGAATCCCGAAGCACAGCAAACCATTGCCGCAACAACACAGAGTTTTATAGCAAAAGGTTATTCGGCCGATAATGCCAGTGCATTGGCTTTAAAAAAGGTTTTTACGACCGTTGCTAAACAAGCTACCTTGTTATCGGATATGGAAATTTATACCGTTGTGGGGTATAGTTTAGTGGTTTTGGTGGTTTTGATTGGCTTGAACCATCATTTGCGACATACAGCAAATCTGTTTAAAAAGAAAATTTGGATCAGTTAAGAAATTTGTTTGAAGATTTAATCTCGCAAAGTCGCGAAGGCGCAAAGTTTTTACTTGGTATAAACGTTTAACGGGGCTGTTTGTCATTTCGAGCGAAGTGAGAAATCACACAAGAAACTCCGTTCCAAATGTCGTCAAGCTTTGTCGAATTACGAGTGTGTAAAAAGAAGGCTTGGATTGGTTGATAATGTCTTTAAAATAACCCCATAGTCAGGGAGTGATGATCCTGACTTTTTTTTCGATTGATGATGATGAAAGCCCGTGCTAATTACACGGGCTTTTTTATGCGAAAAAATAAAATAGGAATGGACTCATATATGTGTCTAAATGAAAATAAAATCTGCAGATTTTTGTGGTATTCTTAAAATTTAGAAATCATGACGACAGAAAATTTCTCAAAAGAAACCGAAACTAGATTAATGGATTTTTTTAGTAATGCGATTGATCCTAAAGATATGGCAAAGAGTATTCGTCGAATAAATCATGTTCTTTCTTTGTGTGTAATGAGGGAATGCGAAACAATACAGTCTGAATTATCAAATATTGATGACAATTTTTACTGGCTGAACAAATTGGCAGAAGTTTTAGATCCTTATTTGGACGTGGAGTGAAAGATGGAAAACACAAAGTAAGCGCACAGTTTGTCATTTCGACGTAAGGAGAAATCACACAAGAAACTTGTCAACAGTTTGCATTTTAAACCCGACAGGTTTTAAAAACCTGTCGGGTTTGATGGAAAACAAAAAAGCTTCTGATTTCTCAGAAGCTTTTTTTTGGTGCGGATAATAGGACTCGAACCTACACGCCTTGCGGCACCAGATCCTAAGTCTGGCATGTCTACCAATTTCACCATATCCGCGGCAATTGTGGGTGCAAAGATAGACATAACTTCGAATATTCAAAGAAAAAAAACGAAAAAATTGAAAAAAAATATTAATTCTCTTTTTTGTACTTTTGGATTTCTATAAAAATAATTTAAATGGAAAATATAAAGTCTTACGTTCAAGAACATAAGGATCGCTTTATCAACGAGTTGATCGAATTATTAAAGATTCCGTCGGTTAGTGCCGACACTGCATACTCGCAAGATGTTATCGATACTGCCGAAGCAGTAAAGGAAAGTTTATCAAAAGCAGGTTGCGATTTTGTCGAAATTTGCGACACTCCGGGTTACCCAATCATATATGGAGAGAAAATAATCGACCCAAATTTACCAACTGTTCTTGTTTACGGACATTATGATGTTCAGCCACCAGATCCTTTAGAGTTATGGACTTCGCCTCCATTCGAACCTGTAATCAAAACTACGGATATTCACCCGGAAGGTGCAATCTTCGCTCGTGGTGCTTGTGACGACAAAGGTCAGATGTACATGCACGTAAAAGCATTGGAGTACATGGTTCAGAACAATGTTTTGCCATGTAACGTAAAATTCATGATCGAAGGAGAAGAAGAAGTAGGTTCGGCAAGTTTAGCGTGGTTCGTAGAGCGCAATCAGGAAAAACTGAAAAACGATGTCATCTTAATTTCAGATACGGGAATGATTTCTAACCAACAGCCGTCAATCACGACAGGTTTAAGAGGTTTGAGTTATGTTGAGGTAGAAGTTACAGGTCCAAATCGCGATTTACATTCTGGTTTATATGGTGGAGCAGTGGCGAACCCAATAAATATTCTGGCAAAAATGATCGCTTCGCTTCATGACGAAGACAATCATATTACGATTCCAGGTTTCTACGATAAAGTACAGGAATTGTCTCTTGAAGAAAGAGCCGAAATGGCAAAAGCGCCTTTTAGCTTAGAAAAATATAAAAAAGCCTTAGACTTAAACGATGTTTATGGTGAAAAAGGATATGTAACTAACGAGCGTAATTCTATTCGTCCAACTTTAGATGTCAACGGAATCTGGGGAGGATATACTGGAGAAGGTGCAAAAACGGTTATTGCAAGTAAAGCATTTGCTAAAATTTCGATGCGTTTGGTGCCTAATCAGGATTGGGAAGAGATCACAGAACTTTTTGCAAAACATTTCACAAACATTGCTCCGGCAGGAGTTACAGTAAAAGTAACGCCACACCACGGAGGTCAGGGTTATGTAACGCCAATTGACAGTATTGGATATCAGGCGGCGAACAAAGCGTATACAGAAACTTTTGGAGTTCCTGCAATTCCGGTTCGTTCAGGAGGAAGTATTCCGATTGTAGCGTTGTTTGAAAAAGAATTAAAAAGTAAAACGATCTTAATGGGCTTCGGTTTAGACAGTGATGCAATTCACTCGCCAAACGAGCATTTTGGAATCTTCAATTACTTAAAAGGAATCGAAACTATTCCGTTGTTTTATAAGTATTTTGTAGAGCTTTCGAAGTAGTTTTCTAAAAGAAAGATTTAAAATAAATAAGGAATCCGTTCAGAAATGAGCGGATTTTTTTTTGGGCGTTTCCGCCGCGGCGGTCGGGCTTTCGGCTATATTCCCAATTAACAAAAACTACGGCTAAAAAGCCTTGTTTTTCTAAATCGGGAGATACCGCCTCTATCCCTAACGCTTAAGAGAGGTTCAAAGGGGCAGAGGTTCAAAGGTACAGAGGAACGGGAAAATTGAAATTTTTGTTGAATGAATAGCCTACGGCTTCAGCTGTAGGTAGGTTTAAAGGAATTAGATAATTGGCTTTAGCCGAATAAATTCCAGATTTGTATTTTAAAATCTTTGTGTAAAATTCGGCTAAAGCCATTAAATGTCTGTATTCTTCCAGCCTCCAGCTGAAGCTGAAGGCAATTCAGATCTTGTTTCTCTTAACCTTTGCACCTCTGTACCTTTGCCACTTTGCACCTCAAAAAGAGAATCTCAGCACCTTTCAAAAAAAAATTCTTGCATATTAAAAAAATAACTCTACATTTGTAGAGCAACATCTATAATTGTAGAATTAAAATAGTCAAATGAGACAGCTGGTAATCTTATTATTTTGTGGATTAGTTCTTTTAGGATGCAAAAGCAAACCGATCAATCAGATTGTTAATAAGAAGAGAGAAGGTGTCTGGATTGACAATTATAAACAGGACAGTACGGTTTACAAATCGTTTGAGTATTACAAACACGGCGAACCCATAAAAAAGTGGAAATCGTATATAGACGGGAAAATCTATAAAACAGAGAAATATAAAAACGGAATCTGCCTTGTAAAATATTATTACGAAAACGGAAAAGTACAATCGAAGGGGAAAACAAAGATCGAAGTCAATTCGGTAGAAACGCACTGGTTTTATTTTGGTGATTGGAAGTTTTACTCGGATAAAGGGAAATTAATCGAAGTTAAGAAATACGATAACGGTGAGTTGATTTCGGAACGGATGGTGGAGTAGGCCGGAGGGTGTAGAAGAAAGATGAAAGAACAAAGATTATAGAAGAAAGATTATAGAATATAGAATTAGTGTGGCATGCAGGGGAAATCATTTTAATCTGCGGCAAAAAAACTTAGCAACTTAGTAACTCAGAACCTTAGAACCTTTAAAAAATGCAATTATCAAACTCAGAAGAACAATTAATGGAGCACCTCTGGAAGCTTGAAAAAGCTTTTATGAAAGATTTGCTAGAAGCGTATCCGGAGCCAAAACCGGCAACAACAACCGTTGCGACGCTTTTGAAACGAATGATCGATAAAAAATTCGTTGCTTACAATGAATTTGGGAATTCAAGAGAATATTACCCTTTGGTTAAAAAAACAGCCTATTTCTCTAAACATGTTAATGGGTTAATTAGTAGTTTCTTTAATAATTCGGCATCACAATTCGCTTCTTTTTTTACGACCGAAACGAATTTAAGTACGACCGAATTGGAAGAGCTCAGAAAAATAATCGATTCAGAAATTCAAAAGAAGAAAAAATGATAAACTATCTTTTAAAATCAGGAATACTGCTTTTCGTTTTTTATGCAGTATACAAATTGCTGTTGGAAAACGAAAAAATGTTTCGTTTTAATCGCGCTTATTTGCTGGCGAGTTTGGTTTTTAGTTTTGTAATTCCGCTGCAGCTTATCTCGTTTGGATCGTTTGTGTCTGCTAAAATTGGGTTGGTTCAATTGAATGAAATCGTACTTCAAAAAAGCAGTGCGCAGCTTAATACCATTTCGGCAAATGACTTTTTGCTGGTTTTGATTGTTGCGGTTTACAGCGCCGTAGTTTTAGTGTTGACATTCAGGTTTGTTCTGGGGCTTAACTCGTTTTATAAAAGGATACAGCGTAGTGAGATTCGTTTTGAAAATGGGCAAAAAATAGTGTTGCTTCAGGAGTCTGGTTTGCCATACTCTTTTTGGACATCTATTTTTATGAATAAAACAGAATTCGAAAATGGTAAAATTCCATCAGAATTAATAGCCCACGAGAAAGCACACCTGAAACAGAGACATACTTTGGACATTCTTTTTGTTGAGGTACTGCAGATTGTTTTCTGGTTCAATCCGTTGCTTCTTTTCTATAAAAAATCCATTAAACTCAACCACGAATTTTTGGCCGATGAAGCCGTAAATGTGCAGTTTGGTGAAATTAGAAGCTATCAGCATTTATTGCTTGATTTTGCCTCCAATAAAAATACGGTTGCTCTGGCGAGTAATATCAATTATTTAATAACTAAAAAACGTTTACTTATGATGACTAAAAAAGAATCTCCGATTAAAATTGTATTGAAAGTATTTACAGTGGGTAGTCTTTATACCTTGCTTTTGTTTGTTTTTAGTACTGAAGCAATTGCTCAAAAACCGCCCGCTAAAGGAGAAATGAAAGACAAAGATCTTTATGTGCTGGAAAAGGTCGAGAAATTGCCTGAATATCCTGGTGGCATGACAGCATTTTATAAGTTTATTGGGAAGAACTTTAAAATGCCGGCAGCAGTTGGGAAAAATAAAATTGAAGGAAAAACATACATGCAATTCACCATTGAAAAAGATGGAAGTCTGTCAGATATTAAAACAATTAAAGACTCCGGTTATGGAATAGGGAATGAGGTTATCCGTGTCCTGAAGCTTTCTCCAAAATGGACTGCCGCAACGCAACAGGGAAAAGCGGTTAGAGTAATTTACAGTTTGCCAATTACGGTTCAGCCTGAGAAATAGATTTTTAAAGGTTCAAAGTTGCAAAGGTTCAAAGGGACAAAGAAATTAAAGGTTTTCTTTTAAATAGCCTCCAGCTTTAGCTGGAGGTTTAAAATTATAAGGTGAATGGCTTTAGCCAAATCAGCTCAGGATTTAAATTTTGGTTTTCTGTACCTCTGCGTCTTTTCAAAAAAAATCCGCTTCCAGAACATGGAAGCGGATTAAATAAAAAACTAAAAAAAAAATTCTAAAAAACAACAACCCGGATCTTAGAACAAATCCGGATTATATCCAAAATAAGGCATTTTTTGCTCGTTAAAAATAACCCCATATTCTTCTAACTCCTGTAAAATAGGCAGGTACACTTCTTTTTTTATCGGAAGCTGTACGCCCGGAGTTGTGATTTTTCCATTTAAAATTAACAGCGTTGCCATCGCAACCGGTAGTCCAACGGTTTTGGCCATTGCAGTATAGGTTTGGTCGTCTCCAATACAAACCATTTTGGAGTCAATTTGCTTTTTCTCTCCATTGAGTTCATAGCCAAACTTATGATACATGACAATCATGTCTTTGTCATCCGGTTCCAGAGACCAGCTGTCGGTTAATATTTTTTCTAAAATCTGCGCAGGAGTGGCATTAGGTAGATTTATTTTCTTGTTGGGATTAAACAAATCCAGTTCCAGAAGCTTGTCCCACATAATATCGTCCTGATCAATTTTTAAGATCAGTCGGGTTTTGATTTCTACAGAATCGGTTGGGTGGTACGGCAAAAAGGAATTCACAAATTGACGGTAGCTCATGTTTTCAGAATCTTCCATGATGTAGCTGTCGTCTGTCATGCCCAGTTGTACAAACATATTCCATGCTTTCGAAAAACCTACTCTTCTGATGGTTCCTCTGTACAGCGTCAGCACATTGTCTAAACCGTAAACCGATTTGTATTTAAGGGAATCGCGATTGGAATAAGCCTCAAATTTCCCGTAGCCTTCTACTTCCAGAAATTCGGTACGGCGAAATAAAGCGCTGTACGGAATGTATTTATAAGTACCTTCCTGAATAAATTTTGCTGCGCCTCCTTGTCCCGCCAGAACGACATTTCGAGGGGCCCAGGTAAATTTATAATTCCATAAATTATTATCGGATTCGGGAGCTACTAAGCCACCACAAAAGGATTCAAAAAGCAGCATTTTACCACCTTTGGCTCTGATTTCATCAATGACTTTCATGGCACTCATATGATCGATTCCGGGATCAAGGCCAATCTCGTTCATGAAAACTAAATTGTTTTTTCGGGCTTCTTCGTCCAGTGCCTGCATAGCATCACTGATATAGGAAGCTGTAACCAGATGTTTTTTAAACTGTAGACAGTCTTTGGCGATTTCGATATGTAAATGGGCAGGCAGCATCGAGATTACGATAGACGCTTTTTCGATTGCTGCTTTTCTTTCTTCGGTATCAAAAATATTTAAAGCAATTGGAGTCGCATTAGGATGTTTTTGTGTCTTTTTTTCGGCTAAGGCCAAAGAAAGGTCGGCTACAACAAGATGTAGGTTTTCACTTTCTGATTTTGCTAGTAAATAACGTATTAAGGACGATGCAGATCTACCGGCTCCAATGATTAAAATGCTTCTCATATTTTATATTTATAACACAAATATATTAAATTGTTAAATATATAACAATTTTAATTTCGGAAAAATGTTGGATATTTTTTTTTAATGCCAAAAAAAGGGGAATTCTTTTTTCTGAAAAATATTTTTCAAAAGTAAAATGCTTTTTAAGTACGATTGAAGTATTTTTGTGTGAGAATCGAAAGTATAGAAAATATGAAAAGAAGAATTGTTTTGGCAGGAACTTTTATGGGAATGTTAGCGATCATTTTAGGCGCTTTTGGTGCGCATTTACTGAAGAAATACTTATCAGTAGAGGAATTAAATACTTTTGAAGTAGGAGTTCGTTACCAAATGTATCATGCTTTATTTTTACTTTTTCTTTCAACCAGAAAAGATATTGCCGAAAAAACCGTTAAAGCAATCTATAATTTGGTGGTTGCCGGGGTACTTCTTTTTAGCGGATCTATCTATTTGTTAGCGACAAAAAGCATGACTGTTTTTGATTTTAAAATTATCGTATTCGCAACTCCTTTGGGTGGTTTTTTATTAATTATTGCCTGGGCGCTGTTATTTGTTACGATTTTGAGGAGAAAATCATAAAATACCGAATAAAAAAAATTATCTAAAAATTAATCTTTAATTTTGTCACATAAATAACATATGATCTTGATTATGTGAGTTTCTATTGCTTTTTACTTTAATGTAAAAATATTATAACAAATTCATTTATAGGGTTATAGAAAAATGAATTAGAGGCATTTATTTTTTTGTTTTATTCATTTCAGAAGGTTAAATTTTACTTAATTAATATAAATAAAAGTGAAATTTAAATTTTTTTAAAGGTTTAATAATAAATTATATAATTTTGCTTTCTCTTAAACATCACACACAACTAAAAATTTATGGACAGTCACACAGTTTTCACGCAATCGATTTCGCTGAAAGAATTAGGAATTGAAAATGCAAAAGTTCGCTATCAACTATCTGCAGATGAATTGCATGCGATCACTTTGCAATCAGGTCAAGGTGTTGAGAACTCCACGGGAGCATTAGCAATTAATACGGGCGAATTTACAGGACGTTCTCCTCAGGATCGTTACATCGTAAAAGATGGTATTACCGGAGATCAGGTTTGGTGGGGAAATGTAAACATTTCTTTTGAACCGGATGCTTTTGAAAGATTATACAACAAGGTAACGCAGTTTTTATCGAATAAAGAAGTTTTTGTTCGCGATTCTTACGTTTGCTCTGATGCTAATTATAGACTAAATGTTCGTGTTGTTACTGAAACAGCATGGTCTAATTTGTTTTGCTACAACATGTTTTTAAGACCAGAGGAGTCAGAATTAGCTAATTTTACTCCGGAATGGACTGTAGTTTGTGCTCCAAGTTTTATGGCAGATCCTGCTGTAGACGGAACGCGTCAGTCTAATTTTGCTATTTTAGATTTTACTAAAAAGATCGCACTTATTGGAGGAACAGGTTATACTGGAGAAATGAAAAAGGGAATTTTCTCTGCTTTAAACTTCATTCTTCCGGTTTTCAAAAATACATTACCAATGCACTGTAGTGCGAATGTTGGTGAAGCAGGAGATACTGCAATTTTCTTCGGATTATCAGGAACAGGAAAAACAACTTTATCAGCAGATCCGCAACGTAAGTTAATTGGAGATGATGAACACGGTTGGACTGCAGAAAATACTGTTTTCAACTTTGAAGGTGGTTGCTATGCAAAAGTAATTAACCTTACAGAAGAAAATGAACCGGACATTTTTAGAGCAATCAAAAAAGGAGCGCTTTTAGAAAATGTGGTTTTCAAACCGGGAACAAACGAAGTAGATTATGATGATGTTTCCATCACTCAAAATACTCGTGTAAGTTACCCAATCACTCATATCGACAACATTCAGCCAGGTTCTATTGGACACAACCCTAAGAATATCTTTTTCTTAACGGCTGATTCTTTCGGAATTTTGCCTCCAATCTCAAAATTAACTCCGGGACAGGCTGCTTACTATTTTATCTCAGGATATACAGCTAAAGTTGCAGGAACTGAAGCAGGAGTTACAGAGCCACAACCTAATTTCTCAGCTTGTTTTGGAGCACCATTCATGCCGTTACATCCAACACGTTACGCAGAAATGCTAACTAAAAAAATGGAAGAAGCTAACGTAACAGTTTGGTTAATCAATACAGGTTGGACAGGAGGTCCTTACGGAACAGGAAGCCGTATGAAATTAAAATACACACGTGCCATGATTACCGCTGCTTTAAACGGAGAATTGGATAACGTCGCCTTTAAAAATCATAAAGTATTTGGAATTGCACAGCCCGAAACTTGTCCAAACGTTCCAAATGAAATCTTAGATCCGAGAAATACTTGGGAAGATCCTGAGTTGTACGATAAAAAAGCAGTTGAATTGGCTCAGAAATTTAAAGCTAATTTTGCCAAATTTGAAGAATTTGCCAATGCCGAAATTTTGGCTGGCGCACCGATCATAGAATAAGGAAGATTACTAATTCAAACTAAAAAAAGCTGTTCGTTATGAACAGCTTTTTTGTTTGGTATTCTTTCTCAGTCTCAGTCTCAGTCTCAGTTTTCAGGCATAGTTAAGAAACTGAAAACTGCGACCGCGACTGCAAACTTATTTCCTATCATCGATACGTTTCTGGATCAAATCCCAGGCGTAGTAGTGAAAAGTCATTCCGTTGCTCATAGCTACAAACAGCCCGTTTTTAAAATCTCCGCCTAAATTTATGCTGGTCACATCGGCACCATCACACTCAATTGTCGATGTTGGGATTTCTGCTAATAGAGGGTAGTTATTTGGGTTTCCATTTGCTCCTTCTCTCGGATAGACCATAAAAGTATTCGCTTGCTGGTTTGAAACCAGGATGTATCCGGTAGAATCTGTTTTTTTGTAAATCGCGATTCCTTCATTATCTGCTTTAAAACCTGTTTTTCCAAAAATGGCAAGTTCTTTATTGTCTTTTAAAGCAGGATCGGCTTTGTATTTTCTGATTCCGAATTGTTCGTCACAATACAAAACAGTTCCTAATTCATTGTCAACCGCAATAGCTTCGATCTCTTTCTTTCCGCTGTAAGCGCCAAACTTTCGAACGACTTTTGCTGTAGCCGATTTTCCATTTCCGGAAAGTTCATATTGCCATAAGTAACTTCCTGAAGGTCCTGATTTTCTGCCTACGATAGCAAAAATTTTACCGTCGCTTTTTCGGGTATACAATGCAACTCCCATCGGATCGCGTAAAGCCTCGCCTTCAAAAACAGAAATTCCTCCGTTATCAATTGCTTTTAAATCGGGTAGACTAAAGATTCTTATTTTGTTTGATTCTCTTTCTGTAGTGACTGCAATATCAACTTTTTTCCCATCGATGCTTAAACCATAAGCGATATCAACATTGTTAGGGCGTTTTAAAACTTCAGATTTTGCAATGATTTTTCCCTTTAAATCAAAAGCATACAAAGCACCATCGGTATCCTTATCGGTTCCTACGATGATACTTTTAGAAGCGTCGGTTGGATGAATCCAGATCGAAGGATCGTCCGTGTCGTGAGGTAAGGCTTCGGTAACAACGGTTGGTTTTACAGCATTTGCAGCAACGGGAGCCAGTTTATCTTCTTTACAGGCGATAAATAAAGTGCTTAAAAGCAAAAAGGCTAGTATCGTTTTATTTTTCATTAGATATTTATTTTAATAAAATTAGACAGAACCGTTAAGTTCTGTCCAATGTAAGGATTTTTAAATAACGTATTACAAGTCAAGCTTCAAACCAAAATTGTATCGGGCCTGATAGTACTCAACCTGTTTAGTATGCGCTTCAACACCCTGATAATAGCGCAATGGCTGATTGGTTAAATTATTTGCTTCAGCAAAAAGGCGAAGTTTAGGGGTAATTTTGAAAGAAGCATTGGCATCCAGGAAAAATTGTTTGTCATAGTAACTGTCTTTGTAAGATTCTGAACCCAACTCATCTAAATAATCAGAAGTGAAATTGGTCGATACTCTGGCAGAAAAACGTTTGTTTTCCCAGGATAAAGAGCCGTTAAACATATGCGGAGTGGTTCCAGGAAGGCTGATGTTGTTTCTTTCGTTTCCATCTTCATCCGCAATTCCTTTTGCTTTAGATTTGGTATAAGTGTAATTCAGATAGATACCAAAACCTTTAAGAAATTTGCCCGGAAGGAAATCTAACTGACGTTGAAAAGCAACTTCAAAACCATAAACATCAACAGTTTCTCCGTTTCTGGATTGTAAAAATGACCAGTTTTCACCTGTTGGAATTGGATTTACCTGATTTGGGAAATCAGCAGCAAATTTTGCAGCAGTGTATTGGTTGTCGCTGTAATTGTAAATAAAGTTTTCTAATTTTTTATAGAAAACACCTCCCGAAATTAATCCAACCGACTTGAAATAGTTTTCGGCCATAAAATCATAATTGTAGGAGTAGGTGGCGTCAAGATCCGGATTCCCGGCCATAATTTCTTTTTCGGCAGCAATATTGTTTACAAAAGGAGCCAGGGCATAATAGTTTGGTCTTGCCAAAGCTGTTGTAGCAGCCGCTCTTAAAACTAAATCTTTGGTCGCGTTGTATTGCAAAGATAGGCTTGGTAATAAATTAGTATAAGAATTGGTCGTGTTGATCTGACTCTCTAATTTTTCTTCATCCAGTACGCGGTTTCCCGTATAATTAATACGAGTGTTTTCTACACGAAAACCTAAAACCATAGATAACTTATCGTTAAAATCCTGATCCCATCTTACATAAGCAGCATAAATGTTTTCTTTGGCATTATAATTTACCGCCAGAAACTCTGCAGGATCTGCTTTTTTGTTAAATAACGTAGCATTGTTTAAATCTAAACTTCCTAAAAAGTTAGCCGAAGCAAAACTTCCCGGTACATATTTGCTTCCCGGATTAAAGTTTTGACCGTCGTAATTGCTATTTGAAATTTGCGACAATAAAGCCATATCGGTGTTGATAGGAGCGTAAGCAAAGAAATTGTTGTTTCTCTCTTTTTCTTTCAATCGAAGCCTAACTCCTGTTCTCAATCTTCCTTTTTCAGACGGAATGATTGTAAAAGGAAAACGGATATTAATTTTTGCTCCAAATTCACTTTCGCTGGTTTCATCTGTATTTTCAGTAGCCGTTTGAAATTTGAATTTGTTTAGAGCCTCTCCGGTTGTGGTGAGTAACGGAAATCTAATGTCTGATAAATCCTGAGTCATATCCAAACCTTTCTGACGGTATTCGATATAACGCTCTTCCGGACGGTATTCTCTGGCTTTTGCATAATTGGCAGACCAGTCTAAATCAAGTTTAGAGTTGATTAAATGTTCTCCGCGAATCGAATAATTCTGAACACGCTGATCTTCTAATCTTCTGTTTTTGTTGCGGTCATTGTCTATTCCACCTTTTGTCTGACGTTTTACACGACCTTTAAATGCTGTAATTTGCTGACCGTTATAAATCGGTTCAATATCATCGTAAGTCGTTCTGAAACGGTTTTCTCTATCGTCTCTCCAGTTGTAAATCGCGTTGGCAAAAATGGTATTGTTTTCATCAAATTTATAATCCAATGCTACAGATCCGCTGCGGCGAATACGCTGTACATCGTACTTTCTAACTTCTGATGCCTGTAAATATTCATTCCCGAATTTATCTTTTACCCATTCGTTTTCAATATTATCAGATCCGTAATC
Organism: Flavobacterium sp.; assembly: GCA_023251135.1. Classification (GTDB taxonomy): domain Bacteria; phylum Bacteroidota; class Bacteroidia; order Flavobacteriales; family Flavobacteriaceae; genus Flavobacterium. The sequence goes on along the minus strand of JAHEZJ010000001.1, from coordinate 34,224 downwards.
GACATTGTTATACGATCCGCTAAAAACGGCTCCTAATTTATTGTCGAAAAAACGATTTCCATAAACCAGTCCCGCAGTATAGGAAGCGTGTTCGCGAATTGGTAAATAACCTCCGGCCAGAGTTGCCGAGATTCGCTCTCCATTTGGCGTAGCCCTTGTAATTAGATTTACAGAACCTCCAATGGCATCCGCATCCATATCCGGAGTCAGGGTTTTGTTGACTTCAATTGTTGAGATCATATCGGATGGAATCAAATCCATTTGTACATTTCTGTTGTCTCCTTCTGCAGATGGAATTCGGTCTCCATTCAAAGTAACCGAGTTTAATGATGGAGCAAGACCACGGATAATAATGTTACGGGCTTCACCCTGATCGTTTTGCATGGTGATTCCCGGAACACGCTTTAAAGCATCTCCAACGTTAGCATCCGGAAAACGGCCCATTTGATCAGATGAGATTACATTTCCGATGTTTTTATTGTTTTTCTGCTGGTTTAGCGCTTTTGCCTGTCCTTTTAAAATGTCTCCTACGACTACTTCGTTCAATTCAGTTCCCGATGTTTTAAGTGCAAAATCAACTACGTTATTTTTACCCTGTTCCACCGTAATTTCTTTTGTAATGGCAGTATATCCAATATATTTTACCTGTAGCTGATAGGTTCCTGCATTTATATTAAGCAATTCAAAACGACCATTGTAATCTGAAACGGTATATTTGTTTTCGCCTACAATCTGAATCATTGCTCCCGGTAAAGGAAGTTTATCGTCAGTATCCATCACTTTTCCTGAGATTATAGCCTTTTGGGCATAACCTGAAAAGGCTAAAAAGAGGAATGTTACTAGTAAATAAAATTTTTTCATTTGTGTTTTAGTTTGATTTGCTGCGAAACTAGAACGTAAATGTTATTAAAGGACTTCAAAAAAATTAACATAGTGTTATGATTCCTATTCAACATTAAAAATAGATTAATGTTAAAATAACATTTATTGTTGAAATGTTTTTTAAGAAGCCAACTTAAAACAAATGAACTATTTAACTTAGAATTTGATTTTTTGGCGCTAAATTTGCCCTATCATATGAGCCCGAAAGGCGAGTTGATAAAATAATCATCAATCAAAAATCATCAATCATGTTAAAACAATTTTTTATTCTCTGCTCGGGAGCCGATCGTGATCTG
>JAHEZJ010000001.1:0-33036 GCA_023251135.1 Flavobacterium sp. | reverse complement strand
GGCTGTTCAAATGGCGAGCAAACCAAATACGTTGGTATTGGTGCCACCGTATTTTTTACTGCAGTTATGGCTTTTCTGGCCAGTGCTTATGCGCTTTTTACCGTTTTTGATTCTATTTATCCGGCTTTAATTTTTGGATTTGTCTGGAGTTTGCTCATTTTTAATCTGGATCGATTTATCGTTTCGACGATTAAAAAGAGAGATCGTTTCATGGATGAATTTATTCAGGCGACTCCCCGAATCATACTCGCAATTATTATTGCAATCGTAATTTCGAAACCTTTGGAGATTAAAATTTTCGAAAAAGAAATCAATACGGTTTTATTGAAGGAAAAAAATGAAATGGAATTGGCAAACAAAAAGCAGGTGGGCAATTATTTCAAATCAGATTTAGATAAAAATAAGGCTGAGATTGCAGCTTTGAAAAATGATGTTCTGAAAAAAGAAAAAGAGGTAAATGATTTGTATTCGACTTATATTACGGAAGCCGAAGGAACTTCAGGAACCAAAAAACTTGGAAAAGGACCGGTTTATAAAGAAAAACGAGAGAAACACGATGCAGCTCTAAAAGACTTAGCAGCATTAAAGACCACTAACGAAGCCAAAATTGCCGAGAAAGAAAAAACAGGAAAACAATTGCAGGCCGATTTAGATAAAAAAGTCACTCAAACACAGCCAATCATTGAAGGTTTTGATGGTTTAATGGCACGTATCAATGCCTTGAATAAATTGCCGTGGCTGCCGTCTTTTTTTATAATGCTGTTGTTTTTAGCCATTGAAACTTCTCCGATTATAGCCAAATTATTAGCTCCGAAAGGTGAGTTTGATTTTAAACAGGAAGAAGCCGAAACGGCAATGAAAGCCACTTTGGAGCAAAACAAATACCAGCGCGAATTATTGGTTAAAACAAGTGCCGAAATGCACGATAAAGTTTATGCTGATATTGCCGGAGATAGAGGTCTCTATGATTTACAGCGTAAAAATGCAAAGGAGTTACTTGAATTACAATCGAATAGTTTTGTGGAGAAGCAGAAAGCTACTTTGTAAGTCTTTCAGTTTGAAAGACGAAATTCATAAAGCATAAAAATGAGAAAGCCAGAAGTAGCAATACTATTCTGGCTTTTTTATTTTATATCAACAAAGCTTTATGGCTTTAGGCTTTCAGACTAATTTACATATAGCTTAAAATCTCTTTTTTATAGGTATCATATTCTCCCTGCATAATTAAACCATTGTCAAGCAATTTTTTATAATTCTGCAGTTTGTCAAAAAGTTCCTCTTTGGTTAAGTCGCTCAATTTACGTTCTCCGGCAGGAGTTTGAGCTGGCTGTATAGGCTCAAAAGTTTCATAAGGAGTTGTTGCAGGTAAAATTTCGGCAAAACTGGTAACTTCTTCCGTTTCAACTTCTTCAACTTCTTCAAAATCATCTTCAACGATTGGTGCTGGTTCTGCTGCAGGGGCTTCAGTAACAACAGGATTTTTCAACAAATCCAATTGTTCTTTAGCATAAGTATAAATCTTTCTTGCCTGAGTTTTCGGAATATAATCTATTGAAATGGCCAGATCCGTTTTGGTACCAAATGAAAATTCAGAACCTAAAATATTCTCTTTTACAAAAGTACTGGCAATATCATCCCAGGTATAATCTGTAAAATCCATTGAAAGACCTAAGTTTTTAGGTTTGCAAATAATGATACGCTTATTGGTTAAGATTATGCTATCCGGAAAAACAGTAATTGCTGGTTTTTTTTGAACCGCGATGTACCCGACTTCTTCGTTTTTCATCAATAAATCATTGAGTTTCGAAGTGATTTTTTCAATCGCTTTAGGGTCTTGTTCTTCGTTCAGAAATTTTTTAAATTGTTCTTTCATGATTGATAAGTTGCTAAGTTACACTGTAACTGAGTTGCTAAGTTTTTTGTCTTATGCTGCAAATGTAATGCCTAATTTTCTAATTCGATAATTTCGTTCTGAATTTTCTTTGTCAAACTTTTGAAAACCAATTCATACGAGTGATCAATCAATTCTTTGACGAAAGAGGTCGGTAAATTTCCGTTGAGGGCAATCGTATTCCAGTGTACTTTGCTCATGTGAAATCCGGGTTTGATCTCGTCATACTCGGCTCTCAGTTCCTGAGCGCGTTCCGGATCACATTTTAAATTAACCGAAGGCTCATTTTTTTCCCATTGCGATAAGGAGGATAATGCAAACATTTTTCCACCAACTTTAAAAACCAAAGTGTCTTCGTCAAAGGGAAAATGTTCGCTAACACCCTTTTTCGAAAGACAATATTCGTAGTACGTTTCCAGATTCATATTATTTTTTATTTACCGATTTCACCTAAATGTGTATACTTAAAACCTTTTTCATACTTTAACCCATAACCAAAGAAACGATCCATTGCAGCATGCGAGAATAGCATAATTCCGATAAGCTGAAGGGGTTCCGTTTTTAAATAACAACCCACTATGTAAACTAAGATCGCGAGCCCTTTATGATGAAATACATTGTACAAAAAAGCACCAATTTTAGGATTAAATGCATAACCAGTCATCGAAAGGTCCGGAGCCAAAATGAAGACTAAAAACCACCACCATTGATAGTTTAAAAGGCTAAATAAATAGATTCCGAGAAGCAACATTCCTAATTCTTCAAGTTTAATTATTGTTTTCATGTTATTTTCTTTTCCATCATTTTTTCGGGATGCTGTAAAGCTGTAAAACCAAATTTTTCATATAAAAAATGAGCATCAGTAGTTGCTAATCTCCATATCTGAATGTTTTTTAGAACAGGTTCATTCATCATCGCTTCTATTAAAACAGACGAATATCCTTTACCACGCTGTTCTTCGGTAATAAAAACATCCATTACATATCCAAAAACGGCATAGTCTGTAATAACCCTCGCAAAACCAATTTGTTTGTCATTGAGGTAAATTCCAAAACAAACCGAAGCATCAATTGTGGTCTGAACTTCTTCAATAGTCCTTCCCGCAGCCCAGTAAATATCCTTCAGGAAATTTTGTATAAACGGAACATCAAGTTTAGTTTTATCGGTCGAAACGGTTATCATTTTAGAGTATTGGTTTTAGATTTTAGACATTAGATGATAAGATTTGAAATCAACAATCTGAAATCTCAAATAACAATGGTTTACTCGGACTTGCATCGTTTTCAAACGAAGCAATTTGAAGATTTAGTATGTAGTCGCCATCTTTGATTTCATCCGAAACAAAAATCATTTCGGTAATCGTTGCGTTTAATCTCGCATCAGCGTTTAAATGAAGCGTATCTTTTACGTTCCAAAAAGCTTTGTGAGCAAGTAATCTTCCCTCGTCATGTTCTTTGTCGACACTTGGCAAGTCAATTAACAAATGCTGAATTTTGCTTTCACGGATGAAAATAGCGGCTTCCTCAGATAAATAGGGCGGATTTGTATTCGAGTATTTCCTTGACTTTTTATCTTTTTGGTTTGGAAGAGTTCTAATAATTAAAGCTTCAATTGTTTTGGTGGGCGAAGACGAATCATTTGTCCCATTGAGCGAAGTCGAAATGTGATCTTTTGTAATCACCAGATCATCACCAATTTTTTCAGGTTCAACCGTAATCAGTTGAGCCAAAAAGAAAAACTGCTTTAAACATTCATTGATACTATAAAAGTCATTTGTAATATGCCCCAAACATTCCGTGTGCGTTCCATGCCCATGCGGATTGAAGAAAATATTATTAAAATTAGTAGATGATTTTCCTTCCGAAACTTTCCCGATCCAATCGCCAAAAACGACCGGTTCAATAACGGGTTTTTCGATGTACCAGGCAATCGGGTTTTCGTCTGTATTCGTTAACGGAATTGAAATATCAATGGGTTTTGATAAGTCGATTTGATATTTGTTGTCAATAAGTGCTAGCATAATGGAACACGGATTTTGCAGATATTCTAGCGCGGATTTTTACGGATTTTTATCAGCGTTGCTTGCATCCGTTTTATCAGCGTTCGATTTTTATTCTTCCAAATTTAAGTAAAAGAGATCACTTGCAATTCCATCCGTTAAAAATTTTCCTTTTGCGGTTGGTCTTAGAATGTTGTTTTCGATAAAAAGTAAATCGTCGTTCAGGAATTTCTGAGATTGTTTTTGGAGATAATCCAGATAATCTGAGCCAAATTCAGCTTCAATCCGATCTAAGGAAACACCCCAAATCGTTCTTAAACCCGTCATAATATATTCGTTATAACGATCAGATTTAGACAGGATTTCAGTTTCTATTGGAAGTTCGTCATTCTGAATTGATTTGATGTAAAGGGAATTATTTGCCACATTCCAGCCTCTTTTTTCGCCATCATAGCTGTGTGCCGAAGGACCAATTCCGATGTATTTTTTACCCAGCCAGTAAGCCGAATTGTTTTTGGAGAAATAATTTTCCTTTCCGAAATTGGATAATTCGTAATGAATAAACCCATTTTTTTCAAGTGTGTCAACCAGAATCATAAAATGATTGGAAGCGGCTTCGTCTTGTGGTTCTGCAATTTTACCGGTGTCGATCAGTTTTTTTAAAGCTGTTTTGGGTTCTACGGTCAGGGCATAACTTGAAATGTGCGGAATGCCAAAGGACAGAGCTGTTTCAATATTTTTTTTCCACATTTCGTCAGTGAGACCGGGAATTCCATAGATCAAATCGAGTGAAATATTGTCGAAATACCTGGTAGCCTCTTTTAAACAATTTATGGCCTCTGCCGCATTATGAGCGCGGTTCATCATTTTTAAATCTGCTTCATAGAACGACTGAATCCCAATGCTTAAGCGGTTGATAGGGCTTTTTGATAATTCCTGAATACGTTCCGGAGACAAATCATCGGGATTTGCTTCGAGTGTTATTTCCGGATTTTCTGCTACCTTATAATTCTTGTAAACAGTATCGATTAAAAAGTTTATCTCGTCATTATTCAAAACCGAGGGAGTTCCACCGCCAAAATAAATAGTCTCAATCTGGTTGTCATTTTGAGCAGAGTCGAGAAGTTTAAACTCCTCTTTTCGCATGACAATTTCTTTGGCTAATGCCAAAACCATCTCGTCTTTCTTTTTCATTGAAGTCGAAAAATGAAAGTCGCAATAGTGACAAGCCTGCTTGCAAAAAGGGATATGGATGTAAATACCACTCATTAATTAGATAATGTGTCAATTAGAAAATTAGATAATGTGAAAGTGAAATAATTTGACAATTTAATATTTTCAATACAAGAAATTATCTCATTATCAAATTGCCACATTTCCTCATTTACGGATTTTGTCTTCATTTTGTTTCACAAAAGCATCCCAGCCCGAATAACTTTTACCGGCAACCACCTTTCCGGAATTGAAAAAGTGACAAACAGCAGCTGCTAAACCATCTGTTGAATCGAGGTTTTTGGGTAATTCTTTCAGTCCCAGAAGTTGTTGCAGCATTTTGGCGACTTGTTCTTTACTGGCGTTTCCGTTTCCGGTAATGGCCATTTTAATCTTTTTGGGTTCGTATTCTGTGATTGGAATGTCTCTCGAAAGTCCCGCTGCCATTGCTACACCCTGTGCACGACCAAGCTTTAGCATCGACTGAACGTTTTTGCCAAAGAAAGGAGCCTCAATCGCAATTTCGTCGGGATGGTGCGTTTCTATTAATTCGATCGTACGTTCAAATATGATTTTTAATTTTTGGTAATGATTGTCGTATTTGGAAAGCTGCAATTCGTTAAGCTGCAGAAATTCCATTTTTTTATTAATGACTTTAATTAATCCGAAACCCATAATTGTGGTTCCGGGGTCAATACCTAATATGATGCGTTCTTTTGTCAATTTTTTTGTTTCAGGTTTGCTGTTTCAAGTTCCAGGTTTTTGAAAATTAAGACAATTCATTTACTCATTTTCAAATTGCCACATTTTCAAATTGATTACTTTTGCAACATGATTTCAATTCCTCACAAAGCTAAGCAATTCCTTGTTCTTCTAATCAAACTTTTGATTGTAGGTGGCGCATTTTACTTTATTTATAATCAGTTGGCGCACAATGATAAACTCGACTGGCAAAAATTCATCGTGCTGTTTCGCAAAAATCAGTCGGCAGTAGGAATTGGTTTTATTTTGCTTTTGAGTGTTTTGAATCGTTATTTTGAAATTCTGAAATGGCAGAATCTGGCTAAGGTAATTCATGAAATTTCTTTGGGAGAAGCGACTAAACAAGTGTTGGCAGCTTTAACAGCGGGAATTTTTACGCCAAACGGAGTAGGAGAGTATGCAGGAAAAGCGTTGTATTATTCGAAATCAGAGGCTAAAAAAGTAATTTTCTTAAACCTGATCTGCAACGGAATCCAGATGATTTTAACGGTGATTTTCGGGATTTTTGGGTTGTTGTATTTTAATGCCAAACATGAGATCATTACAACGCAAACGGTGGCTGTTTTGTTTGGAATTTTTGTATTGCTTTTTGTGGTTTTGTTTTCCCTGAAGAAGATAAAAATTAAAGGATATTCGATCGAGAAATTAGTACATAAGATCAATGAAATTCCAAAACCAATTCACCGCAAAAATATTCTTTTAGGGGTTTTGCGTTATTTGGTTTTTTCGCATCAGTACTACTTTTTGTTTTTGGCTTTTGATGTCGATTTACCGTATTTTACCTTAATTGCAACCATTGCGGTGGTTTACTTTTTGGCTTCATCACTGCCTACTTTTCAATTTCTCGATTTTGCGGTAAAAGGAAGCGTTGCTATTTATTTCTTCGGAATTTTAGGTGTAAACGAATGGATTGTAGTTTTTATCAGTACTTTGATGTGGTTTCTTAACGTGGTTTTACCGGTCGTTATTGGGGCTTATTATGTGCTGAATTTTAAAACCAGAACAGCAGAATGATTTTGGGATTGTATGCTGTATTAGGCATTTATATGTTTGCTATTGGTTGGCTTGTTTATGGTTTTGCTAAAGTAAAAAAGTATCAAAGTACAGATTTAAAACGTCAAACGAGTTTTACCATTATAGTTCCGTTTCGGGATGAAGAGGAGAACTTACCTAAGCTTTTAGAGCGTTTTTCAAAACTGAATTACCCTAATGATTTGTTTGAAGTTATTTTGGTAGATGATAATTCTAAGGAGAAATTTCAAATCTCGCATTTCACATTTCCCATTTCACAAATTGACAATATTCGGGTTTCAAATTCTCCCAAAAAAGATGCTATTTCGACAGCCATGCAACAGGTAAAAAACCAATGGGTCATTACTACTGATGCCGATTGTCTGGTGCCCCAGAACTGGTTGTTAACCTTCGATAATTACATTCAGCAAAATAAGGTTTCGATGCTGGCAGGAGCGGTGACCTATGATTGTGAACACTCCTTTTTGCATCATTTTCAGCAATTGGATCTGACAAGTTTACAAGGGGCAACAATTGGAAGCTTTGGACTTCAAAAAGCCTTTATGTGCAACGGCGCTAATTTTGCCTATACTAAATCAGTATTCGAAAATTTAAACGGATTTGAGGGGAACGATAAAATTGCCAGTGGGGATGATGTTTTTCTATTGCAAAAAGCTGTTGCAAAATTTCCTGATGAAGTTCACTATTTAAAAGCAACAGAAGCAATTGTTACAACAAAACCAACGGAAGACTGGAAGACCTTATTTTATCAGAGAGTGCGTTGGGCGGCCAAAACTAGTTCGTATCAAAGTAGTTTCGGAAAGATTTTAGGGATAATAGTTTTCTTGGGAAACCTGAGTTTTGTAACAGGATTTTTTGGGGTACTCTTTTCGATCTGGCCCTATTATTTTTTCGTTTGCTTTGCCTTTTTAAAATTTACAATCGATTTTATTTTACTCCGTTGTACCAATCAATTTTTGACAAAAGACCGTATAAAAAGTTTGTTTTTAAGTAGCCTGTTGTATCCTTTTTTTAGCTCTGCTGTGGCACTGTACAGTTTGTTTGGCTCTTATGAATGGAAGGGGAGAAAGTTTACAAAATAAACTATTTTTTCTCCTTAGCCTTAAGAATAACAGGCAGGATAAACTGAGTTTTTACCGGAATTCCGCGTTTAAGTGCCGGATTTATTTTAGGGAAATCGACCAAACGGGCATGTAGAATGCTATCGATTTTAATCGTATCGTAGGCAACGGAATCTTTGGGAAATTGTGGCTCGAATTTCATTGTTGCATTAGGAAAAACCGTCACTTTCACTTCGATAGTATCCAGTTCAGGATACAGTATAGAAAGGGTGTCAATATCCAGTTTCTCTTGGATAAGCTGTGCCATTACTTCAAAAAAACATTGCTGACGTTGCTTTTTATCGGCAATTTTTTCGCAATTGGCCACAGATGGAAATTCATCAACCTCTTTCCAGTTAATTGACTTTAATTCTTTTTGAAGTAATTCTTTTTCAGACGGAACCTGCTTCTCAAAATATTGACAAGAATTGAAAAATAAAACAAGTACTAAAATGAAAGGCTGCTTCAAGATTTTGATGTTGGATTGAATGAACAAATTAGAATATAAAAATACGATTATTTTTTTTGGGAAGCTTTGAATTGCAAATAATCTTCATAGTTTTCTGAAAACCATTTTTCTTTGTTTTGTGCTGCAACTTCTTTTTGTTCAGGATATAAAGAAGCAAGCCGGTCAGAAAAAGTAGCTATCTGGACGGTGTAATTGTAGAACTCGGTTTTAGTTAGTACAATATTTGGATTATTTTTGCGATTGAAATATTCGAAGAACAGCGCATCAAAATCTTTCATCGAAAAGTTAAGTACTTTTTTCTTATTACTTTTATAAATACTGTCCTGCAACAGCTGATCGTCAACTGATAGTTTTTTAGTTTGGGCACACAAATTGCAGTTGATGGCAAGGATCAGAAAACTACAGGAGATAAATTGCAAAAATTGACGCATTAATTTGTTCCTTTAGAAAGTTTGTACCTCAAATTTACAAAAAAAGATATGGATTTACTATTGTTATTACTTGGTTTTATATGCATGATTGTTGGGATTTTTGGTAGTTTTTTGCCTGTGTTACCCGGATTGTCATCTTGTTGGGTGGGGCTCTTATTGCTGTATCTGACAAAAGCTGTTGAGAATAATTATTGGGTTTTAGGAATTACACTAGTGTTTACCATTGCAATTACAATTCTCGATTATGTGATTCCGGCAAAAGGGACAAAGAAGTTTGGCGGGAGTTCGTATGGAGTCTGGGGAACGAACATTGGTTTAATCGTTGGTATTATTGCTCCTATTCCTTTTGGAGTGATTATCGGGCCTTTTGTCGGGGCTCTTGTTGGAGAATTGATCTATGATTCGACCAATCATCAGCGTGCATTAAAGGCAGCGACAGGTTCCGTTCTGGGCTTTCTGGCCTCCAGTTTTGTTAATTTTTTATGCTGCATTATCTACCTGGGTATTTTTATTAGCATTGTTTGGCAAAATCGCCTATTACTGTTTTAAATCGGGCATTTATCCTTAAGCTTTTTCTTATTTTTTCGTTTTTTATTAAAAAAACCAGTATTTTTTTCTAAGCAATTTTTATTTGTTTTGATTACGAATGGGTTATGTTTACTGGAACTTCGGGATTTTTAGGTTTAACAATTGTTAAAGCCACAATTCACTATTTAACTTATTTTTTGGAAATGTTAGAATATTTTATATTTTTATCCTGATAAACGATAAAAAGCCTCACTTTGTCGATTATTTTTAATGGATTTAAATAATTTTAAACAAGTTAAGTATGACTCCAAACCTACAAATCGAACTTAGACGTTTTATTTCTTCTAATGTTGTTTCAAAGTTAAACAAGTTTTATTTTGAAAATGATGCGCTTTTAATTAAGGGAATCGATGTTTCGATAGGTACAGTTTTAATGGGGTTGTACAATAGGGCCGAGGAATCCGATTTTTACAAGGGCATAACTTCATTACTGAAGGACGATTCGACCTTTTACCAGGAAGTTGATTTTGCATCGGGCCGTATTTTATCCGTTGATGATTGTTACCGATTAGAAGGAAATGGTTTGCTGAAAGAAATTTTTACCAATAAAAAAGGCAGGATTTCTGAAATGATTTCTAACGAAGTCGGAATCAAAAGTGAGACAGCCAGAGAGATTCTTAACTTTTCAGCCTTATTAGTAGTCTCTTACCTTAAAAATAATATTCAAATCGTAGAGAGTTTAAAATTACTCTTAGAAGATCAAAAGAGAGATATCTTAAACAGTATTCCGCCCGGAATCAAAATTATCCTTGGATTTTCATGTTACGAATCGGTAGAAGAAAAAAATCAATCTATAGGAAGATCTATTTTTACATTATTCGGTCATAACTTTTTTAGCTTCTAAATAAAAAATCCCGTCTTACAAAAGTAAAACAGGATCTATATCTTCGCCAATTTGACTGGTTTCCTTAAACGTTTTTCAAGTTGATGATTTCTTGGTCGGTTAAAAAACGCCAGTTACCTCTTGGTAAATTCTTCTTGGTTAAACCTGCAAATGATACACGATCAATACGCAACACATCATACTCAAAGTTCTCGAAAATAGCACGTACCACTTTTACATTCGAAGAACGTAATTTAAGACCTACTTCGCTTTTCGCTTCTTTTTCAATATAACTGATTTCTTCAACAAAAACACGGTGTCCGTCAAGAACCAAGCCTTTGCTTATTTTTTCTAAATCCTCAAATTTTAGGTTTTTATCTAAAGAAACCTGGTAGATTTTAGATGATTTCTGATTGGGTAAAGTAAACTTACGAATCATGTCAGTATCGTTCGTAAACAACAACAAACCAGTTGTGTTTTTGTCCATTCTTCCAATCGGAGCAATTTTTGACGTTGTAGAACCACGAACTAATTCTAAAACATTACGGTATTCCTGACCTTCGTCAAGAGCGGTGGTAAAGTTTTTAGGTTTGTTTAATAAAATGTATTCTTTCTTTTCAGGAGTTAAAGTAACACCGTCAAAATTTACAACATCATTTAATTTTACTAAATAACCCATTTCAGTTACCGGAACGCCATTTACTTTAACATTTCCGGACTGAATGTATATATCGGCATCACGACGTGAACAAACACCTGAATTAGAGATGTATTTGTTCAAACGAATTTCGTCTGCAGCTTTTTGTCTTTTTGGAGCCTGATTCTGTTTTTTAACTTTTTCCGCCTTTGCTTCTTCGGCAGCTTTCACAGCAGGGTTCACTTTTTTCGGCCCTTGAGCACGTTTCGCCATAGGAGGTTTTGGCTTGTTAGAGTTTGGCCTAGAGCTATTTGGTCTCGATCCGCCTCTTTTATTATTGCCTTCCTTATTGTTCATAAATTCTGTAATTTGTGCAAAGATAGTTTATTCTTGCTAAATAATCCTAAGTTCATTGTTCTTAGATTAATAGCTGTTGTTTTTTAGGGTTGCCGAAGGATAACAATCGGCTTCTTTTAAGTGTTTTGAGACAAGTTGTGTTTTAAAAAGTATAAATCACAAAGTAAAAAAAGAGCTGCGAAAACTTGTCAAAATCAGCCTCATCGGTGTGCATACGGTCTTTTAAGACTTCAGTAATAAATTTTTACCATGCCATAAAACACTAGGGTTAATGAGTACGATGCAGAAAACACCCGAAACGATCAAAAATTTCAGGACATTGTGCAGTAATAAAAATTGCTCTTTAGAATTTGATTTCCATAAATAAATCAGGAAAAAAAGCAATACGGCAAAACAGATGTAAAAGTAAATGTCCATATAACCCACATCATAAATGTTGATTAGGATGTAAACCGGAACCACGGTTAGGAGGGTCAGGATGGTAATGATTTGTTTCGAAACTTTTTCATTGTAAAGGATTGGGATGGTTCTGTAATTATTTGCCAAATCGCCTTTCAGGTTCTCTAAATCTTTTATCATTTCCCGAATCAGTAATAATAAAAAGAGGAAAACAGCATGAGAGGAGATGACCATAAAATGACTCATATGGTCTTCGATTTCTTCAAATGAAATCTTGTTGTAGAAATACAAAAGAATAGCAAAAAACGGAACTACTGCCAAAAAAGCCGCAGTAAGATTGCCTACAATAGGGTACTTTTTTATTTTATGAGAATAAAACCAGATTAGAAAAATGTAAACCGAAAAGAACAGGAAAGCACGCCCGGATACAATAAGAGCCATTAAAGCGGCAATAAAATTGAGCGTGAAGTAAACCGATAGTTTTGTTTTTTGACTGACTAATCGGTCCAGCATTGATTTATTAGGTCTGTTGATTAGATCTTTTTGGCTGTCGTAAAAATTATTAATGATATAACCCGAAGCAATAGTGATCGCGGAGGCAAAAACGATTAGAAACAAATTAAAATCCAGTAAAATGTCGAGTGCTCTTTTTTCAGGTGCCAGTATAAAAATGGCTGATAAGTACTGTGCCAAAACAATAATCGGAATGTTATAGCCTCTCACTACGGAGAACAAACTAACAATTTTCATGACTAAAAGTTTGTGCTGTCTGCTTAACATTTTTTGATTTTGGTTTCGGATTTTAATTCTAGACTTGTTTATAGGTTCTCGTTCTGCAAAACATAGAAGCGCTCCTTGTGAATTTGGAGCTTCAGGAGTCGAAAACGAAAAGTTTTGATCCGGTTGCAGAGCAGATAAAGACAGCAATCTTTTCAATAACCAGTCCTGAAAACTTTACTTTTGTGGATTGAACAGTACTACTAAAGCTTTTTTCTAAAAGTACCAATAATAAAATTAAAGGGGCTAAAAATTGAATTCCTCCAAAAAAAGGCACTTTGATAATCTTTAAAATACTATTCATATTCAATAACTTGTAAGGTTCTTTTAAAGACTATCCAAATAAGACCGGTTTTTAGAGGTTGGCTTTAAAACTGATAAACTACCTCTAACTTATAATCTTTTAAAGATGCTTTGGCGCGTTCAAGATCCTCGGTAAAGCCCAGAATATAACCACCTCCGCCTGAACCGCAAAGTTTTAAATAATAGTCATTCGTGTCAATTCCGTTCTGCCAGATGCCATGAAATTGTTCCGGAATCATTGGCTTGAAATTGTTTAAAACGACTTTTGACAGCTTTTTAGTATTGGTAAACAACGATTTCATGTCACCATGTAAAAAGTTCTCTACACAAGCATCGGTATATTTTACAAATTGGTTTTTAAGCATGGTACGGAAACCTTTGTCTTTCAGGCTTTCCATAAAAATGTTGACCATCGGAGCAGTTTCACCTACAATTCCTGAATCCAATAAAAATACAGCACCTTTTCCGTCAAAACTTTGAGTCGGAATTCCGGTTGCTTCAATGTTATCTTTAGAGTTGATTAAAATTGGAATGCTTAAATAACTGTTTAAAGGATCTAAACCAGAGCTTTTTCCGTGGAAGAAACTCTCCATTTGAGCAAATATGTTTTTTAACTGCAACAGTTTTTCACGAGTCAGATTCTCTAAAACGGTTATTTTATCAGTAGCGTATTTATCGTAAATAGCAGCAACAAGTGCACCGCTGCTTCCAACTCCGTATCCTTGCGGAATACTGGAATCAAAATACATTCCGGTTTCAACATCATTTTTTAAAGTAGCCAAATCAAAAGCAACCAGGTCCGGTTGTTCTGTTTGTAATGTTTCAAGGTAAGATGCAAAACGCTTTAAACTTGCATTGGATGCCATTGCTTCTGCCGAAGGATCTTCGGTTTTCTTTAAAGCTCCGTTGTAAAAATTATAAGGAATAGAAAGTCCTTTTGAGTCACGGATGATTCCGTACTCTCCAAAGAGTAATATTTTTGAGTAAAATAAGGGTCCTTTCATGTTTATTGTATGTCTTTTTTTATTTTATTTGGGTCTTGTCTGGTGTCGAAAATAGTGTGAATCCGAATCTCATTAGCACTATAACTATATAATAAACTCGATTGTTTGGTTATAACACATTTCCGATATTTTTTATTTACGGATGATTTTGGGAAAATCTCAGGATTCATACTTACTATCGAAATTGCTTTTTCAAATTTAATAATAAATAACTTTTTCGATTTTTCCGACCATCTGGCTTCGATGAATTTTAAAATATCATCTAAATTTCGTTCAGCAGTTTTTGAAAAATTTACTTTAAGATTCACTATCTGTATTTTTTCATAACATCTTCAAAACTACTAAATTCACCTCGTTCAAACTCTAATTCACTTTGAGCTACGTTTGCTTTTTGTTCTTCCGTCAAATCATCCCACCAGTCTTTCTGCTCTTTCTTAAAGATTTTTCGAATTGATTTCAAGATAGATGGATCTTCTGTCTCTGCTAATAGTTTTATTAACTCAAGTTTTTCTAATTGAATGTCCATAATCAAAATTTTAATTAAAGGTACGCAAAATTATAATGCAATCGCGCCCGCTCCAATTTTGTCGCAAATGTACTGACCATTCTGACAAAATACAACTAATTCGTCCTGAATAAATTGTAGCACTTTGTCGGTAACATTTTCGGGATATAAAACGTGAACATTCGCTCCGGCATCAAGTGTAAAGCAAACCGGTATTTGTGTTTCGTTTCTGAACTTCCAGATCGCATTGATGATTTGCAGCGTGTTGGGTTTCATTAAAATGAAATAAGGCATTGATGTCATCATCATCGCGTGCAAAGTCAGTGCTTCACTCTCTACAACTTTAATGAACTCATCTAAATTACCACTTTCAAAAATGGCAATTAACTGATCCAGATTTTCATGTGCCTGAGCAAAACGTCTTTCGGCATAGGGATGGTCGTGCATCAAATCGTGTCCAACGGTACTTGAAACCTGTTTTTCGCCTTTATCAACCAGTAAAATAGTATCCTGATAGTTGTTGAAATTCTTATGTAAAGTATAGGGGAATTCTACGCCAAACAAATCCGAACTTCCTTCAATGTTGGCCTGGTTTCCCCAAACGACCACATTGCCTTTTACACTTCGACAGGCGCTTCCAGATCCCAGACGGGCTAAAAAAGAAGCCTTTTGATAAAAGTATTCCTCGCTCATTTGAGGATTTAATACTTTTTCTAAACTCATAAAATTCATCGCCAAAGCTGCCATTCCTGATGCCGAGGAAGCAATTCCGGAGCTGTGTGGAAATGTATTCTGAGTATCAATTGTAAAATGATAGTCTTTCAGGAAAGGTAAATAAATGTGAACTCGTTCTAAAAACTTCTGAATTTTGGGTTTAAAATCTTCTTTTGGTTTGCCTTCAAAGAGTAAATCAAAAGAAAAAGAATCCTGATTTTCTTTCTTTGCGAATCCTAATTTCGTAATCGTTTTGCAATTGTTTAAAGTAAAACTCACCGATGGATTTGCCGGAATTTGATTGTCTTTTTTGCCCCAGTATTTTACTAATGCAATATTGCTGGGTGCGCTCCACTCAAAATTTCCGTTTTCGATGGATGAAGTATAGGTTTTAGGAATAAAATCAGCTGCTGTAAACATGAAATATAAAATTTTGGCAAAGATAGTTTTTTAGTAATATAAGTAATACTAGTAATACCAGTAATATTAGTCTACTTCTAATAAAATGAACCTGTAGTCTTATATGGTTTAAAGTTTCTTTTGATTATTTTTGGATGCAAAATTTAATAAAATGAACAAGATCGTCAAAATTGCAATTGCATTAGTTATTTGTTTAATGGTGGGGTATTCTGCAAGTGTGGTAACAAGACCAAGTGTTGAAACGTGGTATCCGACTCTTATAAAGCCTGTTTTTAATCCGCCCAATTGGATTTTCATGCCTGTTTGGACTTTGCTTTATATTTTAATGGCGGTGGCAGCCGGATTGGTTTGGGATAAAATAAAAGAACAAAAAGAGACAGTGAAAATTGCCCTAGGTTTCTTTTTGATTCAGTTAACCTTAAACGCAATCTGGTCGTATTTGTTTTTTGAATTGAAGAACCCGATGCTGGCCCTAATCGAAATTGTATTATTATGGTTGATGATTTATGAAACGTATTTGAAATTTATAAAAATTAATAAAATTGCCGGGTATTTATTGATTCCGTATATGGCATGGGTAGCATTTGCCGGAGTTTTAAATGCCAGTATCTGGTGGTTGAATAAGTAGTTTTTTTGTTTCAGGTTTCAAGTTTTTTTGTTTCAAGTTAATTCTATGATAAATCTGCTTTATGAATAAATTTAAGCTCTCTTTAGTTGTTTTGTTTTTAATCTCATTTAAGTGTTTTGCCTGCTTGAATGGTGAGACTAAAACATTAAAAAATGGGTATTTAATTTACATTGATTACAGAGGAATTGTTCCTCGTGGTCATAATTTTGACGCAGGAGTTTCTTCCCAGTTGCTTTTTGAACTTGATAGTATTTATAAAAAGACAAAAGATATAGATTATTTGTCTGATAAAGGGTATGTTTTAATTGTTTTAAAAAAGTATGAAGAAGCATTAAAATTATATCTAAATATTGAAAAGATTAAGCCAAATCGATATTCTACAGCATCGAATCTTGGAACGCTTTACGAATTAATGGGAGAAAATGAGAAAGCTTATGATTGGATTAAGAAGTCAATTCAAATCAACTCCGAATCCCATGAAGGATCAGAATGGATACATTTAAAAATTTTAGAGACTAAAATTAAGAATTTAAACAATGTTTCAGGGGAATTTTTAATAGGTACAAGTTTTGGTACAGATGAAATCCCTAAAAGTAATTTGTCAAAATCTGAATTAGAGAGATTAAGTAAATCTATTTATTATCAGTTGAATGAACGCATAACCTTTATAAAACCAAAGGACAGAATAATTTCGATCTTGCTTTTCGAATTGGCTAATATTGTCAAAATAATTGAGAAGAATAAAACAGCAATTGAAATATATGAACAAGCAAAAGAGTATGGACTAGATGATGAGTTGATTAATAAAAGACTGCAATATTGCTACAAATTCGAGATTGATTATTGTGAAGATCGGAATTTAAGACTTTATGATGCAAATCGTGATTTAAGAGATAAAATGAATGGCATCGATAGAGATTATGTAAATCAAATCGAAATACTGTTAATTATTCTATCTATTGTTTTGGCAATTTTAATAATTGCTTTGATTGTTCTTTATACTAAATGGAAGAGTTTAAGAGATTATATTTTTCTGAATGATTCAAAAACGGATGCTTAATTCTGACTCTCCGTTTTTAGCTTTTTGAACATCTCATTTTTGGCATACATAAAATCCATGGTAGTGAGAATGTTGCTGTTTTCCAGAAGTTTTTTAGAGTTGGGATCAGCATCACAAAATTCAATAAATAGATTTTTCTCTTCCGGTTTTAGTTTTAAATTTTTGGTAAAAAAATCATCTGGAATTGATGTTGCGACCAGTTTTTTGAAATTAGTTTCGGGAGTTTTAGTTTTGACAGCTTTATCGTCATCTGATTGAAATAAACGAGCTAAACCTGTTCCAAGTCTAACAAAATTGATACCGTTTGGGATAGTTCCGTCGTAAACACCAGTATATTTTTGTAAAGAGTTTGCCTCTTTGGTTAGTTTTGTAGCGTCTATATCTTGTTGAGAGATTTTTACCGGATCAAATTTGATAGTAGTAACAAGTACTTCCTTTAATTCTTCAGGTTTTACAACCATTTTTACCATGATGTTGTTTTGGTCTATGTTTTCGGGAGTTATTTTTAGTCTCGTGAAAAAATAATCTTTGGAAAAAAACAATAAGCTGTCCCGACTTTTGACTAAAATAGAAAACTCTCCCAAATTATTGGTACGTGTACTTGTTTTGGCTGTTTTGTTTATGACTTCAACTTTAGTAAGCGGATTGTTATTGGACATCACTTTTCCGTGAAGTAATTTTTCGGTTTGAGAGATAGATATTTGATAGGTAAAAAAAGAAATTGTGGTAAGTAATTTTACTTTCATTTGTAGAAATTTATTAAGTCTTTTTTTAGTTTTTAGATTCTATTTTCAGTTTCTGGAATTCGATATTTTTGGTATATAAAAAATCCATTGTGGTTAGTATATTCGGATCTTGTAAAAGTGTTTTAGATTTCGGGTCAACATCGCAGAATTTAATAAAAATCTCTTTTTCTTCAGGTTTTAGCTTTAAATCGTTGGTGAAAAATCCGGGAGGACAGGAAGCAGCGACTAGTTTTTTAAAACGCTCGTCATTTTCAATCTTTTTCTTTTTCCTAGTTGGAAGAGCTATATTGTAGTTAAGTGCATTTTTGATTCTTCCGTCATTAATATTTAGGTAGCGTTGAATTAAGTCATTGGCCTGTTTTTCGTTTTTGACTTGGTTTGCAGCTTCTGTATTATAAGTGATTTTGGGAAGTTTGTTGTTTATGATAACGATGTTGTCTAATTCTTCGGTTATTGGGATCATGTCGATAATGATCATGTTACTTCCTATATCTTTGGAGGTAAGCTTGACTCTTTTGAACAAAAAATTTTTAGAGAAAAAGATAAGGCTGTCCTGGGCTTTTGCAAGTATGGAAAACTCTCCTAAATGATTTGTTGTTGTACTGGTTTGCGCAGTTTTATTGATTACTTCTATATTTTTAAGTAAGATTGTTTCGGATTGTACTTTTCCTTTAAGAAGTTTTTCGGTTTGAGAAATAGAAAGTTGATAAGTGAAAAAAGAAATTGTGGTAAGTAGTTTTACTTTCATCTAATGGTATTTAGTTGAAAGTAAAATTATTAGAATAGTCTTAATGAAAACTTAGTAAATGTGTAAAATCTTGTTAATTGATTTCGGTCTCAGTTCTCAGTCCCAGTTTTCAGTCTCAGATTGACTGAGACTGAGACTGTATACTAATTAAATGGAGTTCGCCAAAATAAACCCGCTTGTCCAGGCATTCTGAAAATTAAAACCTCCCGTGATGGCGTCAATATTGACGATTTCGCCTGCAAAATAAAGGTTTTTATGTAATTTGCTTTCCATGGTTTTGAAGTTGATTTCTTTTAAATCGATTCCACCTGCCGTAACAAATTCTTCTTTAAAAGTGCTTTTTCCGTTGACTTGAAAGGTTGCTTTTGTAAGTTGAGAAACGAGTTGTTGCAGTTGATTTTTAGACAAATCGGCCCATTTGGTTTCGGTGTCAATGCCCGAAGCCAGAACCAGACTTTCCCACAAACGATTCGGGAAGTCGAAAGGTGATTTTTTCGAAACGGCTTTTTTCGCATGCTCCTGTTTTAGTTCTTTCAGCTTTTTTTCAGCATCTTCTGCATCAACATCATTTAACCAATTGACGAAAATAGTAAACTGATAATTTTTATCGAACAGGGTACGGGCTCCCCAGGCCGAAAGTTTCAGAATAGCCGGGCCGCTCATTCCCCAATGTGTGATTAACAAAGGTCCGGTCGACTCAAGTTTGGTATCCTTTACGGTAACGGTAACTTGTGCTGCAACACCGGGTAATTCTTTTATTCGGGGATCTTTAATGTTAAAAGTAAAAAGGGAAGGAACAGGGCTTACAACTGCGTGTCCCTGATTTTGCAGCATTTCCCAGATTTTAGGATTGCTTCCGGTGGCCATTACTAATTTTTCGGCAGCAAAATTTTCACTTTGAGTATCAATTTTCCAGCAATCGTCCTTTTTAAAAATTGATTGTACACTTTGTCCTGTAAGTACTTTTATGCCCAGTTTTTCGGTAGCGTTTAAAAAACAATCTATAATGGTTTGTGAGGAATTGGAAACGGGAAACATTCTGCCATCTTCTTCGATTTTAAGCTCAACACCATGTTTTTCGAACCATTCGATGGTATCTCCGGAACAGAATTGATGAAAAGGACCGCGAAGTTCTTTTTCGCCACGCGGATAAAATTTGACCAGTTCATTTGGTTCAAAACAGGCGTGGGTTACGTTGCATCTTCCACCGCCGGAAATGCGAACTTTAGAAAGTACTTCCTTTCCTCTTTCTAAAATGGCAATTTTCAGTTTGGGATTTTTCTCTGCAATATTAATCGCGGTAAAAAAACCTGCGGCGCCTCCGCCAACAATGACTATGTCGAAATTTTTGATCATATTATTTTGAGTTGCCACGAATTACACGAATTGGCACTAATTTTTTCTGCCACAGATTAAAAGAATTTTAGAATCTGTGTAAATCCTTTAATCTGTGGCTAAAATTTTAAACTTATATTTTATCTGGATTGTCAGAGATAATTCCGTTTACGTTGTAACTTTTTACTTTTTGTAGGTCTTCTTCTGAATTTACCGTCCAGGGCAAAACCAAGAATCCTTTTTCCTGAATCTCTTTTACATTATTTGTATTCAATAATTGAAAATCAGGATGAATTGCTCTTGCTTTTATCGTTTCGGCAAAAGCCAAAGCGGTATCAAGATTTTCTTCTGTTAAAACACCAATTGGAATTTTTGGATTTAAATTGGATGTTTCCTGTAGCATATTCCAATCGAAACTGGAAACGATAAAATGATCGTAATTCCAGTTTTTTTCTGAGATATAGTGTTCAATTAACGTGACAATTTTACCGGGAGTTCCTAAACCTTTTAATTCGATATTGATTAGACACTTTTTGTCAACCAAATCAAAAACCTCGTTTAAAGTAGGGATTTGGTATTTCCCGTCAATCAGAAACGATTTTAAAGCAGCTAAAGAAAAAGTATTTACGAAACCTTTTCCGTTAGTTGTTCGGTCTATCGTTTCATCGTGAATGACTATAATATGATCGTCAGCGCTCAAGTGAACGTCAAGTTCGATTCCGTCAGCATTTAGATCTAATGCCTTCTGAAAAGCTTGTAATGTATTTTCGGGTTCGTAAGCTTTTGCGCCTCTGTGTGCTATTTTTAGCATTTTGCTGTGTTTTTTCTAACCGCAAAGGTCGCAAAGTTTTACGCAAGGTTAGCAAGGAATTTATTAAAAGTTAAATAGCCACGAATTCACGAATTTTTATTCTCAAATATAATTCGTGAATTCGTGGCTAAAAAAATGAATGTTCTGCTGTTAAGCTCTTAAATCTTTTCAAGTAAAACAATATCGAAATCACTATCAATAGTTACTTTTCCATCAATTACTTCGGTGTTTTGGTTGGAGTAGGTGTCTTTTAATTTTGTTCCGTTTAGGAAGATAGCACCAACAGGAAGTTCTTTTTTGCCTTTGGGTAAATCCAGGCCAATTACAACTTTATCGGTATAGGCATCTTTTGTGAAAGTTCTTGAAAAAACATAAGGTTGCGCGCTAATCTGCGAATGAATTCCGGCACCAACAGCGGGATGGTTTCGCCTAAACTGACCTAATTTTTGCCAGTGCAATAGTGTTTTTTGTGTTTCAGGATTGTTTTGAATCTCGTCCCAATTCATATTCGAGCGCAGCGTTGCATCACCTTGTGTGCCTTCAATGACCAAAGACCGCGCCGATTCATCACCATAATATACCTGTGACATTCCCGGTGAAAGCAATAATTTAGTTCCGCTCTCTAAGCTTTTGGTTCGATTGGCATCAAAAGGCTGACCATCGTCATGCGATGACATATAGTTTAAAACCGAATATCCTTTTAGTTCATTAGTAAGGTGATTGGAATATTTTGAAAACAAACCTTCATAATCGTTTTGAGCAGCATTCCACTTGAATTCAAAATTAATCATGCTGTTGAAACCGTTTTGGAAATAATTTACTTTTCGATCTCCAAAATCATAGTCCAGCCCGCCGCTTATTCCGTACCCGTAAACTTCGGCAATTGTATAAAAGGGGGTTTGATCTAAGACTTCCAGAGGATGCTGTTTTTTCCAGACTTCGAAAGCATAGTCACATTCTTTTTTAAAATCGGCCCAGACAATTTCTTCGGTATGTTTTACGGTATCACCTCGGTAACCGTCAATTCCGAATGCTGTAATATAATCGGTGAGCCATTTTATGATATAATATTTTGGACTTCTTGGATATCCTGTTCTTTTGAAGAATTCATCGAGTGAAGCGATTTCTTTTTCATAACGGCCTTCTTTCTTCCACTTTTCAATTAAAAGGGGGGGTAATTCGACATCCTGTGTACTTTCTGTTTTTACATCCGGAAGATTGTCTACTAAGGTACACATGGTTGTATTTTCAAATGATTTGTAATCACAAACCACTCCTGTTCGAACCCAGTCTGAAGGCCAAACGGGATCTTCCGGAGTTACCGGACCTGTGTGGTTGATAACACCGTCCAGAATAATTCGAATGCCTTTTGCATGTGCTTTTTTGACTAAATTGGCCAAGTCTTCCTTAGTTCCGAAATTTGGATCCAGTGCCGTCCAGTCTTTGGCCCAATAGCCATGAAAACCATAGCTAAGCCCTGTTCCTTCGTCAACGCCACCATGTATTTGCTCGACAACGGGAGTTAACCAGATCGCATTGATTCCTAATTGAGTAAAATAACCGGATTCGATTTTTTTGGTGATTCCAATAATATCGCCACCTTCAAAACCGCGTAATTTTCCCGGAGTACTGGTTCGATTGAAGTTGAGGTCGTTAGAAGTATCTCCGTTGTAAAAACGATCGGTAAGTAAAAAATAAACATTGGCTCCTTCCCAAACGAAAGGCACTTTTGAAGTATCGTTATTCATTGTAACTGATTTTGAGCCAGAACAACTCATGATTAAGAATACTAAAGATAAAAAAAGGAAAATGTATTTTTTCATTATTTAGGATTTTTTTAGACATGGATTATGTTGAAAAAAATAGCCACAGATTAAAAGAATAAAAATGATTTTTTTAAATCTGTAATAATCTTTTAATCTGTGGCAAAAAAATATTGCGAACTTTGCGGTTAAGTTTTATTCCAATTCTAAAACTAAAGCTGATTTTGATTCTAAAGTAATTTCAGAAGACAAATCAAATGTTTTTCCGGTGATGACATCTTTACCTTTTTTAAAGTTTTTGAGGTTCTCTTTAAAACGGTTTGTTTTTACAATTTGCTCTTTTGCATTGTTATTGAAAACAACCATGACCGTTTTAGCATCCGTATATCTGAAGTAAACATAAGTGTTGTTTTCCGGAATATAATGTGTCATTTTTCCGAAATGAACGGCTTCGTTTGATTTTCTCCAGTTGAATAATTTAGAGGTGAAATCAAAGTAAGCAGCCTGCTCAGCGGTTCTGCCTTCTTTGGTGAAAGCATTGTTTTTGTCGCCAGCCCAGCCACCCGGGAAATCCTGACGAATGTCGGCATCTCCTTTGCTTTTGTCACCACCCATTCCAATTTCTGAACCGTAATACACTTGCGGAATTCCACGAATTGTAGCCAATAAAGTCATAGTTAGTTTGTATTTTGCTAAATCATATTTGAAATTATGATTGATACGGTCGGTATCATGATTTTCTGCAAAAACTAAAATGTTATTGGTGTTTGGATACAAATAATCCATGGCAAAATTGTTGTAGAATTTAATCAATCCATTATCCCAGCTTGGTTCATTTTCGTTGAAAGCTGAACTAATCTGACTTTGAAGCGTAAAATCCATCACACTTGGTAAGTTGGAATTGTAATTTTCGATTGCTCCAATTTTACTGTCTTTTTGCCAATAGGCTAAATTTGCCTGATTGTGCATCCATATTTCTCCAACGATATTGAAATTAGGATACTCGTTCGTAACTGCTTTTGCCCAATTGGCCATTGCAGTTTGATCAGAGTAGTTGTAAGTGTCAACTCTGAATCCGTCAAGATTGGCATATTCAATCCACCAGATCGCATTTTGAGTCAGGTATTTGGCAACAAGAGGATTTCTTAAGTTCAAGTCGGGCATTGTAGGCACAAACCAGCCGTCAACACAAACTTCCTGATCTATTTTTGAAGCGTGAATGTCAGTAATCACTTCACGTCTGTGGTGTGTTTGCGTAAAAGTTTCAAATTGATTGAACCATGTTTTGGTCGGAATATCTTTCATCATCCAATGGGTAATTCCCCAGTGATTGGTCACATAATCCATAACCAGTTTCATGTTTTTTTTATGCATTTCTGCAGACAGACGAACATAATCTTCATTTGTTCCGTAACGCGGATCTATTTTGTACACGTCTGATTGTGCATAAGTATGGTAGGAGTGCTGTTTGTCGTTGTCTTCGCAAAGTGGCGTATTCCAAATTGTGGTTGCACCAAGAGAGGAGATATAATCGAGGTTTTTAATGATTCCCTCGATGTCTCCGCCATGACGGCCACTTGGATCCTGACGGTTCCCTTTTTCGGTTAAAGCGGCATTGCTGTCGTTTTTCGGATTTCCGTTTGCAAAACGATCCGGCATGATGAGGTACATTACATCCGATGCATCGTAGCTTTTTCGGTCTGCAGAGTTGGCTCTTCTTTCTTTAAGCGTGTATTTTTGAGTAAAAGCGACTTTGTTTTTGGTTTTGAAGGAGAAAACCAATTCTGAAGCTTTTAGGTTTTGCGTATCGATGGTAACAAAAAGGTAGTTTGGATTTTCTGTTTTTTCAACGCTTTTAATCACCACATTATTTGAAACAGAAGCCTCGTATTGTGAAATGTCTTTTCCGTAGAACATAATCTGCAATTCCGGATTTTTCATGCCGGCATACCAAAATGGCGGTTCTGTTTTTTGGATTTGCGCTTTCGCGGAAGCGGAAAATAATAGTATGAATAGGATTAATTTATAGAGATTATGTCTTTCCAGGTGTGCTTTGCAATTTTTCATATTTTGTGGTTTAAATCGATGAAGATTTTTAATTGTTAATTTTTTTGATTTGAGACAGAGTAAAAAACAAAACCTGAAAAACTGAATTGCATATAACTTTTAGTCACAAGGAATTCCAAATAAATCTAAACCTTCAATCCAGAATTTTTTTACAGGCTTGTTCTTTTTTACAATATATATAGCTCTGCCTGGGAATGAACATTTACTGTTTTCGGGATCTCTTCCCCAGATAAAATCATCATTATAGGCAAAATAAGCATTTCCAATATTGGCAAATATTTTAGTTTTGATATCGTCTTTGTAGTCGTAATCTTTGCTTTTCTCTTCATCATAATCACGTACTTTTTTCTGAATATCAAAATAGTTTTCCTGATAGTTAATTTTGAGTAATTGTTTAGAACAAAAAATAGGTTTTCCATTCTTGGTTGTGTCAAAATTTTCAATTGGAAAAGCAATAATATTGGTACGACACTCGTCGAGTCCGCAAACAACTTTATTGATTGTTATTTTTGAAAAACCTTTTGTGCCATAAACGTAGTAACTCTTTTCGGCAATTTTTTTAATCTGGTCTTCTAATGTTTTACTTCTTATAAGCTTATAGCTTCCTAAAGTATCATAATATTCAAAGTTTCGACTTCTGTTGCTTTTTGGGGCTTCCACAACATTGTATAGAGAATCTTTGGAACTTATCTCGTTAAAAACTTTATCAAACGCAGTTCCGTCGCCGGTATTCTGATCGTTAAGATTTACTACAATTGCTGTTGTTGTTTTTGATAAATCGTAAACACAAAATAGTGTTGTGTTTATATCAATTTTATCTAAAGTGTCTGATTTTGCTGGTGCAATGTTTGTTTTAAGAGTTGTTTCGTTTTTCTGTTGACAAGAGATTAATAAAAGACTTAAAAAGAGACCGGTTATGTTTTTCATTTTGGATTAATTTGATTAACGCAATTTACATTTTCCGGTAAAGTTCTCAAACCTTGTTGATATCTTAATTAATTTAAAAAAAAGACAAGTAATCTTGGGGTGAATTACTTGTCTTTGAAAAAATTACTTCGTTTCGATTATACTAATCGCATAACCTCCGCCAGGAGCAGATAACTGTGATAATTTTGATTTATGGGTTACAGCAATTTTTTTGATGGTGTAAGCTTGCGGATTGGTTTTGTAATGCGCGTCTTTTGCATCAGCATAAATTGTTGCGGTGTATTTTTTTCCTTTCTCAAGGAAACTGAAATCGATGTTTGAAGTACGTGAAGTTTCTCCATTTACATTTCCAACGAACCAGTTGTTTGTTCCTTTTGCTTTACGGGCAACCGTGATAAAATCACCTGGCTCAGCTTCAATATATTTGCTTTCAGACCAGTCTACCGCTACATCTTTAATGAATTGGAAGGCATCCGGAAAACGGTTGTAGTTTTCAGGAGTATCAGCCGCCATTTGCAATGGGCTGTACATGGTAACGTATAATGCCAGTTGGTTTGCCAATGTACTGTTTACATGAGATTTGTTATCCGGATTCATTTTGCTGATATCCATTTCGAAGATTCCCGGAGTGTAATCCATCGGGCCTCCAATCAAACGGGTGAAAGGTAAAACGGTTACGTGGTTTGGTTTAGAACCTCCAAAAGCCTGGTATTCTGTTCCTCTTGCCGCTTCATTTCCAATTAAGTTCGGGTAGGTTCTGCAAATTCCTGTTGGACGAACTGCTTCGTGAGCGTTCACCATAATTTTGTAATCAGCTGCTTTTTCAATGGCATATTGATAGTGGTTTACAATCCACTGATCGTAATGGTTTTCACCACGAGGAAGGATGTCTCCAACGTAGCCGCTTTTTACAGCATCGTATCCATTGTCTTTCATGAATTGGTAGGCCTTGTCCATATGGCGCTCGTAGTTGCGAACAGAACCTGAAGTTTCATGGTGCATGATGATTTTCACTCCTTTTGATTTTGCATAGGCGTGCAAACCTTTTACGTCAAAATCCGGGTAAGGGGTTACAAAATCAAAAACATAATCTTTAGAGTGTCCGAACCAGTCTTCCCAGCCTTCGTTCCATCCTTCTACTAAAACGGCATCAAAACCATTTGCAGCAGCAAAATCAATGTATTTTTTTACGTTGGCATTATTTGCGCCGTGTGTTCCGTTTGGTTTGGCTTTTGAGAAATCAGAAACACCCAATTGTACGGTTGGAAAATCGTTGGTATAAGACCATGAGCTTTTTCCGGTAATCATTTCCCACCAAACACCAATGTATTTTACAGGCTTAATCCATGAAGTATCGTCAATTTTAGAGGGATCATTTAAGTTTAAAGTCATTTTTGAAGCTAAGATTTCTCTCGCATCATCGCTAACCATAATAGTTCTCCATGGCGAGTGGCTTGGTGCCTGCATGTATCCTTTGTCTCCTTTTGCATCTGGTGTCAACCACGATTGGAAAATCATGTTTTTGTCATCTAAATTCAGGTGCATGCAAGAATAGTTAATCAAAGCGGCTTCGTGTAAATTGATGTAGATACCGTCGTTTGTTTTTAACATCAAAGAAGTCTGAACTCCTGTTGGAGAGAACGATTTTTGCGAAACGTTTGCCGTATACGCTTTTTCAGAAAGACCTCTGATTTCAGATAATTTCGATTTGGTGTAATCGTATTCCTGAGTGTCATAATCTCCCGGAATCCAGAACGCAGTGTGGTCGCCCGCCATTGCAAATTGGGTTCTTTCTTCTTTAATTACAAAATAGGTAAGGTTCTTTTGAGTTGGGAATTCATATCGGAATCCTAAACCGTCATCAAACAAACGGAAACGGATCACGATTTGTCTTTCTGTTCCTTTTTGATTTAAAGTTACAGCCAGTTCATTGTAATGGTTTCTGATGTTGTCAACTTCGCCCCAAACCGGTTTCCAGTTCTCATCAAAAGTGGTTGTTTTGGTATCGACAACCGTAAAATCATTCAATAAAGATTTTTTATCGTCTTTAAGCTCAAGGCCTAATTTACTGGTTTTTACAACCTCTTTATTTTTGTATTTTAAATTGTAAGTTGGAGTTCCGTCGTTTTGAAGCGAAAATTCCATTACGAACTTTCCTTCGGGTGATTTTAATTGTTGTGCTTTTGCTATCGAGTTAAAAGCAAACAGGATTAAACTTGCGAAAAATAAGTTTTTCATGTTTTTGAGTGTTTAAGTGTGTTGTGTTAATTGGTTTGAAACAATTTATCAGCAGTTACCGGATTTCCATTAACTACAATAGTCAAATCCTGATCGCCGTCTACCGTAAAAGTTGTTTCGTTATGATTTACAGCTACTTTTAAAATTTGATTTCTGAAATTAATTTTAAAAGAATACGCTTTCCATTCTTTTGGGATTTTTGGAGCAAAATGAAGCTGATCGTTTTTCACACGCATTCCGCCAAAACCTTCCACGATACTCATCCATGTTCCGGCCATTGAGGTAATGTGACAGCCTTCTTCCACTTCTTTGTTATAATCATCAAGATCCAAACGGGAGGTTCTTAAGTAGAAAGTATAAGCCATATCCATTTTGTCTAAAACAGCAGCCTGAATAGAGTGTACACATGGCGACAATGAGCTTTCATGAACCGTAAAAGATTCGTAAAACTCAAAATTACGTTTTAATTCTTCTTTAGAAAAATGATCTTCAAAGAAATAGAAACATTGTAAAACGTCGGCTTGTTTGATGTAAGGCGAACGTAAAACACGATCCCACGACCATTTTTGATTGATAGGACGCTGCGAACGGTCTAAGTCTTTTACCGGAACTAAATCTTTGTCTAAGAAACCGTCCTGCTGCAGGTAAATGCCCAATTCGTCAGAAGTTGGGAAATACATATTATTGGCTACGTTTTTCCATTCCGCAATTTCAGCTGCCGATAGCGTAACTTTTTCGATGATTCGCTTGTGGTCTGATGGATACTCAGCAGCGACTTTTTTAATTTGTTCTTCCGCATAATCAATACACCATTTTGCAATATAATTGGTATAGAAATTATTGTTGATATTGTTCTCGTATTCATTTGGCCCTGTAACGCCCAGAATAACGTATTGATTTTTGTCTTTAGAGAAAGAAGCTCTCTGGTGCCAGAAACGCGCAATCCCGATCAGTACTTCTAAACCTTTTTCAGGAATATAAGAGTAGTCTCCGGTGAAACGATGGTAGTTGTAAATAGCAAAGGCAATCGCTCCGTTTCTGTGGATTTCTTCGTGTGTGATTTCCCATTCGTTGTGACATTCTTCGCCATTCATGGTCACCATTGGATACAAAGCAGCACCGTTTTTGAAGCCTAAATTGTCTTTGGCGTTTTCAATTGCTTTATCCAGCTGATTGAAACGGTAAGTCAGTAAGTTACGGGCCACCTGCTGATCTTTAGTGGCCATGTAAAACGGAATGCAGTAAGCCTCAGTATCCCAGTAAGTAGATCCGCCGTATTTTTCTCCGGTGAAACCTTTAGGGCCAATGTTTAAACGGCTGTCTTTTCCTAAATAGGTTTGATTTAACTGGAAGATGTTAAAGCGAATTCCCTGTTGTGCTTTTACATCACCATCAATGGTAATGTCTGACATTTCCCAGATTTTACTCCAGGCCCCGATTTGATTTTGAAGTAAAGTATCATAACCCAGCGCTACAGCAGTTTTAATGCATTTTTCGGCTGCCGTCAGCGTATTTTCGTGATTTAAAGAAACGGTATATCCACCAATTTTCTGGATCGATGAGGTTTGACCTTTTGCGATTATGGTTCCGTAGGTAAACTGAATTTTATCGGCAGTTGAATCGATTGTTGAAGGCGAAATGTTTACGTTTTCTCCGTTTGCAAAAATCGTATTGTGCATAAAAGTGGTTACTTTAAAATGCGTTTTAAACGTTTGTGCGGTGACAAAAGCTTCATTTGCTCCCTTTTTAACTTCAAGAGGTTCCCAGAACTTCTCGTCCCAGTTGGCATCTTCATTGGTTACACCTGCATCGATATAAGGTTTGTAAACAATTTTAGCATCTTTGTTTAAAGGGGTGATTTCGTACTTGATAATTCCGGTTTCATCCAAATCTAAAGAGAGAAAACGACGAATGTTTACGGCAATTTCGGTTCCGTTTTTTAAGGTCGCTTCAAAAGAACGATTGTACCAGCCTTCTTTCATATTCAATTCTCTGCGGAAATTTTTCACGACAGTGCACTGGTTCAGGTCTAAGTTTTCTTCGTTGATCTGAATGTCAATTCCAATCCAGTTTGGAGCGTTTAGTACTTTGGCAAAATATTTAGGGTATCCGTTTTTCCACCAGCCTACTTTTGTTTTGTCCGGATAATAAATTCCGGCGATGTAACTTCCCTGAAAAGTTTCACCCGAATAGGTTTCTTCAAAATTGGCACGTTGTCCCATGGCGCCGTTTCCGATGCTAAAAAGACTTTCTGACGATTTTACTCTTTCAGAATCAAAGCCTTCTTCGATGATGGACCAATTGTCTGGTTTAATGTAATCTTGATTCATTTTGTGATTGATTGATCTTATTTGCTAATTAATGATTCGATAAAAGGGGTATCTATTAAGGTGAAGTCCTCAAAGATATACTGTGCCTCGTGCAGGATTGTTTTTGAACCAATTCCGATACTGGTCATTTTTCCAATATTAGCGGCCTGAACTCCGGCAACTGAATCTTCAAAAACAATAGCATCTTCGGGACTAATCTGCAGCAATTGCGCTGCTTTTAAGAAAACTTCGGGATCTGGTTTGGCGTTGGTAACGTCGTTTCCGTCTACAATAACATCGAAGTACGAAAGAATTCCGGTTTTTTCCAGAATTGGACGGGCGTTTTTACTGGCAGAACCCAGGGCAATTCCCTGATTTTTTTCTTTTAAGAGTTGCAGAATTTTAAAAACTCCGGGAAGAATTTCACTTTCATTCATGTCAACCAAGTAAGATAAGTAATCTTCATTTTTTTGAATGAGCCATTTGTCTTTATCTTCCTGAGAAGCCTGAACATTTCCGAGCTCGAGAATTATGTCTAACGAACGCACGCGGCTTACTCCTTTGAGTAATTCGTTGTGTTCGTGTGTAAAATTTATGTTTAAGGCCTTTGCAATTTTCTGCCAGGCTAAAAAGTGGTATTTAGCGGTATCAACGATCACTCCATCAAGATCGAAGATGAATGCTTTTTTATTATTCATGAATTTCAATTTTAGTTCTGCTATTTACTCTAAGGGTAAGTAATCCGGCAAATATCATAGATACTCCTCCGATAATTAAGGCGTATATGGGTTCGTTGTGAAAGAATTGTTTGATAACAAATCCTAAGATAGTGGCGGCTACAATTTGCGGTATCACAACAAAGAAGTTGAAAACTCCCATGTAATATCCCATTTTTGCTGCCGGTAAAGCTCCTGATAACATGGCATAAGGCATCGACAGTATACTTGCCCAGGCAATACCAACGCCTAACATAGGAAGGATCAGCATTTGTTTGTCGCCAATAAAATAAATAGAGATTAAACCAACACCTCCGGCACATAAAGCCAATAAATGTGTTGCTCTGACGCCTACTTTTTTGGCAATGACCGGCAATAAAAAAGCAACTGCTGCGGCAATTCCGTTATAAACGGTAAACAAAACCGAAACCCAGTCGGCGGCATCATTGTATACTTTAGAAGTAGTGTCTGTTGTGCCAAAAATATGCTGTGTAACCGCTTGTGTAGTATAAATCCACATAGAGAATAAGGCAAACCAGGAGAAGAACTGAACCCAGGCCAGTTTTTTCATCGTGGCCGGCATGTTCAATAGATCGGTCATGATTATCGTAAAACCATTATGAACTTTAGAAGTTCGTAATTGAGAAGCAATCATGAATAATACCCCCATGAAAACCAAACCGATAAAAAGAATGTAAAGTTCTTTCGCCAGACTGTTTTCGAAAATTAAAAAGGAAACCAATGCTCCAATTACGGTCAATAATACTCCTAAAAACAATTGTCGTTTGATGTTGCTTTCAGAGTCTGTTTCGGGATTGAGAATAAGATCCTCCTTGTCTTTTTTACTTTGAACTTCAAAAGCATGAAGCTCTTCGGGCGTATATTCTGTAGTTTTAAAAACAGTCCATAAAACAGAAAGCAGGAAAACAATTCCACCAATATAAAAGGACCATTTAACAGAGTCGGGAATAATTCCTTCCGCGGCAGTATTGCTTACCCCAAAAACATTGGTAAAGAGATAAGGCAAAACAGAGCCTACCACTGCACCGGTTCCGATAAAGAAACTTTGCATGGCAAAACCTAAAGTACGTTGTTTTTCGGGTAAATTGTCGCCAACAAAAGCGCGAAAAGGTTCCATCGAAACATTAATCGAGGCATCCATGATCCATAAAGTACCTGCAGCTATCCATAAAGTTGGAGAGTTGGGCATGATGAATAAGGCAATAGAAGACAAGATGGCTCCAATTAAAAAATAGGGGCGGCGTCGGCCTAAACGAGTCCAGGTTCTATCGCTAAAATAACCAATTACGGGTTGGATGATTAATCCTGAAACCGGAGCCGCAATCCATAAAATTGGAATTTCGTCAATTTTGGCACCCAGAGTTTCAAAAATTCTTGAAGTATTTGCGTTTTGCAGTGCAAAACCAAACTGTATTCCCAAGAAACCGAAACTCATGTTCCAAATTTCCCAGAAACTTAATTTACGCTTTTCCATTATCGTAATTAAAAAATTAATTAGACGATAAGCGCTTTGCTTATCAAAACTTACTTATTATTTCGAAGTAAAAGTAAAAGCTTTGAGCAGGCGTAAAAGTATTAATTATTTTTTTAAATACGCTAACAAAAAAGTCATAAATGTTATTTAAGACTTTGGAAAATGTTGATTTTTAGGTTTTTAGTCAGTAGATTCTCGTTTTATAAGATGCGTTTCAATGACTTCTGTGGTGTAATTTTCGTTTTCTTCTTCGTCGTCATCGTGTTCGGCTTCGAGTCTTTCGATCAGCATTTTAGCGGCTTTGTTACCCATTTTTTCACCGCTCTGGCTTACGGTTGTAATAGTCGGAGTGGAGTATTTGGAAATAATTCCGTCAGTAAAGGCAATTACGGCAAGATCTTCTGGAACTTTTAGTCCCATTTTACTCGCTGTTTTGATAATGGTCACAGCAAAAAGCTCATTTACAGCAAAAACAGCATCAAAGGCACGGTCGTGTAAAAGCTGGCTGATGGTGATTTCGCAAGTGTCTACATCTTCGATTTTGATGATTAAATCCTCATTAAAAGGCAATCCATTGTCGAGAAGCGCTTTTTCGTAACCGTCGGTTCTGAGTTTTCCCACACTTACATAATCTACGGTAGTGACCAGAGCGATCTTTCTTCGGCCATTGTCTATCAAACTTTGTACAGCTTCATAGGCAGCAGCTTTGTCATCAATAATTACTTTGTCGCACAGGATATCATTGGTGACACGATCGAACATGACCACCG
>JAHEZJ010000065.1:9770-14473 GCA_023251135.1 Flavobacterium sp. | reverse complement strand
GTACAAGATCTTTCACCCGTTTACATTTTCTTTAAAACTCAGGGAAAAGATACCATTGCCGAAGCGTTAAACGGAACAACAGTTTTGAATACAATTGCTTTGACAAAAGGAGCTAAAATACTGCGTGTTCACGATGTAAAAGAAGCGGTTGAATGCGTGACGTTGTTTAATAAAATGAGTTTGAATAATACTCTAGTATAGAAAAAAATGATTAAAAATTTATTGTGTTTACTTTTTATTGGAATTTGTGCGGCAAGCTGTGCTAATAAAGATTCATCAGATCTAAAAAGGAACTATAGTGAAAAGATCAATGAAATTAAAGAGTTGAAAGAATATTTTAATAAGATAGTTCCAAAAAACTATATCGTTAGAATAAGATATAATGATTCAGATGAAATTGATTTATTTGTTTACCAACCAACAAATATTCCAGGTAAAACAGAATTATTATTTCAGGAATGGAATGTTGATTTTGAAGATTATGTTGCATCTAAAAAGTCTTCGTATTATGATGGAAGGACAAAATCATTAGAAGAAGTTAAAAAGAAACTTAAATGGAGTAATACAACCTTTAATGAACTCTACGACAAATTAGAGAATGTAAATTGCATTGGAATAACAAATGGAAATCCTACTAAACTGGAATACGGTTTTAGAGGAATGGGAGTTTTAAGTTATTTGATCTTTGATAGTAATCTGAATGAACAGGAACAAAAGGAGAGTTCGGATGATTGTTCTAAAATGTTTTATAAAGATAATGTTGTGTTTACATTTAGTTCCGGAGCGATTGGGGGTTTTTGCATACCTGATTTTAAAAGAAAATAACAATTTATAAATTGGTTAATTTAAAGTACTATAAAAAGATGAAATACTTTACGCTGATTATTGCTTTCCTTCTTTTCTCCTGCGGTAAAAAAGAAGACGTTTTACTTCCAAAATCCAATGTTACAATTGTGAAAGACGTACAAGATCTTTCACCCGTTTACATTTTCTTTAAAACTCAGGGAAAAGATACCATGGCCGATGTAAACCGAAAAAATAGTATTATTTCGACCAATTGGATTTTCAATATTGACAAACGTCTGCCTTTAAAATTGGTAATTCTCGAAGTAATGAAATTACAGGAGAAAAAGCGTGCCGACAGCGCCCATAAAAACGAAAACGCTGAGAATTATTATTCTTACGCAGATTCGATTGGGAAGAACCTTGCTTTTTTGCCTTTCACGAAAGTGTATTACAAAATGGAAATTGCTAACAACAGAAGCCAATTGTATTTTAAGAAGGATGGAATGATAAGATACAGCGGAAGAAAAACATATGATTTTCCGAAAAAGAATCTAAAGCCATTTTTAGATAGTTTGGTAATCAATCCGAAAGCCGAAATCAAATTTTCGTATGATAAAAACATGACTTTTGGGGCTTATATTCAATGTAAGATCCTGGTAAAAACTATAGCCGATAAAAAGATCCCCTTTGTTTTTATAAACCAGGAAGAAGAGTTTGTGTTTTAGTGGTAGGCTGTAAGCTATAAGCTATAAGCAGTGTGGCAAGTAACAACAAACAATAAACCATCAACAATAAACCATTAACAATAAACAATTTATTGATGGTGATAAGGCTCGTTTCTTAAAATAGTAAATCCTCTATACAATTGTTCTATAAAAAACAAACGTACCATTTGGTGGGAGAACGTCATTAGCGAAAGCGATATTTTTCCCTGCGCTTTGCTGTAAACCGTATCCGAAAATCCGTAAGGACCGCCAATGACAAAAACTAAGGTTTTGATTCCGGAATTCATCTTCTTTTGCAACTCTTCAGAAAAACCTACGCTCGAGAAGTTTTTTCCATTTTCATCCAATAAAATAAGCTGGTCTGTTGGGGAAAGTTTAGACAGAATCAATTCGCCTTCTTTTTCTTTTTGCTGACTTTCAGATAAATTCTTGACATTTTTGATATCGGGAATAATCTCCAAATCAAATTTGATATAAAACGACAAACGTTTGGTGTAATCGTCAATCAAAGTTTGAAGCGATTTGTTATCTGTTTTGCCTATGGCGATAAGTTTGATATTCATGGTTGTTTTTATTTTTCGCCACTGATTAAAATGATTTATACAGATTGATATAGAGTGAATTAAAGAAATAATCCCTTGTAATTCTTTTTAATCTGTGGCAAATAAATCTCTATTTTTTATTCTCAAAAACCGTTTCAAAATGTTCTACCACGGGAAACGGTTCATAATAATGATGTAGGATCTTTTTCCACTCTAAGTAAGCCTCAGAAGTTCTGAAACCAACGGTATGATCTTCGAGCGTATTCCAGTCGACCAGCAAAAGATATTTGTTTTCGACTTCAAGACATTTCTCTAAGCGATGGCCCAGATAACCCTCAATTGATGAAATATACTGGCTCGCTTTTGCAAAATCGATTTCAAATTGATTTGCCAGATTTGGTTTTACATAAAGAAAAGCGGCTTCGAGAATCATACTTTACAGCTTGAAGTAATTTAGTTTTTAGAAAATTTATCTTCAAAAGTTTTAAACCTTGCATCCAGATCTTTCAATAATTGTTTTTTAACAGATTCATCCTGAATAAAACTGTAATTGATGCTGTTGTACACATATTGTTTTATAGTGGCATAGGAAACGTCTTTGTATCTTTTGGCTAATAAAACATATTGTTCCGTCATATTTGTTCTTAGAATTCCCGCATCATCCGTACTGATTACGAT
Organism: Flavobacterium sp.; assembly: GCA_023251135.1. Classification (GTDB taxonomy): domain Bacteria; phylum Bacteroidota; class Bacteroidia; order Flavobacteriales; family Flavobacteriaceae; genus Flavobacterium. The sequence continues at coordinate 11,742 of JAHEZJ010000065.1, read as the reverse complement.
TGGGACATTAAATTCTTTGTAAAGCGTAAAAGGGTGTCGGTTCTCTTTCACTTTCAGAATAAATTCGTTACTGGCCAGATTGATTTCAATCGGAATATTTTTGTTCGCCATATAGCGCAATAAATCATAAGAGTTTGCTTCATAAGCGATATCCACTCCATGTCCAATTCTATTGGCACCCGCGATATGAATGGCGTCATTAATATGCCAGGTTAATTCTTCCGGCTGAACCAATCCTAAAGTCAATTCACCCGCGTGAAGCGTATACTTTACATCAGGAAACTTAGAATGACAGTATTTAAACATGACCATATGTAACCAATAATCTTTCATCGAGTTCTCGCCATGTTCCGGTGAAACGATGTTTACACCCGCAACAAGTTTGCTGTCGTTGGCAGAGATAAAGGCGATACTTAAATTTTTAAATAAATCGAGAGGATCCATAAAACGCAGTACAAAATTCTGATAACGCATCGTAAAACGCTCATCGTCAATTTTAAGGTCTTTGTGCAGTTTAGCGATAAAATTAGTGTTGAAATCTACGGCATACTTCTTAGCCTCTTTTTGTTGAAGTGATTTATACAGTTCGTCTAAAAGTTTGAGTGTCGCTTTTTCGTCTTTCTGAGCGGCTGCCTGACGTAATTTGGTATTGAAATCAGTCAGATCAGAAACATTCATATCACACGGAATCGTTGATAATTGTGTTTCAATATAACTGACATTTTCTGAAAGCGCACGTTTTTTTAATTCCAGCATTCCTTCGGCAAAATGGCCTTTAATAGTAGGTTCGAATTTTTGAAAAGAATCAAAAAACAAATCATCAGAAGGTACAGAACCATTATAATCTTTTGCAGACCAGGTTTGCATAACCTGTTGTTGGTAATGATCTAGTTTGCCATCCTTTTTTAGAGAAGAGAAGGTTTGCCAGTTTCCTTTTTCTGGTTTTGTTTTAGAGACTTCCATCGTTTCTAAATTCAAATAAAAGTCTTCTGAAATTGCTCTTTCTAAAAGAGGTTCTGCATAAATCGATCCTGAAAAATGGTGGTGTAAATCACCGCCTTTTGGCATTTGTTGAAAGAAAGCTGTGGAGAGAGCTTCGTTATTTCTTATTTTTTCTAAATAACTGTCAGCTGTTTGAGAAAAGCCGATTTGTACTACTAAAATACAGAAAAGTGTAATTATCCTTGTCATACTCTAAGTTTAAATTACATGCAAATATACAAGTTTCTACCGAGATTTAAAAATTGATCTCGTTGTGTTGTTTTTTTACCGCAAAGAGCGCAAGGTTTTGTTATGTGCTAATTTTATATAAACGCAAAGTTCGCAACGCTTTACCTAAAAAGTGTTTGCGAACTTTGCGTAATTCTTTGTGTGCTTTGCGGTTAAAAAAACTTAGTAGTGTTAAGAAAAAAGCACATCATGAATTTCGGCAACCTTATCAAAAACGCTTTTTGCAAAAGGACAAAGCGGGATAATTTTCAGGTTATTAGCTCGGGCATACTCTACAGCGGCCATTACCAGTTTTTTGCCAACACCTCTTCCGTTAAAATCTTCATTTACTTCGGTATGGTCAATTATAAATTTAGAATCACCTGCCCAGGTATAGGTCATTTTTCCAGCTTGTTTTCCATCTTCTACAGCTTCAAAATAACCTCTTCTTGTATCGTTTATTTGTTGAATTTCCATGATATGTTATATTAGTGTGGTTTTAATTTCAATTGAATTTGTTAGTGTTTTATGTATCGGACAGCTGTTAGCTATCGTTTCAAGACGTTGTCTTTGCTTGTCATCTACCTCGCCGATAATTTCGATTTTTCGGGTAAATAAGGAAACTTTTTGATCCAGATCTCGTTCAAAATCAACTTTGATATTGATTTCTGTAACCTCCCATTGCTTGCGGTTGATGTACATACGAAGTGTGATCAAAGTACAGGAAGCTAAAGAGGAAGCCAACAGTTCTGACGGGCTGAAT
>JAHEZJ010000065.1:0-9760 GCA_023251135.1 Flavobacterium sp. | reverse complement strand
TTTCCTGAGGTTCGTCGGCAATTACAATATTTCCACTGGAGGATGTTATTTCCGTGCGATACAAACGGGTATCGATTTGTGCTGATAGTGTATTCATAATTATCGCATTTTAGGGTCAGGTAAAGGAACAAAATCCGTTTCGCCCGGAACTTTAGGGAAAGTCTGTTCGGTCCAGTCTTTTTTGGCTTTTTCGATCAGGTTTTTGTCCGAGGAAACAAAGTTCCAGAAGATGAAATGTTCTTCGGGAAAGGGCTGTCCTCCAAAAATATAAACCGTAGTGTTCTCGGCGATTTCAAATTCACATAATGTACTGTCGTTGGTAATTAGAATTTGTTTCGGATCATAAACATGCTCGCCGCTTTTGATGCTTCCTTCAAGAATGTACAAACCGCTTTCGCCGAATAAATCTTTTCCAATGTTAATTTTTCGGGCTTCCGTGCTTTTAATCTCAATAAAATAAAGCGGACTATAAACCGGAACCGGTGATTTTTTGCCAAACGCTTCCCCTGCAATTAATTTGTACGAAACACCGTCTTGTTCCCAACTTGGGATATCACTGGCTTCTACATGTGTAAAATTCGGATCCATTTGTTCCAGCTCTTTAGGCAATGCAACCCAAATTTGCAGACCGTGAAGCATCTTATCAGAATGTCTTAAATATTCCGGAGTTCGCTCTGAATGAACAATTCCTTTTCCTGCAGTCATCCAGTTTACAGCTCCCGGTTTTATTTCCAGCTCGGTACCCAGACTGTCACGGTGCATAATGCTTCCTTCAAATAAAAATGTCAAAGTTGAAAGTCCGATGTGTGGATGTGGAGGCACATCCATATTTTGATACTGATTTAAATGTGCAGGTCCCATATGATCGATAAATACAAATGGTCCAACCGCTCTTTTTTCACGGAAAGGCAATAAACGACCTACCATAAAATTGCCAATATTGGCAGCGCGTTCTTCGATGATTAAACTGATATTTGACATGTTCTTTGTTTTAGTTGAAAGCAAAATTACAGCTGTAGTTGTAATCTGTAACTTAATTTAGATTAAGAAAATTGTTTCCGGTATTCTTTATAAAAGTAAGGAAAATGCGGAATAATTCAAACGCTTCTTTATTTAATGCAGTGCTGTTTGTCATTCCGAGGAACGAGGAATCTCCACGAGAGGTTGTACGAAGATTAGACTTTCGTTGTGGAGATTCCTCGTTCCTCGGAATGACAAAAAAAGAGAATCCTTTATAATCACTCAATCAATTCAAAATCGAGTGCCTCACTTTCTGTTCCGTTAATAATAATTGACAACTGATGCATTCCGGTATGAAAAACGCGTGTGGTAATGATTTTGAACGACTGGTTGCGCTCTATTTTGGTTGTTTCATTTGGGGGATAAATCTTCTCACTGATTTTAAAGACTTTTTTCGCCAGATGTCCTTTTGCTTTTTTATAATGAACAGCATACTCTAAACGAATCGTTTTTGGCTCCTGGTTTTTATTGCTTAAATAAAAGTGAAACTGCAGATAATCTCCAATTTTCACAACAGGAGTCTTGATTTCGAAAGAAGAAAGTTCAATATTGGTACTTTCCAGACCATAATGACTCAGGATTTCAGGATGTCCCTGTTTGAGTAAAGTACGACAGCCGTGCTTGATAATTCCATCAGTTTCTTTACTGTGACCTTTCCAATTACGCGCAATTTCAAGGACGACTTGCGGATTGTCTTTTACAATATCGTTCAGGTTATTGGCAACGCTTCGGCGCACATATTCCGAGGAGTCGTTTTTTAGATTTTCTAAAATAGGAAGAATAGAGGCAGGGTCTTTTTTTAGATACGGAATTGCCATTGCCCACGGTAACCTTGGACGACTGCCTTCGCTGGCCAATCGGCGAACATGATGGTTGTCGTGCAGGGACCATTTGGTCATTTCTTCGATCATTTCTTCTTTGTATTTTAGAATGAAAGGACGAACGGCAAATTCACAGCTTATAAATTGTGTGATTGAAACAAAAGCTTTCGCCGAAGTTTTAAAATCATCCAAACCGTACATTTCGATATAATCGGCAAAGAAAATAAACGCCAAATTGCTGTCCGTGAAACTGTTTTTCTTCAGGTTTTCAATGATTTTGTCCAATAAAGAAACGGCTTCGGGAAAGTTTTCAGGCATAAACTGATGCAAAACAACAGTAGTGTGTTTCATGCGGTCTTTCCATTCTTTTTGGTTAAAATCACCTTCGTAGATAGTGGCAATAAATTTTTGTTTGTCGAATGTTGGATGCACTTCTGCTACAGCCTGACCAAATTTTTCGTAAAAAGCAACCGAGTATATGTCTTTAATTAATCCCATGGTTTTGTTTGAATGAACCTCAAAGATATTTATTGTTCTTTAATTTTTTGAACGATTAAGAGATTAAGTTTAGTTAGGAATGGACGGTTAATTTTTGTTACTCTTTTTAGGGTTTGTAAATTTTAAAATCGAAGCGAAGCTTTTAAATCCACAAAATATGTCCTACTTTAGCATCTCATAAAATTTAAGAAAAATGATTAGCGAAGTACAGTTTCAAACCGAATTAGAACTTTTAATCAGTAATGCAATTCGGGAAGATGTAGGCACGGGCGATTATAGTTCACTGGCTTGTATTCCGGAAACGGCACACGGGCAAGCTAAACTGTTAGTAAAAGATCAGGGGATTATTGCAGGTGTTGCCTTGGCGAAAATGGTTTTTGAATATGTAGATCCAAAATTAAAAGTGAAAACTTTTATAGAAGATGGAACTCATGTAGAATATGGTGATGTCGTTTTTGAAGTTTCAGGTAGTTCTCAGTCGATTCTGAAAGCAGAAAGAGTGGTATTGAACACCATGCAGCGTATGTCGGCAATTGCTACCAAAACAGATCAGTACGTGCAGTTGTTGGAAGGAACGGGAGCTAAAATATTGGATACCCGTAAAACAACTCCAAATTTCAGAGTTGCCGAAAAATGGGCGGTTAAAATCGGAGGTGGTGAAAATCATCGTTTTGCATTGTACGATATGGTCATGTTGAAAGACAATCATATTGATTTTGCAGGAGGAATTACACTTGCCATCAAGAAAACCAAAGAGTATTTGATGGAGAATAATCTGGATTTGAAAATTATAGTGGAAGCCAGAAATTTAGATGAGATTCGTGAGATTCTTTTGAGTGAGGGAGTTCACAGAATTCTAATCGATAACTTCAATTACGAAGACACTAAAACGGCAGTACAATTAATAGGTAAAAAATGCCAGACAGAATCTTCGGGAAATATCAACGAAAAAACGATTCGTGAATACGGACTTTGTGGTGTAAACTATATCTCGTCGGGAGCTTTAACGCACTCGGTTTACAACATGGATTTGAGTCTGAAGGCTTTTTAATTTTTTGTGAGATGTGGAATGTGAGTTGCGAAATGTGAAGTGTGAAGTGTGAGTAAAGAAAGGTATAACTTGTATGAATCTAAATATCCAATAATCTAAGAATCTAACTATCTAAAAATCTAAAATAAACATGTCAAAAGAGATAGAAGACCGGATCGACAAAATTCCGGTTGTACGATCTGTAGTGCACTTTTTCAAGCAAATAAAATTGCCCTGGCTGGAAGGCTTTTCGTTGTATGATTTGCTCGAAATGTATACCATTGGTATTATTGAAGGAGCATTTTCGTATCATGCGAGTGCGGTTTCATTCAGCTTTTTTATGGCTCTGTTTCCTTTTGCATTATTTATTTTAAACTTAATCCCTTTTATTCCTATTGAAGGATTTCAGCAGGATTTTTTGCAGTTTGTGCAGCAGGGAGTTCCGCCAAATACATATGATGCAATCAGCAAGATTATCAGCGATATTTTAAACAATAGTCATTCCGGTTTACTGTCGTCAGGTTTTTTGCTTTCGATATTTTTAATGGCTAATGGTATCAATGGAATTTTAAGTGGTTTTGAGTCTTCGAAACATGTTTTTGACAAACGTGGTTTTTTAAGCCAGTATTTAGTGGCGCTGGCGATTTCGCTTGTGATGACCATCATATTGTTTGTAACAGTGGCAACCATCGTTGTTTTTGAGGTCTTTATTCAAAAAACAATCATTCAGGATGTGTTGAGTGATCGTATTCCGTTGATTATTTTAGGAAGGTATTTGTTTGTTATTTTAATGATTCTGATAACATCTTCAATATTATTGCGTTATGGTACGAAGCAGTATAACAAAGTGCCTTTTATAAGTATTGGGTCTGTTTTTACAACCATTTTAATTGTGATATCTTCATTCTTTTTTGGGATTTGGGTTATAAAATTCTCAAAATATAACGAACTTTATGGTTCGATTGGTACATTATTAATTCTAATGTTTTACATTTGGATAAACTGTATGATTCTGCTTTTGGGATTTGAATTGAATGCCTCTATCAGAAAATTAAAACAAAAAAAAAATAAATAATATGAAAAATTGGATGTTAACGATTGGTGTTTTTTTTCTAACATTAGGCACAATTCAAGGTCAGGGTGTAATTGGAAAATGGAAAACAGTTGATGATGAAACTGGTGAAGCAAAATCAGTTGTAGAGATTTATGAAAAATCCGGAAAACTTTACGGTAAAATTGTAGAGATACTTCGTGCGGATCACAAAAAAGACGTATGTGCTAAATGTGACGGAGCAGATAAAAACAAACCAATTTTGGGCATGGTCATTATCAACGGACTTAAAAAAGACGGTTCTGAATACAGTGGAGGAACAATCTTAGATCCGACAAACGGAAAAAAATACAAATGTTATATCGCATTAGAATCTGCAGATAAACTTAAACTTCGTGGTTATGTTGGTATTTCTTTAATGGGAAGAACACAATACTGGAGCAGAGTGAAGAATTAATTTTATAAAAAAAATATAAAATGCGAAAATTAGCATTGATCGTTTTATTTCTGGCACAGCTAACCAATAGTTATGCACAATCTAAGAACTCGCCATTACAAATAAGTCATCTTACAGGTGACTTTTATGTTTATAGGACGTTTCATGAATATAAAGGAACGAAGATTTCGGCAAATGCCATGTATCTGGTTACTGCTAAGGGAGTTGTGTTGTTTGATGCTCCCTGGGATAAAACACAATTTCAGCCTTTGCTGGACAGTATTAAAACAAAGCACCATAAAGAAGTTATAATGTGTTTTGCTACGCATTCACATGAAGACAGGGCAGGAGGTTTGGAGTTTTACCGTAAAAAAGGAATCAAAACCTATACGATAAAATTAACAGATCAAATTTTGGAGAAAAACAAGGAAGGAAGAGCTGAGTTTGTCATTCCAAACGATACACTTTTTACAGTAGACAAATACACTTTTGAAGTTTATTATCCTGGAAAAGGCCATGCTCCTGATAACATTGTGGTTTGGTTTAACAAAGAAAAAGTGCTTTACGGAGGTTGTTTTATTAAAAGTGTTGAAGCCAAAGATTTAGGTTACCTCGGGGATGCAGATGTGAAAGAGTGGCAGAAATCTATTTTGAGAGCGCAATCGAAATTTAAAAATCCAAAGTACATTATTACAGGTCATGACGACTGGACAGATTTGACCTCTTTAAAGCATACGCTTAAACTGGTGAAGGAATACAACGGGGCGAAGGCCACAGTTAAGTAATATTTTTTTTAAAAGAGATTACAAATTGTTGTAGATGTAAAAAGTTTAACTTTGTATAGTATATCAAATAACTAAACTTGGAATAAGATGACTGTTACAGATAAAAATTTACTTGAGACCTATTCAAACTTGTTTGAAGGGCTGAGCTTTTCTAATAAAATCGAATTAATAGAGAGGTTAACGAAGTCTATAAAAGGAACTAAATCTAAAGAGAGTAATTTTTATAAATCTTTCGGGGCATTTGGATCTGAAAAACCTGCTGAGGAGATTGTTTCTGAAATCAAATCGAATAGAAACTTTAAGAATAAAGATTTTAAGTTTTAATGAGATATTTGCTAGATACAAGTACATGTGTTTTCTTTCTTAGAGGGAAGTTGAATCTTGATGTAATGGTTAAGAAAGCAGGTTTGGAAAATTGTTATATTTCTGAAATAACAGTTGCAGAACTTCGTTTTGGTGCAGAAAACAGCGATGATCCGGTGAAGTCTAATAAGGCTGTCGATAATTTTTTAAATGGATTAACTATAATTCCAATTTTTGGCGCTATCAGAAGATACGCCGTTGAGAAAGTCAGGCTTCGAAAAATAGGAAAGCCTATCAATGATGAATTTGATCTTTTAATTGGGGTAACAGCAATTGAAAATCAGTTAATTCTTGTGACTGATAATGTTAAAGATTTTAAGTTGTTGGACGGAATTCAGATTGAAAATTGGTTTGAAAGAAGTTGATTGTTTCTCTGCTTGTTCGTGTTTAGTTTTGTTTTAAATTTTCTATAAAATATTTACATGTTTTTTATTGAAGTCGTTTTGCCGCTTTCGCTGGCTAAAACTTTTACGTATCGTGTTTCTGAGGCTGAATTTCATTTTATAAAAAAGGGAATGCGGGTTGCAGTGCCATTTGGTAAAAGTAAAATTTATACAGCAATGGTGATTGATCTGCATCAAAACGAACCGGGTTTGTATGAAGCCAAAGAAATACATCAGATATTAGACGAAAAACCTATCGCAACCGAAGTTCAGATTAAACACTGGCTTTGGGTGGCGAATTATTATATGTGCGCTATCGGAGACGTGTATCGTGGCGCTTTCCCTAGTGGATTATTGTTGGAGAGCGAAACTATTATTTCGTATAAAGTGGATGCAGTAGTCGATCAGGACGAGCTTACTGATGATGAGTTTTTGGTTTATGAAGCTCTGCAGCAACAAAGTTCTTTAAAGGTTCAGGAGATTATTTCGATGTTAAATAAGAAAAACATTCTTCCTGTTCTTCAAAAAATGATTGCCAGAAATATTATTGTTTTAGAAGAAGAAATTAAAGAGGGATACAAACCAAAACTGGTTCGTTATGTAAAATTACATGCCCAATACGAATCGGATAATGGTTTGGGAGAATTGTTGGAAGTCTTAAAAAATGCCAACAAACAAAAGGAAATCGTATTGTCTTATTTTCAGATTATGGCGTCTGAGAAAAAGCCGATTACGGTAAAAAAACTGGTTGAGGTTTCAAATTCGACTTCAGCCGTAGTCAAAGCACTGATTGATAAAGAAATTTTTGAAGAATATCTTTTACAGCAAGACAGAGTTTTGTTTACAGGACAAACAACAGATCAGCAATTAATACTAAGTGAAGCGCAGGAAAAAGCTTTTACTGCAATTAAAGAGAATCTTTTAGAAAAAGAAGTTTGCCTGCTTCATGGTGTTACTTCAAGTGGAAAAACAGAGATTTATATCAAGCTGATCGAGGAACATCTGGCAACCGGAAGACAGGTCTTGTATCTGCTGCCGGAAATTGCTTTAACTACACAATTGGTTTCGAGATTAAGACTTTATTTTGGAGATAAAGTAGCGGTTTTTCATTCTAAATACAGTAACAACGAAAGAGTAGAGGTTTGGAAACAAACACTTGAAAATTCAGAGAAAGCCCAAATAGTAATAGGAGCAAGGTCCGCATTGTTTTTGCCTTTCGATAATTTAGGTTTATTGATCGTAGACGAAGAGCACGAACAAACTTTTAAGCAAACAGATCCTGCACCGCGTTATCATGCCAGAGATGCCGCAATTGTTCTGGCTAACTTTCATAAGGCAAAAGTATTGTTGGGTTCGGCAACGCCAAGTATTGAAACCTATTTTAATGCACAGGCAGACAAGTATGGTCTGGTATCACTTACGGAACGCTACAATAATGTTCGAATGCCGGAAATTGTTCTGGTAGATTTGAAAGACAAACATTTCAGAAAAAGAATGACGGGGCATTTTAGCGATCTTTTAATTGAAGAAATCGCCGAGGCCTTGTCTTTGGGTGAGCAAATAATTTTGTTTCAGAACAGACGCGGGTATTCGCCTGTAATAGAATGTATGACTTGTGGTCATGTGCCGCATTGCCAGCAGTGCGATGTGAGTCTGACCTTTCACAAACATAAAAATCAGCTGCGTTGTCATTACTGCGGGTATTCGATTGCTAAACCAACGCATTGTCACAGCTGCTCAAGTATCGATCTGACCACTAAAGGATTCGGTACGGAGCAAATTGAGCAGGAGTTGCTTACTCTTTTTCCTAAGGCTAAAACGGGCCGAATGGATCAGGACACGACCCGCGGCAAGTATGGTTTTGAAAAAATAATAGACTCGTTTAAAAATCGTGAAATCGATATTTTGGTTGGGACACAAATGCTGGCCAAAGGACTGGATTTTGACAATGTGAGCCTGGTGGGGATCATGAATGCCGATAACATGCTGCATCATCCTGATTTTAGAGCTTTTGAACGCAGTTATCAAATGATGACACAGGTTGCGGGAAGAGCCGGAAGATCAGAAAAACAGGGGAAAGTTGTCATTCAAACCTACAACCCAAATCACAATACGATTCAGCAGGTTACCAACCATAATTATATAGGTATGTATAAGGAGCAATTGTATGATCGCCAGATTTACAAATACCCGCCTTATTTCAGAATTATAAAACTGACTTTAAAGCATCGCGATTTTGATAAATTAAAGGAAGGATCGATGTGGTTGTATCAGGTTTTGAGTCAGAATTTAAGTATGCCGGTATTGGGGCCTGAAGAGCCTGCTATCAGCAGAATCAGAAATGAGTACATCAGAACCATTCTGATTAAGATTCCGCAGAACCTGCATTTGGTCAATACGAAAAAAACTATTCAGAAAATGCTGAATAGTTTTGAAGCTGTGGCTCAGTACAGAGCTATAAAGGTTGTTGCAAACGTTGACTTTTATTAATTAAGACGACGTTGATAATGCTTTTACTAAATCTTCTTTTTTGTTTCGGCTAAGCGGAATTTTGGTAATACCGATCTCGGCAAATTTACTGTTAAAGCGTTCTACTTTATCAATGTTAATAATATAGGACTTGTGTACGCGAATGAATTTTTCTTTCGAAAGATCATTTTCAAAAGATTTCATGGTCGAAAGTACCAGATTGCTATCGTCTTCGGTAACCACTCTTACATAATCACCAAAAGCTTCTATCCATTTGATTTTTGCTGTAAATATTTTGAGTTTTTTAAGATTGCTTTTAATGAATATGTGTTCGCCCTCTTCTTCTTTGATATCTTTTTTTAGCAAATGCATATCAATGGCTCTTTTTACAGAAGCATTAAAACGATCTACGGCAATAGGTTTCTGAAGGTAATCCGTAGCGTCATAGTCAAATGCTTTTAAAGCATATTCTGCTTTAGAAGTAATGAATATAATTTGTGGCTTAGATTTTAGCCCGTCAAGAAAATCAAACCCATTAATAACGGGCATTTCTATATCAAGAAATATTAAATCGATATTATTTAGAGAGATACAGCTTTTTGCCTCTATTGCATTAGAAAAATCCCCGATTAAATGCAAACCTGGGTGATTATTAACTAATTTTGCAATAATGGTCCTTTGTATAGAACTATCATCTACAACAACACAGTTTAGTTTCATAACATTAAAATTTAGAATAAATTCAGGATAGCAATAGTAAATGTATTATTTTTTTAAGAAAAAAACTAAAATCGGCATGTATTTTTTGTTGTACAACGAATAAAAGTAAAAAAGTGTTGTATATTTAAATTTTATGGTTACTTTTGCACCCAATTTTAACAAATAAATATTGTATTTATGAATC
>JAHEZJ010000064.1 GCA_023251135.1 Flavobacterium sp. | reverse complement strand
GCCCCGATAGAAGTGGAAATCCTTTTGCTTTTTTCTTTAAAAAGCAAAAGATTGTAACGGATAGCGGGAGAGGGCTTCTAAAAATTTCAAATTCCAAATTTCAAATTCCAAATTCCAAATTCCAAGTTTCAAGTTTCAAGTTTCAAGTTTCAAGTTTCAAGTTTCAAACTTGATGGCTTCGACTTCGCTCAGCCGGACAAAGGCTGCTCTTATTATATTTTCGTCTAGCTGGGCAAAAACTACTCTTATATATAGGTAGAGAAAAAATAAACCCGACAGGTTTTGAAAACCTGTCGGGTTGGTACTATATATAAGGTAGGTGTTTAATTTAAACTATCAATAACTTCTTTTGTAATATGGATACTTTTCAGTTTGGCCTGATGATCGAATATAGGACTGGTAACCATCAACTCATCGATTTGAGCATAATTGATAAACTTTTTAAGATCTGTTACCAGCTGTTCCTTATCTCCGGTAAAAGTACAGGCGGTCATCTGGTTGACATGAAAGCGTTCTTCTTCGCTCATGATAGCATCGAGAGAGTCTACAGGAGGCTGCAAACCTTTACGATCGTTTCGAATTAAATTCAAAAACATCTGATACAAACTTGTAGATAACTTTTCGGCTTCTTCGTTTGTATCTGCCGCAACAATATTGACGCACGCCATGGTTCTTAGCTTATCTAAAGTGTCTGACGGCTGAAAATTTTCGCGATAAAACTCAAATGCCTGTATCATTTGTCGCGGAGCAAAATGCCCGGCGAATGCATATGGCAATCCATAGGCCGCCGCAAGAGCAGCACTGTCCATACTTGAACCTAAAATCCAAATGGGAACATTGGTCCCTTCGGCCGGAAATGCTCTTACTTTTGCTGTTGCATTTTCGGTCGAGAAGTAATCCTGAAGCTTTGTTACATTTTGCGGAAACCGCTGCGCCTGTTCAAAAAAGTCCTTTCGAATGGCTTCGGCTGTTGGCTGATCTGTTCCGGGAGCTCTTCCCAGACCTAAATCAATTCTACCCGGATAAAGTGTTTCTAAAGTTCCGAATTGCTCTGCTACTATTAAAGGAGAATGATTAGGCAACATGATTCCGCCGGAACCTACCCGAATGTTTTGGGTCTGACTCGCAATATAACCAATCAAGACAACTGTAGCAGAACTGGCAACATGCGCCATATTATGGTGTTCTGCAAGCCAAAATCGCTTGTAACCTAAATTATCTGCTAATTGCGCTATGTCTTTTGTTTTTTGAAATGTTTCTTTGGCATTGCTATCCTGAGTGATGATAGCGAGCTCTAATAATGAGACTGAAATTGGGTTTTTCATATAAAAAAATGCTAGGATACAAAATTAACTCATTTATACAGATGCCTTTTGTTTTCTAATGTTAATAGATTTATAATATTTCTTTCGTAAAAACCGAACACTAGTGAATACTATTTTCAGTAATCTGTTAGAACAATTGCTTTTAACCAATAGAGATATAGATTCTATATTTATAAAAATATTTCACTTCATTCAAGAACGTCACAAAAGATTTATATTTCGCTCCTCTGGAGCTTTTTGATACCTGAAAATTACATTTACCAGAAACATTTTACTCCGCCGGAACAATTTCAGAAAAAACAGAAAGCTTTACTTTTTAAACCTAAATTCATCCCTCCTTTTTTTCTTCAAATTTATCCCGCAATCCGTGAGTCAAAAGATTTAAAGAGTAAATTTGTATTTCGAAATTAACTCCCCGCTTTAACTATATCCCCAAATGACACATAAAATTTTAATTATAGACGACGAAGAAAAACTAAGAAGTTTGTTGGCACGCATTATTAAATCGGAAGGATTTGAAGTGATTGAAGCCAAAGATTTAAAATCTGGTTTTAAGAAGCTCGAACAAACTGATATTGACGTTGTTTTATGTGATGTAAAATTACCCGACGGAAATGGTGTTGACTTTCTGCAGCATATAAAAGCAAGTTTTCCTTTGATTGAAGTCATTTTACTAACGGCTTTCGGAAATATTCCGGACGGTGTTCAGGCTATGAAAAATGGAGCTTTCGATTATATTGTAAAAGGCGACGATAATGATAAAATCATTCCGCTGCTCTACAAGGCTGTCGAGAAAGTACATCTGCAAAAAAAGGTAAAACAACTCGAAAAACGCATTGGCGACAAATATTCTTTTAATACAATTATTGGAAAATCGAAAGGCATCGAGCAGGTTGTTGATTTAGCTAAAAAAGTAGCCAAAACCGATTCGACTGTTTTACTAACAGGCGAAACCGGGACGGGAAAAGAGGTTTTTGCACAAGCCATTCACGAAAACAGTAACCGTGTTGGTAAATCTTTTGTGGCCTTAAACTGCAGTACTTTTAGCAAAGAAATCCTCGAAAGTGAGCTTTTCGGACATAAACAAGGCGCTTTTACCGGAGCTTTAAAAGATAAAAAAGGGTTTATCGAAGAAGCCAATGGCGGAACTTTATTTCTGGATGAGATTGGAGAAATGCCCATTGAGCTACAGGCTAAATTGTTGCGCGTTTTAGAAACCAGCGAATACATTCCGCTTGGTGATACCACTCCAAAAAAATCAAATTTCAGGTTGATTGCCGCAACAAACCGAGATTTAAAAATAGAAAGCGAAGAACACCGTTTTCGTTCTGATTTGTATTTCCGACTCAATATTTTTGAGATTACACTGCCTCCCTTGCGCGAAAGAGTAAAAGACATTGCACTTTTGACACATTCTTTTGTCAAGCAGTTTTCTGAGAAAACCAATAAAAAAACGTTGCAGGTAGCCGATGATTTCATTCAAAAATTAGAACATTATTCGTGGCCGGGAAATATTCGTGAGCTTAAAAACATTATCGAAAGATCGGTTATTTTAAGTAGTAACGATACGCTGACTTCGGATGTTTTACCGTACGAAATGCAACATGAAAAAGAAAAAAACACCAAACAGATGTCGGCTTTTTCGATGCAGAGTGTTGAAAAACTGCACATTCAGAAGGTTTTAAATTATTCAAAAGGCAATAAAGCCGAAACAGCACGCTTACTCGAAATCGGGATTGCAACTCTGTATAGAAAATTAGACGAGTATGGAATTCAGTAGTAATGTGGCAATGTGAGATGTTAGTTGCGAATACGATTTCATTTCACACTACATTTTACAAATCACATTTCACATTTTACAAATACCAAATCACCTTATCATTTCAATAAAAGCTTATCATTATGATAGGCTTTTTTTATGCCTGATTTTTGGCACAAAAGCATAATTCATTTACCAGCAACACCTTAGCTGTTATTTTATAATTTAGGTCTAACTTTTGGCATAAGTGGGAAGAACACAAAAATTCATTCTCATGAAAAATCAAGTCACTTCAATCTACAAACAAGCTGATCGCTTTGCTGAGATAACTAAAAAATCAATAATATCCGGCAATATTGTTCGGGCAAAAAAATGCCTGGCACTTGCTGAACGCCTGTTCATCAACGGAAGTATCGAAACTAAAAACGCCATTTCGAATGTGTATGTTTTTTCGGTTTCTTCTTTTATGGAAATGCGTCACTGTAATATCTCACATCTTTTTCCACAAACACTTAAAGCAGAATATATCCGACAAGTTAATACCTCAGGCGTATAAAGTGCCTGATCGATTGACTGTCTCCAATATAATAATCCAACAATCTAATAATCTATAATCTATGTTAATCACATTTCTTTTACTCGCATTGGGCGCCCTACTCTTTGCCATCTGTTTTAAATCGGTTGAATTTTTTGAAAAAATATAAATCATGACTGCACTATTTATTGTTTCGATTGCCGTTTTTGGCTATTTGGTTTATGTATTAATTAAACCCGAAAAATTTTAATGATGTTACAAGTTATAAGTGAGATGTTGGATGTTATGCATCGATCTCCTTTTACAAATCACATCTGACATTTCACTAAAATTAAAAAAAATTATGAATACAGAATTATTAGGCGTCATTGGTATTTTTATCCTCACGATAGTTTTAGCCATTCCCTTAGGAAAATATGTTGCTAAAGTTTATTTAGGTGATAAAACACTTTTTGACCCGATTTTCAATCCAATTGAAAAACTTATCTTTAAAATCAGCGGTATCAATTCCACTGAAGAAATGAACTGGAAACAACACTTAAAAGCACTTTTAGGTATTAATATGATTTGGTTCTTTCTTTGCTTTTTCATTTTATTGTTCCAGGGATCGCTGTTTTTAAATCCCGATAACAACCCGTCAATGAGTCCGGATTTGGCCTTTAATACTGCCATTTCATTTGTTGTCAATTGTAACTTACAACATTATTCGGGCGAAAGCGGTGTTTCTTATCTGTCACAAATGTTCCTGATGTTCCTTCAATTTGTTTCTGCCGGTGTAGGACTGGCCGCAGCTGCGATGGTTTTCACTGCAATGAAGGAAAGAACAACTGAAAAATTGGGTAACTTTTACAATTATTTTATCAAAAGCTGTACGCGTATTTTATTGCCACTTTCGGCTATTGTAGCAGTTGCTCTATTGTTTAGCGGAACTCCTATGACGTTTGAAGGGAAAGACTCGATTACAACTTTACAAGGTGATTACGTAGAAGTTTCCCGCGGACCTGCCGCAGCCTTTATTGCGATTAAACATATCGGTACCAACGGTGGTGGTTTTTTTGGAGCCAATTCAGCGCATCCGTTAGAAAACCCAACCTACTTTAGTAATGCAGTGGAGTTATGGGCACAATTAATTGTTCCGTTTGCCATGATTTTTGCTTTAGGTTTTTATCTGAAAAAAAGAAAATTATCTTATGTCATTTTTGGTGTTATGACGGTTGGATTCCTGTTACTGGTTATCCCGACGGTAATGAGTGAAATCAACGGAAATCCTGCTATTGAAAAAATGGGAATCGCTCAGACAACCGGAGCAATGGAAGGAAAAGAGGTTCGTTTAGGGCCAGCCATCTCAGGTTTCTGGAGTATTGCCACGACTGTAATATCTACAGGTTCTGTAAACAGTATGCACGACAGTTCGATGCCGGTATCAGGAGCGATGGAGTTACTTGCCATGATGGTGAATGCCTTTTATGGCGGTTGCGGTGTTGGTATTCTGAACTTTTATGTCTTCATTATTCTGGCGGTATTTATTTCCGGATTAATGGTAGGACGGACTCCTGAATTTTTAGGAAAGAAAATTGAAGCCCGGGAAGTTAAGATTGCTGCTTTCATTGCCATTCTTCACCCATTATTAATATTATCAGGAACAGCTTTAGCCTCTTATTTTGCAGCAAATGATACTGCAATGGGATGGTGGTTTAGCGGAAACGCGACAGGCTGGCTCAACAATCCGGGACATCACGGATTCTCAGAAATGTTATACGAATATACTTCAAGTGCTGCCAACAATGGTTCAGGTTTTGAAGGTTTGGGAGATAACAATCCGTTCTGGAATATCACTACAGGAATTGTTTTATTGTTAAGCCGTTTCATTCCAATCGTTGGACCATTGGCTATCGCAGGTTTACTGGCAGGTAAAAAATACATCCCGGAAAGTGCAGGAACTTTAAAAACGGATACTACAATCTTTGGAATAATGGTTTTTGCCGTAATCGCAATTATCGCTGCTTTATCATTCTTCCCGGCGTTGGCACTTGGGCCTTTAGCGGAATATTTCACACTAAAATAATTCGTTTCTCAATGCTAAACGATGTTTTTTAAACACATAGAAACATAGATAAAATGAATTCAAAAGAAAATTACAGAAAACTCATTTTTTCACATAGCTATGTGAATGTATGAAAGTAAAACGTCCTTAATCTCAAAAGAAAGAATCTATGTTTCTATGTGTTAAAAGAAACAGTCAACTAATAAATAATATAAAGAAAAATGACTCATAATAAATCCACATCATTGTTTGAAAGTAAGCAGGTAAAAGAAGCTTTAGTGCAATCTTTTGTAAAGCTTAATCCAAAAATGATGATCAAAAATCCGGTAATGTTTACCGTAGAAATAGGAACTGCCATTATGTTTGCTGTTTGTGTTTCCATCTTAATGGGAGCTCAGGATCAGGGTAGTTTTATTTACAACCTAATTGTATTTTTAATCTTACTGGCTACTCTTTTGTTTGCCAATTTTGCCGAAGCCATTGCCGAAGCCAGAGGAAAAGCACAAGCCGACAGTTTAAGAAAAACACGGGAAGAAACTCCGGCCAGACAGATTTTACCTAACGGAGAAATCAAAAACATCAGCTCTTCTGAATTGAAAAAAGGAGATATCTTCATTTGTGAAGCGGGTGATTTAATTGCTACTGATGGTGAAATTATCGAAGGATTGGCTACTATAGACGAAAGTGCCATTACGGGAGAAAGTGCTCCTGTAATTCGGGAAGCCGGTGGTGATAAATCATCTGTAACCGGTGGTACAAAAGTATTGTCAGACAAAATAAAAGTAATTGTAACGTCGGAACCAGGCGAAAGCTTTTTGGACAAAATGATTGCTTTGGTAGAAGGTGCAAGCCGTCAGAAAACACCAAACGAAATTGCATTAACCATTTTATTAGCCGCATTTACTTTAATCTTCGTGATTGTGTGCGTTACGCTAAAACCGTTTGCCGACTATGCAAATGCACCCATCACGATTGCGGCTTTCATCGCTTTGTTTGTCTGTTTAATTCCAACTACAATTGGAGGTTTACTTTCTGCAATTGGAATCGCGGGAATGGACAGAGCTTTACGTGCCAATGTTATTACAAAATCCGGAAAAGCGGTTGAAACTGCCGGAGATATTGACGTTTTACTTTTGGATAAAACCGGAACCATCACAATTGGAAACAGAAAAGCAACGAATTTTTATCCTGCTAAAGGTGTTTCAGAAGAAGATTTTATAAAATCTGCCGTGCTAAGTTCATTGGCAGATGACACTCCGGAAGGAAAAAGTATCGTGGAATTGGCTGGAGCCGAACTTGCCAATAAATTATCTATTGAAGGTGCTACTTTAATTAAGTTTACCGCAGAAACCAGGACTTCCGGAGTTGTTTTAAAAGACGGTACCAATATTAGAAAAGGAGCTCAGGATGCCGCAAAAAACATTGCGCTTCAAGCTGGAAACTCTTTCCCTGAAGATATTGCTCAAAAGGTAATTGATATTTCGTCTAAAGGAGGAACACCGCTGGTAGTTATTAAAGACAATCAGGTTCAGGGGGTTATCGAATTGCAGGATATTATTAAAACGGGAATGAAAGAACGTTTTGACCGTTTGAGAAAAATGGGAGTTAAAACGGTAATGGTGACCGGAGATAATCCGCTTACGGCGAAGTTTATCGCTGAAGCTGCCGGTGTGGATGATTTTATTGCCGAAGCAAAGCCTGAGGATAAGATGAACTACATTAAAAACGAGCAGAATCTGGGTAAACTAGTCGCCATGATGGGTGACGGAACCAATGACGCTCCTGCCCTTGCGCAAGCCAACGTGGGTGTTGCCATGAACAGCGGAACACAGGCTGCCAAAGAAGCCGGAAACATGGTTGACCTTGACAATGATCCAACGAAATTAATTGAGATCATCGAAATTGGAAAACAGTTATTAATGACTCGTGGTACGCTAACAACCTTTTCAATTGCCAATGACGTAGCGAAGTATTTTGCGATCGTTCCTGCCCTTTTCATCACGGCAATTCCAGCTTTGGAAGGTTTAAACATCATGCGTCTGCACAGTCCGGAAAGCGCCATTTTATCGGCCGTAATTTTTAATGCGGTAATTATTCCGATACTAATTCCTCTGGCGTTAAGAGGTGTCGATTACAAACCAATCGGAGCAAGCGCCATCTTAAAAAGAAACCTGTTGATTTATGGTTTAGGCGGATTGCTTGTCCCTTTTATCGGAATTAAGTTAATTGATTTAGTTGTTGCTCTCTTCATGTAAATAAAAGTTACTAAGAAACTAAGTTGCTAAGGTTCTAAGTTTTCTCTTTAGCAGCTTAGAAACTTAGCAGCTCAGAACCTTAAAAATAAAAATAAAATGAAAAATATATTTTCACTATTCAAGCTTACGCTGCTAACCGTAATTCTGTTTGCAGTTATTTATCCTCTTGCAATTTATGGAATTGCACAATTTGCTCCTAATCAAGGAAAAGGAGAAACGATTTCGGTTAACGGAAAAGTGGTAGGATATCAAAAAATCGGTCAGAAATTCGATAAGTCCAATTACTTCTGGGGACGACCTTCGGCTGTAGATTATAATGCTGCCGGAAGTGCCGGAAGTAATAAAGGACCAAGTAATGCCGAATACCTGGCTCAAAAAAGAGTCGATACGTTTTTAATCGTTCATCCGTATTTGAAAAAAGCAGAGATTCCAGCAGATATGGTTACAGCTTCAGGAAGCGGTTTAGATCCGAATATTTCACCACAAGGCGCTTTGATTCAGGTGAAACGAATTGCCAAAGAAAGAAAATTAGACGAGGCTAAAGTAAAAACTTTGGTAGAATCTAAAATCAATACTGCTGTTGTAGGTCCGGAAACCGTTAATGTTCTGGAACTGAATATTGCCCTTGATCAATTGAAATAGAGGCTCTGAGGTACTGAGGTGCTAAGGCACTAAGTTTTTTTTCTTCTAACAGGTTTTGGAAGCCTGTTAGGCTATAGAACCAATTATAACACAAAACCCCTTTTTGCCCCAAATAATCTAGCCCCGATAGTAGTGGAAATCCTTTTGTGTCCGCCGCGGCGGACACAAAAGATTGAAACGGATAGCGGGATTAGCTCCTAAAAAATCTACTAAATAAATAATTGAATACCACAAAATGAAAAAAATTATACTTACCGCTTTAATCGCTTTTGGTTATAGCAACTTACATGCTCAGGAAGAATCAAAAAGTCCGTTTACATTTTCAGGATACGTAGACGTTTATTACAGCTATGATTTCGGAAAACCGGACAATCATACCCGCCCGGGATTTATTTACAACTACAATAAAAGTAATGAAATGAATATCAATTTAGGATTGGCAAAAGTGAACTACAGCAAAGGCAATGTTCGCGGAAATTTTGCGCTGATGGCCGGAACTTACGCCGAGTACAACCTGGCTGCCGAGCAGGGTTTATTAAAAAATGTATATGAAGCCAATGTGGGAGTGAAGATTTCTTCTTCTCATAATTTATGGGTTGATGCGGGAATTATGCCATCGCATCTTGGTTTTGAAAGTGCGATTGGAAAAGATTGTCAAAATCTGACCCGAAGTATTCTGGCTGAAAATTCTCCTTATTACGAAACGGGAGTTAAAATTGGTTATACTTCTGAATCCGGAGCATGGTACGTAGCCGCAATGTATTTGAATGGCTGGCAGCGCATCCAAAAAGTAGAAGGCAATCAAACTCCTGCTTTTGGAACTCAGGTTACTTACAAACCATCAGACAAAGTAGTACTGAACTGGAGCACTTATGTTGGAAATGAGCAACCGGATATTGACAAAAAATGGCGTTATTTTAATAATTTCTACGGACAATTTAAAGTAACCGATAAAACAAACATTACGGCTGGTTTTGATGTTGGAACACAACAATCGGCTAAAAACAGTACTAAATACGATGCCTGGTTTTCTCCAATTTTGATTTTGCAATACAAACCAACTGATAAAATTCAGCTTGCAGCCCGCGGCGAATATTACAGTGATGAAAAAGGTGTAATTATAGCAACCCAAACTCCAAATGGTTTTAAAACTTACGGATTTTCAGCTAACTTTGATTACTTAGTCACTGATAATGTAATGTTTAGATTAGAAGCAAGAAATCTTTCCAGTAAAGATGAAATATTTACAAAAAACAATCTTCCAACGAGTACAAATACATTTGTAACGACTTCGCTGGCGATTTCTTTTTAGCCTTAGGCTATAAGCTTTAAGCAGTAAGCTTTCGTCCTACTGCTTAAAGCCTAAAGCTTATCGCTTAAAGCAAAAAATATGGAAAAAGAAAATAATGCACAGCACTTTCTCGATTTAATTCAGAAATCACGAAAGGGAAAGTTTAAAATCTACATTGGGATGAGTGCCGGTGTGGGTAAAACCTACCGGATGCTGCAGGAAGCACATTCGTTATTAAAAAACGGAATTGATGTAAAAATTGGTTACATCGAAACGCACATGCGAAAAGAAACGCATGAACTTTTATCTGGTTTGCCTGTGATTCCACGGCGAACCATTTTCTATAAAGGGAAAGAGCTCGAAGAACTCGATGTACAGGCGATAATCAACCTTAGACCTGAAGTTGTCATTGTCGATGAACTCGCACACACCAACGTTGAAGGAAGCAAAAACGAAAAACGCTGGCAGGATGTTCTGGAAATTCTGGAAGCCGGAATCAATGTGATATCGGCAGTGAATATTCAGCATATCGAAAGTTTAAATGAAGACGTTAAACGCATCACGAGTATTGATGTTCAGGAACGTATTCCGGATAATGTTTTACGACTGGCCGATGAAGTTGTAAATATCGATTTGACCTCTGAAGATTTGATTGCACGTTTAAAAGAAGGAAAAATTTATACGGCAGATAAGATTCAGACCGCTTTGTCTAATTTTTTCAAATCGGAACAAATTTTACAATTGCGTGAATTGGCTTTGAAAGAAGTAGCCAGTCAGGTAGTTCGAAAAGTAGAAAACGAAGTACCCCAGTTGCATGCTTTAAGACACGAAAAATTACTGGCCTGTATTAGCAGCAACGACAAAACAGCAAAAATTGTAATCAGAAAAGCGGCACGTTTGGCAAGTTATTATAATGGATCCTGGTATGTTTTGTATGTAGAAACTCCCAAAGAAAGCAGTACCAAAATTGCATTGGACAAACAACGGCATTTGATTAATAATTTTAAACTGGCTGTTCAACTGGGTGCCGAAGTGATTAAAACAGAGAACAAAAATATTGCCGACGCCATTTTAATGACGGTCGAAGAAAAGCACATTACAACTGTATGTATTGGGAAACCGCATTTAAATTTATTTAAAGTAATTTTGTCTACAACAATTTTCAGACGTCTATTGAATAGTCTGTCTTTATCAAATGTTGATCTTGTTATATTATCGTAAAATGTGAAATGTTTTATGTAAAATGTGAGATGTTTTTGCGAAATACATTTTACATTTCACAACTAACTTTTTTACTAGAAAAAGCAAAAAATGAGAATTAAAACCAAATTGAATCTGGGAGTCGGGTTGTTATTTTTAATGATTATTATACTCTCGTTAGTGAGCGGATATGCTGTTTTTTTAATCAAAGCAGATACCGAGAATATTCTGAAAGCGAATTACAATACGCTGGAATATTCCAGAAATATGATTTTATCTCTGGATGAAATCAAAGTGAATACTGATAGTACGATTCATACTTTTAAAGAATATCTTGAAAAACAAACCCGAAACGTTACAGAACCCGGAGAAAAAGAAGCCACTGCCAAACTAGAAAATGACTTTGCGCTTTTAGAAAAAAATGGTTCTAATGAAACAGTGAAAGCACAAATCAGGCAGGATATTTTTTCGATTATGAAACTCAATCTGGATGCCATCAAGCAAAAAAGTGATATTGCCAGACATACCGCCGAAAATGCCAATTTATGGATTGCCATTGTGGGAACACTGTGCTTTTTAATTGCCTTTAATCTGCTCGTTAATTTACCCAATAATATTGCCAATCCAATTAAGGAATTAACGCAGAGTATTAAGGAAATTGCCAATAAAAATTATTCTGAACGGGTACATTTTACCAATCACAACGAATACGGTGATCTGGCAAAATCCTTTAATACCATGGCGCAAAAACTACAGGAATACAACAATAGTAATTTGTACAAATTATTCTTCGAGAAAAAACGACTGGAAACCCTGATCAATAACATGCACGATCCTATTATTGGATTAGACCAGGAAGGCGTGATTTTGTTTGTAAATGATGAAGCTCTCAAAATCATCGGAATGAAACTCGAAGATGTTATTGGTCAATCGGCTTCTGCTTTGGCTGTCTCCAATGATTTAATTCGCTCTTTGATTCTCAAAGAACCTGCGGCCGATTCTCAGAAAAAACACCCAATGAAAATTTTTGCTCACGGGAAAGAAAGTTATTTTGATAAAGAAACCATCAACATCACCATAACTCCAACGGGCGAAGAAAAGGAAATTAATATTGGAGATGTAATCATCCTTCGAAATATTACCTTGTTTAAAGAACTCGATTTTGCAAAGACTAATTTTATTGCAACCGTTTCGCACGAATTAAAAACGCCTATTGCTTCTATAAAACTAAGCCTTCAATTGCTTCAAAACAATAAAACAGGCGAAATGAACGACGATCAGAAACAACTTGTCGAAAGCATTAAAGAAGACAGTCAGCGTTTATTGAAGATTACAGGCGAATTGCTTAATTTATCACAATTAGAAACCGGGAATATTCAGTTAAACATTGAGAAAAGCAATCCATATTCGATTGTAAATTATGCAACCGAAGCCGTAAAAATTCAGGCCGAACAAAAACAAATCAAACTCATTGTTGAAGCCAATGAACACCTGCAAGATGTAAAAGCCGACAGTGAAAAAACAGGATGGGTTTTGATTAATTATTTATCGAATGCGATTACTTATTCGTCTGAAAAAAGTACCATTACCATCCGGTTAAAAGAAGAAAACGATCAAATTACATTTGAGGTTATCGATACCGGAAAAGGAATTGATGCCCGATATAAAGACAAAGTCTTCGATAAATATTTTCAAATTCCGGGAAGCCAGAAATCAGGAACCGGATTGGGCCTCGCTATCAGCAAAGAATTTATCGAAGCTCAAAACGGAACTATTGGTGTTGAGAGTAATTTGGGATTAGGAAGTACGTTTTGGTTTTCGTTGAAGGTTTAGATATTTTATTTTTCGAAGAAAAAGAGCAATCGGATAAAAAATTTCACAATACAAAAGAACCATAGATTCGTACATATTTATAGGACCGGATTTCAATCCGGTCCCGTTATAATAAAAATTAAAATATGAATCGTTCCGATGGAACTCTTTAAAATGCACACCAATTTTCGACGGATTAAAATCCGTCGCTACAATTATAAACCATTCCTACGGAATTATATAATATTTAGCCAATCTTAACTCAATTCTCTATTTTAAAGCCACCGGGTTAATATTCGCTTAAGGTTCAATTAAACCAAAAATACTTAGGTCAGACATACGTTATTATTGCAACTTTTAACAATAACGAAGATGTTTTACAAAGCGATTTCTCTGGTATTTTTATTTGGTTTTTTGGGTGCCAATGCACAGCAAAATGATTCTATTACAAAAATTGACAGTACTTCACGACAATTAAAATTCAACTACAAACAACTAATCATTCCGGGGGTATTAATTGGCTACGGAGTAATTGGACTTGAAAGTGATCAGTTGCTGAGTTTCAATTCGCAGATTAAAAAAGAAGTTACTGAAGACATTGACAACAAAATCACTATCGATGATTTCTCTCAATATGCGCCGGCTGCTTCGGTTTATGCTCTGAATGCTTTTGGCGTGAAAGGAAAGAATACTATGCGGGATCGGTCTGTCATTTTTGTGACCTCATACGTTATTATGGCTTCAACTGTTTTGGGTTTAAAATCGATTTCACATGTAGAAAGACCTGACGGAAGTTCGAACAACTCTTTTCCTTCAGGACATACCGCAACTGCTTTTGCCGGAGCGGAGTTTTTATGGCAGGAATACAAAGACAAATCAATTTGGTACGGAATTGCCGGTTATGCCGTAGCAACCGGAACCGGGCTTTTCAGAATTTACAACAACCGTCATTGGTTAACGGATGTTGCTGCCGGAGCCGGAATCGGGATTTTGAGTACTAAAATTGCCTACTGGATCAATCCCTATATTACCAAAAAACTTTTTAAATCATCTTCCGAAAACAAATCAACTTCTATGGTAATGCCTTTTTATAATGGCAAACAATACGGATTGGGGTTTGTGAAGGTTTTTTAGTTTTTTTTTGCCACAGATTAAAAGGATTAAAAAGATTTTTTGGCTGACTTTGTCTGGATTTTTCCGCCACGACCCGAGCGATAGCGAACGGACGAAGTAATTCACGAATTTTGATTTAAAATAATTCGTGAATTCGCGGCAAAAAAAAAAATTAATCCTTCAAATCTGAGTAATCTGTGGCAAAAAACCTTTTACGTATTCGAAGTATTATTCTTAATCTCCATTACCTCTCTTTTTACCTCCAGAAGTAAGTCTTTCATACTTTGAGATTCTGTTTGTTCATGGCGTTTATCACTTCTTCCTATATTACATTCGTATTCCCAGATTTCTAAGATATCAGAGGCTTTTACTTCATAATTTGGATAAAAACGATTATCAGATTCTAAAACCAAAGTGTTCTTTTTGTTTTTGTTCAGACGTTTGTAAACCATTCCTTCATTTTTGGTAATCAGGATATACGTCTTACCATCCATCACCTCTCCCAGCCTTTCTACATAACGGCCAATAATAATAGATCCGTCTTCATGTGGCGGCATCGAATCGCCTTCAACAGGAAATCCGCGATGTTTACCCGGTCCCAAAAACGGAAGCGAAACTTGTTGCAAACTTTCGATATACTCCGGATCGGCATATCCGTTTAGGTAACCTGCTTTTGCTCTTTGGGATACAATTTCGATATAATTCTCCCCAAAACGGTCTACCTGTATGGGCAGAATGAGTCGGTTGCCTTCCAGTTTTATCAAATTTTCGATATCAATCTTTCGTATATCGACAGACAATAGTAAATCAATACTAGTATGAAAATATAAGGCAATTTGTTTCAAGATATCGTACGGCGCCTCAGAGGTTCCGTCCTCGTATTTAACATATCTTCCTCGGGTAATCTTTAGGTTCTCAGCTAATTTCTCCTGCGATATTTTATGCTTAACCCTCAATGCTCTGATGTTATCTGAAAATAGGGACATAATTAATTTGTTATAATTTGGAACAACAAATATACAAAAAAATGTTATCATCTGTACTAATTTTGTTTACTACAAAAACAAGAAAATGGCAAGGGCAATTGTACATATGGATCTGGATACCTTTTTTGTATCCTGTGAAAGACGCACCAACTCTGAACTCAACGGAATCCCGCTTATTATAGGCGGCGGAGACCGTGGTGTTGTGGCCTCTTGTTCGTATGAAGCCCGTAAATTTGGAGTCCGTTCTGCTATGCCGATTCGTATGGCATTAAAACTTTGTCCGGATGCAAAAGTCATGAAAGGCGATATGGAATTGTATTCGCAGTTATCGCATGATGTTACACAAATTCTTCAGGATAAAGCGCCTGTTTTAGAAAAAGCCAGTATCGATGAGTTTTATCTCGACATT
>JAHEZJ010000063.1 GCA_023251135.1 Flavobacterium sp. | reverse complement strand
AGTGTAAGTAGAAATCAGATTACAGTAAGCGACGAAAGCGATGATACTGACAGCGATCAGTCATCCCTAACGCCTCCAACTCCACCGACTCCGCCAACTCCTCCTGCATTCCTTGTTGAATCAATTCCACAAGTTCCTTCGATGGACGTACCGATGCCACCAATGCCTCCGGGAAATCCAAACAGCAAAACGGAAATGGCTAAGTTTAAAAAAGAAATGGCTGAATATGAAAAGAAGATTAAATCTATCGAGCCTAGCATAGCAGCTTATGAAAAGCAGATAAATACTGTGATGGCACAAAAAGAAGCAGTTTACGAAAAGGAGATGGCAAAATTCGAGATTGCTATGGATAAATTTACTGCCGAAATGGACAAATATACACAGGACATTCAGGTAAAATACGGTAAAGACTCTAAAGAATACGAAATCAACATGAAGCAGTATGAGATAGACATGAAACAGCATGAAGCCGATATGAAGAAACATGAAAAAGAAATGAAGAGATACGAGAAAGAAATGAAAAAGCTTGAGAAAGAGAGCAAAAAATCATAATTCGAGACATCTTTAAAAACTAAATAAATACCTAAAAATCAACAACAAAGACTTTGCACAACCGCAAAGTCTTTTTTTATATCTTTGCAAAAAATCTACCGCTCATGTATAAAATTTTAGCCAAAATCAACAAAATCCTATTACCTAGTTTTACCAGACAAGGACTGGACATTTCGAAAGCAAAAAAATGGCAGATGGCGGTCATCGGTTATCGTGCTTTTGTTACCAAACGGGCATTAGAGTAATTCGATACCCTATTCCAAAATAAAATACTAAACTCTTAGTATACAACATAAGCTACCGCTCTGAGTGGTAGTTCCCCCCCTTCCACTACATTTCCATGCAAAACAAAAAATTCAATATCCCTCCTGTTTACGCGGTGCTTTTAGCCATCATAAGCGTTCAGTGTGGAGCGGCAATTGCCAAAACTTTATTCCCAACCATAGGTGCTGCCGGAACAGCTTCTTTGCGAATCGGAATCTCGGCTATCCTCTTACTATTAGCCTACAGACCAAATTTAAAAGCAATCACTCCAAAACAATGGAAAATAGTGCTCCCTTATGGTTTAACTCTGGGTGCCATGAATCTGGTTTTTTATACCGCTATTGAAAGAATCCCGATTGGCTTAGCCGTAACACTTGAATTTATAGGTCCGTTGTTAGTGGCTATTATCGGTTCAAAACGTCTGCTTGATTATTGCTGGGTACTACTGGCAGCAATCGGAATCGTTTTGATAGCGCCCTGGTCAAATGATAGTATTGATCCAATAGGAGTTATATTTGCTCTTTTGGCTGGTGCTTTATGGGCTACTTATATTATTCTGGGAGGAAAAGTATCTAAAATTATGCATGACGGACAAGCAGTTGCTACAGGAATGTTATTTGGAGCTATTTTGATTTTACCATTTGGTTTATACGAAAACGGACTGGCAAATCTTACTCCTAAATTCCTTGGGATGGGCTTTGCTCTGGCACTTTTATCCAGTGCGATTCCGTTTACACTCGAAATGAAGG
Organism: Flavobacterium sp.; assembly: GCA_023251135.1. Taxonomy (GTDB): domain Bacteria; phylum Bacteroidota; class Bacteroidia; order Flavobacteriales; family Flavobacteriaceae; genus Flavobacterium. Next base: position 14,000 of record JAHEZJ010000063.1, on the reverse strand, counting down.
CATTGGGACAATTGCCTCCCCGTACCTTTAGTATTTTAATGAGCCTGGAACCTGCCGCTGCGGCAGTCTGCGCTTATATTTTCCTGCAGGAGCATTTAAATTTTTATGAAATTCTGGCGATAGTCTGTGTGGTAATTGCTTCGGTCGGATCAACCTTAACCGCAAAGAGATAAAACCTTGAAAAAAATTAAAATTCCAAATTCCAAATCCCAACTTTTAAATTGGAATTTGGAATTTGAATTTTGAGATTTAAGAGCTCTATTAGCTTTTTGGTAATAATACCGTATCCACTACATGTATCACTCCATTTGACTGATTTACATCCGCGATAGTTACTTTAGCACTGTTTCCGCTTTCGTCAGTAAGATATAAATCTTTTCCTTTCATCCAGGCAGTTAAAGTTCCTCCGTTAACAGCTTTAATAACAGCTTTACCTTTACCGGCTTTAATTGCTTTTGCAATATCAGAGGCATTCCATTTTCCTGCTGCAACATGATAAGTCAAAATATTTTGAAGCATTTTTTTGTTTTCTGGTTTCAATAATGTTTCAACGGTTCCTTTTGGTAATTTATCAAATGCTGCGTTTGTTGGGGCAAAAACGGTAAATGGTCCTTTTCCTTCTAGTGTTTCAACTAAGCCGGCGGCTTTTACGGCTGCTACTAATGTGGTGTGATCTTTTGAGTTAACAGCATTTTCAATAATATTTTTATTGGGATACATTTCAGCTCCACCAACCATTACTGTTTTTTGCGCAAATGATGTAAATCCAAATCCCAATGCTAAGATTGCTACGGCTAAAAATTTTCTAGTTTTCATAATTAATATTTTAAGTTATAAGCTCATTTACGCTGGAATATTTGTTTTGGTTTTAACAAAAATTGAAAAATTTTTAGAAAAAACTAAAACATCCTCAAATAGCACTGTAAAACAAGCTTTTACCACTCCAAATTATTTTTGATTATTTTTAAAATCTTATCACAATTTGTTTTATTTTTAGTAATAACTTTAACTATAAATCGGACCATTATGCAAAATCTACCTCAAAAAATCAGGAGTAAAAAGTTAAGTACCAAAGTCGATTTAACTGCAATGGTGAGCGTTTCATTCTTGCTGATTGTCTTTTTTATGGTAACCATCGAATTGGCCAAACCAAGAGGTATTGATCTAGATTTACCAGATTATTCAGATACATGTGGAGGAAGGGGATGCATTAGAGGAAATCGTTTATACACCATTATACTGGATGATAATGATAACATAATAACCTATTCGGGTGTGTTATCCTATCCTTTAGAAGCGCCTAAAAAGGTTAAATTTGGAAAAAATGGTATTAGAAAGGAAGTATTTCTAAAAAAGAAAGAAGTAAGTGATTATATGGTATCTGTAGGGAAACCAAAAAATGGCGTGATTGTTTTTATAAAGCCATCTAAAAAATCTAATTTCAAAAATCTCGTAGATATTTTAGATGAGATGAAAATTGCAGGTATCAATTCCTATGCTATTATAAATGATTTTATGCCCGAAGAAACAAAACTATTAGCTTCAAATTAATAAATTGACTGACATGAAAAATCTGCCTCAAAAAATCAGAAGTAAAAAGTTAAGTGCCAGAGTCGATTTAACTGCAATGGTGAGCGTTTCATTCTTGCTGATTATCTTTTTTATGGTAACGATCGAATTGGCCAAACCTAAAGTCATAGTATATGATACTGGAGATAGAGGTTGTTGTGAGTGCCCTCCTCCTCATCATGGAGAAAATAGATCAATGACCATAATGTTAGGTAAAAACAACAAAATCATTACTTATACAGGATTGCCATACGTTCCTATTGATGCTCCCAAAACAACAAAATATGGGAAAAATGGAATTAGAAAAGTGCTGTTTGAAAGAAATAAAAAAGTTTTAGAATATTCAGCTGCATTAGGAAAACCTGGAAGAGGAATTACAGTAATTATTAAGCCCAGCAAAAATTCAAATTATGGAAATTTAATTGATATTCTGGACGAGATGGCTATTGCTAAAATTGAGGCCTATGCTATTATACCAGAATTTACTCCCGAAGAAACAAAACTATTAGCTTCCAATTAATAAATTGACTGAAATGAAAAATCTACCTCAAAAAATCAGGAGTAAAAAGTTAAGTGCCAAAGTCGATTTAACTGCAATGGTCAGCGTTTCATTCTTGCTGATTGTCTTTTTTATGGTAACGATCGAATTGGCCAAACCAAAAGGTATTGATTTAAGTCTGCCACATGATGCAGATGATTTCGTTTGCGGACCTACTTATGATGTTGATATTAATCGTATCTATACCATATTATTGGATGATAATGACAAAATTGTTACGTATTCAGGATTACTTTCTCTGTATGAAAATCCAAAAAGTATCGTTTATGGAGAAAATGGAATTAGAAAAGAATTATTTGAAACAAATAGAAAAATCAAAGAATATTTGACAGAAAGTGGAAGACCAAAAAGCGGTACGATCGTAATTATTAAACCCAGCGAAAAAAGCAATTTTAAAAACCTTGTTGATATTCTGAACGAGATGGCTATTGCTAAAATTGATACTTATGCAATTGTAAACGATTTTACTCCCGAAGAAACCAAGCTACTGGCTGCAAAATAAAACTTCTTTTGAAAAGTTTTGCCTTTAGCCCTGATGGTAGCGGCATCCTTTTTCTGGCTTCTTTAGCCAGAAAAAGATAGAGCGAACAACAGGAAACAGCTTCTTAAACTAAATATTAGACATAAAAAAAGTCCCGCATTGCTGTGGGACTTCTTATTTTTAAAGCACATTCTTAATATTTGATAAATTTCATAGCCGAACTTCCTTTATCCGATTTTACTTTTATAAAGTAATTGCCTGCAGTAAGCCTTGAAACATCAATACTAGAAGCCGATTTTGCATTTGGAACCGCAATTACCAATTGCCCTAACATATCATAAATGGATAGAGATTGTATTTCTATGCCTTCCTTTGCATTAATATTTAAAGTATGATTTACCGGATTTGGATACAATGTAAAATAGTTAGAAAACTCAAAATCGGGAGTCCCTAATGTTACTGTTTTAAAAGTTGAAGTCGCTTTGTTGGTTAAGATCGGGAAATTATAATCGAAATAAATATTGGCCTCGTTCGTAAAGGTATCTCCAACTCTTAAGTTTGATTTTGTTTTGATTTTAAACGCAACATAACCGTCATTATTCGCATCATCAAAGGGAAGATTGATACCCTCAAAAATAAATTCTACCTTATTCCCTGCTGTAATTTTAGTTGTAAAAGGATGACTTGAACTGGTTGGAACTAAAGTTGTAAGGTCAAATTTAGACAAATCGATCATGTCTTTTACCACAATGTTCTCTGCTGCAAATGTTCCTGTATTTTCAAAACGAATCATATAGTGCACATACTCTCCTATTAATTCTGGTGTAATAACAGAGCCTTCTAAACAGGTTTTATCGTTTGGATCGTAAGAACCTACTACTACCTGATTAAGTGTAAAAGCATTGTCGATTGGGCTTTCGTCTTTGTCCTGAGAAGCAATAGTTGCTGTTAATTTTAAAACATCACCATTGTTTACAGCAGGTAAATCTGTTGGTTTGTTTGATTTTAAAGTAAATACTATTTCTCTGCTTTCAAACGGCTGAATAGTTGCAAAACTCCATTCTATAGCATTAACTGATTTAGAAGAAAAAGCGGTATTGGAAGAAACATACTCCAATATGGCATCATCAAATCCAAATTTTATCAAACCCGATTGTACTACATTACCCTTATTTTTATATACGATTTTATACTTAGCGTCAAAACCGGGTCTTGCAACATCAATTGGTAATATCGTAACTTCTAAATCCCGATAAGTACCAACTGGAGTGATGCAAAAATTTTGAGTATATGGACTTGTCTGCGCCGGAAAAACAATCGTTGCGGTTGCCGGTGTCACTGAAAAATACCACGGATTTTCTAAAACAGGAGTTATCTTGTGCGTTCCTTTTAAAACAGGAATAGAATAATTACCGGATAAATTATTAACAAATGTTCCGGAAGAAGCTCCCACAATATTAAACTTTAAATTAGGATAAAACGGATCCGAATTGTCACAGCCATTTTTGTTCGAATCTATTCGCTGTGCCCCCTGAATTACAAAATAATCCTCTCCCGGATGAAAATTGCAATAGGAATTTACATGACAGTCTGTATATTTATACGTTTTGATTAAATTTTGAACTGTAGTAATTTCATTATCATTTTCATCTACGCAAATGTATTTCAAGTTGGGACAGTTGGCAAATTCCATACTGGATTGATTGATGATCCCATTTTTAATGGAAAGGTATTTTAAATTTAAATTATTTGAAATACTAAAATAGGATCCTAGCTTACCATAAAATTCTAAACTTTCAAACTTATTATAACCAGCATATAAAGACTCAAACTTTTTACATAAAGACAAATCAAGCTCTTTTATTAAGTTATTGTCACAAGATATATTCAACAGGTTTATAGAACCTTTGATGTTCAAATTTGTTAGTTTATTATTGCTACAATTAATCGACTCCAGAGCGACCAAATTAGATAAATCTAAATCGGTCAAATTACACTTATAAACATCTAACGATTTTAGATTTGGGGTATTTACAAGGCTTAATGCACTTAATGCACTATTCTCACTAATTCTAAGATACTCCAGTTTAGGCAGGTCCTTCACCAGGATTGTAGTGAAATTATTCAAATTAGCTTCTACACCAACTATATTCTTGCAACTGGTTAAATCCAGATCTGTCAATAGATTGTTATTGCAATACAAAAACTCCAGATTAGTCTGATTGCTTAAATCAAGACTTTTTATTTTTGACCTTGTAATCATCAGTGTTTTTAACGATTTTAGGCTTTGAAGGTTGATTGATTCTAATCGATCTCCCCCTAAAAACAAAGTTTCCAGATTGGCAAACTGAGAAATTCCTGTCGGGCCATTATCCAATAAATAGGGCATTATTGAAAGGCTACTTTCTGCGCGTATTTCTTTTAAATTAAGTCCGTTAATGTTGAGATCTTTTGTAACTAAATCTCCTCCACAATTTATTCTTTCTAAATTTTTCAACGGTCTCAAATCAGCGGTTACTCTTTGTCCGTAAAAATTCAAAGTCTTTAAATTGACAAAAAACTCAATTCCCATTAAGTTATAAATCGTCGATTTCGTTCCACCCAGTTCCAAAAAATAAACTTTTGATGCCTCGACAGCATTAATTTCCTTATCAAAGTTGGTGTCGACAACGATATTATTTCCGTTTATATCTTTTGCAAATCCATTGGTTGCATTTGCCGAAAGTAATCTATCTTTAAAAGGAGTACTTCCAAAAGTAATCACCTGTGCATTAGCACCATAAAAACATAACAATAAAACTAAAAAGTAGAGTTTCTTCATAAGTGGTATTTTTACACAAAAATAACCCTTTAACACAATAACACAACTTTTTCTGTTAAAATTTAAAGAAGAAAAATAATGAAACAAAAAAAAGTCCCACATTGCTGTGGGACTTTCTATTTAGAGGAAACTAAGAATTATTTTTTCTCAGTTTTTTCCATTTTAGCTTTTAATGCAGCTAATACATCATTGTTATCTCCTAAAGTTGCAGCTGGTGCATTTGTAGAAGAAGCAGATGAAGTATTTTCAGTTGCAGCTTTCACGTTTTTCTCTTCTTCTTCACGGAAGATAGCAGTGTGAGAAGCAACTACTCTTTTGAATTCTTTGTTGAATTCGATTACTTTGAAATCAGCAGTATCACCTTTTTTCAATTTCTTTCCGTCTTCTTTTTCAAGGTGACGAGTTGGAATGAAAGCAACGATATCATCTCCGAATTCTACAGTAGCTCCTTTGTCAACGATTTCAGAAATTTCACCATTGTGGATAGTTCCTACAGCGAAAGAATCTTCGTATTGATCCCAAGGATTAGCAGTAGTTTGTTTGTGACCTAAAGATAATTTACGTCCTTCAACATCTAATTCTAATACAACTACATCAAGTTTCTCACCAACATTTACAAATTCAGATGGGTGTTTGATTTTCTTAGTCCAAGAAAGGTCAGAGATGTAAATTAATCCATCGATTCCTTCTTCTAATTCTACGAAAATACCAAAGTTTGTAAAGTTTCTAACGATACCTGTATGTTTAGAACCTACTGGGTATTTAGAAGTAATATCAGTCCATGGATCTTGAGTCAATTGTTTGATACCTAATGACATTTTACGGTCATCTCTATCTAAAGTTAAGATAACAGCTTCAACAACATCTCCAACTTTCACGAAGTCCTGAGCAGAACGTAAGTGAGTTGACCATGACATTTCAGAAACGTGGATTAAACCTTCAACACCTTCAGCAACTTCGATAAATGCACCATAATCAGCGATTACAACTACTTTACCTTTTACTTTATCACCAATTGTTAAATTAGCATCTAAAGCATCCCATGGGTGAGCGTTTAATTGTTTCAATCCTAATTGAATTCTTGTTTTCTCATCATCGAAATCAAGGATTACAACGTTTAATTTTTGGTCTAATTCAAGAACTTCACTTGGGTGGTTGATTCTACTCCAAGAAAGGTCAGTAATGTGAATTAATCCGTCAACACCACCTAAGTCAATGAACACACCATAAGAAGTAATGTTTTTAACAACACCTTCTAATACTTGTCCTTTTTGTAATTGACCGATGATTTCTTTTTTCTGTACTTCAATATCAGCCTCGATAAGTGCTTTGTGAGATACAACAACGTTTTTGAATTCGTGGTTAATTTTTACCACTTTGAATTCCATCATTTTGTTTACATATACATCGTAGTCTCTAATTGGCTTAACGTCAATTTGAGATCCTGGTAAGAACGCCTCGATACCGAATACGTCAACGATCATACCTCCTTTAGTTCTACATTTAACAAAACCGTTAACGATTTCTCCAGTTTCATTAGCTGCAATAACTCTATCCCAAGATTTGATAGTACGTGCTTTTCTGTGAGATAATACTAATTGACCTGTTTTATCCTCACGGATGTCGATTAATACTTCTACTTTGTCACCTACTTTTAAGTTTGGGTTGTAACGGAATTCGTTTAAAGAAATAACACCTTCAGATTTAGCATTGATATCAACGATAACGTCTCTATCTGTAATTCTAACAACAACTCCTTCAACTACTTCTTCTTGATCTGTAGCGATGAAAGTTTTTGATACTAGTTCTTCAAACTCTTGTAAGTTTTTCTCATCTACTGCATCAATTCCTTCTTGGAAGTTATGCCAGTTAAAATTTGCTAAAAACTCTTCTTGTGATTTTAATTGTTCAGACATGCTGATAAAAAATTTGTATTCTGTTTTTCTCGAGTTTCATAAAGCAGTAGAAAAAACAGAAGTTGTTTTACATAAATAGTTGATACCTAATGGAAACTCTTCTTTGCCAAAAGGACTGCAAAATTAATACATTTATTCTTAACAGCAAAACAAAATCAAATGATTATCAATTCATTACTCGAACATTACGAAACTAAACCGTTTTAGAGAACAAAACTTCACTGTATCCTTTTAAAAATCAGACCCGACAGCTTTCAAAAACTGTCGGGTCCGATGCTGTCATTTTATACTTATGTGAATCTCTTTTTCTTAAAATACCGAAGTGAGATGGCTACTTTTGCTCTTTTCCAGCAAAATATCGAGTTTTAAAACGGTTTGTCTCCCGTTTTCGTCAATATAATTAAGCGTTTCCTTATCTGCATTTAGAGAAATTGTCTTCGGGTAATTGAAGTAAGGGACTATCTCTGAAAGATGAATTACAATATCCTCACCAGCACTATTCTTGTAACTCAAAATACCACTCTTGTTTTCAAATACTGCTCCGATAAAAGTTTCGTTGTGCGTTGTCATCGAAAGCCACATTGTTCCATTACAAAAGTAAACATCTTTTGTAGAGAAATCTATAAAAATGTCTCCTGCCATCCCATTGTCTCTTGGAATACCATTTTCTTCGGTCATGTTTTTTAGATTATTCCATTTATTGTTGTACCAGTAATAATAACCAGATAAAAGATTTACAGTACTTACTGTATTAAAAACCAAAATAAATCGGGTATCCTTATCTACTACTGTTGACTTGTCAATCCTACTTTTTAATATTGCTCTTGGAATCATGATTTCTTTATTTTTACAAATTAAATCGAAACGGGATGAGACATCTGAGATTTGTTTTTGAGTGCCTGCCTGGCAAAGTGCAACGATAGGAACTAATAGTATAACATACAAAATTATCTTTCTCATCTTTAAGCTTAACCTTTAAATTCAGGTACAAATTTACTACACTCATTTACTGCATATTAGCCATATTAGACAGACAGATTAAAAGACGTAATAAGTGGTACAGTACTCTGTATAAACGGTAAAAGCGGGATCAGAAAATAATTGTTGTTGCTTCACAGAAAATCAGGCTCCATCTCCTGTTCGAGTAACGACAAACAGTAAGACACAGCGAAGCCTCCAATTGTCCCGGTATCTGATACAAACAGAAGGAGTCTTTTGGAAAAATCAAGTTATAAAAATTAGGAAAAAACAGGTCGGGTGCCTTGATTACTTTATTGTTCTAAAACATTGAAAGAATTGCTTTTACTTTCGATTTCGCAGCCATCTTTCAATTGGTTCCAAAACGGTATTGACAAAGGTAACGAGAAAGGTACAAATCAGGGCTTCGATAAAATAACCCGATGCCGCAATACAGCCAATAGCCGCACTGCACCATATTGTGGCCGCAGAATTCAGCCCGTGTACATTAGGGCCTTCTCTGAAAATAACACCGGCTCCCAAAAAACCAACTCCCATGACCACCTGAGCTGTAATACGGGTTACATCAATATTGGGCGCTGTTGCCGCCACTTTAATCGATAACAAAACAAATGCTGCTGCGCCTGTTGCTACCAGCATATTGGTTTTTAAACCGGTTTCTTTGTGGTGCCACTGTCTTTCGAAACCAATAATTAGTCCGGCAAACAATGCAATTATAAGTCGGGTTAAAAATTCTGTTGTACTCAAAGTTATTGTTTTTTATAATTAGATACCGTTTGGTTTATATTTTCACACAGATTGCTTCGCCTGTTCGCTATCGCTCGGGTCTGCAGATTTAGCAGATTTTTTTCTGTTTAATTTTTTCTATAAATCATTTAATAGAATAAATTTAAGAAATTAAATACAATCATTTTTTATCTCTATCATTAAAAAACAAATCTCTTTGTACGGCACAAAAAAAAGCTGCAGGATTTACCCTGCAGCCTTCATAACAATTAATTAACTCAACTTTATTAAAAAAGCTAACTCTTTATTACATCGAAACAATAATAAACTCACTTCTTCGATTTGCCTGATGTTCTTCTGTAGTACATTTTACGCCATCAGCACATTTATTCAGTAATTGTGTTTCTCCATATCCTTTTCCGGTTATGCGATCAGCAGCTATTCCTTTTTTAACAAGCCATGCCACTGTTGCTTTGGCCCTTCTGTCGGATAGTTTTTCATTGTAAGCATGAGTTTGTCGGCTATCGGTGTGCGAACGAACATCAATTTTCATGTTTGGATTTTGAAGCATCACCTGACGGATTTTCTCTAACTCAATGGCGGCCTCTTTCCGAACAATCGATTTACCCAAATCGAAGTAAATCATTTTTATGTGTAAAATTTTCGCCAAATCATCACCAACAATCAATTTTTCAATCGTTTTTTCAACCACTTTTTGAGGCGTTCTTTTCAAAGGTAATGTCAAACTTGTTTTATCGATTGCTTTAGGTAATTCGTTAGTATCATAATCTTGTCTAGCAGCGCGGACAAAGTATTCTTTATTGCAATTTACTTTAAAACTATACTTGCCATCGGCTCCGGTTATTACCTCTCCTACAATCTGAAGTTGATTGTCGAGTAAATTTACTTTAGCATTCTCGAGTACCAAATTTGTTTCGGCATCTATAACAGTTCCTGATAAAAGCTCCTCACAAGGTAATTTTCTGGTTTCCGAAAAACGGTAGACGTCATCGTAACCATGTCCTCCATCTCTATTGGAGGAGAAAAAACCAGTTCTGCTTTTATTGTCAATTATAAAACCAAAATCATCCAGTTTTGTATTAATAGGAGCTCCAACATTCTGAACTTCGCTAAACGTCAAATCCTTTTTAATAGTCGAAACAAATACATCAAGTCCTCCTAATCCTGGTCGTCCGTCGCTGGCAAAATACAGTTCATTATCTCCTGATATAAAAGGAAAAGTTTCTCTTCCTTCTGTATTAATTGCGGCTCCCAGATTTTCAGGTTTACCAAAACTGCCATCCGTATTAATCGTCACACTATACAAATCTGATTGTCCAAAAGTACCCGGCATGTCTGAAGCAAAATATAACTTTTTCTCATCTACACTTAATGTCGGATGTGCCACACTGTATTGATCGCTGTTAAAAGGCAATTCAACGATATTCGTCCATTTACCCTCTATATAACTTGCCTTATACAATTTCAACAAAGTAACTTTCTTGTCGTCTGTTCCTTTTGTACCGTTCAGAAAATTGTTTCTGGTAAAATACATCGTTAATCCGTCTTTTGTAAAAACAGGAGTCGATTCATTAAATTTTGAATTGACCTTATTTTCAAATCGCTTCGGAATTCCAACGCTACCATCGGCGTTTAATTCTGCCGAATAAATATTGGTAAAAGATTTATTAGTCCATTTGAATTTTACTTTGGCAACTCCACCCGTATCTCTGGCAGACGCAAATACCAATTTGTTATCTAAAAAAGAACTTCCATAATCTGAATATCTTGAATTAATTCCGGCATCGGCTATTTCAAATCGACCTGAATTGTTTTTTATCTGCTCCAAATAATTTTTATTCTTTTCAAATAACAATCCTCTTTTATCCGTACTTGCTTTTTGATTGAAAAGCTCTAATATTTTATCGGCTTTGGCATAATTTCCTGTTGCTTTTAGTGTTTGGGCATATCGGTAATAATACTCAAATTCCTGTTGATCATTCATTCCGAAAAGAGCTTTGTACCATTTTAAGGCCTTCACCAATTCACCATTAAAATAATAGGCATTACCCAGTCGCTGGAACATTTTCTCCTCTCTATATCCTTTTTCTGCTACCTTTTCGTAAGTAGCAATCGCATCGATATAAGCATATTTATCGTATTTTTTATCAGCACTGGCGATACTGCCTGTCTGTGCAATCCCCTTGCAAACAAACAGCACTAAAAAAACGTTATAAACTAAATTTTTAATTTTCATAGTTGAAGTATTAGAAGAATCTTGGTGAAGTAATTCGGCTGTAGTTGTTTAGGAACTCAAAACGCAAAAATATCTCGTGCGATCCGGAGTTGTAGTTTACCAATCGCGTAGTTTCACGATCGTAAGCATAACCTAAATACATACTGTCGCTTATCTGAAATCCAGCCAAGGCACTAATTGACGCACTCCATCTGTAAGCAACCCCAATAACAAATTTATCGTTAAACATAAAGTTGGCCGAAGCATCTACCTGTAATGGTGAGCCTTCTACCATTTTAGTCATTAAGGCCGGCTTGAATTTTATGGTTTCATAACGATTCAGATTAAATACATAACCTGCTATGAAATAATAGTTGATACGATCTTTGTAGATTGAATAATCGTTATCGTCATAGCGGTTGGTTTGAATAAAATTAGGAACAGACAATCCCACATAAGCTTTATCAGTATGCCAGTAAACCCCTGCTCCGATATTGGGAGCAAATTTATTCTGAAAATCCTGAAATTGAGTATCTCCCTGATGTTCCGGGCTTAACTTTGTAGGATCCAGTTTGAAGATGTTCGCCGAACCTTTAATACCAAAAGAAAGTTTTGCGGTTGCTGATGTTGGTATGGAGTAAGAGAAATCAGCTGATATGTTGTTTTCATTTGTTGGTCCGATTTTATCATTGACTACTGATACTCCCAAACCTACATTATTGTTTATGGGTGTATTTAATGAAAAACTACTGGTTTCGGGTGCTCCATCAAGCCCAACCCACTGGGTACGATACAATCCGAAAATGCTCATCACTCCCCGGGAACCGGCATACGCTGGATTTATATTAATGGTATTATACATGTATTGTGTAAACTGCGCATCTTGCTGAGCAAAACCTGCAGTAGAACAAAACAATAAAACTAAAACTAATTTTCTCATTTATTTTATTTTTAAATAATGGCTTAGCCTATTGACTAAGCCATTTTATTAGTACAGAATATTATTTGGTCAGGTACAAATACCCAGCCTCCTGATGTGGATTAGATTGGCCGTCTTTATATTTAATGATATAATAATACGTTCCTTCCGGTAATCCATCTGAATCTTTGACCGTAACGCGTCCTTCAGAGATACCTCTAAAAGCAATGTCATTATTGTTGTAATGATCACGATCAAAAACCAAAACTCCCCAACGGTTAAAAATTTGAACCGTATTGTCAGGATAACATTCTAAACCTTGGATGTAGAATCTATCGTTCTTGTTATCTCCATTTATAGAAACGGCGTTGAATACTTTTATAACACATCCTGTAATTGATAATACTGTTGGTTTATCCCCCAATACACTACTATCATCTGATTTGTCTTTTACGACAATATGATCAGGACTTGTTCCAAAAACTTCAGCTTGGTTGGATATACTTCCTGAATTAATATCAGCTTGTACTATCGAATAAGTTCCCGTAAAGGAAGTGCTATCCTCTTCTCCTGCAGCTAAATTTATTGGACCTCCGCTCATCGTAATTCCTGTTAACGGATCTACTATATACACATTAGTCAAAGCTACATTTCCTGTATTGGTTACTGCAAAATTATACGTAACAGTCTCCCCTACTTTTGCATTACCGTCACCGTTTTCATCATTAAAATGGACTGTTTTTACTACGGCAATACTTGGTCTTGATACCAATATGGTTACCGTTGCAGCATCACAATTTGAAGGATTTGATTTCTCGCAAATACTGTACGTTACTGTATAAGTACCTCCTGGTGTATTAGCCGGAACACTTATTGTTCCTGTGGCAATATCAATTACCGGAACTGCTGCTCCAGGTGTTTTTGGAACTGCCGGTGTGGTCACTTTTAAATCAACCAGGCTAATAACAACTGGTACTCCATTTAAAGTATCAGGATTTGTTGGGTTACCCACTAATACATTCCCTGCATTTGGTGTTCCTGTTACTCCATTTGTGTTCGAAATGTTATCATCATTTGCAATTATTGGTGTCCCTGCAACTGCCGTTACTTTGATTTCATCTGAAACCGTAGCACAAGTTGTTGGAGCTAATTTGTCGCATAACTCGTAAACTACATTATAAGTTCCCGGTGTGGTTCCAGTCGCAACACTTACTTTTCCGGTTAACGGATCTAAGGTAATTCCAGTTGGCCACGTTCCCGATACCGCAATGGTAGCATTTCCTGTTGTCCCTAATACTGCCGGAACTCCATTTACTCTATCGTTGCTGGCAATGTTTGCGAAAACTACACCGCCTGTTGATGGAATGCTTCCGTTTTCCAATATTGGCTCAACAATTGGTGTTACTTTGATTTCATCTGAAACCGTAGCGCAGGTTGTTGGAGTTAATTTGTCGCATAACACGTAAACTACATTATAAGTTCCCGGTGTGGTTCCAGCGGCAACATTTACTTTTCCGGTTAACGGATCTAAGGTAATTCCGGTTGGCCATGTTCCTGATACTGCAATAGTAGCGTTTCCTGTTGTTTCTAATACTGCCGGAACTCCATTTACTTTATCGTTGCTGGCAATGTTTGCGAAAACTACACCTCCTGTTGACGGAATGCTTCCGTTTTCGAATATTGGCTCAACAATTGGTGTTACTTTGATTTCATCTGAAACTGTAGCACAGGTTGTCGGAGTTAATTTGTCACATAACTCGTAAACTACATTATAAGTTCCCGGTGTGGTTCCAGC
>JAHEZJ010000035.1:9286-69757 GCA_023251135.1 Flavobacterium sp. | reverse complement strand
CGATGAAAACCAGGAAATGGCCAACAGTTTGGTTTCCGTTTTAAAATCAATTCCCGATCCAACCGGAATTAGTCAGGGATCGGCAGGAGCTGTTTTTCTAATGTCTAAAATTTCAGGCGACGATACCTGTACCTACGCCTTGTTTACGTCGAATGAAGCAGCAAAAAAGTACATTACTGATGGAAAAACCGATAAAGCCTGTTACGATCAGAAAGACCCTCTGAGTAAAGATGCTAAGCGATTGTCACTCGATAAATCGTCTTGTCTGGGACAGAATGTAAATACACTTTGGTTTGGTTTTCACAGTAAAAACTGGCTTTTAAATCAAAAAATAGTTTTGGAAGTAGTGCCCTGGGTAGATACCAAGCTCAATCGCGGATGGAATCAGGACAATAAAAATGAAATTATAAGTCTTTGTAAAACCTCTACAATGGCTCAGAAAATGGCGAATTCTGATGATTTTTGCGTTTGTATTCTTGAAAAAATCATGAAGCAGTACCGCTATACAGAATTTCAAAAACTACTGCCAATGGAGAAAAATAAGGCATATAAAGACTTTGGGAACAGCTGTTATAAAGACGCTGATATCTCTAAAAATGTCTACAATGACTTAAGAACTCAGGCGGCTTCTTTGGTTAGACTTCAAAAATACAACGAAGCGATTCCAAAATTGAATACGATCATTAACGACGGTAAAGCAACCGCATTGGATTACAGCTCCATCGGATATTGCTATATTTTGACAAAACAATATGGCAAAGCTCTTAAATTCCTGAAAGAAGGAGAGAAACTGGACGATACGGAATTGTTGGTAAAATTAAATCTGGCACACGTTTACCTCATTAACGATGATTACAGTGAAGCAAAAGCCATTTACAAAAAATACCAGTCGCAGAATGTCACTGACAGCCTGAGCTGGAAAGAGAAAACAAAACAAGACTTCTTAGTTTTTCAAAAAGCGGGATTACCTTCAAAAGACTTTGAGAAAATCTTAAAACTATACAATTAAAAGTAAAAAACTGTATAAGTCTGCCGGCATACTTTGCTGTGGTATTACTTATGTAGTTGGAGTACAATATGAAAGCAACCTGTCACAAATACATGCTTGAGTTTAAACGACCTTCCGGGACTTCCAGAGGCGTTATGACGGAGAAAGAAACCTGGTTTATTGTTCTGGAAGAGAACGGTAAAAAAGGGATAGGAGAGTGTGGGATTCTTCGCGGACTGAGTGCTGATGACCGTGAAGATTACGAAGAAAAACTGCAATGGACGTGTAAGAATATTCATTTGGGAGAAGAAGCACTCTGGAATGCTTTATTGGAATTCCCATCCATACAATTTGGAGTTGAAATGGCGTTTTTATCTCTTAAAAATGAAAATCCGTTTGTTTTGTTACCTTCGTATTTTACCGCTGGTTTAAAATCAATTATCATAAATGGTTTGGTCTGGATGGGGGAAGCTTCCTATATGAAAGAACAAATTGAAGAGAAATTAGCGGCTGGATTTAACTGCATAAAACTTAAGATAGGCGCTATTGATTTTGAAAAAGAACTTGAATTGTTAGCTTCTATCCGCAGTCATTTTTCAGCAGAACAAATTGAAATCAGGGTGGATGCTAACGGGGCTTTTGGTTTAGACGAAGCTTTAGGTAAGCTAAATCAATTGAGTGCATATCAATTGCATAGTATTGAGCAGCCTATAAAAAAAGGGAATATTGCTGCAATGGCTGATTTGTGTGAAACAACACCATTTCCCATTGCTTTGGATGAAGAATTGATCGGAGTTTTTTCGTTGGAAGAAAAAGAAAGTCTCTTGCAAAAAATCAGACCGCAGTATATTATTTTGAAGCCTAGTTTTATTGGAGGTTTCAAAGGCACAAAGGAATGGATTGATCTGGCAGATAAGTATCAAATTGGCTGGTGGATTACTTCGGCATTAGAAAGTAATATTGGTCTCAATGCAATTGCACAATGGACTTTCCTGCAAAACGCTGTAATGCCTCAGGGTTTAGGAACCGGAGGACTTTATACCAATAATTTTGATTGTCCGCTTGAAGTTTCACAAGGGCAGTTATGGTACAATACTACAAAACATTGGGATTTTGATTTTCTCATTAATGCATAAAAAAAACTGGCTTCAAGCCAGTTTTTAAGGTTATATTGATTTTGGATTTATTCTTTTCCGCCCTGTAAGTTGTCCTGCCAGTCTTTTAATTCCTGCCATTTACCCTGATAAGCAAGCAATGCTTGTCTCGCCCAGGTACTTGGATTGTGAATAGAATAATTTTCACCTCCCGCATCCAGTATGGATTGTAGCTTTTCGGTGGAAGCTTCTGATAGTTCATGCCATGTTTTGATGCCTGCTGCATTGAATAACGCTTCAATTTTTGGACCGATTCCTTCCACTACTTTCAAGTCATTCTCTTTTATTTTCTTACCGTAGACAGTTGCGGCCAATGCGCCGTCAAAAGGTATTAGAGCTGCCGCTGCTGTAGCGGCAAATGATTGTGGTGCTGCGTTAACCTTAGCTTTTGCGGCCAATTCAGCTTCCAGCGTAGAAATTTTAGCATTCAGATTTCGGGTATTTGCTTTACAGGCATCCAGATCAGCTTGCAAAGACAATGCAAGTGAATCATCACCTTTAGAATTCATTTTTCCCAGTAAGTAACCCAAAATTCCACAGATTAATCCCACTAGGGCCGGTATTAAGATACAAGGTATATTCATGATAGTATATTTTGATTAGTTATTTAATTGTGATAACAGTTCTTCTATTGGTTGCTTTGCCTTCAGCAGTGGTATTTTCACCTATAGGCTCATCAGGGCCTTTTGATTCAGTGGTAATACGGTTCCCGTCAATCCCTTTTTTAGACAAATAATTCTTAGAAAACTCTGCTCTTTTTTGACCAAGAGTTACGTTCGAATCCCGATTTCCAACATTATCGCTATGGCCAACGACCAGAATAACGGCTTCTTTTACGTGTTCCGTATACTTCACTAAATCGGCTACTTTTTGTTCTTCGGCAGCTGTTAAGTGATCGCTGGATTTATTGGTATTGAAATGTAGAATGAGCGGATCGCCATTGATTTTTTCTTTCAAAATCACCCAGTCATCGGTTACTGCCGGAGCAGCTTCGGGAGCATCAAATGTATATTCAGCAGGTCCTATTAGCGTGTCTTTTATCGTTTTCCATTTGTCGATCACTTCACCTTTTGTATTTAACTGCGCCTCAGCGATGCCTTGTGATACAAAATACTTTTTGATTTCATTCGCTCGTGCCAGACCCAGATTTTCCGCAGCAGTTGTGTTGGTTTCATCTGAAGTTGCATAACCTGTTATCGTAATTTTTTGCTTCGGATTAGCGATCAAAAAGGTTTTAAGGTTTTGAACTCCAATTGATACAGAATCACTCACAGGCAGTACGACTGCAAAACTGTTTTTAAGGAACTTGAGGTTATCATTGGTATGATAGTCAATTCCCGAACCATTTAGAATAAAAGGGACAGAAGTATCGTCCTGAGCCACAACTGTCGATACTTTTTCGGTATCAACCGCAGGTGTTTTCATAGTACAATTGCAGCAAAATTTCAAATACAAAAAGGTACCTAAAATAATGGTTATTGCAATGCCTAGTAGATAAAGTGCTTTTTTAGACATAAGTGATGAAGTTAAGATTCTATCAAATTTAACAAAAAAATAAATACATAACCGATTAATAATCAGTTATTTTAAAGTTATTTCTCTAATTATGAGGGCGTTGTGTCAATGAAGTTCAAAACGTAACGATTCCTGTAATTTCAATTCTCAGGCCAGATTAAATTGAGTAACTTGCATAAAAATTAAATTCAGGCATCAAAATGGTCGAAATAGAAAGAAAGTTTCTTGTAAAATCAGCTGATTTTAAAGAGCAGGCTTTTGCACACAATAAAATTGCCCAGGGATACTTAAGTGCTGTTCCTGAAAGAACGGTTCGTGTGCGTATTAAAGGGGAAAGAGGTTTTATTACCATAAAAGGAATCAGCCATCAGGGCGGAATGTCCCGTTTTGAATGGGAAAATGAAATCCCGCTGGATGAAGCATTGGAATTGCTTAAATTATGTGAAAAAGGAAAGATTGAAAAGACGCGCTATGAGATAAAATCAGGAAAACACATTTTTGAAGTAGACGAATTTTACGGAGAAAATGAAGGATTGGTGATGGCCGAAATAGAACTGGAATCGGAAACAGAACCTTTTGAAAAACCGGATTGGCTGGGAGAAGAGGTAACGGATGATCCACGATACTACAATGCTTATCTGAGTAAGAATCCTTTTAAAGAATGGAAGAAGTAAAGTTTATGGAAGTATACGATTTGATTATTGTAGGGGGTGGTCCAATTGGTCTGGCCTGTGCAATCGAAGCTCAGAAAAAAGGTTTGCGTTATCTGATTATTGAAAAAGGCGCTCTTGTGAATAGTATTTTCAATTATCCTTTGTATATGACTTTTTTCTCCACTGCCGAAAGACTTGAAATTGGAGATATTCCGTTCAGTTGTCTGGCGCCAAAGCCAGGTCGTCAGGAAGCTTTGGAATATTATCGGAACATTCACCGATACTTTAATTTTTCGATTCAGTTGTTTGAAAGAGTGACCCAGGTTGAAAAGCAGGCTGATGCTTCTTTTAAAATTACCACCGACAAGGCTGTTTATAAAGCCAGGAATGTTGTGATTGCAACCGGTTTTTATGATATTCCGATTGAAATGAATGTAAAAGGGGAGCAGCTGCCAAAAGTGCGTCACTATTATAAAGAAGCCCATGAATATGCTTTCAGGAATGTTCTGGTTGTAGGAGCAAATAACTCTTCGGTAGATGCAGCATTGGAATGTTGGCGAAAAGGAGCAAATGTGACGATGGTTATCCGAAAAGACGTGATCAACAGCAGGGTTAAATACTGGGCGAAGCCCGATATTGAAAACCGAATTGCCGAAGGCAGTATCAAGGCTTATTTTGAATCGAATATCACTGAAATTCGTGAAAATGAAGTCGAAATAGAAACTCCTACGGGGAAAATTACACTCGAGAATGATTTTGTACTTGCGTTAACCGGTTACAAGCCAGATTTGACTTTTCTGGAAAAAATGGGGATACAATTAGCGGAAGATGAACTAAGAACTCCAACCTACCATCCGGAAACGATGGAAACGAATGTAGAGGGTTTGTTTTTGGCCGGTGTAATTTGTGGAGGCATGTACACACACAAATGGTTTATAGAAAACTCCCGTGTTCATGCTAATATGATTGTGGATTATATTACTTCAAAATAAATTTATAGTCCCGAATTCACGAATTTTACTTTTATGAACTTACGAAAGTAAAATTCGTGAATTCGAGACTATAAAAACTAAGAGCTACAGGATAGTATTGAGCAGCCAATCTGCGGTGTTCATTTATTCAGAGGAAGTTTATCAAAAAAATAAATTCGTGAATTCGGGACTACAAAAGCTAAGAGCTACAGGAAAGCATAGAACAGCCCACTTTAGATCTTGCCCAATCCGGGCGTTTGGCGAACCATTTTTGGTATTCCGGCTGTTCGTCATAAGGTTTTTGCAAAAGCGTATAAAGCTCATCGATTAGTGAATAATCTTCTTTGTCGGCTGCATCAATGGCTAATTGGGCCATATAGTTTCGCAGTACGTATTTCGGATTTATGGTATTCATTTTTTCAGCGCGCTCCTGGTCAGAAAGTGATTCTGTTTGAAGCCTTTCGAGATAGGCCGTAAACCAGTTTTGCCATGATTCTAAAACGGTGCCCGAAATTTGTTCCGGAATATAAAATGCGTCCTTGATTTTTTCTATTGCTTTCTCTGCAGAATCTGATTTTTGGATGTTGCTCAAATTTCGAAAGAAAATGGTCATATCTGTCTCCGATAATTGTAGTGTATTTTCTAAAGCAGTAATTAGCTCGCTATCAGTTTCGGTTGAAGTGAATAGCCCTAATTTGCTTAAAAACATTGTTTTGTAATCGGAATCAAAATCAGTAATAAACGATTCCAGTATTTTTTCTAAAGGTTCCGCTTCATTGATTAAAGGATAAATAGCATTGGCCAGTTGGTACAAATTCCATTGTGCAATCTGTGGCTGATTCCCAAAACGATACCTTCTGTATTGACTGTCGGTTGTATTGGGTGTCCAGTTTGGATCGTAGTTTTCGAGCCAGCCGTAAGGGCCATAATCAATTGTGATTCCATGAATCGACATATTATCGGTATTCATCACACCGTGTACAAAACCTACACGCTGCCAGTGCAGAATCATTTCGCGGGTAGTATCGGCTACGGCTTTAAAGAATTGTAAATACTGTTCTTTAGGTTCTCCCTTAATTTCAGGGAAATAATGTTTGATGTTGTACTCAACAAATTGTTTTAGATTTTGGAGCTCATTTCGGGCAGTCAGCATTTCGAAGCTGCCAAAACGGATAAACGAAGGAGCAACACGGCAAACAATGGCGCCTTTTTCGTAAGCTGAATTTCCGTTGTATAAAATATCGCGTAAAACCTGATCTCCTGATGTTATAAGCGAAAGCGATCGGGTAGTGGGAACGCCTAAATAAAACATGGCTTCGGCACACAGATACTCTCTTACAGACGAACGCAGTACAGCCAGACCATCGGCGGTTCGGGAATAGGGTGTTTTTCCTGCACCTTTTAACTGTAGTGTAAAAGATTCATCATTGTGTTCGACTTCTGTTAAGTTAATGGCACGACCGTCACCCAATTGTCCAGCCCAGTTTCCAAACTGATGCCCCGCATAACACATGGCGTACGGACGTGTTTCCGGAAGAATTTCTTTTCCCGAAAAGACATTCAAAAACGACTCAGACTGAATTTCAGCAGTCGAAATTCCAACCAATTCTGCCACTTCTGCAGAAGCATGAATAAGTTTAGGATTTGATGGTTTTGTTGGATCTACATAAGAGAAAAGCGCATTGGAGACCTGACGAACTTCATTGGTTTCGTTTGGATCTGCAGGCAGTTCAGCGGTAAATCGATTATTTATTTTTAAATTTTTCATTAGTATTTTTTTCTTTACGACAGCTTGGAATAACTTATATTCTATCTGTTTTAGCAGCGTAAAATAATGGAGTTTCTCTTTTTAAGCTGTGGAAAAAAGGTTTATTTAGTCAACTAGTCTGTCAGCGTACATTTTTTTCAGTTTGTGCACTTTAGGATCAATTACGATTTGACAGTAACGGGCTTCCTGATTGTTGTTGTAATAATTTTGATGATCCGCTTCGGCTTCATAGAAAACTTCAAACGGAACGAGCTGTGTCACAATCGGATCTTCGTAGAAAGCTTTTACTTCCTCAAAAACCTGTTCTGCCACTGCTTTTTGTTCGTCATCGTGATATAAAACGATCGAGCGGTATTGTGTTCCGCTATCTGCACCCTGACGGTTTAAAGTGGTAGGGTCGTGGCTTGTCATGAATATAAAAATCAAGTCGTGGTATGAAATTATGTCAGGATTAAAGGTGACTTGTATGACTTCTGCATGACCGGTTCTGCCAGTACAAACTTCACGATAGGGCGGGTTTTTAATAAAACCTCCTGAATACCCTGATTTTAAGGATTCTACTCCTTTTAAACGCTGAATTACAGCTTCAATACACCAAAAACATCCTCCACCAAAAGTGGCAACTGATAAATTTCCCATAAAATAGTATTGTTTAAATTTTTAATGCCTATTAATCCGATAGAATATTGTGATAAATTATTAGTAAAAAGATAATTTAAATAAAGAAACTAAGCAGTTATTTATCTTTTGAAGTTTACAATTGATAAATTCGCAATTCTATAAAAAAGCAATATATTTGCAATCAAACTCAGGCACACTAATGAACAGCAAAAATAGTACCATCACTTTAGAAACCTATTTTCAGGATTTTAGAAAGAATATTGTAGGAATTAATCAGGAATTTACGTCTCCTTACGGCAAAAAACAGATTATTTATACCGATTGGACTGCCAGCGGAAGGTTATACCGACCTATTGAAGAGAAAATTCTCAATGAATTCGGGCCTTTTGTTGCCAATACGCATACTGAAACTACCGTGTCAGGTACTGCCATGACAAAAGCCTATCATCATGCCAGATCGATCATTAAACGTCATACAAATGCCAGTAACGACGATGTATTGATCACAGATGGTACCGGAATGACTGGTGTTGTCAATAAATTTCAACGTATTTTAGGTTTAAAAATCCCTGAGAATTTAAAAGATTGTACGGTTGTTCCTGCTGAAAAACGTCCTGTTGTTTTTATTTCTCATATGGAACATCATTCCAATCAAACGTCGTGGTTAGAAACGATTGCCGATGTTGAAATTATTCCATCTTGTGAAAAAGGACTTTTTTGCCTGGATAATTTAGAGCAATTGCTGGAGAAATACAACGACAGAATGATCAAGATTGCTTCTATCACCTCCTGTTCGAATGTTACGGGTTTGAAAACACCGTTTCATGAGGCTGCAAAGTTAATGCACAAGCACAATGGCGTTTGTTTTGTTGATTTTGCCTGTTCAGGACCCTATGTAGAAATCGATATGCATCCCGAAGATCCGGAAGCGTATTTGGATGCTATTTTCTTTTCACCGCACAAATTTTTAGGAGGCCCTGGAACTTCAGGCGTTTTAATTTTTAATAAAAAATTATACAATAATATGATCCCGGATTGTCCCGGAGGAGGAACAGTGAGCTGGACCAATCCGTGGGGTGAACATAAATATATAGATAACATTGAGGATCGTGAAGATGGCGGTACTCCGGGTTTTCTTCAGGTTATTAAAACCGCACTGGCTATTGAGCTAAAAGAGGAAATGGGAATCGAAAACATCCTGCAACGCGAGCATGAGATTGTAGACTATGTTTTTAATGAATTAGACTCCGTTTCCAATATTAAGATCTTAGCGGGACAGCATAAAAACCGTTTGGGAGTTGTTTCGTTTTTTATCGAAAATCTTCATTTTAATTTAGGAGTGAAATTACTGAACGATAAATTCGGAATTCAAACCAGAGGTGGATGCAGTTGTGCCGGAACTTACGGTCACTTTTTATTGCACGTAGATCAGGAAACTTCTAATAAACTGGTAAACGAAATTACTATTGGCGATTTAATCAAAAAACCCGGATGGATCAGAATGTCAATTCACCCAACTACTACTGATAAAGAAATTGCTTTTGTTTGCGAAAGCATCAAAGATTTGGCTAAAAACCATACAGAATGGGCTTTGGACTATACTTATAACAAAAATACTAATGAATTTGTTCACAAGGACGCTACTTCGTTTGAAGACGAGTTGGTAGCCGGCTGGTTCAAATCGTAAAACTTATATTCGTAATAATTATTAAACCCGACAGGTTTTAAAAACCTGTCGGGTTTGTTGTTTAGTAAATGTTTTTAAAAAGGACACCACTACGTTTGAAGACAAGTTAGTGTCAGGTTGGTTCAAATCGTAAAACTTATAATCGTAATGATTACTAAACCCGACAGGTTTCAAAAACCTGTCGGGTTTGTTGTTTTTAAATTACATGATCAAGCGAACTCCGCCCAGATCTGAAATTCGGTAAGAGAATTTGTTTCCAGGTGAACCAATGAACATAAAGTTTTTAGGGATATTCCATTTTATAGAAAGCTCATCGATAATTTCAGGGCCAAAAACTCCTTGTATTTCAAGGTACTCAATGTCAATATCATCATAGGCACGATCCAAAACTTCAAGGTCTTTGATTAATTCTTCGTTATTGGACGGGCCATTTTTAACATAAACGATTTTAAGTTTTTTGGTCGTTTCGTTGTTTTCAACATATTGTAATACTTTGTTCAGGATGGCAATATCGTCTCCTTTTGTAAAAAAGACAAATTCCTGCGAGTTGATCTGTACACTCATTTTTTGTAAATACCTATTGCTGATGATCACCATTCGTCGTAAGGGCTGGTAAAAATACTCCAGAGCTTCGATTAAAAGTCTTATGAGAATGACACGATTTAACATGATGCCAATGAAGAGTAGGGAGGGAACCATGTATTTCAAAAAGGTATAGAAAGCATTGATGTTGAGTTCCATATTTCCGATGAAGGCAGCAATAATGAAAGAAACAGCAACGACTACAGAAATACCTCGTGCGCGCTCTGGTCGGGGTAGTTTTCGACGTTTGAATTTGAGTAGTAAATTTCCAATTCCAAATAAAGCCATTACCGCCAGAAAAGAGAAGGTATAAACTCCTGCTAAGGACTCTAAATGCCCATTGGTTGCAAAAAGTACCGAAATACACAGTACTAAAAAGCTAATCACAATGCGATAGTGAGAACCTCGTTGGTTTTGTTTCAGGAAATAGTTGGGTAAAATCCGGTCTAAAGTCATTCGGTTTAATAAACCTGAAACTCCCACGAAGGAAGTCAATACGGCTCCGCATAAAACTAAAACAGCATCAATAGAAATAAGCCATGCCAGCCAGGAGCCTCCCGTAGTTTGTCCTAAATGAGCCAGTAGCGATTCTTTATTAGCACCCACTTCGGTTAACGGAATGATACTGATTAACAAAATGGCGATTACCGGGTTGAAAAAGCTAACAATGGCCCACATATTGCGCAACGTTTTCGGGAAAACTCCCGATTGCTGTTCTTCTACAAAGTTGGCGGAACTCTCAAAACCCGAGATTCCAAGCATAGCGGCTGAGAAACCTAAAAACAAAGCCGTTTTAATGTTTCCATAAGCGATGGGAGTCTGCCAGTTGATGTGAAAAGTTTCTAAACCGTTATTCAGGATAAACCAAAGCGAAGCCAGTACTAGTAGGCTTAAAGTGGCTAAATGGGTGATAAAGATAATTACGGCTACAAAAGCCGATTCTCCAATTCCCAATATGGCGAGCCCTGTAAAAAGAACTAAAACAATAATGGTTGCCACAGTCACATTTAAACTTTCAAAAATTCCGTGTAAATAGTGCATGCCTTCTGAAGCCGAAATCACGGCTGTTGCCATATAAGACAAAACAGTTAAGGTAGCAGCCAAAGAGGCCAAACGTTTGGTAGAAGTGTTGAGAAGAACGTTGTATGCTCCTCCGTTTAGCGGAATTGCACCTACAACTTCCCCGTAAATTTTTCGGAATAAGAATAAAACAACCGCAACAATTAAAAGAGAAATCCAGGCGTACTGCCCGGCATACAAAATGGTAAGCGCTGAAACGTATAAACAGGAAGAACTAATGTCATTTCCGCAAATTGCTGTTGCCTGTAATTGATTTAATTTTTTGTGTACAATTTCTTTCATAGAGATTCAAGATTTACAACACGATTAACTCCAAAAAATAGTAACAGACAAGCGAATTCTAATAAAAGAGGCGGGTAGTTGAATAGAAACTAAAAGGAAATTTTAGCTAATGTGCATATTTGAATTTTCAATTTAAGAAAATTATTTGGATTCCTGAAACTTTTTTAGGGACAACAGCGCCTGTTCCTGAATTTTGCTTTGAAAAAATCCTGTCCAGCCCATTAAATATCCGGTTAAACCAAAAGCCTGTTTCGACCATTTCCAGACATCAAAACTGTCTGTATGTTTGATGATTAAACCGTCCTGGAAAGCAAATTCAGCAGAAATTCGATTGATTACTTTTCTGTTGGTTTTACTAAAATTATAAGTCGCAACCCATTTTGCAGTACCCGAAAAATCATCTGCTTTAATAGCTGAAAATTCAATTTTAAGGTTGCCTTTGCTTTTTAAAAGCAGCATTTCCCACATTTTAGAAACCTGATCTTCTTTTAGTAAACCAAAAGCAGGATCGATAAAATGAATTTTAGGATGGTAACATTCGCTCATGGTTTTAGCATCGGCATTGGCAAAAGCGGTATAGAATTTTGTAATTAAGGCTTCATTCGGATTCATGGAGGATACTGTTTAGATTATAAATATAAGATTTATTATACTAATATAAAGCTGTATGGGCTAATTAACAAAAAATGATTTAACAGATTTTAAGTCTGTAAAGAGTGTGAAAAAAGAAGTCTATTTGTTTTACCTCAAAGGATGTGTTTAAATGAAATACAATCATTAGGTTAACATAAGAACCTATAAAGCGCTAATTGCGGCTGCGGTATCAAAGGTCTTTTTTGATTTATCAAATGCTGTCGAAAAGTACGCCATTCTGTTCAGCGCCGTAAAATAGCCGGTTTGATCTCCAAACGTTGTAGCATTACCTTTGATGATAAAGCGGATCGCTTTAATATCCGTTTTTTTTAGTTTATTCATTTCGGCAGGAGTGAAATAGTAATAAGAAGTGGTTTTCCCGTCAAGGGTTTCTTTGCTGTTTTTGTCCACGCAGGCAATCACATCGCCATTGACTAAATCAACGTATACGCCTCCTGAGATTTGAGTTTTGTCGTTAGAAATTCCTATGCTTAGTTTTAAAACCCCACCTTTGTCTGTTTTGGCAATCTGAACTTCAGTTTCTCCGGTAAAAACATACTTTTCACAAATAAAAGTATAAGCTGTTGTTGCCGGAAATGGTTTTGAGCCCTTTATACTTATGGTTTGCTGTGCGTTTGCGAAACCGGTAATTAACAGTACTATTAAAAGAGGCAGTTTTAAATTCATAGGTTTTACTTTATTGTTCGGTTATTTTGGCATCAAATTTCTCGTCCCAATCCATTGATTTTATGGCCGAAATCAAATTGTCTTCGTTTACAAAAATGCGCAACTCTTTATTGGCCACTTTTTTGGAATACAGTGCATGATAGCGATAAATGACCTCCTGTTTGGTTCTGTAAACACCATCGAGCTTTAAATCGATAAAACTTCCGTAGTATTGTCTGAATCTCTGACAGGTTTTGGTCAAACGTTCTTCAGTCGTATTTTCCATAACCGACTTCGTAACTTCAGTTTCATTAAAAGGCTTAAACTTTGAGGAATTACAGGTTTCTAATACCCTTTTCCCCAATTCGTACGCTTTTTTCTGTTGATTGGAGTTTATTTCGGCAGCAGTGACTCTTTTAATTTTTAAATCTTCAGTGTCTCTATTTATCGTTTTCGATTTACATCCAATTAACAATAACAAACATATAATCAATCCTGCTTTCTTCATAACTATTTAAGTAATTTTTAATAATAAGTTGGGGTCAGGGCAGTTTTCTATGTAAAAATTCAGGTCATTTGTATTGCAGACGCCGGGATAGTCGCCGGAATACGTTTCGATGTTTCGTATAATCTGAAAGTGTACATGTGGAGCGTAATCTCCATTAACAGAGGAGCTTCCTAAAGTTCCAATTTTTTGGCCTTTATGAAAAAATGTCCCAACACTAAGGTTTTCTATACTTTCTAACGATAAATGTCCGTATAAAGTATAAAATTTTTCATTTTCTACGCGATGCTCTAAAATTATAGTCGGACCATAATCGCCCAGACCTATATTGTTTTTAAAGCTGTGTACTTTTCCGTCTAGTGGCGCCAGTACTGGGGTGTTTACTTTTGTCCAGAGATCTAATCCAATATGGATGTTGCGTTCCGGTATCGAACTGTTTTTAAAAATGGTACTGCGCTGGTAGATTGTTCGGCCTTCGATATAACCGCCATAGGCTACTTCGGCATCATTTTTTTCTAAGTAGGCAGTAATAAAATCTTCAAATTCTTCGGTGTTAGCAGGTTTACATTCGGCAAGTTCCTGATTGGTTACAGACAGGTCTAAAGGAATGTATTTTGAAATGTCAATGGTGGAATCAATTACTTTAGTAGGTGGTAAGGCTTTTAAGATAGAGGCAAGAGGTTTCATAGGTTTAAACTACTTTTTCAATAATTATTAATTCGTTGTGAACTTCTACTCGTGGGAGCATTTTGGAAGCAAACAGTTTGGGGTTAATTTCAGAAATGTATTTTCGGTTTCGAACATTGTGCGCTTCGTCTAAAATCATAGTGTTAAACAAAACAAATCCGTGACTTTGCAAAAGCGAACAAATCCGTTCGCTAAAAAAGCTTTCAAACAGAAAATTGGGCATCTTGATGTCTTCAAAAATATCAATAATAATTAGATTATATTTATTTTTTGTTTTTAAAACAAATTCGAAAGCATCATCAATTACAACTTCCAGTTGTTTAATCTGGTCAAGATTGAAGTATTCGTTGGCAATCTTAATGATGTCGGGGTCAATCTCTACACCGGTAATTTTGCCTTTGTACTGAATTTCATCTACCAGTGTTTTAATCACGCTTCCGCCGGCAACACCTAACAATAAAACATGATCCATTTTAAGAATGTTGTCATAACCGATATTTCGAAGTCCGTATCTTAAAATACGCTGTAAACTTCCGTAGGAATAATTGGTGTTTTCAGAATCAAGAACTAATTCGCCATTAGCCCAGGTAACTTCGATGATTTTGCTTCTTTGTGATTTTTTTTTGAATATTTTTATAGGAACAATATAACTGAACAATTTTTGGATCATTTTAAATGCTTTTACTCAAAAATACCACTTTAAATCTTTTATTTTGCAGGAAAAAACAAATTAATGAAAAAGCGATTGTACAAATTCATCTTTTTTAAGCTAATGGGCTGGAAAATTGTGGGAATCGAAAATGCTGAAGTAAAAAAATGCGTGATGATGGTGATGCCGCATACCAGTAACCATGATTTTTATTTGGGAATTTTTACACGCGGTATTTCCGGTTTGGAAATGAACTGGGTAGGAAAGAAAGAATTATTCCGTTTTCCTTTTGGCTATTATTTCAGAAGTGTAGGAGGAGAACCCATAGACCGAACTGGCGGATTGAATAAAGTAGAGTCGATTGCTGCAATTTTTGAAAGAAAAGAAGTTTTTCGCTTAGCCGTAGCTGCAGAAGGAACTCGCAAAGGAGTAAAAGAATTAAAAAGCGGTTTTTATTACATCGCTCTTAAAGCAAATGTGCCAATTGTGCCGGTAGCTTTTGACTGGGGCAAAAAAGAAGTCAACTTAGGGAAACCATTTTCTCCAACCGGAGATTATGAGGCTGATTTGAATGTTTTAAAAAAACACTATGACGGGGTCGTGGGTAAAATTCCGGAAAACGGATTTCAGTTGTAATTTTTTGCTGTTGCCCCGGTTGTCCAGGAATCGCTTAAATGAAAAATAATTTTAGAAATTTTCAAATACGCGAAAATTTCAAATTTAAGGAACGTAAGTCTTAAAGGTTCCGTTTTTATAAAAGACCACTATTTTTTCAATTTCATTTTCTGCAGGACTTAAACTTTGAGTTTTAATTTCTGTAGAAGATGTGTTTTTGGATTTTTCATTTTCCGAAACAAAATTTTCTTCCGATGAAATAGGAGTAAGAGGTTTTGCAAATTCAGAGAGCGATTCGTTTTTTTTCAGATCAGTGGCATCTTCCGTTTTTGGAAAACTCCCTTTACCATTTAAAATCCAGTACAAATCAATATCAGGAAAAACCTCCAGAATTTTTAGCACAAAATCCAAACTGGGTTTGTTTCTTCCGGAAAGCAGGTGAGACATACTGGAACGCTGCACCCCAATTTTATCCGCAAAAGAAGAGGCGTTTAAAGCATAATAATCCAATATAATTTCAAGTCGTTTTACAAAATCATCTATGTTTACCATTGTAAATTACTGTTTAGAAATTCGCTGTTTACAAATGTAATCAAAAGCGACCTCTAAAACAATTTTACAGTTGTAAATCGTAAAAATAACCTTTAAATTGTGTATTTAAGACTTTAGATGATTGGTTTTAACTTGTTGAAATATATAAAATTATATTTTAGTATTTCAACTAATAACAAATGTCAATTAGCAAAGATCAAAATCGATTCTATAACCAGTAAAAACTGTTTACAATTCTAAATTTATTACTTTACAATTTATTTACAATTGTAAAAATAAAGATGTTTACTTTTGTAAACTAATCAAAACACGATGAATTTAGAAGAATTATTCAGCCAGCATAAAGAGCAAACAATAGAGGGACGTTATTTGACTTTGGATCATATTCAGCCTTTATTAGATAAATTAAATACAGACAATCAGGTAGCAATTATTGGTCATTCAGTCTTAGGAGAACCGATCTATAGTTATCAAATCGGAACCGGACCAACGCGTATTTATCTATGGTCTCAAATGCATGGAAATGAAAGTACGACTACAAAAGCACTTTTTGATTTTATAAATGTCTTAAACAGCGGTTCTGAGTTTGCACAGAAGATGCTTAAAACGTTTACCTTTTATAGTGTTCCAATATTAAATCCTGACGGAGCAAGGCTTTACACACGTGAGAACGCTAATAAAGTAGATTTAAACCGTGATTCTCAAAATTTAACCCAACCGGAAAGTACTATTTTGAGATCGGTATTTGAAGCTTTTAAACCGCATTTTTGCTTTAATCTTCACGATCAGCGTACTATTTTTGGGGCAGGTTCAACCGGAAAACCGGCAACACTTTCCTTTTTAGCGCCTTCGTACAACGAAGAAAGAGAGGTGAATGAAAACCGTTTAAAAGCGATAAATGTCATTGCCGGGATCAATGATGTTTTGCAAAAATACATTCCGGGACAGGTGGGGCGTTTTGATGACTCGTTTAATATCAACTGTATAGGAGACACCTTTCAGTTTCTGGGAGCTCCTACCATCTTATTTGAAGCAGGTCATTACCCGAATGATTACGAACGCGAAATCACACGAAAGTTTCTGTTTTTCTCACTTGTTTCAAGTTTCGACCTGATTAGCGAAAACGATTTAGTTGATAACAGAATTAATGATTATTTGAATATTTCACAAAATAAAGTGGTTTTTTATGATTTTATGTGGAAAAATATCAAAATAAATTATGATGGTATCGAAATTATTACGAATTTTGTCGCACAATACAAAGAAGAATTGATTGAAAATAAGATTCACTTTAATGCCTACATAGTTGAAGTAGGTGATTTGGAAAATTATTTTGGACATTACGAATACGATG
Source organism: Flavobacterium sp. (assembly GCA_023251135.1). Lineage (GTDB taxonomy): Bacteria > Bacteroidota > Bacteroidia > Flavobacteriales > Flavobacteriaceae > Flavobacterium. The sequence goes on along the minus strand of JAHEZJ010000035.1, from coordinate 52,795 downwards.
CAAAAGGGGCTAGTTATTCGGATGACTTTGGTACTTTTCCGAAATTGAATCAAAAAGTAGATTTTTATTTAGATAAAAATGTTAAATTTGTTAACGGATTGATAAAAAGTTAATTTTTATGTGAATTTGTTGTTTTTTATATATATTTTTATACTTTGTAATAGCAATTAGTAATATTAATTAAAGAATTATGAGTAAATTTCGTTTAGATGAAGTAGATCACCAGATTTTAGATATGTTAATAGACAATACGAGAGTTCCGTTTACTGACATTGCTAAAAAACTATTGATATCTGCTGGTACAGTGCATGTTAGAGTAAAAAAGATGGAGGACGCAGGAATAATAATGGGATCTTCATTGGCCTTAGATTACGATAAGCTAGGGTATTCGTTTATTGCTTATGTGGGTGTCTTCCTTAATAATACGTCTCAAACAAAATTTGTATTAGAGCGAATCAATCAAATTCCATTCGTAACAGTAGCTTCTGTAACGACAGGTAAATTCAATATTTTTTGCAAAATCAGAGCAAAAGATACTAAACACGCAAAAGAAGTAATCTTCATGATCGATGATATCGATGGTGTTTACAGAACTGAAACTATGATTTCATTAGAAGAAAGTATCAACGATAAGAAGCGTTTGATGCATACTATTTTTAAAAATATGTAATATCTTCTTGAATGCTATATCAAAATATAACCTCAAGTTTATTCTTGGGGTTTTTTTATGACCAATTAACCAACCAACTACAAATAGATTATGTACACGTTACCAAAAATTGAACGTTTTAATCAGGATGTTCTTTCAAAATACCATATTTACAATAGTGTTTTTATAACACTGCCTTTTGATTCCATTGACAATACAGGAGTCCTACTTCCCTTGTTTACAGAGACTTGTGAAACGGGATTTAAAAAGCAGGAAACACCTAAAGAGATTGTCAATTTCTTCTCTAACAAATATCTGAATGATGCTTCCGAAAAGGATAAAATCGATCTTATGTTTCGATTCATTCAATACATTGAACGTCAGATCGTATTGTTCGACGCGATCGAGGATGCAGCATTTCCGGAGGTTAATAATATGGAAGGACGCGGTTCGTTACGCGATATTAAAGAAAAATCAGATGCCAAGGAAAAGAATGATGAGTTGATTGAATTTTTGGAAAGCTTTAATGTCAGAACGGTCTTAACGGCGCATCCAACGCAATTTTATCCGGGTCCGGTTTTGGGGATCATCAATGATTTGACCGATGCTATTCGTTTAAATGATTTGCTGAAAATCAAACAATTACTGGCACAACTTGGAAAAACTCCTTTTATTCAGAACGAAAAGCCAAATCCGTATGATGAAGCAGTAAGTTTGATCTGGTATTTGGAGAATGTATTCTATGCAACTTCGGGTGAAATTGTTCATTATTTGCAGAAAAATATCCTTCAGGGGAATGCAATTCAGAACCAATTGATCAAATTAGGTTTCTGGCCAGGAGGGGATCGTGACGGAAATCCTTTTGTTACTACCGAGATTACTTTAAAAGTAGCGGAGCGTTTGCGTACCTCAATTTTGAAGTGCTACTATGTTGAAATGAGAAATTTGAAACGTAAGTTAACATTCTCAGGTGTAGATACTTTGGTGTCAGAACTTGAACATAAACTTTACCGTTCGGTGTTCTATTCGAAAGGAGAGATTTACATTACTTTAGAGGAGTTATTGACGCAGTTAAACAAAATTAGAACCATTATTATTGAAAAACATCAATCTCTTTATTTAGATGAACTGGAAGCTTTTTTAGTAAAAATTAATTTGTTTGGTTTTCACTTTGCCACTTTAGATATTCGTCAGAATAGTAAAATTCACAATGCTGTATTTAAGGATGTGGTGAATTATTATTTGAATTCTGGTTCGCAGATATTTCCGCAGAATTATTTTGATTTGTCGGAAGAAGAGAAACTGGGAGTTTTGTCAAAAGTAAAAGGTGACTTGAATCCTGCTGACTTTGAAGATGAAATTACGAGATCTACTTTGGAATCTGTTCAGACGATTAAAACAATTCAGCAAGGAAACGGTGAGTTTGGTGCCAATCGTTATATTATCAGTAACAATGAAAGTGCGCTGAATGTCATGGAGACTTTCGCAATGATTCGTTTGAACAATTGGGAAAACCCAACGGTTGACATAATTCCGCTTTTTGAATCGGTTGATGATTTACAGAATGCGCATCAAATTATGGAACAATTGTACAACAATCCGGAGTACTCTAAACACCTTGAATCCAGAGGGAATAAGCAAACTATTATGTTAGGTTTCTCTGATGGAACAAAGGATGGTGGTTATTTGATGGCTAACTGGAGTATTTATCAGGCAAAAATTTCGCTGACCGAAATTTCAAGACAATACGGTATAAAAGTAATTTTCTTTGATGGTCGTGGCGGACCTCCGGCTCGTGGAGGAGGAAAAACACATAAATTTTATGCTTCTTTAGGTCCGAAAATTGAGAATAACGAAATTCAGATTACCGTTCAGGGACAAACGATCAGTTCTAATTTTGGAACGTTGGATTCCTGTCGTTATAATATTGAGAACTTATTGAGTGCCGGAGTCACCAATCAGGTTTTTAGTAAAGAAAAAAATGAGCTGAGCGCAGAGGAAACTAAAATTCTAACGCAACTGGCTGATTTAGGGTATGAAAAATATTTGAGTTTTAAGAATCACCCTAAATTTATTCCTTATTTGGAAAAAATGAGTACGTTAAAATATTACTCCAAAACCAATATCGGAAGCCGTCCGTCTAAAAGAAGTAAGTCAGAATCATTGGATTTTGCTGACTTAAGAGCGATTCCTTTTGTGGGTTCCTGGAGTCAGTTGAAACAAAACGTACCGGGATTCTTCGGAGTTGGATCGGCTTTGAAATATTTTGAAGAAAGCGGACAATGGGACAAAGTACATGACCTGTATCAAAATTCTTTATTTTTCAAAACGCTGTTGGAAAACAGTATGATGTCATTGGCGAAATCATTTTTACCGTTGACCGCTTATATGAAAAATGATCCTGAGTTTGGAGAATTCTGGCAGATTATCTACGACGAATTTTCAGAAACCAAACGTCTTTTACTGAAAATTGCAGGACATAAAACCCTGATGGAAAATTACCCTGATGGTATAGCATCGATTCAGATAAGAGAGCGTATTGTATTGCCATTGTTGACAATACAACAATATGCTTTGTTGAGAATTAACGAATTGAACAAAGAAAACATTGTAGACGAAGAGCTGATTAAAGTTTACGAAAAAATCGTAACAAGATCACTTTTCGGAAATACTAATGCCAGTAGAAACTCAGCTTAAAAACTATAAAAAATGAACGTAGCCCTATTAACAGAAAACGAATATTCAGGCGGATATGCCAATTATATCAAAGCAGTTGGAAATGGAGATTTGTTTGAAGAACTCGAAATTTCATTGCACGAGTTTATCAAATTTGTGCAAAATATTCCAATGGATAAATTTGACTATCGTTATGCAGAAGGAAAGTGGACGATAAAAGATATTATTCAGCACATTCTGGATTGTGAGCGAATTTTTGCTTACCGCGCTTTGCGATTTTCGAGAAATGACTTAACGCCTTTGCCGAGTTTTGAGGAAGATGATTACGCAAACAGTACCGATTCAAATAGCAGAAGTATTCAGAGTTTGCTAACAGAATTGTCTGCATTACGACATTCCAATTTGTTGTTTTTTAAGAGTCTATCCGAAGAGCAGCTCAAAAGAATCGGGACAGCTTCCAATATTCAGATTTCTGTTCGCGCTTTGGGGTTTGTAATTATCGGTCATCAAAAACACCATCAAAAAGTTTTTGAAGAGCGTTATTTGTAAAGTTCTTTTTAGTATAAAACAAAAAATCCTGTGGAGTAAATTTCACAGGATTTTTTTGTTGATGTCATTTCGACCGAAGGGAGAAATCACATCCGCTGAGTCCAAACTGAATTTCTGTACTGTGTGTCATTTCGACCAGCGGGAGAAATCACATGCAAAATTTGACAAAGATTGAGATTGTAGGAGCGGAGTTTCTTGTGTGATTTCTCCCTTCGGTCGAAATGACAAAGTAGCTGGTTTTACTTGTTCTTCTCAACAATAGCAAGACCCAAACGAATTTTATCATACGATATTTTTTCATCAAAATAGTCAAAATACGGTTTTAAGCCAGAAGGGTATTCGAGTTCAATCTGCGCTTTGTGCAATTGTTTGACTTCGTCATTGCTTACAAACGAACTTAAATCGATCTCTTCGCCATCAAGATACAGTTTGGCTAAGTGTGATATAATGGTGGTATATCCTAAATTTCTTTTTCCCGCAATTTCTGTTACCGTTTTGCCATTTTTAAAAAGTTCTAAAGTAGTCTTATACGTATTACTTTCTTTTTTTGCTTTTGTATTTGTTTTTTTTGCTTTCTGAAATGCTATAATGGCATTTATAAATTCGGAACCGTATTTTTCAAGTTTTGCATTTCCGACACCATCGATGGCAAGAAATTCTTCATCGCTCATTGGTCGTAGTGTTTCCATTTGTCGCAAAGCGGCATCACTGAAAATTACGTAAGCCGGAACTTCTTCTTCCTGGGCAATTTCGTAACGCAGTTTTCGAAGAATCTCAAAAAGTGAATTTTTTGCGGTTTTTGTTTTGGTCTCTGTGATTTCGTTTTTGTCGATTGCTTTTTTAACGACTGTATTCAATTTTACTTTCTCTCCTTCAAACAGCACTTTTTTTGCAAAAGACGTGAGCAAAATTTTATTGTGCTGATGAAAGGCAATTTCAAGATAGCCCAAATTAATTAGCTGAATTAAATACTGATTCCAATCGTACCACGAAATGTCGGAGCCAATTCCGTACGTTTTTAAGCTTTGATAATTTTTTTCATAGATATACGCGTTTCTCGAGCCTCTTAAAAAATCAACAATTACAGCCAATGGCTCTGATTGCTGTAAACGGACAATTGCCGAGAGTGCTTTTTGTGCTAAAATAGTTCCGTCAAAAAATGTTGGAGGATTTTTGCAGATATCACAGTTGCCACAATTTTCTTTTACGAGTTCTCCAAAATACGAAAGCAGAATTTTTCGACGACAGCTTAAGGCATCGGCGTATTGTTTCATTCTTTCTAATTTGGCCAGCTGCACATCAGAGTTTAATCCTTCGGAGGCAAATTTCTGAAGCTGAATGACATCGGCATAACTTTCAAACAAAACGGTTTCGGCTGCTAGTCCGTCCCGACCGGCACGTCCAATTTCCTGATAATAACCTTCGATGTTTTTTGGTAAATTGTAATGAATGACCCAACGAACATTGGATTTGTCAATTCCCATACCAAAGGCAATGGTAGCGCAAACCACCTGACAGTCGTCGTTGATAAATTCATCCTGAGTTTTTGCTCTCACTTTATTATCGAGTCCGGCATGATAGGCTTTGGCGGTGATTCCGTTTTTCTTTAATTTTTCAGCCAGTTCTTCTGTGGTCTTTCGGCTTAAGCAGTAAACAATTCCGGATTCATTGGGTTTCTTTTCAATAAAATCAATAATTTGTTTTACTCTGTCAAGAGCCGGACGAACTTCGAGACTTAGATTTTTTCGGTCAAACGAGGCAACGAATGTTTTTGGATTTCTAAGTTTTAACTGTTTGACGATATCGGTTCGGGTCGCCTTATCGGCAGTAGCTGTTAAAGCGAGGACCGGAGTAGAAGGGAAGCGACTCTTTAAATATCCCAGATTGGTATAGGCCGGACGAAAGTCATGACCCCAGGAAGAAATACAATGTGCTTCGTCGATCGCAATCAGACTGATGGTCAGTTCGTTAAAAACCACATCCAGATAAGACAGACTTTCCGGTGCAATGTAGACTAATTTGAAAGTATTGGATTTTAAATTGTCAATATAAAATTGCTGTTCCTGACTGGTTTGGCTGCTGTTGATGTAACAGGCATTAATGCCATTTGTTTTTAAGCTGTCGACCTGATCTTTCATTAAGGCGATCAAAGGCGAAATGACAATGGTGATTCCGGGCAAGACTAAGGCCGGTAATTGAAAACAGATTGATTTTCCTCCTCCGGTGGGCATAATAGCCAAAGTATCCTGACCCGAAAGTATCGTATTAATGATGGTTTCCTGGTTGGGTCTGAATTTTTCAAATCCAAAATTTTCTTTTAGTTTGGCGTGTAGGATTTCTGAGGTCATGGCGTTGGCAATTACGGAAAAAGAATAAAAACAAATATATAGTATTTTTCCTATATTTAAATGAAGTGATTAGGGAATAATAAAAAAAGGAACCCGCATAGAGTTCCTTTTATTTATTTTGAAAAAGATTGCTTAATCTTCGTCTTCATCATCTTCGTCGTCAGCAATATCTTCTTTGTCTTCGTCATCGTCGTCGTCATCTCCACCGTCAACATCTGGTTTGTCCTGATTGTCATCGTCGTCGTCATCGTCGATATCATCATCAAGATCAAGACCTTTAACCGGTTCGATTGTATCCACGTCTACGTCGATATCGTCATCTTCATCATAATTTTCGATTCTGTCTGCAAGCTTAGTACTAATTTTTACCAAATAAATAGTGTCTTCAGTACGAACTTCAACGGCTTCTACTAATTCGTTTTTAGCATTTCTAAAACGGATTACATCCGAATCATCATAACCATCAGGAAATTTCTCTACCAAAAGGTTCAAAATTTCGTTGGTAAGTTTAGCGTAGTCTACTATAACTCTTTTCATAAATATCCTATAAATCTAATAAATAAGCAAAAATTAATGGAGCAACAATTGTAGCGTCCGACTCAATAATAAATTTAGGGGTTTTAATATCTAATTTACCCCAAGTGATTTTTTCGTTTGGAACTGCTCCAGAATAGGAACCGTAACTGGTTGTTGAATCTGAAATTTGACAGAAATAGCTCCAGAATGGAACATCGTGCATTTCCATATCCTGGTACAACATTGGTACCACACAAATAGGGAAATCTCCTGCAATACCACCACCAATTTGGAAGAATCCAATTCCGTTAGTGCTATTTTTTGGATACCAGTCTGCAAGGAAAGTCATGTACTCAATACCTGATTTCATCGTAGAGGCTTTTAATTCACCTTTGATTACATATGAAGCAAAGATATTTCCCATTGTACTGTCTTCCCAACCCGGAACAATAATAGGTAAATTTTTCTCGGCAGCGGCATACATCCAGCTGTCTTTTAAATCAATTTCGTAGTATTCTTCTAAAACGCCTGATAACAACATTTTGTACATGAATTCATGAGGAAAATAACGTTCTCCTTTATCATCGGCATCTTTCCAGATTTTGTAAATGTGTTTTTGTAAACGACGGAATGCTTCATGTTCTGGGATACAAGTGTCTGTAACACGGTTTAATCCTCTTTCTAATAAAGCCCATTCGTCTTCAGGTGTTAAATCACGATAGTTTGGCACTCTTTCGTAGTGTGAGTGTGCCACTAAGTTCATGATGTCTTCTTCTAGATTGGCTCCAGTACAAGAAATAATTTGTACTTTATCTTGTCTAATAATTTCGGCAAAAATTTTACCAATTTCTGCTGTACTCATAGCGCCAGCCATACTTACCATCATTTTAGCTCCGTTTGCCAATTGTTGCTCGTATGCTTTTGCAGCATCAACTAAAGAGGCAGAGTTGAAGTGTAAATAATGTTTTTCAATAAACTGACTGATTGGTCCTTTCATTTGTTCTTGTTTTTTTATTTTTTTTTGAATTAAAAGTTTAACCTTTTAGTGGTACTGCAAATTAATAATTTTATATTTATTAAGTTTTATTTGGCAGGTATTTTTTTATACTTTTTTAGTGTATCCTAAAATCTTTAACACATCGTCAGAAGTTTGCTGTTCTGAGAAAACTTCAGTGGCTAAAATACCATTTTCGTCACGATCTATTAAGATATGTTTAGGTTGTGGAATCAGGCAGTGGTGTAAACCGCCATAACCTCCAATGGTTTCCTGATACGCACCAGTATTAAAGAAACCAATATACAAAGGTTTTTCTTTGTTGTATTTAGGCAAATAAATGGCATTCATGTTTTGCTCTGAGTTGTAATAATCGTCACTATCACAAGTCAAACCGCCCAATAAAACCCGCTCGTAAGTATCGTTCCAGCGGTTTACGGCCAACATGATAAAACGTTTGTTTATAGCCCAGGTATCCGGTAAAGTGGTAATGAATGAAGAATCAATCATGTTCCATTTTTCCCTGTCATTTTGTTGTTTTTGATATAAAATCTGATAGATCGCTCCACCGCTTTCACCTACTGTAAAAGATCCAAATTCTGTAAAGATATTTGGTACATCTACTTCAGCTTCATCACATGCAATTTTAATCTGATTGATGATTTCGTCAATCATGTACTGATAGTCATATTCAAAAGCAAGAGAGTTTTTAATTGGGAAACCGCCTCCGATATTTAATCCGTCAAGGGTAGGGCATTCCTTTTTAAGTGCAATGTATACTTTGATACATTTTACCAACTCATTCCAGTAATATGAGGTATCATTTATTCCGGTATTGATAAAAAAGTGAAGCATTTTAAGCTCTAGTTTATCATTCTCCTGAATTTGTTTTTTATAGAACGAAACGATGTTTTTATATCCGATTCCTAATCTTGATGTATAAAACTCGAATTTAGGTTCTTCTTCCGCTGCAATACGAATTCCGATTTTGAATTTCCCTTTGATTTCCGCCTGAAGTAAATCTAATTCTTCGTAGTTATCAATGATTGGAATAGTGTTTTTATGTCCGCTGTTGATTAATCTTGCAATATTGGTAATGTATTCGTCTCTCTTGAAACCATTGCAGATAACATAAGTACTTTTGTTGATTTTGCCATTTTCAAGTAAATTCTCTACAATATTAACATCAAAAGCTGATGATGTTTCGATGTGAATGTTGTTCTTGAAAGCTTCATTCATAATGTATTCAAAATGAGAGCTTTTTGTGCAATAACAGTAGTAGTACTTTGCATCGTACTTGTTTTTTTCCATTGATTTTCTGAACCAGGCTTTTGCCTTGTTGATGTTCTCTGAAATCTGCGGCAAATATGTAAACTTTAATGGCGTACCATATTGCTCTACCAATTTCATCAAATCGATATTGTGAAATTGAAGATTGTCTTTGTTTAATTTGAATTCCGCTTGTGGAAAGTAATAGGTTTGATTGATTAGATCTGAATATTTTGTATTCATTTATTTTTTAATATTAAGGATGTGAATTTTATTTTATAGATGACAAATGTTTAATCTATAATTCAAACCCTAATATTAGCAAATACAATTTGCAGTTTTTCGTGTTCCGCTTTTGAGCACAAAAAAACATCAAAACAAAACGGACTTTTACTATTATAAAAACGATTCAACATTCTTAATAAAGAACTATTGAGACGGTTTCTATACGAGTTAAAATGTCTTTGTTTACTGTTTGTTTTCATCGTGGCAAATGTAAAAAATAATATATACCTAAAGCAAAGCTTTTTTATTAAAAAAAGTTTAATACTTATAATCCTGAAACGCGTCTAGAATTAATTTATTTTCAACCGATTGGTTAATTTTTATTTTTCCGATTCCTTCGATTAACGCAAATTGAATTAAACCGTACTCATTTTTTTTGTCGTGAATAAGCAATTCAAGGATCGGATCGATATCATTTTCTTCGATTTCTACATCGTCATAAATGCTTTTAAGATTGCTTTTAATTTCGGCATATTCTGTTTCCGTAATTAGGCCTTTTTGCAGGGATATGTAGCTTTCAAGGATCATTCCAATCGCTATGGCTTCACCGTGCAACAAGGTTGTTTTGGTTTCACTTTCCAAAAAGTAACTTTCAATAGCGTGTCCTAACGTATGTCCGAAATTCAATGCTTTACGAATGTTTTTTTCAGTTGGATCCTGAATTACAATGTCGTTTTTAATTTCAACAGAGCGATAAATCAACGCATCTAAACCGTCATATAAAATTGCTTTTAAATTTAAAAACTGTCTCCAGTAGGCTGCATCGTAAATCAAACCGTGTTTTAGCATTTCGGCAAGTCCTGAACGCATTTCGCCTTGCGGTAATGTTTCAAGATAGTTTATATCAATCAATACCATTTGAGGTACGTTAATTACACCGATCTGGTTTTTTAAATTGCCTAAATCTACTCCGGTTTTTCCTCCAACAGAAGCATCCACCATAGATAATAAGGTAGTAGGGATATTGATAAAATCAACTCCGCGTTTAAAGGTCGAAGCGACAAAACCTCCTAAATCTGTTACAACGCCACCACCCAGATTAATGATTAGCGACTTTCTGTCGGCACCAAGCTCTGTCAATACTTTCCAGATTTCGATACAGGTTTCAATGTTTTTATTGATTTCTCCGGATTCAAATTCAATAATTTCAATTGTCAAATCAGTTTCAAGCAAAGGCAGGAACTTTGGTAAACAATACTCATTGGTTTGCGTATCAACGATGATAAACAAATTAGAATATTTATTTTCTTTTAAGTGATTGTTTAAAGCTTCGTATGCAGTTTGGTTAAAATGCACAAGATAATTATTGGCTTGGATGGATTGCATATGTCTGTAGTTAATTGAAAGCGCAAAATAAGGCATTTTTCACTAAATAATATCCAAAGTTTTGCTCTTATTTGTTTTAAAATGAATCATTCTAGATAAGGACCAGTGCGTTTGTTTCGAATTTTCTTTCAAAAAAAAGGAATCCGGCAGGCTTCTGATGTTATAATTTACAGAAATGTAACAATGTTGTTGCCGATACTGAAAAATTGGGTATCGATTAGTGAAGAATATTCAAAACTCTATCTATATTTGCATAAAAAACTGACCTTAATGGAAAAAATATTTGATAACACTCAGGTTGCATTTTCACTAAAAAGTGATACGGAACTTGACAGAGCTTATTTTCTTTTTAAAATGATCGACAGCCAGCCCTTGGTGAGGATAGGAACCGCTGTTACCAATTTTGCAATTAAAGCAAATCTTCCGGTAGAAGGATTGATTCGCGCAACTGTTTTTGACCATTTTTGTGGTGGTGTAAACGAAGACGATTGTATTACAGTGGTAGACAAAATGTTTACCAAAGGTGTTTCATCAGTGTTGGATTATTCAGTTGAAGGAAAAGAAGAAGAAGAGCAGTTTGATGCTGCTTTAGAAATGACTTTAAAAACCATTGAATTTGCTAAAGAGCGTTTAGCGATTCCGTTTGCTGTATTTAAGCCAACAGGTTTTGGTCGTTTTGAATTGTATGAAAAACTAGGAGAAAAACAAACGTTGACTCCAACAGAACAAGCAGAGTGGGATAGAGTAGTAGCCCGTTTTGATAAGGTTTGTGGTGAAGCTCACAAAAAAGATGTGGCTTTATTAATTGACGGTGAAGAAAGCTGGATGCAGGATGCAGCCGATGATTTGGTTACCGACATGATGCGCAAATACAATAAAGAAAAAGCGATTGTTTTTAATACTTTGCAAATGTACCGTTGGGATCGTTTGGATTATTTGAAAAAATTGCATGAAGTAGCTAAAAACGAAGGTTTCTTTATTGGAATGAAATTGGTTCGTGGTGCTTATATGGAGAAAGAAAATAAGCGTGCAGAAGAGAAAAACTATGTTTCGCCAATTTGTGTCTCTAAAGAAGCTACAGATATTAATTATGATGCTGCTGTACATTATATGGCAGAACACCTAGATATTATGTCGATTTTTGCAGGAACTCACAACGAATTGAGCTCTTATAAATTGATGGAGATGATGCAGGAGAAAGGAGTTGCCAAAAACGATACTAAAATCTGGTTTGGACAATTGTACGGAATGAGTGATAATATTAGTTATAATTTAGCTGAGAACGGCTATAATGTGGCGAAGTATTTACCATTTGGACCTGTAAAAGATGTGATGCCTTACTTAATTCGTCGTGCAGAAGAAAATACTTCTGTTGCGGGGCAAACAAGCCGCGAATTGTCTATGATTAAAGCAGAACGTAAGAGAAGAAAAGGAAAATAGTAGTAAAAATTCCAATAAATTTAAAAATCCCAAATCCCAATTGTTATGATTGGAATTTGGGATTTTTTGTATTTGGAATTTGGGATCTCCTAATCGATCGCTTAAACCCGACGGGTTTTTAAAACCTTTCGGGTTTAAATATTTAATAAAAAAATCCCAAATCCCAACTGTTACGATTGGATTTGGAATTTGGAATTTGTTTATTGGAATTTTATTTTTTTAAAACGAAACTTGGCATTGCAACACAACCATCCCTAATCGATCATTTTGTTTGTAAGCGCCTAATAATGTTTTGTCAAACACGGCTCTGTTTTGGTAGTTTAAACTGAATTTTGGCCCCAAAGTACCTGTAGTGTAATAATTTACTCCTAATTCGTACATAGTCATTGGTGTGTCTAAAGCTTCTAAATCGGCAATTTGTGTAGCGGCATATGGCTGAAAACGGCCTTTTTGGGCTGGATTGTCTGATTTTCCAAAAAGATACCCTAGCTGTGCGTAATAAATATTTCCGGTACCTACACCAATAAACCCTGCACCTGAACCATTAATTAAAGTATTGTCTCCAATAGCGGGATTCGGGGTGTTAACGGACTGAATGTAGTTCTTACCATAATTATTGTTGTTGAAAGCGGCATAAGCTGTTATGGCAGCTCCTTTGCTGTTAACCGGACTGTCGTAAAAAACATCGAGACCTAAGATTTTCATGTCGTCATACGCAACTGTTGCATCGGGTGTTAAATGCCACATGGCTTTGGCTTGAGTCATATAACCTAAGGCAACATTCAGGATTTTCTTTGTACCTAAGTAAGTGCCCTTATGGTAGGCGTCTTCAAGTGATTCTTTATCGAAGAAAGAATAAGTTAGAATTCCTGAGTATTGCGCTCTTGGTGTTTGTGTGCTCACCGAAGAATTTATCCCCAGATTGTCTGCTGTATTTCGATACGGATTTGTGATAGCCGCACGATAGTTAAACTTGCCCAAATATCCTTTAGCATATATGCTCAAATTTCGATTTCCGAAGGTCGATGAAATGTTTGTAAACTGCTGGTACATTGGAGTATCCAGCGTAAGATGTGATGAAGAACTGTTTGCCGAATAACGTGTGGTTCCTGCTCCCCAGGCTGTCAATCCACCACCGATATGAAGTTTTTCGTTGAAATGGTATTCTCCCAAAGCGTCCATAACCGAAAGCGGTGCATTTGAAGGGCCGTTGTTTTGAGTAAAATTAATATTGTTCTGACCTAACTGAAGGTGAAAGAAAATATTCTCAGTCAGCATTCCCATAGCCTGCAAACGCAAACGTCTGATTACAACGTCATAAGTATCGCTAACTTCATTTGTGCCAATTTTACTGCCTTCGTTCAATTCTGCATATCTTCCCCAAACCTGAAGGTTCATTCCGAATTTGATGTATTGTGATCCGTCTTTGGAAATGTTAACTACGTTAAAAGGTTTTTCCTGAGCCAGAACACTGATGGTATTTAAAACAATAAATAATAAAATTAAAACGATTCTTAAATGTGGCATTACTTTAAAGTTAAAATGAGTTAGTACTATTTACATTTCGGTTAAGAGTTGCTGAATTGAAGATTACTTAAGTTCTTATAAGTTCCGTTCTCCAAATTGATTAATTCCTGATGCGTACCTTCTTCCGTAATTTTTCCATTATCGAGAACCAAAATTTTATCAGCATTTCTAATAGTCGAAAGACGGTGAGCAATAATAATACTGGTTCTTCCTTCCATTAAAACTTCTAAAGCTTCCTGAACCAGTTTTTCGCTTTCACTATCCAAAGAAGACGTGGCCTCATCTAAAATTAAGATACTTGGGTTTTTAAGCAATGCTCTGGCTATAGCGATACGCTGACGTTGTCCGCCAGATAATTTAACACCGCGTTCTCCTACCAAAGTCTCGAATTTTTCAGGGAAACCTTCAACAAAATTAAAGGCATTGGCTTGTTTTGCAGCCGCTATAATTTCTTCGTTGGTAGCATCCGGTTTTCCGTATGCGATATTTTCTTTAATCGTTCCTCCAAATAGTATAACGTCCTGAGGGACAATACTCATGTTGCCGCGTAGATCTTCCAGATCGTAATCATAGATACTTTTTCCGTCCACAATTATTTCACCTGAAGTAATGTCGTAAAAACGTAAAAGCAGAGAAGAGATAGTCGATTTTCCGGCGCCACTTGGACCTACAATCGCAATTTTCTGACCGAATTCGGCTGTAAAATTCACATCTTTTAAAACCTCAATTTCCTTTCTTGAAGGGTAGCTGAAGGCAACATTTTTGAAGGCAACATTTCCTTTGATTTTTTCAATAGGAGTAGTCCTTGCTTTGGCGTTGATTTCCTCCGGAGTTTCTTCCAGTAATTCAAAAACACGCTCGGTTGCACCTACTGCTTTTTGAATCTGAGCATACATCTCGGCAATACCTCCAAAAGAGGCTCCGATAAATGTAGTATAAAGCACAAACGAAATTAAATCTCCAACGCCTTCAACTTCACCTTTAATGGTTAGGGTGATTCCGTACCAAACTACAGCAACCACACAGCCAAAAAGACAAAGGATAATAAACGAAGCAAAGTAACCTCTGTACTGTCCACCTTTAATAGCGATTTTTACAATTTCTTTGATTTTATTTTTATAACGCTGGATTTCGTACCATTCGTTGGCGAAAGCTTTTACATTGCTAATTCCTTGCAGTGTTTCTTCTACTATCACCTGACTTTCGGCTACTTTGTCCTGTGTTTTCTTTCCGTATTTGCGAATGAATCTTCCAAAAACAACTGCTGCTACCGCTACAATTGGCACAATGGCCAGCATCATCAGGGTTAGTTTTGGACTGATGTTTCCTAAAATAACAAATCCACCAATAATTAAAATCAGCTGGCGTAAAAACTCAGCGATGGTAGTAGTAAAGGTGTCTTGCAGTTGTGAAATGTCAGCGCTGATTCGGCTGTTTAATTCCCCAACACGTTTTTGAGAATAAAATGACATCGGTAATTTTACTAAATTCTCGTATAACGCAAAACGAATATTGGAAAGCGAATTTTCGGTAAAATTTACAAAAAGTGAAATTCTGAAAAAAGAGAAGATCGCTTGAAGTGTCAGGATAACCATTAGACCAACAGCAATCTCGTTGGCTCTGTTCAGGTTTTTATTCGTCACACAATCTACCAGCATTCCCATTAATTTTGGAAAGGCGAGGGCAGTAGCACTGGTTAATAAGAGAAAAACCAAACCCAGGAAAAATTTCCATTTGTGGTTTTTACCGTATTTAAAAATTCGAAGTGCTTTTTGAAGTGAATTAGAGTCTAATTTAGCTTTAGGTAAATCGTTTTCTTGATATCTAGGCATTTGAGTATACTATTAAGGTATGCAAATGTATGATTCTAGCCAGTGAATACAAAAGAATATTCGAAATTACCCCTTGAGATTTCATTTTTTAACTAAATGGGAAAGAAAGCTAAAAAATATTTGTTTTTTAAGGGGTTGATAAATAGATTGCTAAGAATTATTTTGAAAAACTATTTCATTTTTTTTCAAAATAAGCTTGTAAATGCAAAATCTAACTGTATATTTGCACTCGCAATCACAAACGATAGCAACCTAGTAAAATAGGGCGATTAGCTCAGCTGGTTCAGAGCACCTCGTTTACACCGAGGGGGTCGGGGGTTCGAACCCCTCATCGCCCACAAAAATACAACCTTCAAAGTCATATGATTTTGGAGGTTTTTTGTTTTATGGAAGATCTATGGTGTTGTTGTTTGTATTTTATTTAGCGAAAGCGGGTAGGGGTTTAAATCCTTGGACGCCTACAAATAACACCACCTCTAAAGTCATTTGATTTTAGAGGTTTTTTATTTTATGATGACCTATGGAGTTGTTGGTTACATTTTATTCAGTGAAAGCAGGAATAAATTAATGATTAACTTAGCTTGTTCGGATTAAGTAAATTAAAGTAGGAAAATATAGTTTATAAATCAATAAAAAAAGATAATATGAGTGCACATAATAATGCAAAAAAGGGCGATATAGCAGATTTTGTTTTACTTCCTGGTGATCCAAAAAGAGCAAAGTTGATAGCGGAAACATTTTTAACAGATGTTACGTGTTATAATGAGGTGAGAGGAATGTTGGGTTATACGGGTTATTATAATGGTAAGAGAATTAGCGTGCAGGGTACAGGTATGGGGATGCCTTCAATTTCTATTTATATTACAGAATTGATTGAAGAGTATGGAGTAGAAACATTGGTTAGAATTGGGTCTTGTGGTTCTATTCAGGAAGATGTAAACATGATGGATGTCGTTTTGGCTATGAGTGCGTGTACGGATTCCGGGATGAATAAGCTTAGATTTAATGGGAGTGATTTTGCTCCGACAGCCAATTTTGAATTATTAAAAAAGGCCAATGAAATTGCAGAAAAAAGTACGGTAAAAACACATATAGGGTCGGTATTGACATCTGATTTTTTCTATACTGAAAGTCATTTAGGTGATCCTTTTTTAAATTGGAAAACTTACGGCGTGTTGGGTGTTGATATGGAAACAGCTGCGTTGTATTCTATTGCTGCCAAATACAGAAAAAAGGCGCTGTCTATTTTGACGGTATCCGATCATATTCTTAGAAAAGAGTCTTTATCGGCAGATGACAGGCAAAATTCTTTTAAAGAAATGATGGATTTAGCGTTGCAGTTAGCTTAATTAAATTGTGCTGAAATATTAGGTTGCAGAGGTTTTGCATTAATCCCTCATCAGTCATCAAGTAACTCCTTAAGAAATTAAGGAGTTTTTTTATGCGTTGCATTTTTTAATTTTCTTTGGACGAATAGGTAAATGGAATTACTTTAAAATAGACTTTACTTAATTACCATTTCAAAAAAAATCGATTTATCTAAAAAGCTAATTCCGGTATTCTTTTTTTGTGTAGTATTGTAAAATCTTATGCTTGATAAAAGAGTGTTACTGTTTTGGTAAAGGGGCAGTTATGCACAGAGAAATAAGTGAATTGCAAGTAGATCAAAACCTATGGCAGACAGGAAATGAAAGAAATTATTGAACTTTCGGAGAAGACAATAACCATCGACAGAAACGAATTTCTGAAGGTGAAAGGCAGTATTGATACCAATATGTATTTTATAGTAAGCGGAAGCCTTAGGATTTTTGTTTTAGACGAATATGAAGAACGAACCATTAGATTTGGTTATAAAGAAAATTTGATCGTTTCATTGGATTCTTTTTTGACGGGTAAACCTTCCGATTTGTTTATTCAGGCGATCAAAAAAACGGTTCTAAAGGTGGTTCACAAACAACAAATTGACCAATTTTTAGAAACAGAAAGCAATAGAAATTTATGGATAAAAATTCTGGAAAATTTGGTTGTTCAGCAAATGGAACGTGAGATCGATATTCTGACCAATTCGCCAAAAGAAAGATATGAAAGGGTTTTAAAAAGAAGTCCACAGCTTTTTCAGGAAATCCCAAACCGGCATATTGCCAATTATTTAAGGATGAGTGCCGAAACTTTATCCCGGCTAAAAAAGTCTTGACTTCGATCAAGATTTATTGAAAATGCTTTTTACAATTTTGCATAAAGAAAAATAAAACTATGCAATCAGAGAAATTAATACAGATGCTTTTAGAGCAGACAAGGCAAATTATCAATCAGGCAGAAAAATTAAAAAATTATGACTTGAATGCTTTAACTTGGAGGGAAAACGAAACTTCCTGGAGCATTCTGGAATGTTTGGAACATTTGAATTTGTATGGTGACTTTTATTTACCGCAAATAGAAAGCGAGATAAAACAATCAACCACCAAAGCTGATGTTGAATTTAAAAGTGGAATTTTAGGGAGTTACTTTGCAAAAAGCATGTTGCCAAAAGAAAAGCCAAACAAAATGAGAACTTTTAAAGACAAAAATCCGTTGAATACTAAACTGGATCAATCGGTAATTGACAGGTTCGTAAACCAGCAAATCAAACTTTTGGAGTTGCTAAATCAATCCGGAAAAGTGAGTTTGAACAATGTGAAGATTAAGATTTCAATTTCAAACTTCATTAAGTTAAAACTGGGAGATACTTTTCAATTTTTGATCAATCACATGATTAGACATTTCAATCAGATTGACAGAATACAGATTGCGATGAAAAATGCCTGACAGTAATATTTAACAAACTACAGGATTATCGAAAAAATTAGAGACCACTTTTGAACAATAATAGGATTATGGACAGATATAAAGAAACATTTGAAACCTGGAACAAAATTGCTTTACCCTATCAG
This sequence comes from Flavobacterium sp., assembly GCA_023251135.1. GTDB lineage: Bacteria > Bacteroidota > Bacteroidia > Flavobacteriales > Flavobacteriaceae > Flavobacterium. The sequence continues at coordinate 34,454 of JAHEZJ010000035.1, read as the reverse complement.
GATAAGTTTATGGATTTGGATCTGTATAACGACACCTATGACTTTGTGTGCAATTCATTTGATAAAGCAAAACCGAAAATTCTGGAGATTGGCTGCGGCCCCGGAAACATTACAAAATATCTGTTATCAAAACGACCTGACTTTGATATTTTTGGGATCGACATCGCGCCAAATATGATAGAACTTGCAGCTAAGAACAATCCAACGGCGAGTTTTGCTGTGATGGACAGCAGGCAAATTGATGAAATTAAAATAAAATACGATGGGATAGTTTGTGGTTTTTGTTTGCCTTATCTGTCTCAAGCTGATAGTAAGAAACTTATTAATGACTGTTTCAATTTATTAAATGAAAACGGATTGGTTTATATGAGTTTTGTGGAAGGTGACTCCAGTAAATCCGGTTTCCAGGTGGGGAGTAGTGGTGTCAGAAGTTATTTCTATTATCATAATTTAAATGATTTAAAAGAACTTTTTTCTGAGAATCAATTTGGAGAATTTGAAATATTTAAAGTAAAATATAAAAAATCAGAGACCGAAATGGATGTTCATACCATAGTAACGGCCAGAAAAAAATGGAGCACTTAAACCGATTTGACTTATTTTTAAATTTTACAAGCATGCCTGAAATGCCTTTAAACTCTAGTGACTTTGCACAGAAGGCTTGTAGAGGGGATTGACTAAAATTATTTGATTTTTTTTCAAAATAAACTTGCAAATACAAAATCTAGCTGTATATTTGCACTCGCAATCACAAACGATAGCAACCTAGTAAAATAGGGCGATTAGCTCAGCTGGTTCAGAGCACCTCGTTTACACCGAGGGGGTCGGGGGTTCGAACCCCTCATCGCCCACAATAACTCCTTAATTTTTCTAAGGAGTTTTTTTATGGCTTACCGAACTACCACGGATTTCAAATCTGTGTTAGCGGACTAGGGGAGATACTCAAGCGGCCAACGAGGGCAGACTGTAAATCTGCTGTGTGAACTTCGCAGGTTCGAATCCTGCTCTCCCCACAAAAGGGTAAAAGAAGTAAAAGGTAACTTTTTCAATCTTTTAAAAACCGAAACATTTCAAAAACCTGTAAATCGCAAGATTTACAGGTTTTTTGTTTTTAGGGCTATTTTGAAACTGTTATTTAAAAAGGGTTACTCCAGAACAAATCCGGATTGTTTGTTTTATAGCTTGTAAATTTAACCTGTGTTTTTGAATTTGTTTCTTCTTCTTTCTGTGGTGTCTGCACTATGCCGTCTAATGGTAGCAATTCAACATAGGTTATTTCTTTTCTATTATTCGATTCGGTATTATATTCGCTAATTAAATGACACTCCAGCCTGTATAGATTTTTAGCCATGTATGTTTCTAAATAATGTTCTTTTGTCTGAGAAATCTCTTTATTCCAATTAGCATCTGGATTTAAAATGAGCGTTTTTCCCTTTATCAGTCTTTCGCGAACTTCTGAAATTCCAAGCAGTTCTCCCTTCTCATTCATTACATAAGCGTCAAAAGTCGGATCAATCCAGATCCATTTTTTAAATTCAGTACTGTAAACCATGTTGATTACATGGCAATCATCAAATTCAGTTTCTTTTGGCATACAGGTAACGTATCTTGATTTTATTCCCATTGAGAGATAACACTCATTAAGAACAGTCGCCATCATCCTGCAGTTCACCCCTCTATTTTCAGTTTTGCAAATTTTGATTATGTCTATTGCATTTTTTAAAGTTGGATTATCACTGTTTCCATCGTGTCGAATTGTATTGTGAATCCAATGCAGGAGGTTTAGTATTTTTGAAGTTTCGTTGCCTTTTCCAGCGATAGAATCTAACTTTAAATCTTTTCTGATTCTGATTAGATTTGGATTTTCTATAGACTGGTAGCTGAAATTTGGAATAAATCGGTTGTCAGAATAATTATATTTTGCTCCTCGTTTCAATTGGTCTAAACGTGATATTTTATACTTAATCTGCGTATGCGCTTTTATAGAATCATTTAGCATAACCGTAAAATTGAACTCGGTATCTTTTTTAATTTTTACTGTAATTGAATCAATGTCCGTTATGAAAGTAACTTTTTGACCCAATGAGCTTGTTTCGTAAATGTCCGGGTCTAATTCGGGAGAAATATTCCAGCTTTGTTTCTTTAAATTTTTTCCATCCCGAATATCAATTTTCCCGGAGGTTGATTTAATAATAGGATTATTGTTTTGAGCTGTAACTATTTGGAAAGCAATGATAAATAATACAATTAGACTAATGTTGGCTTTCATATTTGATAATGTTTTGAAGATTCAGATGAATATTTTTCCTGGTATGTATGTTTGCGAAAATAAGTTCGCCGATCATTACAATTTTTAGGTGGATTGAATGTTTGCTTTCAGGAAATAAATATAGTAATTTTTTTCTTACAAATAATGTAGTTGAAAAGTTTTTTAGCAGAAGTGAAGCTGGGTAGCAGTATAGATTAAAGAGTTTGCAGCTTGCTTTTTGAGGCTACAGCCAGTTAAAATTTTATTTACCCTTAAGAGTATTGTGAATTGATATAATTTTATATTTTTGCACTTTTTTTATTCATTCTAAATAAGAATAGTTCCTAATTCTAAGTTTATTTCATGAAGCTCAAAATAGTATTGCTCTTTATATTCTCGACGACATTTTTAATCGCACAAAACACAATCTCTGGTAAAGTAAATGATGAATACGGAATTCCGTTAAGCGGGGTTAATATTCAGCTTTTAGGTACAGAAATAAATGTAAAAACTAATGCTGATGGACTTTATCAGATAGAAAATCTGGCAAAGGGCAGCTATACCATTGAAGCGAGTTTAGAGGGGTATATTTCTAAGAAACATAAAATTGTTTTAGAAGGTTCTTTCAATTCTTCGGTTGCCATAACTTTAGAAAAGGTTCATAAAACATCGAAAGAGGCAGAGAAGCTAAATGATGTAGTGGTAAAGGGTGTGTCCGAAAAAAAGAAAAAAGAACAGTCCGCACAAGCAGTTTCCGTAATAGAAATGCGGGAAGCCAAGTTTAAAACTGCTGATTTAGGCGAAGTACTTGCTCAAACGCAGGGTATTAGCGTTAGACGCAGCGGTGGTTTAGGTTCCAGAACAAATTTTTCGATGAATGGACTGACCGGAAATCAAATCAGGTTTTTCTTAGAGGGTATTCCATTAGAATATCACGGTTATACTTTCGGTATTTCAACAATTCCTGTTAATTTGATTGATCGAGTTGAAGTTTATAAGGGAGTTGTACCTATCGAATTTGGAGCGGATGCTCTTGGTGGTGCTGTCAATTTAATCACTCCGAAAATAAAGCCTGGTTTTAGCGGATCTTTCTCAGCTCAGGCTGGCTCTTTTGGAACTTACCGAACATCAATAATACTTAACAATTATAATGAAAAGACGGGCTTTTTTATAAGAGGAAGTGCATTTTACGACAGCTCTCAAAACAACTATAAAGTAGATGTTGATGTTCCGGATAATGCCGGGAAAATTAAAAAAGTAACCGTACCGCGATTTCATGATGCATACAAAGGCATGGGAGTGCAGTTAAAAACGGGTATTAAGGACAGAATTTGGGCCAAAGAACTGAGTATTGAAGGATTTTATACCGATTATACAAAAGAAATTCAGCACAATCAATTAATGGTTGGAGTTCCTTACGGGGAGGTGATGACTTATCGAAAAGCAGCCGGATCGGTTCTTACCTACCGCAATGACTTTGGTAAAAACTTTACACTCGATTTTATTTCAGGATATAATTACAGGGAGCGTCAGTTTACCGATGTATCTGATTTTGTATACAATTGGTATGGCGAGCGTATTGAAGGTTCTGCAGGGAATATCAGCGGAGAAATTTCAGAATCTACTGGTCCGAGCGATACGTATACCTGGAACAATGATGTTTTTTCACGTCTGAAAGCTTCATGGAAAATTAACGATCAATATGCTTTGAGTTTTACTTCTGCGCCTACCTATTCCAAACAAACCGGAGACGACCGACTTATTAACGGTTATGACCCGGCCAGTGCTGCAAGGCAAATGTTTACATGGATTAATGGTGCAGACTTTAAAATAAATGCCTTTAATGAAAAATTAGAAAACGTCTTTTTTGCTAAAAATTATTTGCAAAAAATCAATTCTGAAGAGAAAATACCCTCTAATAATTCGGTAATAAAAGAAAAGAATAGTGTGAATTATTTTGGCTTTGGAAATGGATTTCGTTTTAAATTCAACGAACAGTTTTCTACCAAATTAACGTATGAATATGCTACTCGTTTGCCTCAAACCGATGAGCTGTTCGGAGACGGACAATTCATACAAGGGAATATAAACTTAAAACCCGAACGCAGTCATAACGTCAATTTTGAGCTTTTTTTCAAGTCAAAAGCAAATTATGAAAGCAGCAGCTGGCAAGTTCAAACCAATGTCTTTTTAAGAAAGATAGACAATCAGATCTTATTTGTTCCGAGTGTGGATCGCAATAATATTTATCAGAATGTATTTGCAGCCACTTCTAAAGGAATTGAAGTTTCAGGCAGCTGGACTTCAAAAGACGACAAACTCTCTTTTCATGCGAATAGTACGTATCAGCATTTTTATAATGACTCAAACGAAGGAATATTTGCAGCTTACAAGGGAGACAGAGTGCCTAATCAGCCATACTTTTTTGCCAACGGCGGGGCTAATTACTCTTTTCACAACTTAATTGGCAAGACAGATAAATTATCTCTTTTTCTCGATGTTAGATATGTATATGAATTTTTCAGAAGCTGGGAAAGTGCTTCCGTAAATCCATTTGTTATCCCGAGCCAGAAGACTTTTGATTTTGGTACGACCTATCACAATAGCATAAAGGGAGCCAAGTATGCCATTACAGCAGAAATACAAAACTTAAGCAATGAAAAAAATTATGACTTTTTTGGAGTGCAAAAACCGGGAAGATCATTTAATATCAAACTAGTAACTCAATTTTAATTATATAACCAAACAGCAATGAAAACAAATCGATTTTTTATAAAACATGCAGTATTAGCCCTAATGTGTTCGGTATTTGCCTTAACATCATGCAGTTCAGAGGATACCAAAACAGATGAAGGTCAAGGTAAGAATCCTGCGGTTATCGCATCAGTTCGTGTAAATACACCTGGCGGCAGAGTTTTTTATTTAGGAGCATACGATAAATTTCCTTCGACTCTTGATTATAAAACAATGACTGAGATTGGTCCAGGTGCAACAGTATATTCGTATGGTGAACATCCTTATGTTTGGAATGGTACAGCTTCAACCTTAACCAAGTATAATGTAAGTACTGAAATGAAAATTTCGAAGGCAGACGCTTTAAGCCTTGCAGGTACCGGAGTTAGTGGTACTTTTGGCCCTCCTGCTTTCGTGTCTGAAACAGAGGCTTATTTTTTCGCCTTAAATGATGGGAAAATTATTAAGTTCAATCCGGCAACGATGACTATAACCGAAACTATTTCAGTGACTCCACTACCGTTAAGTAACGATGCTGGTATAAAAACATCTACTTACATGAGTTATGTTACTTCTGCAAAAAAAATCATTTTACCGGTGGCCGCAACGCCTACTGATTTTAATAAATTTCCACAATATGCACAAATTGCAGTTTTTGATATCGCTTCAAAAGCGGTTTCTTATGTTAAAGATTCTCGTATGTCAATGGGATACGATACGTTTGCTAAAGGAAATGACGGTACTTTGTACTACAGACCTTCGCGTGCTACATCTTTGTCATTAGATTACAGCACTGTAAAAGATGCTCCTCCGGCTGGTGGATTGTTAAAGGTAAATCCTAACGGGACATTTGATCCTAACTTTTTTGTGGATTTAAAAGTTGCTTTAAAGGCACATTCGGTAAATGTAGTAGCTTATGTTCACGGAGATAAAGCCCTTGCTCAGTATCTGGACAATACGTTTACTCCACCTGCAAAACCTGCTGACTGGTACAATGCCCCAACAAAATTTGCTCTTGTAGATTTAAAAACATTAAAAGTAGAGCCTTTTACTTCTTTTGAAAAATATGGTACTGTTTATACGGTTGGTACAATTGACGGTGTAGAATATTATGGTAACATCACTGCTCCTGATGGTAAATTCAGTCTGTTAAAGCAAAAAGGTGCTGCTGATTTTGAAGCAGTTTCTGAAGCGATTGGTGGTAGTTTGATATTCGTTGGAAAACTAAGATAATCACTGTATAAAACCAATAATACCACCTCCAAAGTCATTTGATTTTGGAGGTTTTTTATTTTACATCTATTTCTATTTTAGACTTCAATTTTCAATGCAAACAAGTCAGAACTTCCAAAATGCTATAATAATTTTTAACTATATTTGGCAGAGATATAGGTTTAGGCATTGTGTTAAATAAGTTTAATTGCAGCGTTTTAATCCGTATTTAAATGATCTTTTTTTGTGTCCTACCGCTAAAAAAGAAATCAAATCATTAATCCCAAATTTTAAAAATGAAAAAAAAGCTCATCATTCTTTTGTTTGTAAGTACTGTTGTAAATATGTTCGGACAGCTACCAACCTTACCACAACCTGATAAAACTTCTTATGCTACTGATAAGGTTTCTAATAAAGTCTTAAAGCCGCTAACAAAAGTCCCATTAGATAAAGAGTCAATTCTAATCTATGATTACGACGGTTCGCTTTTTTCTTTTAATTTGGAATCTGAGAAAATCAACTGGACCGTAAAGGCTACAGATTCTAATACCGAAATGTGTGCAAACGCCATCACTATGCAAGATGGAGTAGTGTATATTCCGTTTATTAATGGTGAAATTTTTGCCATAAACAACCAAACCGGTGCCATTTTTTGGAAATCAAGATTAGGTAATACTACAGATCAGATTGTGGTAAAGAACCAAATTCCAACTATAAATGGAGGAAAACTGTATCTAACTACACAAAGTCCTAATAATAGTATTTATGCCCTTGATATAGAAGATGGTAGTTTAGTATGGAACTACAAGCTGGAGGCTACAAATAATGATAGCCCGGTTCTTGTTTTCGACAATAAAGTTTTTACTCAAAGTGCGTCTAACTTATATAGTTTTGACGCCAATACAGGGAAACTTCTTTCTCAAAAAAGCTTTGAGGGCGTTATGTCCGGAAAAGTGGTGACGGATGGTGAAAATGTGTTTGTAGCAAATGAAAAAAACGAGCTTTATGCTTTAAGTGCCAATAAACTTGATATACTTTGGCAGTTTAAATTAGATGAAAATCAACAGAATATCAGGGAGCGCATATTTTGCAAAGACAATAAAGTTTATGTAGGCGCACAAGGCCCGGAAGTTTCTTCGATATATGCTCTGGAGTCAAAAACAGGAACTCAGATTTGGAAAAGGGATTTTAAAGACGACAATGTCGAGTATATGGTTGAAGAAAGTGATAATATTTGGGGATATACCCGTAAAGGAAAGCTTTTTCAAATAGACATCACAAATGGGGAAATAGCATTTGAAACAAAATTGACGACCAGACCCATTTCAAATTTTGAATTTGGAGGCGATGATTACTTCTTTTATTATTCGGATGCTGCTTTGATTCAGTTTGAATTTAAAAGTAAAGACGAAAACGAAGTTTATCTGAGAACCAGCATTAAAGACGACGCTTATAGTGCTTATATAAAGATTATTCGATAACAGAATTTCCTAAAATGCAGATTTTCAAATGAAGTGGATTACCCGGGAAAGACCTAAAATAGACCGAATTGCATGTCCTTGGCTGATTAAAAAATTTGTGGACAAGGAGGCCGAATTTATTTATGTTCCTTATGATACCGTTTTGGAGAAATCGAAAGAATTAAGTGCTATTCCTTTTGATATCCCCAATGTCGAGTATACACATTACAATGAGGAAACAACTTTTGATTATATTGTAAAAAAACATCAAATAAACGATGCTGCTATTTCAATCATAGCAGGGATTGTGCGCGGAGCAGATACAGACCGGCATGATATAGCCAAAGAATCTGCCGGGCTCTGGGCTATCTCTGCCGGACTTTCTTATAATATTGACGATGATCATAAACTCCTGGAAACAGGAATGATAATTTATGATGCGTTGTATAGTTGGGCTACTTATTTATACAAACAGAATCATTTGCAAAATAGTCCTTTTGAAAGCTTATTGCATGAAGTTTACAGTAAATTTTTGAAAGATAAAAAGGCGGCAAACAAAACACCTTCCTGGGTAAAAGAACTAAAAGAAATTATTCAGGATCAGATTGATACCCAATTTGCTTTTGATTTGAAGAAAATTTCAAGTGAATTGGATTTGAACCCTTCTTATTTGTCAAGAGAGTTTTCCAAATACTTTGAAGACTTAAACTTTGGTGATTATGTCAGGAAATTGCGAATAGAAAAAGCAATTAATCTTATAGAGAACTCTTCGTATACACTGACAGAAATCGCTTATATGACAGGGTTCTCAGACCAAAGTCATTTTACGCGAATTTTTAAATTGCATACCGGAAAAAATCCCTCCTCTTACAGAAGAAAAATTCAAAAAAGTAATCCAGATACAAAACGTAAATAACCTTCTATTTTAGGTGAATTGAGGCTGCTATTTTTGTTTTTATTATAAAAATAAAAACAATGTCATTAAAATACACCTTTCTTTTTGCAGTACTTGTCTCAGGTATAACTGCTTTTTCGCAAGCAACTTATCCAAAAATCACTGGATATTTTGGAATTATGCACCCCATAGTTTCCATTAATAAAGAGCAAACAACAGTAAATTTCAGAGATTACTATGCTGTTGGTTTTCCAACTGGAATTAATATTTGGAAAAGCGCAAAAATAGGTTTCTCTTTTGAAATAGTGCCTAATATTAAGGATGATCAGGGAACAAGTAAAGTAACCAATTTGTTATTTCACCCGGGAGTTCTTGTCGCATTAGGTAAAGGCTATACTTTTGCAGGAAGACTGGCTTTTGAAACAAATGGCAGGTATGGAGTTACACCTGTGCTCAATAAAACAATAAAGAAAACCGATAATGTCAGTTACTATGCAGCCGTTCCGCTTCCGGTTCGTTTTGGTAATGACCATCCTGCGACTTTTACGGTTGGTTTTCAATTCGGAGTAGCTTTTTAGAGCAACTTAGGGTAGAATTATAAGCTGTTTTTAAAAATTCCAAATTCCAAATTCCAGTGCTCGATTAAGAAGTTTTGGAATTTGGAATTTGTAGTTTGGAATTTAATTATTGTTTTACCAGTCGCGGCTATCGTTAGTATTAATTCCCCATCTGATGCCGAATAAAGAAACGGATTCATCATTTAAGGCAGATTCAAAATTCTTTCCAAATCCACCCGTTACATAAAGGTTATCAGATACTTTATACTGAACAAAACCAACTGATCTGTAATTTTTGCCCTCTCCATTTCGTTTGATATATTCATAACCTACAGCGATTTTGTTCCAATCAAACTGTGCTTTTGATCCTACGTCAAAAAAGTTAGTGTGGTTGATGAATCTGTTGTTTTTTGAATCGTAGTCCGTATTATCCTGTATGTATCTGCAAAAACCGTATAGTTTTAAAGATTGGTCTCCTTTTCCTATTGTAAAGGTAAGTGTAGACCAGGCACCAAAGCGGCCAGATTGGGACTTGTTGAAATCTTTAGCAGGCATTAACATGCTGTAAGCCGATGCTATGTCTAATGTTAGTAAGGGCGCTTTCAGGATGTCTGCGAAATTTTTTGCGGCAACTTCTTTGTTTGAGGTTTCTTTTTCAGTTAACTCCCTTAATACTTGTGCATAACGCGTATAGTAGTTTCCTGTTGTGTCCCTTACGTAACCTTCCTGCTGTAACTGGGCACGAGCCATCGCACTCAGATCTTGCATGTCTGCCCGCATTGAACTATATTTCTTTCTCATGTCTTCAGATGAGGAATTATACAGCGTAAAAACGTTAAACTTAATTCCGATCGCTACTTTAGAAATAGAATCATTTTTGTTGTATGCTCCCGAAACGGTTGGCATTTGTATTTTTTGCATTGTAAAAGACTTGATATTATCTGTCCCGCTTCCCAAGCCATAGTATTCGAGACCTTTCATATTTGCTGAGAATAAATTCCCGTCAAACGAGATACTTTCAAGGCTTTCTGTATTAATATTGAATTCTTTGACATTTGGATTCGACGTGATAATGGCTGCAGAATTATCTAACAATGACAAAGCAGATGAGTTAAGTAATTCTACTTTTTTCAAATCAGTCTTGTCATACGATTGGGCCAGGGCAGAAGAGGTGACTAGCAGTGCGAGTAGGTGTAATGTTCTCATACGATATCAATTAAAGTAACGAAAAAGACAATTTTTCTGCTTTCTATAAAAGTTGGGCCAAGGTCAATTCCTTTAAATTTATTGTCTTTGCCATCACAGTTGTTGATTATGGTGTAATTAAACAAAAGTTTTTTTGCGGCCGTCTTTGCTTGTTCAAGCCCTCCATCCATGGCTTCATAAGACAAATAATGCTCAAAAAAGAGCAGTCCGCCATGATGTTGAAAGCCCGGTGTTAAAGGAATGGAAGCGTCAGTTAAATATTTTGGAGTAGTAAAGATAGGTTTGTCTTCGTTCCTGCCATTTTGCAAATCCAGAAAAACTTCAGTATAAAGCGGTATAAAGCCAAAATTGTTCAGAATAGACGATTCTAGTTTTATTTCAGGACATCCATTAGATTGAAATATTTTTTTCATAATATAAAAAATTAAGCACTGCCTACTTTTTTCGGCTGTTTTGGTTATAATTCATTTTTAGGTTTAAGTTTTCCGGTATGGTTTAGAATCGTTACAGGATCCCGAATTTTGGTATAAAAATAGGGATTTGACACTGCCGATTTTAGCGTACAACTACGCGATTTAAACAGGAAATACCAAGTAAAAGAATAAGAAAAATCCTTGTTTTTAAAGCTGTGATTTAGGATTGACTTATAAATTCCAAATCCCGATACGGAAGTGAGCCGTATTTAAAACTTGAAACTTGGAATTTGGAATTTGAGATTTGGAATTTTTTATTTAGAATTACTCTATTGTAAAAGATAGTTATATATTTGCGCCAGATTTTGGTCTGTTTTTTCTTAAGAAAAAACAGTTAAAAGGGAATCAGGTGCAAATCCTGAACAGACCCGCTACTGTAAGTTCTATTCAAGTCTTTAAACGTTACTCATGCCATTGTTCGCCGCGGCGGATGAGAAGGTTGTTTTAAAGATGGAACAAGTCAGGAGACCTGCCACAATCACATAGTTTAAGACTTTCGTGGAATAAAGTTGAACAACAATAAACGGACCTGTCATTTTTTTATGACGGGATTCTCTCTTATTGCTTTTTTAATTATTACATCCCGGAGTTTACTTAATTCATTTAGTGATGTATAATACAGAAAAAGGACTCTTATTTATTGTTGCATTTGTTTCTACTTTACTTCAGTCGCGGGTATTACATCGCGGTTCTCTCATTTTAAAAGTATTTCGTCCGGAAAGAGAATGTTATAGAAAATCAATCCTATCACAATGCTCTTTCTTAAAACTACGGGATGGGTTCAGTACGGTATCCGGTTGATGATTAAAATTGAAAACCTCACTGCAATTACTTCAATTTTTATTGCCTTAGCAACTCCCAACTTAAATAATACCACATGTTTAACAACACTTCCCAATATTTCCGGTTCTTATTCTTTTTTATTTTGGCACTCTGCTTAAGCAACTGTTCTGAGGATAATGCAGCAAAAGAGGATGACAATCCGCCACCGGTAAGTTCTGATCTGACTCTTAACACGCAGCGATTTGCAATCTTGGCTATAAATTCTACTATCAACGCTGCTACAGAAGCTACCTACAGTTGGAGTGTTACAAAAGCGACATCCGAAAACTATGCTCTAACCAATACTACAGAAAAAGAAGTGCTGTTTGCCGCAGCAGAAAGCGGGGTTTATGAATTAACAGTAGCGGTAAATAACAAAGGGAGTATACAAACACAAAAAGCAGTTATTACAGTAACAAAAGAAACGAAGGAGTATAAAACCTATATCGCAAAGGTATTTGAGTTTAAACCCGCTCCGGGACAGTTTATAAATGATCTACCGGCTGCCAATGACGGGGATACTGCCGAAAGAATTTTATCAAGAGCCAATACCTATCTGGCGAAGAAAAATGGGGACCTTGTTTCGCTGGGAGCCTTTGGTGGTTATGTTGTTTTTGGGTTTGATCATACTGTGGTTAACGTCAAAGGCAAACGTGATTTTAGAGTGCTGGGCAATGCATTTTGGGCAGAAGCCAACCCTAATTCGAACAGCACAATGAGAGGCGGAAGCAGTGAGGCAGGAGTGATAATGGTGGCTTACGATAAAAATAAAAACGGACTTCCGGACGATGAATGGTACGAAATAGAAGGAGGCGGGCATAAAATGCCTAAAACAATTCAGCATTATGAAATCACTTATTATCGTCCAGATCCTAACAAAAAACCGGTACCGGGAGGAACTACGGGTACGGTAGGTTTTGTTGATATGGAATACATTTATTGGAAAGACAATCAGGGTAAAAGCGGTTATCTGATCCAAAATAACGCTTACAATCATTCTTTAGATTACTGGCCAAAATGGCTTAGAGATCAGGCTTCTATTACTTTTAAAGGAACAAGGTTGCCGGATAACGCAGTGGATGAAAGCGGAACAGGAAGTTACTTTGTGCAATATGCCTTTTTATACGGATATGCTGATAATGCTCCAAATGGTGATGACGATTCAGCTATAGACATCAACTGGGCTATAGATAAAAACGGAAACAAAGTAATGCTTCCGGGAATCGATTTTGTAAAAGTATACAACGGTCTTAATCAGCAGGCGGGGTGGTTGGGAGAAACTTCAACTGAGATCATGGGAGCAACCGATTTGCACCTGTCAGGTGAAAGTATTCCAACGCGATAACGCCATTCAAAAATGTATTAAACTAAATTATTATACCAGAATTATGAAAAAAAACTTTGCCCATTTATTATTATTTGCTTTAGCATCGGTATTTACCGCATGCAGCGATGACGATAAAAATGATGCCAATTCAGGAGAAGGACTAGTTATACCAATAGCAGTAAAACTTCAGGGAAAATTTGAAGTAGCTACCTTTAATGTTTTGAATATTACCGCTTCTGCCGAAACAACTAACCCTAGTTATGAGTGGGTACTTAAAAAAAATCCTTACAACCAAACCAAAGATTCTGTAGTAGGGACTGCCAAAGATTTGCGATTTATCGCCCTGTATCCGGGAGCTTATGAGCTAACATTAAATGTTACCGAAGGAGATAAAAAAGGAACAAGCGCAACTACTGTCAATGTAATAAATGAAGCTCAGAATTACAATCCTTACATCACAAGCATTTTCGATTTTAGCCCGGCACCGGGTATGTTTGCTAATGATTTGTACAAAGACGGATTTGCGAAAGCTGATGTTATGAAGGTAGCATTGGGAAGGATAAATGAAACCAGTGTAGGATATCCAATTGACTTAGGAGGTTTTGGAGGTTCGATTGCGGTTGGATTTGATCATATGGTGATTAATATTCCCGGAAAGAAAGATTTCAGAGTTTACGGCGCAGATCTGATCGATAAAGCCAATCCACCGGCTCCAGGATTAATTTATGTAGCTTATGATAAAAATGCAAACGGGAAACCGGATGATGACGAGTGGTATGAGATTATAGGAAGTCAACATGCCAAAGAAAATACCATTAAGAATTTTAAAATAACCTATCAGAAACCAGCAGCAGGCAAAAAAGTTGTGGTAAGCGGACCAAATGATCCCTTTTTAGACCGTGAACATCTTTACTGTGAGAACAATCAGTCTCAGACTTACTTTTTGCCACGATCAAAAACTAAAAAAGAATATTATCCATCCTGGGTAACTCAAACTACCGTTGTTTATGAAGGAACAAAGTTAAATGTAAATTTTGCGGCAGTACGCCCCGGACAAACTACTTTGTGGAATTTCGATGCTCCGGAGTGGGGGTATGTCAATGCTAAAAGTCCGGATATTGATATTGACTGGGCGGTTGATAAAAACGGCAACAAAGCCAATCTTCCGGGAATTCATTTTATAAAAGTGGTGAACTGTGTGAGTGAGCCAATGGGACTTTGCCACCAGCAATCGTCAATGGCCACCCGATTCTCGGGAGCTGCCGATCTTCAGATCATAAAAAAATACAATCTAAAAAAGTAAGAGAATAAGAAATATGAAAAAGTTTATCAAATATACTTTATGCCTAATGGCCATTAGTGTTTTTTACAATTGTAGTAACGATGATGCAAAACCGGATCCTGTAGTAGAAGAACCTAAACCCGAACCGGTTAAAGATCCGTCACTTACTTTGAAATTGCAAGCCGATTTTAAGACAGAACGATACAATGTGGTAGCTATTGATCCGGAGGTGGTTATTGAAAATGCCAACGGTGCCGTTGCACAGTACAAATGGACCGTAAAAATAACAGGAAAAGACGGTGTGGCTAAAGACTCTGTTATTGGCGATACCAAGACTTTAAAGTTTATAGCACCAAAAGCTTTGAGTTATGCTGTAGATCTTACGGTAACATTGAACAAGGTAGTAAAACAGGCAGCAACAAAAGTAACCGTTGCAGAAACGGGTAAAGTCTATACGTCAAAAGCCTTTTCGATTATTGATTATGTACCGGCTCCGCATTACAATAATGACAGCTTTGAATTTGCAACAAAAGCAGAAGCGATAGAAAATGCACAAACCAATCTTGCCGACGGAAATCTGGTTGATCTGGGGACTTTTGGAGGGTACATCGTGACAAAATTTGACCATACGGTGATCAATGTTTATGGCAAAAGAGATTTTACGGTTCAGATGAACGCGATCTCTAACGCTTCAAAATTCTCTCCTGTAAGTATCGCTGTTGCTTACGATGCAAATAAAAATGGTATTGCAGAAGACAATGAGTGGTATGAAATAGCGGGAAGTGAGTATTATAAATCGTCTACAGTAAAAAATTACGAGATTACTTATTATAAGCCAGATGTCAATAAAACTGCTGTAGCAGGAAAATCGGATTGGCAGTTTGACAAGGAATATCTTAAATGGACCAATAATAAAAAGGAAACTGGTTTTATAACCAGAACAAAAAAATGGAGACGTTACAACTATTATCCACAATGGCTTGGGGATTCTTATACACTGAAAGGAACAAAAATCAATTTACCAACAAAAGACATTAGTGACGGAGAAGGTACAGCCTTCAATGTAGGGACTTTTGAATGGGGTTACGGTGGTATCAAAGATCCTTCTATAGATATCAGCTGGGCTGTAGACAGTAATGGCGTTAAAGTACAACTGCCGGGAATAGACTTCGTAAAAGTATATGTACCTACATTCACAGAGATCGGGGCATTAGACCTGGTAACCAATTCGTTTAAACAGGCTGAAGATTTAAATTTTGCGGCAGGCAAATAATCAAAAAGTTTGAACAACACTGTTTTATTAACCAACCAAGTATATTAATCCTAAATTTTATAAATAATGAAAAAAGTACTTTATTTTTTGGCAGTAGGTTTGATGCTGGGACTTTCGTCTTGTAGCAATGAAGAAAACCTTTCAAACAACGAAAACGGCAACGCAGCAGTAAAAAGCTCAGGCTCAACTTCTAAAAGTGCAGTGACCGATCCTTCGATAGGAACAACTTCTACGCTTAACCTGACCAGTTCTTTGTTGACTAGCGGAACATCAACAACAGGAGGGAAGTATTGGCAAAATACCTATGTGGCAAATACCAATTTAACAGTTGATATATTTAAATTTTCACATAGCGGAACATCATCAGGTTACAACTATTGGGATGGTTTTATTGTATCTAATGTAAATGATATTACAAATTATGGTTCAGGAGCAGGTTCTGGCGGATCTAACGGATGGGTTGCCAATCAGTGGGGGACTATGGCAGGAAGTGGTTTTGGTACTTCATCGACCATTGCTGCTGGAACTCCGGGAACAACAGGAGATCCTTATATTGTAGCGTATTGGTCAAGCTACACCGACCCAAAAAATCCACAGGGAACTACGTTTACAGAAGCAGGTTTCTCTAACTGGATTAAAATTGGAAACACAGGATTGTATCAGATAAAAGGACTTAAAATCAACAATCATCCATGGCCATATTACGGCTGTTTGTACGGAGACGGTTTTGCTCAGGCATTTTCTTCTGGAGATCATTTTGAATTGTTGATCTACGGTGTAGATGCGAGCGGAACAATTACCGCTCCAATCACACAATCATTGGCAGATTACACAGGAGGTTCTTTGGTAATGCCAACAGGATGGATCAATGTAAACACTACAGCACTTCAAGGTTTAGGAGATGTAAAATACCTTGTTTTCCAAATGGCTTCAACAGATTCACATCCGGTTTACGGAATGAATACTGCGGCTTATTTCTGTTTGGATAAATTGTCTGTAAAAAGAATTCAATAAACAAACACATCAGTTATAGAAAAGGAGCCATCAAAAAATGGCTCCTTTTTGTATATGTACGGTAAAGAAAAATCTGCCTGATCTGCAAAATCTGCGAGAAAAAAACAATAAAAAAAACAGCGTTATATAGAGAAAAAGGCCAATCCCAAAATGGTTCCTTTTTGTATAGGTACGGGAAAGAAAAAATCTGCCAGATCTGCAGAATCTGCGAGAAAAAAAATAAAAATCAATAAACGATTATTGCCTATTTTTTCTTTAAACACCTTCCTCTTGGTTCATCGCCTTCATGAAGCACTATTTCAGAATGAAGGAACTCCGCTGCATCAGCAGAATCTTTTACCTTTTTAGCACTTCGCTTAAGCATTTCTGATTCATATTCCGTAAGCACACTTTCGCGTATTCCACTTTTTCTCCACTGCGATAACGGTCGGCATCCTCTTACGATCCCACGCGCCAAAGAAAGTGCATCCAGTAAGGCCTGATTTGCTCCTTGACCTTTAAAAGGACTCATAGGATGAGCTGCATCGCCTATTAAAGTCGCTTGCCCGTTTTTAGACAATAATTCGGAATGAAGCAATTCGCGATCATACACCGGATAACCGGAAATTTGAGTGGCCAGAGTTGCCAATAATATTTCAGGAATAGGAGTGTGCCATTGTGTTCTGCGGCATGCTTCTTCTTTTAATGCCTGTGGGCCCTGAGCACTAAGCGCTTTGGCTTCTTCTTCTGACATTGGAAAACTCAGCTGCCACATTACAGCATCAGAAGAGTAAGGCATCATATAAATGCGTTCATTGCCATTGGCCGTTTGAAAAACAGTTGCCGAATCCAGTAAAGAACTGTCAAGGCCTTCAAGAGCTGATAAAGGACAAATCCCCAATATTACAATACATCCCAAATAACGCAAAGGAGTAATGGTATCATCAATCAATAGTTTTCGTACCGAACTTCGAATGCCATCGGCTCCAACTACTAAATCGGCTGTGGCGTTTTTTATTTCGCCATCTACTTCAAATTTCAAAGTAACCTTTTGATTATCAGATTCCTTAAAATCGATTAGTTGGTGTCCCCATTGTACCACCTCATGGTCACCCAGTTGTTTTAGTAGTGCCGAGCGCAAATATTGCCGGGCAATGTGCATATTGGTTCGCTTCGGAGCCGTTTTTGTATCGGATGGAATCCATTTTCGGATGCCCCATTCACCAATTACTTTTCCGTCGGTAGTATGCACCAGATGTCTTGTTGAAATCACTTTTTCTTCCAAAGAAAAAATACCGAAACCTTCGATTGCTTTACTGGCCTGCTGCAAAGTAAGTCCGTAGCCTTGTGATCGGGCGTCAAAGTTGGTATCGCGTTCGTATAACGTAAAAGGAATCCCACGATGCAGGCAGGCGACAGCCAGGGCCACACCACCAATACCGGCACCAATAATCGCAACATGCGGATAGTTTTCGGTATCTACAATTGTAGGATTAACAGAAGGGACTAATCCCGACCCATTACAGTTGGTACAGCTGTTAAGATGCGCTTTAGGACGGGACGGGGGAGTTCCTGAGCCAGCTGCTTTTTCAAATTCCTCTAGTGCGATCTGATAACGGAGTCGTACTTTTTTGCTGAGCCTTTGGCTTTTTTTGCCGCGCCCCAGACATTCCGGACAAATCGTCCAGTTTCCTGCTGTATTTTCTACCGTATTCACTTTCACTTTTTTCACTTGATTTAGATTCTTCATTAGTAGAAGAACTTTGCTATGCGGGTAGCAAGGCACAAATTTAAGACAAAAGATGGCCAGTGCAAAATGATTGGGCTTTAGATACTAAAAACGGTTTATAAGAGTTATTAAGGATTGTATCAAGCGAGTTGATTTTTATGTAGGGTGTAGTTATTTGTTACCGGGTTATTTTTGTTACTTCTAATGCTAATCTAAACCAATCTTAATTCATAAATGATAAAAATTACAATGAAAATCAAAGTTTTAGTTTTCATGCTGTGCGCGGTAACACATTTGTCCTTTGCTCAAAAACCAGCATTTAATATTAAGTATTCCGAACAATTGGCTGTTTTTGTTTTTCTTCAGAATTTATCTGAAAACTATCCGGATAATGTTTTTAAAACGGAATTTCAAAAATCAAAATACAATACCGAAGAGTTTCAGAAATTAGCAAAAGAATTTGACCAACTAGTACTGGATTACAGCTATAAATTTGAGGAATTTCCGGAAGGTTCTAAAAAGCCAATGCAATCCATTGATTTTTTGAGAAAAAACTTAATTGAGACACAGAATCTAAAAGACTTTAAAATACGCTCTATCGGAATTGTCACAAACAAAACACTGAATGATCTTACCAGCATCATTGCTGTTTTTACTCCAATTTACAACGAACTGATATACCATCCCAACAAAGAGAAATTCGAAAAACAGCTCGTTGAAATCACCAGATATGCCAATGAAAATGACATTGAGAAGTATTTTGAAACAGGTTTGGTTTTCTATAATTCGAGTTGGGACGCTACAATTCCTTTTGAAATTGCATTTTATCCGTTGCCCAATTCTAAAGGCTTTACAGCACAGTCGTTTGATAATAATTTTATCAGTGCCATTCAGACCGATTTAACAGATTATAAAGATCTTTTTAGTGTGATGCTGCACGAAACCTATCATATTATTTACAACGAGCAGTCCTTGGACCTTAAAAAAAACATCGACAAGAGTTTTAAAGAAAGTAAATCAAAATACAGTAATTATGCCTATCATTTACTCAATGAGGCGTTGGCAACTTCCTTAGCTAATGGTTATGTATATGAAAAACTGAACGGAAAAGCAGATAGCGGTGATTGGTACAACAAAAAATATATCAATCTTATGGCAAAGGAAATTTACCCCATGCTTAACGAGTATCTTTCTCAAAAGAAAGCAATAGACGGAAACTTTATCGATCGTTATATTGGAATTTATGAAACAAAATTTCCAAACTGGATCGATGAGATGAATAACCTTATGGCTTACAGATATGTTATTTCTGAAAATGAGAAAGATTTTGATGTCATCAAACAAAAGCACCGTTACCGTTCCAGATCAGAGGATGAAACCGAAATAAGCATAAATGCACTTGAAAAGATGCAAAAATCAAACCTTACCAAAATGATTATTGTATCGAAAAATAATGCTGAGCATCTAAAGCTAATCAAGAGTGGTTTTAAGGAGCTAAAAAACTGGAAGTTTAATGCCGCTAAAGAATTTAAGTATAAAGTTTTATTAGAAGATAAAAGCCAACTGTTCATCATCAATCAAAAAGAATCTGCGTTAAAAGCGCTGCTTGATTAGATAAGAAAAGACAAAGTCCGCAAAGCTTTCTCTTAAACTTTGCGGACTTTGTATCAACTTTTTCGGTAAAAAAAGGAATTTACTTGTTTACTCTTTTTAGATCCAGATCCTGAAAATCAAAACTGAAATCAATATTAGGGGAGATGCCTTTCATTTTAATGGATTGTGCCTTACCGGTTTCATCTAGTGAAAACATGGCAAAAGCATCACAATTCATTGCCTGATATTCCCATTTTATGGCAAATGTATTAGCGTTGTAAAAAGCCATAGGACCGTTTAACTTTGGTGAGCGATAGGATCTGAACCATAACTGTTTGTTTTTTTCAAATACTTCGATTTCTCCAAACCAATTGTCAGCGTAAACACCAATAAAATCTTCGTTTTTTACTTTTACGTTTTTTGCCGATTTTACTTTTTCCCAAACATTTTTGGTAACATCATCTCCGGTATTTCTGCCTTGTTTCATCCATTCCACAAATTTATTGGTCCAGTCAAAATCGTCCAGTCCTAAATAACTATCAGAAATAGTATTACTAACGGCAGTAAAAAGTCCGCCACCGCCATTCTCTGTGTTGGTCAAAATCACGATGCCCAGGTTTAGATCCGGATACATGATCACAACGGATAACATTCCGGGTAAACCTCCGGTATGAGATACTTTTAGATTTCCTTTCACATCAGTTAATCCCCAGCCTAAGCCGTAACCGCTAAAATGCGAATTGTACCTTGGATTACGATCTACCTCTTCAACCGTATGAATACGCCACATTTCGTTGTGATTTTTCTCCGAAAACAATGTTGATTTCAAATCACTTCCATACTGTCCTTTGTTTAGGCACAAAGTCATCCATTTTGCCATATCGGCTGCGTTTGAAATGATTCCTCCCGCAGCACCGTTTATCTGTACTCCAAATCCATCAATTCGTTTTATAGTTCCGGATTCTGATGAATGTGATACCGCCAGATTGCTTTTATCTTTTATCCTGTCGCTTTGTGCAAAAGAATTGCTCATTTGCAAAGGATCAATAATTCGTGTTTGTATAAAATCTTCATAAGTCATACCACTTACTTTGGCAATTAATTCGCCTGCTACTAAATACAGTAAATTGTCATAATCAAACTTAGTTCGAAAAGCTGATACCGGTTTAAAATGCTGAAAACCTGTCAGAACATCATTTATTGTAAAATTGGAACCGTCGGGAAAAAACATCAAATCACCCACGCCCAATCCAAGTCCGCTGCGATGCGTTAGTAAATCTTGTATGTTGAAATTTTCCGTAACATAATCGTTATACATTTTAAACTTAGGAAGATGATCTTTCACTTTATCCGTCCATTTCAATTTGCCTTCATCCTCTAGTATAGACAATGCGGCAGTTGTGAAAGCTTTACTGTTGGAGGCTATCTGAAAATTGGTGCTTTCATTTACGGCTTTTTTGGTTTCGATAGAGGCGACACCATATCCTTTTTGATGAATTACTTTCCCGTCTTTAACAACCGCAATTGAGGCGCCTGCCACTTTAAATTTCTCTAAAGCATCCTGCATTAAAAGATCGATTTTTTCAGATGTAATTTGCGAATAGAGAGGGGTAGATGCGTAACAAATAAAGAGCATTAATGTAAACAGACGGGTTACTTTTTTCATAATTTTTTTTTAAGGTTAGGGTATTTTTTGATTGTTAGTTGGAAATGTTAAAAATTAACTTCCCTGTCGACGAATATAGGAATTATCTTTGTAATTAATGCAGTATTTAATGGGCTAAACAATGCTTTAGCCACATCTTTTATAAGTTTCTTTAAGTTTTCAGAAGATTGGTTTTTCAAAGAGCTATGCAATGGACATTTCTCATGAAACTGAATTGCATTTTTATAACGCCCCTATGTCTGTCAAAATAGTTTTTAAGCTATTTCAGCCTAGAGGCAATTAGATACTTCGATCGAATATCATTACTAAGAAAAATTTTCAGCATAAAAAATCTGCTAAATCTGCGAGATCTGCGTAAAAAAAACAAACACATAGAAATATAGTTTTTCTATGTGCTTAGAAGGATAAATAAAAGGAACACGTTACTTCCGCATAGCTTAGAACTATTTCAGAATAAAAAATCTGCCAAATCTGCAAGATCTGCGTGAGAAAAAAAATAGTTTATTTGTGCTGAGAAGGCTAATACATCCTATGAAGGCTCCCAAAGCTCAATTTTATTGCCTTCGGTATCCATAATGTGTACAAACTTTCCATAATCGTAGGTGGCAATATCATCGAGTACGGTTACTCCATTTTCTTTGAGCTGAGCAACGAGAGCTTCGATATGCTGTACCCGATAATTAATCATAAACTCTTTTTTGGAAGGCAAAAAATAAGCATCATCTTTTTTAAATGGGCTCCATTGAAGCGATTCTACAACGTCGGGCGCATCTATTTTTCGGGATTCAAAAGTAGATCCCCAATCGTTGACTTCGAGTCCTAAATTTTTGGCATACCATTCTCTGGTTTCCTTCGGATTTTCTGAAAAAAAGAATATGCCTCCAACTCCGGTTACTTTCGGAGTTTGGTCAGCAGAGGAGTGGTCGGTTTGATTTTTTTGGTCTTCCATAAGATTTGTTTTTAATACTAAGATAAAACTAATTTCTTTTGGTAAAGTCAAAATTTAGTCCCTTTCTCGAGTATCCCTTCTGTCAAAATGATAAAAAAGGGATAGCAGAGATTAATCAACGGATTTAATAAATCTAACACTATCATTCCTGATTGAATTCCAATCCCAAAGTCGTATTTGATCTAAGAGAAAATCTTTTGTAAAAAAGGCATCCGCTTGTTCAAACCCAATCCAATCGTAGCCGTCGTGTTCCTCTGATATTTTAATCTGATTTGTAACGAGTTCACTATAGTAAATAATTCCTGTAATCTGACAATTATCGGTAGGCCTATAATTCCAGGTGTCAATTACTTTAACGGGTCTGATCTCGAGATTTAATTCTTCTTTAATTTCTCTTTTCAATGTTTCCTCGGCAGTCTCTCCAAATTCCATTCTGCCACCAGGTAAATCCCATATTTTAATTCCCTCTACAAGGTTATAAACAGCTAAAAAAGCATCGTTTTTTATAATCAAAGCCTTCACTGAAAAGAACATTTCTTTCTTCATATCAATTTATTTTTGACAACAGCATTAGTTGTTTTTCCAAAGAGATCAGTCTTTTAATCCCTTTCCTTCAAGAATCTGATCGATGACTTTTTCAACTCTTGACGCTCTGGTTGTGGAGTTTTTAGGAGCTGAAAAATGCAGTAAATAAGCACGTTGACGACCCGGACTTAAAGCTTTAAAAGCAGTTTCTAAAGCCTTGTTTTCATCTAATTTCTCTTGAAATTCCTCGGCCATCTTAAATTCTTCAGTTTTCTTTAGTTTCACTTTTAAACCTGCTTTTTCTACTTCAATAGCCTGATAAATATAGGTTTTTAAGATTGATTTTTGAGTAACAATCTCTTCAAGACTCGTAAAGCGAATTTGTCGCGCGGCCTGCACATTTTCACTTTGATGTACTAGAATCTGATCGGTATCTTTTAGCAAAGCTCCTTTAAAAAACAGAAACGCACAATACTCTTTAAAAGAATGGATTAGAACAATATTGCTGTTGTGAAGCGTGTAGCAGGCGGTACCCCATTTTAATTCTTCGGTCAACTGGCAATCC
Organism: Flavobacterium sp.; assembly: GCA_023251135.1. Classification (GTDB taxonomy): domain Bacteria; phylum Bacteroidota; class Bacteroidia; order Flavobacteriales; family Flavobacteriaceae; genus Flavobacterium. Next base: position 10,946 of record JAHEZJ010000035.1, on the reverse strand, counting down.
AAAGCGATTTTTCGCAATTCTTCCAGTTCTGCTTGCCATTTCTCGGCATTCTCAAAATAAAAATCAACTTTTGGATTCATAAGCACAGTTGTTAAAATTCATTAAACGTTCAAAGCTCCTCTAAAACCTCTTGCAGCATAATAAGACTCTGCGCCATTGTGATACACAAATACGGTATTGTAACGAAAATCAGAGAATAGCGCGCCTCCCAGTTTGCGAATTTCAGCAGGTGTAGCGATCCAGCTTGAGGTTTTAGCATCAAACTTACCGAGTTTTTGAAGCTGTTTGTATTGTGTTTCATCCATAAGCTCAATTCCCATCTCTTCGGCCATGTTTACAGCGCTTCCGGCTGGTTTGTGTTCTTTTCTTTTTTCTAAGGCTTCATGGTCAAAACACAAACTTCTGCGTCCTTTTGGGCTTTCGGCTGAACAATCGAAGAAAATATACTCGTTTGTTTTTGAATCAAACCCCACAACATCCGGTTCTCCTTCAGTTCTTTCCATCTCATCGAGGGACCAGAGTTTTTCCGGGTTTGCTTCCAGTTTTTTCTGAACGTTGTCCCAATCTAAGCCTTTGTGTCGGTTCATGTTGTTTTCAAAACGAATTCTTAATACTTTCAATAACTCCTCGCTTTGTTCTGCTGACAGTTTGTTTTTCATTTCTTTATATTTTAGGGGATAAATATTTTAATAAATGTTTTTTTTCGGTGCTTACCAAGACTTAAAAAATTACGCACTCACCAAAGCCGTTTTTCTTTCTGTAGGTCTGTAGTACCAGGATACAACCGTAAGAACGATAAGCAATACCGGGCCGAATAATTCTTTTGGATGATCTCCGACAGCAAAATGAGAAAAAACAGCTCCACTCATGGCAAAAAAGAACCCGGCATAAGCCCATTCTTTCAGTAAAGGGAATCTAGGAATCAAAATGGCGATAGTGCCCAATAACTTCCAAACTCCAAGCAGTGTTAAAAAATACAGCGGATAACCCAAACGTTCTATCATACTGGCTTCTTCTTTTATTTGTAACAATTGTACAACTCCTGTTGATACCATTCCTAATGCCAGCCATACTGTAGCAACCCAATAAATAATTTTGTCTCTTTTTTTCATGATTTTTAGTTTAAGTTAGTTTAGTTTATTAGCAATTTCCTGTAATCTGTTGTGCGCCATATTGATTCCCTGGGCAAAAGGCAGTTTTAACATCTGATCTCTGAGTGCAGCAGATTTATAAATAATATGCATTCTTAACAGGCTGGTTTCAGCGGTTACGGCTTCAAATTCAAGAAACTCAAGCTGCGGCGGAAAAGGGGAGCCCTCCATTTCAAAGGTTCGTGTGATTTTCTGTTCGGGAAAAAACTCGTGAATTACTCCGTTGGCTTTAAAAACAACATTTCCTTTGTTATCGGAAGTTTCAAACTGCCAGCTGCCGTATTTTTTATTCTCGAGCTTCAGTACTTTAGTTCCCATCCATTGTTCGACAATCTCGGGTTCTACATAAGCCATAAACAATAATTTCAGCGGAAGATCAAATTCCCGTGTAATCACCAGATCCTGTTGGCCGTCTTCGGCACTAATTTTTGTTTTTCGTTCCATAAATAAGGTTATTCTTTTGGTTTATAGTTTTTCATGATGGTTTCCAGTTTGTTAAAACGATCGTC
>JAHEZJ010000035.1:0-9276 GCA_023251135.1 Flavobacterium sp. | reverse complement strand
AATCGGCTACTTCTTTCATTTTTTTGGCATTGGTGAGGTAGTGAATTTCTCTTCCGTTTTGTGTTTGCTCTAATAATTCACATTCGGTTAGTATTTGAATGTGTTTGGAGATCGTTTGTCTTGAAGAATCAAAATTTGCAGCAATAACACCCGGTGTCATTGACTGGATCGCTACTAAGCTTAAGATTGCCCTGCGGGTAGGGTCGGCAATTGCCTGAAATACATCTCTACGAATTTCCATTGTGCAGTTATTTGACTGCGAATATAATGCAGTTATTTGACTGCACAAAATTTTTAGCGATATTTTTTTTAACTATTTTTTAGGCAATCAGAAGATTATCAATGATTTCAGGCTTTCCGAACGGAAAGTTTGTAAGGAAGAAATGGTGTCGATGGCGCTAACGGCTTGCAATTTTTAGTTCGGTTCTGGCCAGAAAAAGTATAATCGCAATTTCTGCCAGAAAATAAAATACCGCTAAAGAGGTGATATGGGTATAAAGATACAGTAACAGACCTGCCGTGAAACCACAATACAACAGGTTGGCAAAGGCAATAATTTTAAGACAGCCGCGCCAGTTTTCTTTTGCAAGCCAATAACTCGCAAACGAAGAAGCCATTAGCAGGCAGGCTAAGGCAGCAAGAAGATAGAGTGTTTTTTGGGGAACCCCAAAGTAGATTTCCAATTCAACCAATACGACGCCCAATAAAAGGGTAGAGAATAAGGCTCCTAAACCGTCGATTAGAAATATTTTTTTCGAATTTAAAGACATAGGTTCAATTAAGGTTTAATGATTTGGGTGCATTAAAGTTAGGCTTAAAATGCTAATTCACAAAAGCTAAGCAAAATAAAAACCACTCTTTGCGGTTAAAAAAGAGTGGTTTGATTGTTTTAAAGTGTAAAACATTATATTTTTTTGAGGGTAATTTTCATTTCTTTACTGTCCAGAGTCAGTTGATCTTCTGTAATAGTACTTTCGCAAGGATATGGAGTGCCGGTTTCATCTTTAATTACTAAATTTTTTCCACCTTTTGTCAGCGCATAAGTACCATCGTTGATTTCTTGAGTCAGAAATCCGGTCACGTGCCCATCCTCCGTAAAAGTTAGTGTGCCCTGAGTTAGAATTACATTTTTCAGAGAATCTGAAAGCGGCTCTTTAGGCTCTACAGCAGTAATTTTCCAGGAGTTCACTAATCTATTTCGACCTTTGTGACAAGAAACCATTAGCACTGTCAGTAATGCAATTCCGAAGATAAGTAATTTAGATTTTTTCATGATTTTGTGATTAGATGTTAAACTACAGAAAATTACAAAATTTATTTTAATTAAAAATCTAAAAATCAAATATTTATAAAATTTGAGATGTCAAACACTCAACTGTACGCTAAAGGCCAATAAACAGTGCGGTTAAGATAAAGTGTCAGTATATGAGTGACTTATGATTTTGACTGGTTTTTGGTAACTAGTTTAGTGTCAAAGCTCCCAGAATTTCTTCATACATAAATGGGCCGCCAGGGTATTTGGCAGTATAATCCAGATTCATCCAAACCTGACCACGCTCGTCCATATGGTAATGAATTTTTTTACCGTAACTCTCTTTTACAAAAAGAACGTTCTTAATCAGGTAGTTGACTTTTTCTAAGTCGATGGCCGAACCAATAAGGATCTCAGGGTAAATGTGTCCTTTGGTATGAATTAATCTCGGAGTTCCGCCAATAGAGCGAATAGCTGCCGCCATCAAAATAGAATGATCGTCGCAATCGCCCGAGAAATACTCTAAGGATTCACTGGCTGTTGCAATGTAATCGCCCTCTTTGGGGTCGTTGACATAGTTCCAACGGCTGTTTATTTCCTTAAATACAGCAAAACACTGAATGATGGTTCTGTAGTCGGAATATCCTTTTAAACCTTTGAAATGTTTGGTAGTAGCCATTATCGCAAAGTTTCGAACCTTTGGATTTTGGTACTCAATCGCATTGATGATTTTTGACTTATTGGGAAAAGGCAACAGTTTAGCCACGATAATATCCTGCGGAAACGGATTATCTGACATGGTATAAACCATCGAATTGTAATCTTCGGAGATTTCACTAAAACCGTAGTTTCCGATAACACTTCCGTAGAACAAAACCAGTAAATACACTGCAATACAAAGAATGATGATCGTTCTGAGTAACATTAAAAGAAAAAAAACAGCAGCAAAAACAAACAAAAAGATAAAAACACGATCCAGATTGAATTTCCATTCTAAATCGATCAGGTTTTGATGTAATATGATAAAGATCGGAATCGTTATTAAAAGACTCAACAGCATAATAATAATCCTATCCCAAGGTGATTTCACCTGTAATTTGGATTTTAATTGCGGAAAGTCAATTTTAGGAAAATTTATCATAAGAATCAAAAGCAGTTTTTACAGCGCTTTTACGGTTTCAACAAAAGTACTTTTTTTATCAATAATTCCGAGATCAAATAACTGATTTTGAATTTTATCAAAAGCTTTCTCTGTCAGTTGCTTCTGAGACCATTGTGTTAGTTTTAACCATTCCTGAATGTCTTCGGGTTTTTGATTGAAAAGTTCCGACAAGGTTTTGTCAATATTTGGTATCTCAGCAAAATCCTGAGTCGTTCTATTGATGATCTCCAGTATTTTTTCGACAATTTTCGGATTCTTTTTCAAAAATTCGTCTCTAACTGTTATGACAAAAGAAGGCCATGGAGTAGGGCAGTCACCAACTCTTCTGAAAATGCCCTTATCAACCAGTGGTTTGGTCATAAAACGTTCCCACATAAAATAATCGGCAGTTTCGTTGGTCAAAGCTTCAACGGCTCCGTCAATGGTATTGATAATTTCAAACTGTAAATCATTGGTTTTCCAGCCTTGTTCGTGTGCATTCACATACGCCATCAGCTGCGACCCCGAACCTAGTCTCGAAATGGCTGCTTTTTTGCCTTTAAGGTCCTTCACCGTTTCAAAGTTTGACTTTGCAGCGACGTGAATTCCCCAAATCAAAGGAGATTGTACGTAAATCTGAACTATTTTGCTGGGGTTTCCTGCGATAATGTCTTTTATGATTCCTTCGGTTAAAATAACAGCAATGTCAGCTTCATCATTTCGCAGCATCTGACACATTTTGCCAGTACCTTCCGGAATATCTTTCCATTGCAAATCTATGTTTTCGGCTTCAAATTCACCACTTTCAATGCAAAGTTGCCATGGTAAATTGAAGTGTTCAGGAACACCTACAATTTTTACAGTTTTCATTCTGGTATAAGTTTAAGTTGGTTAAGCGTATTCTAAGTTTATTCGGGGAATTAATTTTTTAACAAATCTGTTCTGTGTTTATCAGAGAGACAAGGCTCGGCAAATTCAATTATGGCATTCGATTCATACTCCGATAATACATTTTTTACAAGTGAATAATCGGTGTTTTTTGCGATTTCAACAGCCAGAAAGGTATCGTTCAGGCCTTCTGACAGGCAGTTTATCGCTTTTAATTTTTCACGTATGATTTCTTTGTCAAACCCTTTTTCTAAAATCAGAACCTGAACGATTGAGTTTCCTGAATGTTCTATGGTTTCTTTGTGAATAAAACACTTTTCATTTTCATCATACTCTGCCCGAAAAGTGTCATCCGTTGCAATTAGAGGCCCAAAAAAGGGAATATTATCCAGTTTGAAATACCCTTTCTCTAAATCTATAATTTCAGCCCACATGGTTTCTGAAACTATTTCTTCGAGATAAGTGCTGTAGTATTTAAACAGGATTTTTTTATGCGTTTCTGCCATGGTTTAATTTTGTAATTGTTTTTATCAAGCTAGTTAATTTCGCTGATTACTGCCTTTAAAGGCGATAATACAATGCGATAACCGTCAGGATCTAAGAACATCTTTCCATTCTCATTCCAAAAAGGATTGGTTGCAGTTAAGATTGAGATGTTGTTGCGTTCTACTCTGTCTACCAGCTCGTTGTAATCTATGATTGATTTTGGATAAAGTACAATAACATCATCCTCGTCAAACGTATGATTTGCTTTTGTTTTAGATTGTGTAAATTCAAAATGCCAGTCCAATCCGAGCATTCCAAGAAAAACACCATCGTAATTCTTATGATTCTGAAAGCTGCCCAAAACTTCAAAGCCAAGGACATTGACATAAAAATCAACCATTTTTTCAATATTATCGGTATGTCGGGCAACTCTTAAAAACATAAGCTAGGATCTTATTTGATGAATATGATGTTCTAAATGTTCTACATAATCGGTCATTAAAAATTTTAAATCAATCTCAGACCCATCACTTAAAATGATTGCATACTCTAAAGCCTTTTCATTAACCGATTTCATGATTCTTACGATTTGTCGGTTGATAGAAAGCCAAAGTTGTGTCAGATCATAAATGTCCATGGTCTGATACTGATTTAAATTTACCAAATCCATTTGGTTATAAGGTCTGTGATGGTAAGGTTTTTCCAAATAATTAATTTCGGTAAACCGAACCAGATTATGAATTCCTGAATCAACCAAATGCCCAATAACTTCTTTCTTAGACCATTTTCCCGGGATTTTCGCCTCTAAAATTTCACTTGCCAAAGAAGGGAAATAAGCGGCATTTTCATTCAGTAATAGTTCAAATTTAAGAATAGCGTTTTGCATTATTTAATAAAATATGTTATTCAATTTTTTTAATAAAAATTATGATAAATATAAAAATAAGCATTCCAATCAGGCCATTTTTCTGAGCTGTTGTAAAACCATTTTTGTCCACAACTTCATTTTTTTGATCCAGGTAATATTCAAGATTTTTAGGGTATCGATCCTCAATAGCTGCATTTAGAAATCGAAAAAATAACCATCTGAATAATCCACCGATACCCAATGTAAACCTCTTTACAGGTTCCATTATGATGTGTCCGATCATTATTTGTTTGTTGCCAGTTTGTCTAAAGTATAAGCAATAAGCGCATCTACCGCTTTATAAGGATCTTCGCTAAAAGTTCCTGAAGCACGATTGGCGATGATAGCATTTAAAGACAAGGCGTTATGTCCTAAAAGTGCTGAAAGTCCGTAGATAGCAGCAGTTTCCATTTCTAAATTGGTAATTCTTTGCTCGTCAAAATTAAAATTATCCATTTTACTGTTTAATTCCTCATCCTGGATGTTCAAACGTAAAACACGTCCTTGTGGTCCGTAGAAACCTCCGGCTGTAGCAGTGATTCCTTTAAACATTTGATCCGACTCGATAATTTTTTCCAGTTTTTCAGAACAGGCAATCGCATACGGTTTTCCTTTTTTAATGTCCCAGTTGGTATGCGTGATAAATGCATCCTCGATGGCAGCATTCGAAACTTCGTCAATTAAATAAGAGCGAAGCATATTGTCTAATCCCAATCCAAATTTAGACATAACAAAACTGTCTACCGGAATATCAGCCTGTAATGAACCTGAAGTTCCAATTCGGATAATATTCAAAGAAGTTAAGTTTTCTTTTGGCTGACGTGTTTCCAAATCGATATTCACCAAAGCATCAAGCTCGTTTATCACAATATCAATGTTGTCAGGACCAATTCCGGTTGACATTACAGAGATTCTTTTTCCTTTGTAAATCCCCGTTTGGGTTTTGAATTCTCTTTTTTGTGTTGAATATTCAATAGAATCAAAAAACTGAGTAATTTTTTCTACTCTGTTTTGATCTCCTACGAAAATAATATCGTGTGCTATATGTTCAGGACGAAGGTTTAAATGGTAAACACTCCCGTCCGGATTAAGTATTAATTCTGAATTTTGTATCATTTTTTTTAATGTTTCTTAGTTTTTTTAAGGTTCTGAGGGGCTAAGGTTCTTAGATTTTTTGAAAATTGAAAAATCTACAATCTAAAATCTACAATCATCATCCGCCGACTCTTTTCGTTTTAAATCCTTTAGCTTTAAGGATTTCCATTATTTTGTCGCGATAATCGCCCTGAATGATTATAGCCGCGTCTTTAAAAGTACCGCCAACGCTAAGTTTGGTTTTGATTTCTTTGGCCAAAACTTTAAAATCTTCATCAGATCCTTCGTAGCCTTCGATTATGGTGGTGGCTTTTCCTTTTCGTTTTTCGAATTTACAAATCATGGGCTCTTTTTGAATGAAAAGAACGTGATCCTGCTCCTGAATTTCCTCAGGTTCGTTAGATTCGACATGATCCGGAAACAAATTTTTTAATTGATCTTGTAAGTCCATGGGTTTTATGCTTCAAATAAATTCCAATAAATATAGGATGTAAAAATTAAATTCCAAATCCCAATGATGAGTTTGGAATTTGGAATTTAAAGATTGGAATTTAATTTATGTTTATTTTTTGATTAAACCTAAATCTACCAAGCGTTCGTATAAATAATCTCCCGCTGTAATATCTTCGAATTTCTTAGGATTCTCGTCATCAATACAGTTTTCTAAACAATCCAGCTTCATATCGCTTACCGGGTGCATAAAAAACGGGATAGAATAACGTGAAGTTCCCCATAATTCTCTTGGCGGATTAACTACCTGATGAATCGTCGATTTTAATTTGTTGTTGGTATGTCTCGACAACATATCTCCAACATTAATCACCAACTGATCGTCTTCTGCGATAGCATCAATCCATTCGCCATCATGATTTTGTACCTGTAGACCTTTACCCTGAGCACCCATCAATAATGTGATTAGGTTGATGTCTCCGTGAGCAGCTGCGCGAATCGCATTTTCCGGCTCAGTAGTAATAGGAGGGTAGTGGATTGGTCTTAAAATAGAGTTTCCTTCTTGAGCATACTGGTCAAAATAGAACTCATCTAAACCTAAATGCAAAGCCAGGGCTCTTAATACATAAACACCTGTTTTTTCAAGCATCTGATACGCTTCTTTACCTACAACATTAAAACGAGGTAATTCGGCAACATTTACATTTTCAGGGTACTCTGCCGCATACTTAGAAGAGGCGTCCACGTACTGGCCAAAGTGCCAGAATTCTTTTAAATCTCCCTCTTTGCGTCCTTTAGCATGTTCTTTTCCAAAAGATACATAACCTCTTTGTCCGCCAATACCGGGAATTTCATAATTATGCTTAGTTTCTATTGGCAAAGCGAAAAATTTTCTAATTTCGCTATAAAGCTCGTCTACTAACTGGTCGTCTAAGAAGTGACCTTTTAGGGCTACGAAGCCAATGTTTTCAAATGCACTGCCGATTTCATTTACAAATTTTTGTTTACGTTTCGGGTCGTCCGAAAGGAAATCACGTAAGTCTACACTAGGAATGTTTTGCATACTTTACATTTTTATTTAAAGATAAAAGGCGTTGTAAGACCTTATCAATAACAAAGGTAGAGAATATTTTAGAATTGAATTTTAAAAGTTATACTAAAATTAAATTTTTCTAACAAAAAGAAATAAAATTGTTATATTTTTCTATATTTGGAATACTTAAAACAACGCGCTAATGATCTTTTACAGACAAAACCTAACTGACGCTCAATTATTAGACTTATATAAAAAAATTCTCAAGCCCCGACTCATCGAAGAAAAGATGTTGATCTTAATTCGTCAGGGGAAAGTTTCTAAATGGTTTTCCGGAATCGGGCAGGAAGCAATTGCAGTAGGGGTGACCTCTGTTTTAGACGACTCCGAGTATGTATTGCCCATGCACCGGAATCTAGGAGTTTTTACCAGCCGAAACATTCCATTACACCGTTTGTTCTCGCAATGGCAGGGAAAAGCAAATGGGTTTACGAAAGGAAGAGACCGTAGTTTTCACTTTGGTACTCAGGAATACAATATTATTGGAATGATTTCGCATTTAGGCCCTCAATTAGGGATCGCAGACGGAATTGCTCTGGCGCATAAACTTCAAAATGATAATAAAATAACAGCTGTTTTTACAGGTGAAGGCGCTACCAGTGAAGGTGATTTTCATGAGGCACTGAATATCGCTGCCGTTTGGAAATTACCCGTAATGTTTGTGATTGAAAATAATGGTTACGGATTGTCGACACCAACAAACGAGCAGTATTATTGTGAGAACCTGGCCGATAAAGGCATTGGTTATGGTATTGACAGTTATATTATTGATGGAAATAATATATTGGAAATCTATAATAAGCTGGCGCAATTAAAAGAGGAGATGCAGAAAGATCCGCATCCTGTGCTGTTGGAGTTTAAAACGTTCAGAATGCGCGGCCATGAAGAGGCGAGTGGTACAAAATACGTTCCGCAGGAGTTAATGGACGAGTGGGCGGCAAAAGATCCTGTTGTGAATTACAAAAAATATCTGATCGAAACAGGTGTACTTACTCCTGAATTGGATGAAGAATTGCATAGCGCTATTAAACAGGAAATTGATGAAAATTGGGCCATTGCAAATGCAGAGCCGGAAATTGTTCCGAGTTATAGTGATGAATTAAACGATGTTTATAAACCCTATACTTATGAGGAAGTTAAACCGGATTCAGAAGTAGAGAATATTCGATTTATTGATGCTATCAGCAGTAGTTTGAAGCAATCTATGGAACGGCATGAGAATCTTGTTCTAATGGGGCAGGATATAGCCGAATATGGCGGGGCGTTTAAAATTACGGATGGTTTTGTAAAGGCGTTTGGAAAAGAACGTGTACGGAACACTCCAATTTGTGAGAGTGCAGTAGTTTCGGCCGCGATGGGATTGTCGATCAACGGTTTCAAAGCCATTGTCGAAATGCAGTTTGCCGATTTTGTTTCTACAGGTTTCAATCCTATTGTTAACTTACTCGCAAAATCGCATTACCGTTGGGGCGAGAAGGCTGATGTTGTCGTACGAATGCCTTGCGGAGGCGGAACTCAGGCGGGACCTTTTCATTCGCAAACCAATGAAGCCTGGTTTACCAAAACACCCGGTTTAAAAGTTGTTTATCCGGCCTTTCCGTATGATGCAAAAGGATTACTGAATACTTCTATAAACGATCCCAATCCGGTATTGTTTTTCGAGCACAAACAATTGTACCGAAGCGTATATCAGGATGTACCGGCAGCTTATTATACCATTCCGTTAGGAAAAGCGGCTCTGTTAAAAGAAGGAGAATCGATTACCATTATCGCTTTTGGTGCGGCGGTTCACTGGGCATTGGAAACTTTAGGGAAAAATCCTGAAATAAAAGCCGATTTAATTGATTTGCGAACCTTACAGCCTTTGGATACTGAAACTATTTTTAATTCGGTTAAAAAGACAGGGAAAGTGATTATTTATCAGGAAGACACTATGTTTGGTGGTATTGCCAGCGATATTTCGG
>JAHEZJ010000034.1 GCA_023251135.1 Flavobacterium sp. | reverse complement strand
ATCGCTGGAGAAACTGCTCCTGCAGGTAGAACAATGGGTCACGCAGGCGCTATTGTTGGTGGTTCTGACGATACAGCTGCTGCTAAAAAACAAATCATGAGAGACAACGGAATCCACGTTGTTGATTCGCCAGCTGAAATTGGTAAAAAAGTAAAAGAAGTACTTGGATAATCTCCAATATTTGAAATAACAAATTCCAAAAAAAGTCTCAATATTACTTGAGACTTTTTTACATTTTAAAATGCTGGGGTATAAATAGAAAAAACTTAGCGGCTAAGAACCTCAGTACCTTAGAAGCTAAAAAAAGAAATATGTACAAAGAATTAGAAAAATTTAAAGTAAGCAACAGTTTTACTTTTACGATTGAAGACAGTTTAGAACAAGTTTGCAATGCTCCTGAAGCAGGTGCAGGTGTTTTTGTAGTCTATGCAGTTGAAGGAGATGCAAAAGAATTAATCATGGTTGGTTCTACAGGAACTGTTCAAAACGACGGTACTTTAAAAAGTAAAAACGGTGGTTTATATGATAAAATCGTAAACGGACACCAATTTGCGAAAACCGGAAGAAAATATTCATGGCCGGCACAAATGAAGCTTGAGAATATTAGCGCTCTTGAAGTAGTTTGGTATGAAACTTTTACTGCAGATGTAAAAGGAATTCCAACCACTGTAGAAGGACAAGTTTTGCAAAACTTTTTAGACGAAAACGCAAAATTACCAAGATGGAATGTAGCTTTCTAGTAGCTGCTTCTTAACGTAAATATTAGGAAAAGCCTTGCTATATTTTAGCAGGGCTTTTTTATTTTAAAGTCAGATTCAAACCTGATCCTTAACACCTAAATTATTAAGGATCGATGACATTTTTAAAGGCAAAAAGAATTAAAAAGTTTGTCTCGCAAAGCGATCTAAAATGAAATCAAAAGGCAAACTCAGTCATAAATAAATGTTAAAAAAAGCTAAGAAACTGTAGCAATAAAATCTGACAATTTACAAAAACATTTGAACCCGTACATTAAAAAAAAATTAAGCTAAACCCCGTGAAGTCAATAAAAAAGGCCGTTTTCATTATAGGAATAGCGGTCTTTTTTTAGTTAAAAAATTTGTTTTATATATTTGCTTTTATATATTTATCGCATCGATGTGAAGAATTATGTTAAAAAATCGTATTCTTTATGTTAAAAACAACTGCTTATTTTCAAGAATTCTATTGCGATTTATATGAATACCAAAACTCTACCATTCAGTACTTCTGACGACCTTACGCTTTGGACTAACTTGAAAAATGGAGATGAAAAATCATTTTCTCTTTTATTTGAAAAATACTACGCAAGTCTCGTAAATTATGGAAATTCTCTCTCTCCTAATGCCGAGAAAGTGCAGGATTGTATTCAGGATGTTTTTACAGATATCTGGGTTTACAGACACGGGCTGCAAAGTTCGGTTGTTGTAAAAGCCTATTTGCTTTCGAGTGTGCGCAAACGAATTGCACGTTTGTACGAACGTGATCGCATTTTTCGCAAATCGGCCAGCACAGATTCAATTGCTTTTCTTTTGGAATTCTCTGTAGAACATGATCTTATCGATGACGATTATGCTACAAAAGAAAAAGTGATTCATTTGAACAAATTATTAAACAATTTGCCTGCACGACAAAAAGAAGCTTTGTATTTAAGATACCATCAGGGCTTAACGGTAGATCAGATCGCCGAAATGCTCGATGTCAATTATCAGTCGGCAAGTAACTTGCTACACCGCGGTTTACTTACGCTTCGCAAAGAATGGAAGGGTAGTATTTCGTTAATTCTTCTGCTTTATTCAACTACTTTTTAATTTTATTTATGCAGAATTAAAAAAAAATCACAATTTAGTGAGTATATAATAAAGAACCTGTCCTCTATTGTTTTTGTAACCCTATTTCTAGATGCAAAAACGTAATAAATATACCGAAATTGAAGATTTCTTATCTGATGAATCATTCCAGTCATGGATTTTGTCTAAAATTGACAATGATGGCTGGGAGGAATGGACATTAGAGAGCCGCCGACGCGCTAAGTTGGTACAAGATGCGAGAGTATTGTTATTGGCCATGAAAGTGCCTGAGCAAACCATAACTCAACCAGAACTTTATAAAGCCTTACAGACTACCTGGATTAAAATTGAAGAGAAAGAAAACGAAATCAATTCGAGCCAAAACTCAAAGATAAGATTCCTTAAAAAATATTTTCTTAGCGGTATTGCTGCGGCTTTAGTGATCGCTTTAGGATCGCTTTGGATTTATAACAACCCAATTATTACTCCTGAAAGTAAAGTTGTAACCTACAACGAATTGATTAATGAAAATAATGAAGGTTTAGTAGAACAAACGAACAATTCAGACAAAGCACAAATTATTACTTTATCTGACGGTAGTTCTGTTTTGCTCCAGCCTAAAAGTAAATTAAGTTATCCTAAGATCTTTACCGGAAACGAAAGAAAGGTGTATTTATCCGGCGAAGGTTTCTTTGAAATTAGTAAAAATCCTAAAAAGCCTTTTTTTGTTTATGCAAACGAAATTGTAACGAAGGTGGTTGGGACTAGTTTTAGAGTCAAGGCGTATTCCGATCAACCAGATGTTGAAGTTCTTGTTCGCACCGGTAAAGTAAGGGTAAAATCAAATGATTTAATTTCTAAATCAGATCAGGACGAAGTTGTTCTATTGCCCAATCAGGCACTTCGTTTTCAAAGAAAAGATCTGAGCTTCAATAAAATTACAGATATCACTCAGGATATAGTTCTTACCCGTAGCGTAGGGAATATCGAACAGCTGAGTTTTGAATTTACGGATATTCCGGTATCGCAAATTTTTGAAACGATAGAACAGGCTTATCTCGTGGATATTGATTATCCAAAAAACAAACTAAAAGACTGTCACCTTACAACTTCTCTTAGCGATCAGCCTTTGATGGAAAAACTGAAAATTGTGTGTAATAGTATTGGCAATAACACCACTTTTGAAATGAATGGAAATCAAATCATTATAACATCTGACGGATGTAACTAATCCTGCTTTACAACTGTAATTGTAAAGTTGGATTTTAAAAATAAAAACAACCAAAAATAACCAAAACCAAAATTATGCCTATGTAAAAGAGAATGCAGAAAAAAAGTGCCGAAATGCTGTAACATTATCGACACTTAAAGGAATCAAATTGCTCTCTGTAAAGAGCAACTGAGTACGTTTCTTAAAATACACTCGAACAGTATTAATCAAAACAAACCAAAATTATGAAAAAACCAGTTGTTAAACAACGATTACTCCATCGAATCATGAAAATAACACTATTTCAGTTTATTCTGGCACTTGTGTTTTCAAGTGTTGCCATGGCAAATGATGTAAATGGGCAAAAAAAACTAGATACTAAAGTTACTATTAATGTTACAAATTTAACTTTAGATAACACTTTGTCTAAATTACAGAAATCGGCAAACGTAAAATTTTCGTACAATTCAAGACTACCACAACTAAATCAAAAAGTGAGTATAGACGCTAATGATGAAACATTATCAAGTGTCCTGAATCGAATTTTATTACCATTTAATATTACTTATACCGAAGTTAGTAACCAGATTATCCTGCAAAAAAGCACTGCAGCAGATCCTTTTGCGGGTACTGAAGCAGGAAACTCTTTGTTTGAAATTTTAACGGCTGCGGGTCCAATTATCAAAGGTACTGTTACTGATGTGAGCGGAAGTCCGCTTCCGGGAGCTACTGTATTGGTAAAAGGAACAAAAATAGCGGTACTAACGGATTTTGACGGTAAGTTTTCGATCGAAATGCCAACAAACAGTACTGCTTTGATTATTTCTTATGTGGGAATGGAGACAAAAGAAATAGGAATCGGGAATACTACACCAACAGTTGTTCTGAATGAAGCAGGACAAAATCTAAAAGAAGTTGTAGTGACTACAGGTTATGAAAAAACATCAAAAAGGACTTTTACAGGAGCAATAAGTAAAATTTCAGGAGCTGAATTAAAAGTAGACGGAGTTGTAGATATTAGCAGAATGATTGAAGGAAAGGCTGCCGGAGTTACCGTACAAAACGTTACGGGAACATTTGGTACTGCTCCTAAAATTACCGTGCGTGGATCTTCTTCTATTTTTGGAGATACAAAACCTTTATGGGTAATTGATGGTGTTGTTCAGGAAGATATCATCAACATCTCTTTTGCAGATTTGGCTTCCGGAAATTCAGAAACCTTGTTAAGTTCATCTGTTGCAGGACTGAATTCGAATGATATTCAAAGTATAGAAATCTTAAAAGATGCTTCTGCAACTTCTATCTACGGATCAAGATCGTTAAATGGTGTTGTAGTAGTAACAACAAAACAAGGACGTAGAGACTCTCCTTTAAAAGTGGCTTATTCTGTTGAAAATACGGTGAGAACAGTCCCTAATTATTCTCAGTACGACATTCTAAACTCTCAGGAATCTATGAGTATCTTAAAAGAAATGGAACAAAAAGGATTTCTGGATGTGCCATCAACCTTACAGGGAAGATACGGAGGAGTATACAATATTTTAAGCCGTGCTATCAATACTTATGTGCCTGAAACGGGAGGTTATTTAGTAAACAACGATCCGGTAAGCAGAAATAATTTCTTAAGAAAATATGAACTAGCTAATACAGACTGGTTTAAAGTTTTGTTCAGACCTTCAATTACCCAAAATCACTCTTTGAGCTTTTCGGGTGGAGGAAAAAACAATACTTTTTATGCCTCATTAGGTTATTATACCGATCCGGGATGGACTATTGCTGATAACGTTAAACAATTGTCATCAAACATTAAAGGGACATTTTACATTAATGACAATTTAAATATTACGATGTCAACACTGGCATCTGTGCGTGATCAGCAAGCTCCCGGAACCTATGAAAGCCAACAGGATGTGGTGTTTGGAAATGTAACGAGAGATTTCGATATCAACCCGTTTAACTATGTTTTAAGCACGAGTAGAACTTTAAGACCTTATGATGAAAATCGTAATCTGGAGTACTACAGAAACAACTGGGCTCCGATGAATATTATCAACGAACTTCAAAATAATATTCTGGATATTAAAGTAAAAGACATTCGTTTTCAATTGGATTTAGATTATAAAATCAACAAAAACCTGAGTTATAACCTTACAGGATCTGCCCGTTATGCCAATACAACAAGAGAGCATAAAATTTATGAAAACTCTAACGTAGTGGGTGCCTATAAAGCCGGTACAGAATACGGAGCTGACGGAGTAAATACAACGGTTAGAAATGCCAATATCTTTTTGTACAAAGATCCTGAAGATTTGACTGCACCGCCAATTTCGGTATTGCCTCACGGAGGATTTTTAAGAAAATTCACAAACGGACTTACTTCTTATAATATCCGAAACAGTATAACGTACCGAAATACACTAAACGATAAGCATGAGTTAGAAGGTTTCTTTGGTACCGAATTACGTTCATTGGACAGAAATAGTGACAATTTTACTGCAGCCGGGCTTCAGTACGATAAAGGCTTAACAGCTTTTACAGATCCAAAATTGATTGAAAAAATCATCAATGAAGGAAACTCTTACTACGGATTTAATGCAGAAAGAGAGCGTACTGTTGGTTTCTTTGGAAAAGTAGGATATACTTACGATCGTCGTTATACAGGATCTATTACCGGACGTTATGACGGATCTAACAGACAAGGAAACAGCGGGTCGTCAAGATGGTTGCCAACCTATACTTTTAGTGGTAAATGGAATGTTACCGAAGAGCAGTTCATGAAAAACCTTCCAAAAATTAACAACCTGGCTTTGAGAGCGTCGTACGGTTTAACTGCAACTGCAGGTCCTGCAACCAATTCATTAGCCATTTACAGAAGTTTTATTACAGATCGTTTAGGAATTCCTGACAGAGAAAACGGAATTAATATTGATGAATTGCAGAATGGCGATTTAACCTGGGAAAAACAATTTGAAACAAACATCGGAGTTGATTTGGGAATGTTTAACAACAGAGTTCAGTTTGTTGCAGATGTATACAGCCGTAAAGCATTTGATTTAGTTGATTATGTGGTGACTTCCGGAATCGGAGGGCAGCGAGTTAAACAAGGAAACAATGCCAATATGGAAACCAAAGGTCTTGAATTGGGTATTACCACTCAAAACATCGTTTCAAAAGATTTCAAATGGTCGACTACACTTAACTTCTCTGTGTTCAATCAGGAAATTACAAAATTAGAGAACAAACCATCGGCATTTGATTTAGTAGATGGAAACGGTGGAAACGCTATTGGACATCCAAGAAATTCAATCTTTTCTTATCAGTTTACAGGATTAAACAATCAGGGGCTTCCAACCTTTCTTTTACAGGATGGAGCAACAAGTAACGTTACAGGATCTAATTTTCAGGACACCGAAAATGTTACCGATTATTTGAAATATGAAGGATCTATCGAACCAAACAAATCAGTTGGTTTAGCGAACACCTTTACTTACAAAAGATGGTCATTGTATGTGTTTATCGTGGGGTCAGGAGGAAACAAAGTTCGTTTAAACCCTTCTTATAGCAGCCAATACGATGATTTAACAGTATTTACAAAAGATTTTACAAACCGTTGGATCAATCCGGGCGACGAACAATATACGGATGTTCCTGTAATTGCTGATCAACGTTTAATTACAAATTATGGCGGAATTAACACTTTAGGACGTGCTTACAATACGTATAATTATTCTGATGTGAGAATTGCTGATGGAGATTTTGTACGATTGAAAAACGTATCGTTAAGCTGGGAATTTCCTAAAGATTTTCAAAGAAAATTAGGGGTAAGCAATTTTACCTTAAAAGCTTCTGCGGTTAATCCTTGGTTAATTTATTCAGATAAAAAATTAAACGGACAAGATCCTGAGTTCCGTAATACGGGAGGTGTTGCTTTTCCAATCACAACACAATACAGTTTTTCACTAAACCTTTCATTCTAATACAGTTGATTATGAACAATATAAAAAATATAAAGGTGCTTTTTGCTTTACTATTACTGATCAGTCTTAGTAGTTGTGATGAATTCCTGTCTGAAGTACCCGATAACAGAACACAAATTAATACCCCTGAAAAAATTTCAGAACTATTAGTAAATGCTTACCCTCAGGCTTCTTATATGGATTTGGCAGAAACAATGTCGGATAACGTAGCAGATGCCGAATTGAACAACGCAAGTGTAAAAAGCACGCAAAGTTACAATTGGGAAATGCAGGACGAGACCAATATAGATACTCAGGCGTTTTATTGGGACGCTTGTTACAGAGCTGTCGCACATGCCAATCAGGCTTTAAAATCGATTGAGGAATTAGGAAGCCCTGCAACTTTAAATCCACAAAAAGGCGAGGCTTTAATTGCTAGAGCTTACGCTCACTTTATGCTCGTTACTTTTTGGTCGCAGCGATACAATCCGGCCACTGCCGGAACTGATTTGGGAATTCCTTATGTAAAAGAACCTGAAACTTCCTTATTAAAAAACTACACCAGAAATACAGTACAGGAAGTATTTGATTTTATTCAGAGAGATATAGAAGAAGGCCTTCCATTGGTAACAAACAACTACAAAGAACCAAAATTTCACTTTAACATAGAAGCTGCTAAAGCATTTGCGAGCCGTTTTTATTTGGTAAAGGGAGACTGGGACAATGTTATAAAAATTTCAGAAGGTCTTGGTTCTAAACCGGTAACGAAAATTAAAGATTATGCAACCTTAGCAAATTTGGCTCCGGATGTACAATTTATAGAGTATTCCAGATCGTCATTAACATCCAATTTGTTAGTAGCCTCTCCAAATACACTAATTGGAAGATCTGCCGGTGGAAGCAACTTTTACCTGACAGATCCTAAACAGACAGAACTTTTTAGAGGTACAAATCCTTTTGGAAAGGCATGGGTATATGATTTTTACAGCTACAACAGCAGTAGAACATTGTTTACACCAAAATTTGAAGAATACTTTAAATACACCAATTTAACAGCCAATATTGGAATTGCTTACGCAGGAATAGTGCTTTTATCTAACGACGAATTTTATCTGAATCGTATTGAAGCATTGGTAATGAAAGGCAGAACGGCAGAAGCAAATACAGAATTGGAGTTCTTTTTAGGCACCAGAACAACAGGTTATAACGCTACAACCGACAAACTGACTGAAGCAAGAATAACGACATTATATCCTGTAATAGCAGACGAACTTACTCCGTTTTATACAATGACCCCTGTACAGACTTCTTATGTAAAAGCAATTGCAGAGACCCGTAGAAGAGATTTTGTTCATGAAGGATTGAGATGGCTTGATGTAAAACGTTTTAATATTGTTGTAAGCCATGCGACTTTTGGTAAGCCGACAATTACATTAACTAAAGATGATAAGCGTCGCGCATTACAAATACCGTTAAGCGCATCTAACTACGGAGTAGTAAAAAATCCGAGATAAAATTTCGAATCAAAATTTTAGAAATATGAAAACAATAAAACAATATAAAGCAATAGTACTACTAGCCGGAGTTTTAACTTTAGGAGCCTGTACGCATGAAGACAGACCAGGTGACAGTCAATTAGATTATAAGCAACCTGTGAAAACGGCTTTAGACACCTGGATTGATACCAATTACCTAAATCCGTATAATATCAACGCGCAATACAAATGGAATCAGAATACAGTAGACAATAACCGATTTCTTTTTCCTCCGGCTGTCAATAGTGTGCAACCGGCATTGGAGGTAGTGAAACAAATTTGGATCAATAGTTATTCTACCATAGGTGGTGCTGATTTTGTAAAAAAAGTGGCTCCAAGAGAAATTGTTCTGGTAGGGGGGGTAAACTCTAATACCAATGGAACCCGAACTTTAGGGATTGCAGATTCAGGACAAAGAATTACATTGTTCGAGGTAGACTACCTGAATAGAAAAAACCGTGCAAGTGTTACCGAATTCATCCACACTATTCAGCACGAATATGTACATATTTTGAATCAGAATAAACCTTTTGACGAAAAAGCGTGGCAAAAAGTTACTCCTGCAGACTATACGGCTACCTGGCACTTAGAAAATCTCCAAACCTCTAAAAACCTTGGGTTTGTGACGAATTATGCCAGAAGTAATATTATTGAAGATTTTGCAGAAACTGCTTCGGTAATACTGATCAGTTCAAAAGCAGAATACGATGCATTACTTGCCAGCGCGAGTGATAGCGGAAGAGCAAAAATCAAACAAAAAGAAGCCATGGTCGTTCAGTATTATAAAGACGCTTTTAATATGGACTTCTATGCTTTGAGAGATGCAGCACAAGTAAACACGACCAATGTTATAAATAATTAAGCCATTAATTTAAATCGCAAATTATGAAATTAAAAAATATAGTACAGTATCTGATAATTGGATTCCTGACCATACAGTTATTCAGTGCCTGCGCAAACGATACCGATGCGGAACCAAAGTTTGATAAAACACCGGCAGAACGTTTGAATGAGCAGAAAAGTGAATTAAACACTGCATTACTTTCGTCTGAATTTGGATGGAAAGCAGTGTATTTTACAGATGATACTCAATTGGGCGGATATACCCATTTGATCAAGTTTCTTCCAAACAATAAAGTAGAAATGGCATCCGATTTTAATAGCGATACTAAAGTTTATACCAGTGAATATTCTGTTGTTTTGGGGAGCACCATGAGTTTATTGTTTAATACGTACAACAGAATTCACCTTTTATCAGATTCAAATAGCTTTCCAATTCCCGCTTTGAGAGGAAAAGGATATTTAGGAGATTTTCAGTTTTTGTATTACGGACAGGAAAACGGAGATCTTGTTTTTAGAAGCAACAGATTGGTAAGAGAAGTACGTTTTGTAAAAGCGACTGCTCAGGACTGGACTGACTTACCTAAAAATCTTGCGACAGAAAAAAATGTAATAGGAGCTTCAACCAGACCATTATTCAGATCATTGGAGGTTAATGATGGTGCAAAAGTTACCAGATATGATTTTTCATTTACAACGGCTACCAGATATGCAGTTTCAAGAGCTGTTGATGGTTCTGAATCAGTTATTAGCATGGGAGTAGGGTATACACCTACAGGTATTGTAGTAAGTCCTGCGGTAACCGTTGCTGGTCAAAAATTATCAGCCTTTACTTATAATGATACAGATGGCAGTTTTACCGCAACCGGAACTGGTGGCGTTACTG
Source organism: Flavobacterium sp. (assembly GCA_023251135.1). Lineage (GTDB taxonomy): Bacteria > Bacteroidota > Bacteroidia > Flavobacteriales > Flavobacteriaceae > Flavobacterium. Next base: position 61,056 of record JAHEZJ010000034.1, on the reverse strand, counting down.
CAACCATTAAATACGGTAACCAACCTTTAGCATTGACTGATGATTACAAGATATTGCTACCGGCAAACTCCAACTTAGTATACGGTCATGACAGGTCGATATTAACACTTGCATCCACAAATTCAGCTTCGTTTCTTGCATTATTCAGAGCTGTTGAGGCTTCCAGACCAGCCGGTACAACATTAAGCAGAGTACAGCCTTGGTTTAACACTCCTAACGGAAGTTATGTGGAATACCGATTTACGAGTGCTACAGGAGTCATAACAAGAGTATATCACTTCTTTACCTTATCGGCAGATCAGACAAAGAAAATCATATACTTAACGCCAACAACTAAGTGGACTTCGGGCAGTACTTTTGCAGCAGCAGTTGATATTCCCGCACCGGCTTATTTAAAGGATCTGGACGATCAGATAATGAACCCGGGAGGATTATACTTTAAAAGAGAAAGTTTTACTGTGGGAGCCACAAATCCTGTATTTACGTTTACATCGGCAACAGGACCATTTAGATTCACAACCTGGGCATTCCAATAAACTTTAATAACATTATTTTGAATAGAAAAAAGCTTTTGGGACTATAATTACAACAAAAGAGTTTGCGATTTAGAGCAGTGAACAAAGTTGCCCATATAAGTTTTTTTATTAGTTTTTTTTTATTTTGAAGGAAGCAGCTCAAATTTGGGCTGCTTTTTTAAGCAAAAAAAATATACGGAATTTAATACTGATTTTATGTCTGAAACTCAACGGACAAAAAACGATTGAGACAACAAAACCTATTAAATAACCAATTTTATTATGTTAAAAACCATTTTAAACTTCTCAAGAGTGGAAGTACTAAGTAAAGAAGAACTAAAAGGAGTAAACGGTAGCGGTGGAACAAGATGTACTATTCCCTGGACACCTTTTCCTTATAACGGACCTTGTATCATGCTTCCCCCTGAACAGCCGGTAGAACCAATCTGCAGAGCAACAATAGACGGCGTGGTTTGTGAGTAGGTCTATTTATTGATAAAATGATGTTGTAATGCTCTTTAAATCTTACTTTAAATAGCTATAAATACGGAAAACCGTTTCATAATTTTGAAACGGTTTTTTTATGATTATTTCTAAACAATCCGCTTAAATCATAAATTATACCAAGAGTAATTTTTTTAAAAAGGGAATTATCATATATTTGACAAGTCATTCATAGCCCTGTTTTTTATGTCATTTTTCACAAAAAAGAGACCTAAAGAGCAGCTTAGCTACAAATAAATATTAACATTATTTTTGATTATGAAATTACTAGAAGGAAAAGTTGCCATTATTACGGGCGCTAGTCGTGGAATTGGAAGAGGAATTGCTGAAGTTTTTGCTAAACATGGCGCAAATGTTGCTTTTACATACAGCTCATCTGTAGCTTCTGCAGAAGCTTTAGAAGCTGAATTGAACGGTTTAGGAATTAAAGCAAAAGGATACCAGTCTAATGCGGCCGATTTTAATGAAGCGCAAACTTTTGTGGATGCTGTTTTGGCTGATTTCGGAACAGTAGATATCTTAATTAACAATGCCGGAATTACAAAAGACAACCTGTTAATGCGTATGTCTGAAGCAGATTTTGATCAGGTTATCGATGTAAACCTGAAATCTGTATTTAATATGACAAAAGCAATTCAAAAAACCTTTTTGAAACAACGTTCAGGTTCTATTATCAATATTAGTTCAGTAGTAGGAGTTTCAGGAAATGCGGGACAAACGAATTATGCAGCTTCAAAAGCAGGCGCAATTGGTTTTACTAAATCTGTAGCATTAGAGTTAGGATCACGTAATATTCGTTGCAATGCAATTGCTCCTGGTTTTATTGAGACGGAGATGACTGCAAAATTAAATGAAGATGTAGTAAAAGGATGGAGAGAAGGTATTCCATTAAAAAGAGGCGGAAGTGCAGAAGATGTTGCCAATGCTTGTCTTTTCTTAGCTTCAGACCTAAGTTCTTACGTTACAGGACAAGTACTTAATGTTTGCGGAGGAATGCTTACCTAAAAAAAGTCTCAGTTCTCATTCTCAGTTTACAGTTTCATTCCTGACCCTCAATAGGAGATCTCAGGTTCTGAAAACTGCGACTGTAAACTGTAAATCACAACTGTAAACTGTAAACCAAACAAAAATATGACTACAAGCACGATTCTATTAATATTACTTTCTTTAGTAATCGCAGTTGGTTTGTCATATTTTCAATATTTTTTTAAAGCCAAAAACAAATCCAATGTGATTTGGTTTTTGGCTTTTTTACGTTTTTTAGCCATTTTTGGACTGTTGGTTTTATTGATAAACCCAATAATGACCAAAAATTCGCTTGAGATTACCAAAACACCCCTTGCAATTGCTGTTGACAATTCAAGTTCAATTACCGCTTTGAAATCAGATCAAAAAGCGGTCGAACTGCATCAGAAATTAATTTCAAATCCTGCGCTTCGCGAAAAGTTTGAAATTCAGTCCTATCAGTTTGATGCCGATTTTAAGCCTTCTGAGAAATTTGACTTTAAAGGAAAACAAACCAATCTTGATGAAGTCGCTAAAAATTTAAAAAGCATCAACAAAAACCTGATCTTTCCAACCGTAATTATTACAGATGGAAATCAGACTACAGGAAACGATTATGTATATCGTTTTGATCCTGTCAATAAAGTTTATCCTTTGGTTGTGGGAGATACAACTACTTTTTTAGACCTGAAAATCAATCAGCTCAACGTAAACAAATACGCATTTCACAAAAATAAATTCCCGGTCGAAGTATTCCTTCAGTACGCAGGGGATAAAACTACAAATGCCGATTTCACCATTTCGCAGGACGGTAAAGTTATTGCAAAAGAGAAAGTTTCTTTTTCTCCTGCTAAGAAAACAGCAACCTTAAACTTGCTTTTACCGGCCGATAAAGTAGGACTGCAGGTTTTTAAAGCAGCAGTTTCTTCCAATACCAAAGAGAAAAACAGCTACAACAACATCAAAAATTTTGCCGTTGAAATCATCGATCAAAAATCGACCATTGCAATCGTTTCGGCTATAAATCATCCTGATATTGCAGCTCTGAAACGCGCTATTGAAGTAAATGCACAGCGTAAAGTAATATTGGTTAAACCTAACGATGTCAATCAGTTACAGGAAGTATCTGTTTTAGTTTTGTACCAGCCGACAACTGCCTTTAAAGCAATATTCGATAACAACAAACTGGCCGCGACAAATACCTTTATCATTACCGGTAACAATACCGATTTTAACTATCTGAACCAACAGCAAAAAAATCTGCTGTTTAAAATGAGCGGACAAAGGGAAGATTATCTCTGCGAATTTCAATCACAATTTAATCTATTTGCGGTGGACAATATTGGTTTTGAAAACTATCCACCACTGCAAAATTTATTCGGAACAATTACAACCAGCGGAAATGTATCCGTATTGCTTTCTTCAAAAATTAGAAACGTTTCTACAAATGCCCCGTTACTGGCTTTTACTGAAGATCATGGAAAAAGAACCGCTTTTCTTTTAGGAGAAAACAGCTGGAAATGGCGTTTACAAAGCCATATCGACAACCAATCGTTTGAAAAATACGATGTTTTTATCGATAAAATCATTCAGTACCTGGCTTCTACAACCACCAAAAAATCGTTGGTTGTTACGCACGAAAGCTTTTATAATTCAGGTGAGGCCATTGTCATCAATGCCCAGTATTTTAATAAAAACTATGAGTTTGACGAAAAGGCAAGACTAACGATTACAGTAACAAATGCCGAAACGAAACAAGCCAAAAACTACGATTTACTAAAAGGAAACAACTCGTTCTCTGTCAATCTGGACGGATTGTCAACCGGGAAGTATAACTTTACCGTAAAAGAATTGAATACAAACACGGCTTATTCAGGGCATTTTGAGATTTTAGATTTTGATATCGAAAAACAATTTGTAAATCCGGACGTTCAGAAATTAAAACAACTGGCGCTTCAAACCAATGGAAAAGCTTTCTTTGAAAATCAGGCCGATGATTTAATTCAGCAGCTTTTGGAGAATAAAGAATACAAATCGATTGAAAAGAATGTTTCCACCAAAACACCTTTGATTGACTGGGTTTGGCTGTTGATTTTAATTGCTTTGGTATTAACCGCAGAATGGTTCATCCGTAAATACAATGGATTACTTTAAATAGAGGAAAAGTTACGCAACGCAAAAAGAACATTTTTTTTACATAACTTGAAACTTTAAACATGAAACAAAACTAACTAATACAATGGATTTCAGGCTAAAAGTATTCTACACTGTAGCGATCCGCCTTAACTTTACTAAAGCGGCAACAGAATTGTATATTTCCCAGCCAGCAGTTTCCAAACACATTCAGGAACTCGAAGAAACCTATAAAACCAAGCTTTTTGAACGTAACGGCTCCAAAATTGCCTTAACGCCAGCCGGAGAAATCCTGCTGAAACACACCAAAAGCATCTTTGAAATCTATCGTGAAATAGACTTTGAAATGAGCTCTTTTATCAGCGAGCGTCAGGGTTTATTGAGGCTGGGAGCGAGCACAACGATTGCTCAGTACATTATTTCGCCCGTTTTGGCACGTTTTCATCAAAAACAAAAAGACATCAAAGTCAATTTGCTGAATGGAAATACAGAGCAAATTGAGAATGCGCTTATCAATAAAGAAATAGAAATTGGAATTGTCGAAGGACAATCTAAAAACCAATCCATTAAATATACTCCGTTTTTAAAAGACGAACTCGTTTTAGTGTGCAACACCAAAAATCCTTTGATCAGACAAAATGAAATTTCATTGGAAGACCTAAAATCGATGAAATTCATCACCCGGGAACGAGGATCAGGAACACTTGAAGTTATAGAATACGCTTTAAAGCAGCTTGATGTAAAAATAAGCGATTTACAAATCGAAATGCAACTGGGAAGCACCGAAAGTATTAAATCCTACTTATTAAATTCAGATTGTCTGGCTTTTATGTCCATACATGCCGTAGATAAAGAGCTTAAGAATAACGAATTAATGGTTCTGGATGTAGCTGGTTTAACAGTAGAACGTTACTTTTACATCATTACTTTACTTGGAAAGCCAAACGCACTATCAGAGCTTTTTATTCAAAACACCTCCTCTTACTATAACTTAGAGTTATAGCCTATCGTGTTTTACGATTGGTAATTATGATATAAACGACTGACCTTTGTACAAGAAATATCAAATTACTTATTTTGAAAACAACACAACATACCTCGGCTCATTTATTTGAAATCAATCAACACCTGCAACAGGCACTATTTGCTTTTATAATTGTATTGTGTTTATTCTCGATCATTTCACCTCCAATAGCTTTATTATTGGGTGTAGTGCTTGTAAATGTTTTTGGAAACCCTTTTGTAAAATTTAATGGGGTAGCCATAACTTTTTTGCTTCAATTCTCGGTTGTAGGTTTAGGTTTTGGAATGAATGCCACAGCAGCTTTATCTGCCGGAAAAGAAGGTTTTGTACTTACCATCTTTTCTATTTTCAGTACCTTAATTCTGGGGACTTTTTTAGGGAAATGGTTCAAAACCGAAAAGAAAACATCACACCTAATCTCTTGTGGAACTGCTATTTGCGGAGGAAGTGCCATTGCAGCCATTTCACCGGTAATCAAATCAAACGAAAACCAGACTTCAATTGCTTTGGGCGTAATCTTTATACTCAATTCGATAGCATTGTTTGTGTTCCCTTATATTGGTCATCAACTTGATTTGTCACAAAAAGATTTTGGATTGTGGTGCGCGATTGCCATTCACGACACTAGTTCTGTAGTAGGAGCGGCGAATAAATACGGTGCTGAAGCTTTACAGATTGCTACTACCGTAAAACTTGCCAGAGCGCTGTGGATCATTCCAATATCGCTTTTAACCGCGGTGCTTTTCAAGAACAAAAATTCCAAAATTAAGATTCCGTACTTTATCGGTTTATTTATTCTGGCCATGCTTTTCAATACCTATGTGCCACAAACCGCTATCGTTGCACCATATATTGTGGCTGTCGCTAAAGTAGGTTTAACGATTACTTTATTCCTGATTGGCGCTACTTTGAATGTGACCACCTTAAAATCAGTAGGAGTGATGCCTTTGTTGCAGGGAATTCTACTTTGGATCTTTATCGCTGCCCTGGGTCTTGCCTCGATTTTGTACTTAGGGTAAAGAAATAGATTATTTTACCTTAGAAAATTTAACAGTTGACTTATCAACCATCTTATAGCGGTTGCCTTTAAATGAAAAACGTCTCTCAATTACAAAATCAAACTGTTTTTTTGTTTTGGCCATAGCCGCTATTTCTTCGGGTAAATTCACTTCAAATTCATCATTGGCTTCTTCAGTTTTATTAAAAGAACCAGTTGTTTTGACAATAATATCTCTAAAGTGTTTCTTCGTTGTATCGTTTACGACCGCATAGGAACCCGACCATTCCACACTGGCAACATTGGTAAGTTTGTAGTTGTAAACCGCCAGGATAGGCTGGTATTTGCCATCAAATCCGGCAACCAGATAAAGAATTCCTTCAAACGGACCTCCGGCACCACCATTGACATGGGTGAAGGTAAAGGCATACTGATCTTCTCCAATTTGTACTAATTTAGGCGAGGGCGCCTGAGCAAAAGAACCAAAGGCTGCAATTGCGGGCTGAAACGATCTCATTTGCCAGACTGTGCCATTTTTTGCAAACTTGGCGACTCCTGCAAGTCCACCCGAAAATCTTCCGGTCTGCAATCCGTCCGCGTCATAAAAAGAATGATTGAAAAGCAATAATTTAAACTGATTTCCTTTAGAATCGGTATAATCAAGGTTCCCCAGAACACGTGTCGCAACACCATCCTCGTAGGGAAACAATTGATCGCCTTCGAGACCATTCACATCATTGTAGGGAGCTGGCTTGCAGGTTTTGCATTTCCAGCTTATAAAAGTATTGTGATCCGAAAGATTGTATACTTTTCCCGGAAACAGCTTTTGCATGGTTTTAACGGCATCCAACGGATCAGAGACCTGCAGCGTTCTTTTGGGGTTAAGAATAGTATCGGAAACATTCTTTAATTCTACTATATCTTCCTGAGCGGAACAAACAGAAACAAAGAAAAAGAAAAGAAGGCTAAGGCGTATCAGGCGCATATTTTGAAAATTAGGGTAAAACGGGACGAATTTACAAAGAAACTTTTAATTGTAACTTCTATGATTTCAGCATCAAAAAAATAAAACAAACTTAATTTCATAATCTTTACTGCTATTCCCTTTGAAATGTACATAAATAAAATAAATTTGCACCTCTAACAAAAATAAAAATGAAAAACTTAAGAATGAAACCAAGACTAATTGCATTATTTGCAATAGCAGTTGGTTTTTTGACACTATCCTGGGGGATTGTTGGTCACGAACGTATTAATAAAGCTGCAGTTATGGCTTTGCCACAGCCGCTTTTAATTTTCTTTTACAACCACATTGATTTTATTACTCAAGAAGCTTCTGTACCGGATATCCGAAAATATGCCCTGAATTACAAAGACGAAAATCCAAGACATTATTTTGACATGGAGAGTTTTGGCAGAGTAGACAGCATTCCGCAGACTTTAGAGGCAGCAAAGAAAAAATACGATGCTAAATTTTTAAACGAAAACGGAATCTTGCCTTGGTACATCGAAGATATGATGGTAAAATTAACCAAAGCTTTTAAAGACAAAAACAGAGCAGAAATCTTGTTTCTTGCGGCTGATTTAGGTCATTATATTGGTGACGCGCACATGCCGTTGCATACCTCTTCCAATCATGACGGACAGTTGACGGATCAAAAAGGGATCCACTCTCTTTGGGAAAGCAGACTTCCGGAGTTATTTGCTAAAAACTACAAGTTAAATGTTCCGCAGGCACAATATTATGAAGATGTTCATAAAGCAACCTGGGACATGATTAACGATACACATAGTTTGGTTCAGCCGTTATTGGATGTAGATAAAAAACTTAGAACAGCCACACCGGAGAATCAGGTATTTAAAATGGATGCAGAAGGAAAAGTGCTAAAAAGCAAATACAATACTTCTGTTTTCTCTGATGATTATGCTAAGAAACTGCACAAAGAATTAAACGGAATGGTTGAAAGTCAAATGAGAAAAGCCATTACAGCTACAGCAAGTTTCTGGTACACAGCATGGGTGAATGCAGGAAAACCTGATTTAAGCGAGTTAGATGCACCGGCAGTTACACAAAGAAACTACCAGCCTTTAAGAGACGATCTAAAATTGTTTCAACAAGGTGACTTATTTGGAATGAAAAATCAAAATGACTAAATAATTCAGTCCTTTTCAAAACTAAAAAAGCCTCAAATTCTATGGAATCTGAGGCTTTTTTAGTTTCCTATTTAGTTTTATTTCTAGGTCTTACTTTGTAACTGAAAACTGAAACTGGGACTGAGACCGAGACTGAGACTAATACTGATACTTTTTATGTTTAAGCATATCCGAAGCCGTCTGATAAAAAGAAATAGTCTCCTTTACCAGATCAGCTCTTTCTGTTTTCATAGGTATTTCATTGTAATCAATTTGAAATTCCGGAGCAATGCCGGGTTTTGTATTGATTTGCAGATCAAACTGTTTCACTTGTTGCTTAGGCGACAGTATCGTTAAAACATTGTCTTTGATCAGTCCCATATCCTGATAAGTCGCTATAAAAGCTCTTGGTTTGTAATCCGGTTTTAAAACATCCTGGCCAAAAAACTTACTTTCATAGCTAAGGTTTAATAATCCAAAAAGAGTAGGCATCACATCGATCTGCGACATCAACTGATTGTATTTTTGAGGTTTCCCATTCGGATCATAAATAAATCCCGGAATCCTGTACTTGTCTAACGGAAGCTGTGTTTTTCCGGCACTTGACGCACAGTGATCGGCAACAATCACAAAAATCGTATTTTTAAACCAGGATTGTTTGCTGGCCATTTCAAAGAACTTCTTCATGGCATAATCGGTATATTTTACACCGCCCTCACGGGATTTAGCATCACCCGGAATATCAATTTTATTATTCGGATACGTAAAAGGCCTGTGGTTACTTACCGTCATGATATGATTAAAGAATGGTTTGTTCTGCTTTTCTTCCGTGTTCATCACCTTTATGGCTTTGTTGTACATGTCTTCGTCACAAACACCCCAAACGTTTGAAAAGCTAATCTCTTCCGGAGAAAAACTCGATTTGTCTACAATCTCATAACCGTTTCCGGAATAGAAATCCTGCATATTATCAAAGAAAGCATCTCCGCCATACAAATACTTCACATTGTAGCCTTTTTGCTTAAAAATAGCTCCGGTCGAAAATTTATTTTTGTTATCTTCTCTTTTTACCACACTTTCCCCTGCGGTAGGAGGCAAGCACAAGGTTACTGCTTCCAATCCGCGAACCGTTCTGTTTCCTGTAGCGTACAAATTGGTAAAAAGAAGACTCTTTTGGGCCAGACTGTCCAGGAAAGGAGTAATATTCTGCTCATTTCCATACATCTTCATGAAGTCGGCACTATAACTTTCAATGGTGATCAGCACCACATTCTTATGGATTTCTATAGAATCACCGCTAATGGTTCTTTGCGTTGTTTGTCCCTTAATAGTAGGAAACTGCTGTTTTAGAAGTGCAAAAGCCTCATCATTAGGAAGTGTTTTGTAGAATTTAAAATAATCCAGTTTACTATTCTCAAACGCGAGGTAAAATTTATATAATCCGTTTGCCTGCAATTCATTAACAAACACGTTCTTTGAATTTTCTGTTTTTGCTAAGGTTGGAATCGCAATTAAAGAAACAGCCAATAAACCAAGGTAAATAGCCGTAATTTTTACTTTCTCGTTTAGTGTTGGAATAGCGTCAATATAGTTTCTGGATCTCTTCAGAAGAAAATAAGTAACGGTTCCGGTTACCAAAAACAATGCAGAAAATATAGAAATAACAGGGTAGGACTCCATAATGTTACCAATAACCTCATTGGTATAAATTAAATAATTTACCGCAATAAAATTATACTTTACACCAAACTCGTTCCAAAAGAAATACTCGCTTAATCCGTTTTGCAGAATTAATAAAACATATAGGAAAATCACAAATGCAAACAACCAGTATCTAATTTTAGCTCTTAGTTTGGGAAGAAACAGTAAAAGTGCAAAAAGGGCCATCTTAATTCCGATAAAAATCAGGGCAATTAGAGGCAATGCGCCACCGTATTCGTCAAAAATACTTTTTCCGGAAGCCACATAAATAAAAAGTAAAGCAAAAATGCCTAAAATGATATAACCGGAAGGTTTGTTGTATTTAGAATTGGATACAAAAATCAAATACAGCCATAAAAAAATACAGGCGGGAATAAATACAAAAAAATCAGATACAAGTCCTAAGACGAAGATTTTTAAACTCTGCAAAATGGTAAATGAACTTTGTGTTATGGGATGAAAAAACAAGATAATTCTTAACAGAAAGCTAACAATAAAATAAAACAGACCAAGGTTGTAGAATGGGGAAAACTTTTTTGAAAGGGTCATTAATTCTTTTTTTAATTTAAATAACTATAAATTTTAAATACCGAAACATTTAATAAGATTATAAAATTGGCGAAAATAGTATAATTTTTCTTGTCTTTACGCAATATTTAAGCTGTTTTAACACATATTATGAAAATACTATTCCTTTTATGGCAAAATTAATTCCATTAAATTAATTCGGGATGAAGTTATGCTTTTGCCTTGCTTAGTGTTAACTTAAGGTTTCCTTAAGTGTGACTTTTTTCAGCTATTCTCATGGTTTTAAAGCTTTTCTGACTTCAAAAGTTTTATCTTTGAGGTTAGAAAATCACCGTTTAATCTAAATTTCATCAGTAAAATGCACATTCTAATAGTTGAAGATGAGTTAGGTATTGTTCAGTTTTTGCAACAGGGCCTACAGGAAGAAGGATATCAAATTACGACCGCCAACGATGGTTCTAAAGGCTTTGAGTTGATACACAGCCAGCAGTTTGATTTAATTTTATTAGATTGGATGCTGCCTAAAATTAACGGATTGGATTTATGTAAAGCCATCAGAGTTAAGGATCAGAAAACGCCAATCATTTTTCTAACGGCGAAAGATACCGTTCAGGAAACGATTGAAGGCTTAAAGGCAGGAGCCAATGACTACATCAAAAAACCGTTTAGCTTTGAAGAACTGGTAGAACGCATTAAAGTTCATTTTAGAAATCAGAAAGGCCCGGAAAACCTGACGCTGGGAACAATCAAAATCGATTTATTGAAACATATTGTCCTAAAAAACAATGAAGAAATTGCATTGACCCAAAGAGAGTTTGAGCTTTTAAAATATTTAATTCAGAACAAAGGAAAAGTCTGCACGCGAAATCAGATTCTAAAGGATGTTTGGGAAATTAATTTCGAATACGACACAGGTGTAATTGATGTTTTTATGAACGCCATCAGAAAGAAACTCAATTTAAAAATTGAAGAAGATTATATTAAAACAATTCGCGGTATCGGCTATATCGCTAACGATCTATAAATGACACAGCTTTCTTTTAAAAACAGAATTGCATTAAACTATATTATTACCACCGGTCTATTAATCGCCGCCGTTTTTTCTGTTATCTATTCTATTGTAAAACATACCGTTTACAGCCATATTGATGAAAAAATTAAAGTTGAAATTCAGAATCATCTTGAAGAAATCAAGGAAGTCAACGGCAAAGTTATACTAATAGACGAAGAAGAATGGAACGAAAGAGAGCATAATACGGTAGATGTAAACCCCGTGTTTGTTGAGTTTTTGGATCTGAACAAAAAAATCATTGAAAAAGCACCGAATCTAAAAACGCAAACGCTCAAGTTTAATGATTCTGTTGAAGATTTTGAACTGTTTGACGCCAAAATGGGAGACCATGCCATTAGACAAACTCAGGTTCCGCTTCACCTCAAAGGCAAGAAAATAGGATATGTCATTGTAGCCATGTCATTGGCCGATTCTAAAATGGTGCTCAACAATCTGTTCGACATCATGTGTCTTTCTTTTCTGGGGATTTTAATACTGCTGTTTTTCATTGCCCGATTCTTTGCAGGAAGGAGTATCAAACCCATTAATGCCATAATTAATACTTCAAAGGTCATCACCAAAGACAATCTGAAAACACGTATTGCCCTGCCCAAAACAAAGGACGAATTGTACACGCTTTCAAAAACGATAAACAACCTTTTAAACCGAATTGAAGATGCAATTGAGCGTGAGAAAGAGTTTACCTCTGATGCTTCTCATGAACTCAGAACACCGCTAACCGTTATTAAAGGAACACTTGAAGTTTTAATTCGCAAACCTCGTGATAACAAGGAATATGAAGATAAAATTAACTATTGTATCAAAGAAGTTGACCATCTAAATATGCTCGTAGATCAGCTGTTGTTAATGGCGCGTTTTGAAAACCAGAAAAAAAACATCAACACAGAATCGGTATACTTAAATTCAGTCATTTTAGATGTTTTCAGATTAAACTCGGAGAAGATTAACAGCCAAAAAATCAAAGTCAAATTTGATGTTTCACAGGATTATTATATCGAATCGGATAATTTTTTAGTCATTACCATACTTAGAAATATTATCTCGAATGCAATCAAATATTCACATAGCGGAGGCGAAGTGACCGTTTTACTTTCGGAACAAAATGAAAAAGTAGTCTGCTCCATTTCGGATAATGGAATCGGCATAGCAAAACAGGATTTAGATGCTATTTTCAGCCCGTTTTTCAGATCAAACTCTACAGAACATCCGGAGATTAAAGGAACAGGATTAGGACTTTCGATTGTACGAAGAATAACAGAATTACTTCATATTAAATTTAAAATTGAAAGCGAAATAGGGGTGGGAACAACGGTTATTTTGTATTTCAATCAAAATAAAAATACGCTATCGTAAATTCTAAAAATCCAATAAAACCAAGGCTTGAGCATTTATTTAACAATAAACTATCGTTAAGTTAAATTAAAAAATGCTTTTTTATGAAAATAACTATTATATTTGCAACCGAATCAAAGAATTAAAAAACAAAACAACTCATGATTTCTATTCAATTACATCATCATCATTTTCATTATTGCTCTCAGGCGATGTGTTAATGGTATGTGTGTAAATCATCATATTTTAAAACCCGTTTGAGTACATCAAACGGGTTTTTTTATACCACTTCTTTGTACTCAGACTATTAATTTATAAAAAACTAAAAAATGAGTACATTAAAAATTGCAATTCAAAAATCGGGTCGGTTAAACGAAGACAGCATTCAAATCCTTAAAGATTGTGGTATTTCAATCAACAACGGAAACGATCAGTTGAAAGCCGAGGCTTCCAATTTTCCTCTAGAAGTTTTATACCTTCGAAATTCAGACATTCCACAATATCTCATTGACGGAGTCGTAGATTTAGCCATCGTTGGAGATAACCTACTTGTTGAAAAAGCCAAACACATCGAAGTGATTCAAAAACTCGGATTCTCTAAATGCAAGGTCTCTGTAGCTGTTCCTAAAGCCTTTGAATACAATTCGATACAAGATTTGGCAGGCCTACGCGTTGCCACCTCTTATCCCAATACCGTAAACGAATATTTTAATTCTTTTGGACTTACAGTCGATATTCACCAAATTTCAGGTTCTGTCGAAATTGCTCCCAATATTGGATTAGCCGATGCTATTGTAGATATCGTTTCGAGCGGAAGTACTTTGTTCAAAAATAATCTAAAAGAGGTAGAGGTAATTCTGAAAAGTGAAGCCGTTTTGGCCGTTTCTCCAAAAGTATCTCCGGAAATCCAAAAGCACATCGACACCTTAAAATTTAGAATTCAGTCCGTTTTAAGAGCGCGCAATTCAAAATACATATTGATGAACGTTCCAAATGATAAGATCGAGGAAATTGGAAAAATCCTGCCGGTTCTTCGAAGCCTTACCGTTCTACCGTTGGCTCAGGAAGGATGGAGCAGTGTTCACTCGGTAATCGACAAAGATACTTTTTGGGATGTCATTGACAAATTAAAAGATGCCGGAGCCGAAGGAATTTTAGTTTGCCCAATCGAAAAAATGGTTCTTTAATGCACTTCGTGCGCTGTAAGCAATAAGCTTTAAGCTATATGCCGACAGATTAAAAAAAAAATAAAACTGCTTATAGCTTAAAGCTTAAAGCCTAAAGCATTAAAAAAAATGAATAAAATAAACAATCCAAAACCAGATACCTGGTCCGAAATACTAAAGAGACCTACTAAAACGATCGATGATATTGAAGTTACAGTGAAAGAAATCTTTAAAGAAGTACAGAAAAAAGGAGACGAAGCTGTGGCAAAATACACTTCTATTTTTGACGGAATCGCTTTAGAGAATTACGAAGTTTCACCGGAAGAAATTCAGGAAGCTATCGACTCTGTTTCAAGTGAATTAAAATCAGCTGTTCAGTTAGCAAAAGAGAACATTTATAAGTTTCACAGTGCTCAGAAAACGGAGAAAATTCTAATCGAAACCACGGAAGGCGTGAATTGCTGGCAGGAAAAAAGACCTATTCAGAAAATTGGTTTATACATTCCGGGCGGAACAGCACCTTTATTCTCAACTGTGCTGATGCTGGCCGTTCCGGCTGAAATTGCAGGCTGCAAAGAAATTGTATTATGTTCTCCGCCAGACAAATCAGGAAAGATAAATCCGGCTATTTTATATGCTGCTAATTTATGCGGCGTAACCAAAATATTAAAAGTAGGCGGAATCCAGGCCATTGCCGGAATGACATTCGGAACAAAATCAATCCCGAAAGTCTATAAAATCTTCGGACCCGGAAATCAATTTGTAACCGTGGCAAAACAACTCGCTACTCAGTTTGGAGTAGCAATCGATATGCCGGCAGGACCTTCAGAATTGCTTGTAGTAGCTGATGATACGGCGGTTCCTGCCTTTGTTGCTTCAGATTTATTGTCACAGGCAGAACACGGAACGGACAGTCAGGTAATTTTAGTTTCCACTTCAAAAAAACTAATTGAAGCCGTTGAAAAAGAAATACAAATTCAGATTGAAGAGCTTCCGAGAAAAGCGATTGCCGTAAAAGCCATCGAAAACTCAAAATTAATCTATGTCGAAAACGATCAGATTGCTTTGGATTTAATCAATGAATATGGGCCGGAACACTTTATAATCTGTTCCCAATACGATGATTTTTATTGCAATGGAATTGTAAATGCAGGTTCTGTTTTTATTGGGAATTATACTCCTGAAAGTGCCGGAGATTACGCTTCCGGAACCAATCACACCTTGCCGACAAATGGCTACGCTAACAATTACAGCGGAGTAAATCTGGATAGTTTCATGAAAGCAATGACCTTTCAGAAAATCTCTGAAAAAGGTATTCAAAACATTGGCAGTGCGATCGAAATTATGGCTGAAGCCGAAGGATTGCAAGCGCATAAGAATGCCGTGACGTTGCGATTAAAGAGTTTGGAGGGAAGAGCATAGAACCAAGAGAATAGAACCAAGAGAATAGAACCAAGAGAATAGAAGAAAGACAGTAGAGCAAAGAACATAGAAGCAAGAGTACCACATACAGATCAGACAAAAAGTCTATTCTCTTGGCTCTTGACTCTATTCTCTAGAAAAAAAAGAAAGAAATGAAATTCGACATAAATACAATAACAAGAGAAAACGTAAAATCTTTGAAGCCTTATTCGTCGGCACGTGATGAGTTTGAAGATTTTGATACTGCCGAAATGATTTTTCTCGATGCTAATGAAAATCCGTTTCAAAATGGAGTGAATCGTTATCCGGATCCACAGCAGAATTCAGTAAAAGCCATACTAGCGAAGAATAATAAAGTAAAAACAAGTCAGATTTTACTAGGAAACGGGAGCGATGAAGTCCTGGATTTACTTTTCAGAGCCTTCTGTGAGCCCAAAATCGACAATATTATTTCGTTGCCGCCCACATACGGAATGTACAGCGTACTGGCCAATATCAATGCTGTGGAAAACAGAGAAGTGTTGCTTTCAGCCGATTTTCAGCCACAAGTAGACCAGATTTTAGATGCCGTCGATGAGCAAACAAAAATTATCTTTTTATGTTCGCCAAACAATCCTACCGGGAATTCTTTTTCAGACGAGAGTGTCGTAAAATTATTGCAAAACTTTGAAGGTCTGGTGGTAATTGATGAAGCTTATATTGACTTCTCCCAAAAAGAAAGCTGGCTGACAGAGATCGACGAATATCCAAACTTAATCATCACACAAACCCTTTCAAAGGCGTATGGATTAGCCGGAATCCGTCTTGGAATTTGTTATGGTTCTGAAGCTGTAATTTCAGTTTTGAACAAAATAAAACCTCCTTATAATGTAAACGAACTAACACAGCAAAGAGCCGTTAGCCGTTTGAATGACTCTGCTAAAATAAAAGAAGAAATAACTTCAATTATTGAACAAAGAGAAGAATTACTTAAAGTTTTACTTCAAGTGAGTTTTGTTGAAAAAGTATATCCAACCGAAGCTAATTTTGTTTTGGTAAAAGTAGATGACGCCAATAAAAGATACAATCAACTTATTGAGAAAGGGATCGTAATTCGAAACAGAACCAGCCAGCCATTATGTGAAAATTGTCTGCGTTTGACTATTGGTATTCCGGAAGAGAATGCTGTTTTAATTAAAGAATTGAAATTATTGTAAAGTCAGCAGACCTGACAGGTTTTAAAAACCTATCAGGTCTAAAAAATATAAAATATGAAAAAAGTACTTTTTATCGATCGTGACGGAACGATTGTTTTAGAACCTGAAAATTATCAGTTAGATGCTTTAGAAAAAATAGAATTTTATCCGAAAGCGTTTCAGTATCTGGCTAAAATTGCCAATGAATTAGACTATGAACTGGCAATGGTTACCAATCAGGATGGATTAGGAACGAATAGTTTCCCTGAAGATACATTCTGGCCAACACAAAATTTTATTCTAAAAGCCTTTGAAAATGAAGGAGTTTTGTTTGATGAAATTTTTATTGACAAGTCGTTTCCGGAAGACAATGCACCCACGAGAAAGCCAAGAACCGGAATGTTGACAAAATATATTGATAATCCTGAGTATGATCTAACCAATTCTTTTGTTTTAGGAGATCGTTTGACGGATGTTGAATTGGCAAAAAACCTGGGAGCAAAAGCAATTTTCATCAATGATAATGACGGAATCGGAAGTAACGAAATCTCATTAAAACGTGAGGAGTTAGATAAAACCATCATTCTTCAAACCATGAGCTGGAAAACGATTTACGAGTTTCTAAAACTGGAAGCCCGTTCCGCTTCGATTACGCGTAAAACCAATGAAACCGATATTTTTATCAACTTAAATCTGGACGGAACAGGGAAAAGTAAAATTGAAACCGGAATTGCTTTTTTTGATCATATGTTAGACCAAATCTCGCGTCATGGACAAATGGATTTAGAAATTCTGGTAAAAGGGGATCTGGAAGTAGATGAACACCACACCATTGAAGACACGGCAATTGCGTTGGGAGAAGTTTTTGCAAAAGCCTTAGGAAATAAACTCGGAATCGAACGTTATGGGTTCTGTTTGCCTATGGATGATTGTCTGGCGCAGGTAGCAATAGATTTTGGCGGAAGAAACTGGTTGGTTTGGGAAACAGAATTTAAACGTGAAATGGTCGGTAAAATGCCAACAGAAATGTTTTTCCACTTCTTTAAATCTTTCTCTGATGGAGCAAAAGCAAACATCAACATCAAAGCAGAAGGCACCAATGAGCACCACAAAATCGAAGCGATCTTTAAAGCTTTCGCAAAAGCAATAAAAGTAGCGGTAAAAAGAGACACTGAAAAAATGATTTTACCTTCAACGAAAGGAATGCTTTAGCAAGGTTAAAATTGTTTCAAGTTTAAAGCTTTAGGTTACGCAACAGAACGTGAAACCTGAAACAAAACAAACAAAAACGAATGAAAATAGTAATCATAAACTACGGAGCAGGAAATATACAGAGCATCATGTTTGCCATTGAAAGACTTGGTTATAAAGCCGTTTTGAGCAATAATCCCGATGAAATTCAAAAGGCCGACAGGGTCATCTTCCCTGGAGTCGGAGAAGCAAGCTCAGCAATGCAAAAACTAAAAGAAAGTGGTTTGGATCGCTTGATTCCGAATCTAAAACAACCCGTTTTAGGAATTTGTCTGGGAATGCAATTGATGTGTAAATCAACAGAAGAGGGAAACACCAAAGGCTTAGGGATTTTTGATGTCGACGTCCTTAAATTTACATCAAAAGTAAAAGTTCCTCAAATGGGTTGGAATCAGATTTACAACTTAAAATCAGACTTGTTTAAAGGGATTCCGGAAAACGAATTCATGTATCTGGTTCATAGTTTTTATGCTCCTGATTGTTTGCAAGCCATTGCAACAACCAATTATGAAGCAGAATACGCATCGGCTTTGCAAAAGGATAATTTTTACGGAACACAGTTTCATCCGGAGAAAAGTGGAGCTGTCGGGGAAAAGATCCTTGAAAATTTTCTTAAGTTAAATCACAAAAAATAAATTCCAAATTCCAATTAGGATGACAATATCAATTTTAAAAAATCAGAAATCTAAAATTGTTAATTTACAATCAAAAATCAAATGAGAATAATACCTGCCATAGATATCATCGACGGAAAATGTGTTCGCTTGTCGAAAGGCGATTACGACACCAAAATAATTTACAACGAGAATCCACTGGAAGTAGCCAAATCCTTCGAAGCACATGGAATCGAATTTTTGCATTTAGTTGATTTAGACGGAGCAAAATCAAGTAAAATTATAAACTATAAAATCCTGGAGCAAATCGCGACACAAACCAGTCTGCAAATTGATTTCGGAGGCGGCTTAAAATCAGACGATGATTTAAGAATTGCCTTTGAAAGCGGTGCGAGTCAGATTACTGGTGGGAGTATAGCCGTGAAAAACAGAGCTATTTTTGAAAAATGGATCTCGGAATACGGTTCTGAGAAGATCATCCTGGGAGCAGACGCCAAAGAAGAAAAAATAGCCGTTTCGGGCTGGTTAGAAGATTCTGATGAAGATTTGATTCCGTTTATTCAGCAATATCAAACCAAAGGAATTCAGTACGTTATTTGCACGGATATTGCAAAAGACGGGATGCTGGAAGGTCCAAGTTTTGATTTGTATGAAAAAATACTTAGTGAAGTCAATGGCGTAAAACTAATTGCCTCCGGAGGTATTTCAACGTTCGACGAATTGCCTAAACTGGCTGAATTGGGCTGCGAAGGAACTATTATCGGGAAGGCAATTTACGAAGGAAGAATTAGCTTAAAACAATTAGAAAATTATATAATTAGAAAATAAAAACATATGATTACTTGTCATTTAAAATACATAATAGATCCTTTCCAACTGGCCGTTTTCGAAGATTATGGAAAAAGATGGATTAAACTCGTAAACCGATTTGGCGGTCAGCACCATGGTTACTTCATGCCTTCTGAAGGAGCTAATAATATTGCGTTTGCAATGTTTTCTTTCCCGAGTTTAGCTGAATATGAAAACTATAGAAGATTAATTTTGGAAGATCAGGAATGTATTGAAACTTTTAAAATTGCGGAAGATTCCCGCTGTATACTAAGTTACGAGAGAACTTTTCTTCGCCCTGTATTCGAATAGTATAAAATTGACTAATTATCTAATTGACAAATTAAAAAAATGTTAGCAAAAAGAATCATACCCTGTTTGGATATAAAAAACGGAAGAACGGTAAAAGGAGTCAACTTCGTTGATCTTCGCGATGCGGGTGATCCTGTGGAACTGGCAGAAATTTATTCGGCAGAAGGAGCGGATGAACTGGTTTTCCTCGATATTTCGGCTACTGAAGAACGTCGTAAAACATTGGTTAATATGGTACGCAGTGTCGCGGAGAAAATCAACATTCCATTTACTGTGGGAGGCGGGATTTCGAGTGTCGAAGATGTTGAAATATTACTGAACAATGGAGCAGATAAAGTTTCAATCAACTCGTCGGCAGTCAAAAATCCGCAGCTTATTAATGATTTGGCTCAGAAGTTCGGGAGTCAGTGTGTTGTAGTTGCTATCGATGCCAAACAAATTAACGGACAATGGATCGTACATCTGGTCGGAGGAAAAGTACCAACCGAACTGAACTTATTCGATTGGGCAGTTGAAGTAGCAGAACGCGGGGCGGGCGAAATACTATTCACTTCGATGGACAATGACGGCACAAAAAATGGTTTTGCCAATGAAACTTTGGCGAAGCTTTCTGAACTTATCAATATTCCGATTATTGCCTCGGGTGGTGCAGGAAATATTCAGCATTTTGTGGATTCCTTTAAAATAGGAAAAGCTGACGCAGCACTGGCGGCGAGTGTTTTTCACTTTAAAGAGATTGAGATCAAAACTTTGAAGGAAGAACTTAGGAGTAATGGTGTTGAAGTCAGAATTTAGAAATAAAAGTAAAAAGTAAACTGTGAAATGTAAGAGTAAGAAGTTTTACAATCTGAACTCTGCAATCTAAAATCTAAAATAACTATGAACGTAGATATAAAAAGCGCACACGGATTAATTCCGGCAATCATTCAGGACTCAGAGACCAAAAATGTCCTGATGCTGGGGTATATGAACGAAGAATCGCTTCAAAAAACAATAGAGACTCAAAAAGTAACTTTTTTTAGCCGATCCAAACAAAGACTATGGACAAAAGGTGAGGAGAGTGGCAACTTTTTAGAACTCGTGAGTATTAAAAACGACTGTGACGGGGACACGCTTCTGATTCAGGCAAAACCTGTGGGACCAACCTGTCATACCGGTGCTGATACCTGTTGGCAGGAAGAAAACAAAGACAATTTTGGCTTTATTTCACAATTAGAAAATACCATTAAAACGCGACGTGAAAATGCTGATTCTGAAAAAAGTTATGTAGCCTCTTTGTTTGAAAAAGGCATCAATAAAATTGCCCAAAAGGTAGGCGAGGAGGCTGTAGAAGTGGTGATTGAAGCCAAAGATGATAACGATGATCTGTTCTTAAGTGAAAGTGCCGATTTGTTGTTTCACTATTTAATTCTACTACAGGCAAAAGGTTTTGAACTAAAAGATGTCGTTGATGTTTTAAAAAAACGTCAGAAGTAAAAAGTTTAGTTTCAGGTTTCAAGTTTCAGGTTACCGCACACAACTTGAAACTTGAAACAAAAGTCCCAACGGGGCGAAATATTTCTAAAAAAATCTATCCCTCTCACGAGAGCCCCAGCGGGGCGACATGTATATTACCTATAGATCATCAGATATAACGCTCCGATGGAGCTTTCTCAAAATGCATTAAAATTTACTATAATTATTTCATTCCTAACGGAATTAAAATGGATGGAATCGAAAATCCCTCTATTCTACAAACTCAAAAACTGCAAACTCTTCGGGTTGATGGAATCCAAACCTGAGACTTTTATAAGGCTGTAAGGCAAGGAATTCAGTTGTGGTACCGTAATCAATTCTAAAAGCATTTCCTTTCCATTTTGTACCTTCTTTTGGAGCTAAAAAGTTGCCATTTTTGATGGTATTCAGACTGGAGAATGGGATTTTAATTTCGGTGTTGAAACCTTCGGCAGTTATTTGGCTTTTCGCTTCTATTCCCAAAACATCAAAAGCCATACTAGTATTCCAGCCACCACAAAGCGGAGAGATGCATTTTAGCAGTAAATCGTAATACGAAGAATAGGCATTGACTCCTATTTCGAGGTAATTCTGGCCATCGCCATCAGGATCTATAAAAATTTCAACCAAATCATCTGTGCTAAAAATCTCGCTATCTTTTTGTTGTGCTTTACCAACGATTTTAGAATCTGCTACACGATAGGCCACATACAGGTTTTCCTCATTCCATGAAAAAGAAACATACGTATTCTGAGTTGCTTTTTTTCCAGAATCGTGAATGACAAAGGGGCCTATAAAAGGAGTTTTCCAGTCGGATAAATTACCATCAATAGTTAATTTTTGAGTTGTTTTCGGGATGAGAATATTTTGCGAATAAGTTGTGATCGAGCACATCAAACAGAGTAGAACGGTGATTTTAAGGATTCTCATAAATAGCAGATCTGAATTTGATTCGCTAAAATACAGAAGAATAAGCAAATTTTAACATTAAATTTTCGCAATCACCCATATAAAATCAGTCAAAACTTGATTCGAATGTTTACATTTGTTAAAGTATAAGCGGCTTTATAAGCCTTCTTTATTTCGACAAAAGAAAATATCTACTACGTATGAAAAAATACCTCGGTGGCGTTTTTATCGCCTTTTTATATGGTTTTACGGCCACCGCTCGAGGACTTTTAAATAAGTCAGAAACTGTTTTTACACATCAGGACACTTTACGCGGAAGCATCACAAAAGAAAGAGCCTGGTGGGATTTAAAATACTATCACCTGGATGTAAAAGTTGACCCTAAGGAACGAACTATTGCAGGTTCAAACACAGTTCGTTATACCGTTTTAACGGAATACAATACCATGCAGATTGATTTGCAGGAGCCGATGCAGATTTCGAAAGTAACGCAAAACGGAAAGGAATTGAAATTTAAAAGAGATGGAAATGCTTTTTTTATCACTTTAATTGAAAAACAGAAAGTTGGCGATACTAAGGAAATTGTAATTTCTTTTGGAGGAAAACCGAGAGAAGCGGTTAAGGCACCGTGGGATGGCGGAATCAGCTGGAAAAAAGATAAAAACGGAAAAGATTTTATTGCTTCTTCCTGCCAGGGATTGGGTGCTAGTGTGTGGTGGCCAAACAAGGATCATATGTATGATGAAGTCGAAAACATGTTGATCAGCGTTAATGTTCCGGGAGATCTTACGGAAGTTTCCAACGGAAGATTAAAAAGCGTTAAAAAGGAAAAAGACGGTACAAAAACATTCAATTGGTACGTTTCAAACCCAATCAACAATTATGGGGTAAATATCAATATTGGGGATTATGTTAATTTCTCAGAGGTATACAAAGGTGAAAAAGGAGATTTAGATTGTAATTACTATGTTTTAAGAGACAATCTGGCTTTGGCAAAAGAACAGTTTAAAGACGTACCTAAAATGCTAAAAGCGTTTGAAAATTGGTTCGGACCGTATCCTTTTTACGAAGACAGTTACAAGCTGGTGGAAGTTCCGTATTTAGGAATGGAGCATCAAAGTTCTGTAACATACGGGAATCAATATAAAAATGGCTATTTGGGCCGTGATTTAAGCGGAACAGGCTGGGGATTAAAGTTTGATTTTATCATTATTCACGAATCTGGTCATGAGTGGTTTGCCAACAATATTACCTACAAGGATATTGCTGATATGTGGATTCACGAGAGCTTTACCAACTATTCTGAGAGTTTATTTTTGGAGTATTATTATGGAAAAGATGCCGCAGCAGAATATGTAATTGGGTGCAGAAGAGGGATTAGCAATGACAAACCTATCATTGGTAATTACGACGTAAACAACGAAGGATCGGGCGATATGTATCCAAAAGGAGCCAACATGCTGCACATGATGCGTCAGGTTATAAACGATGATGCAAAGTGGAAATCGATTTTGAGAGGATTAAATAAAACTTTCTACCATCAAACGGTAACAAGCAAACAGATTGAAGATTATATCAATACACAATCAGGAATTAACTTTAATAGAGTATATGCTCAATATTTGACGACAACTCAAATTCCGGTTTTTGAATATATGTTTAAAAACGGAACTTTTGGATACCATTGGACCAATTGTGTAGCAAAGTTTGATATGCCAGTAAAAGTAACCTTAAACGGTGAGGAAATTTGGCTTAAACCTACCACAGAATGGCAGTCAGAAAAAACAATTAATGAGAACAGAAAGGTTGAAGTGGATAAAAATTTCTATGTAACAACTTCTAATGTAGTCGAATAAAAATCGATAAAATTCAATACAAAAATCCCAAATTCCAATTTAAAAGGAGTTTGGGATTTTTTTTTGTCTGGTAGTAATAAAAATAAACCCGACAGGTTTTTAAAACCTGTCGGGTTTATTAGTTTAAAATGAGCATCAAACAATTATCTAATTATCAAATTGACTAATTCCCTAATTACTATCGGCTATTCAGCTTTGCTTTTTCTTTAATAATATCAGCAATCTTTTTATTGTCGATTTTACTTTCCAGCCATGAAATGATATCCAGATACAGGAAAGCTCGTTTTTCATAGGTATTTTTCTCGAGTTCGATGAAGCGCGCACGCATCTTGATGAACTCTTTTTTAATATCGGCAGGGTAGAAGTTGTTCAGGTTCTTCAGGAACTTGATAATCTCCTTCTGAACTTCGTGCAAATCATTCATTTTCAACAAGAACTTATACGTATTCTTTAAATGATTTTCGAGATAATAATCCTTGCCCAGTTCATAATGCGCGATCAATGACAAAAGTCTTGCAAAACACATTAAATCCTCACGCATCGACAAATTCTTATTGTTAATGATCTTATCTAAATAATTAATGCATTCGTTGTACTTTTCAACTCCAAAATAAATAGAGGCAATTTTATAGTAAAACAACATCTCGTGATGCTCGTCAAGATGCTCACTGTGAAGTTTTATCCTTTCTAAAATCTCCGGAATCAAATATTCACTTTCGGCAAACGTACCTTCCAGAATGTGGAGGTTTAACTTATTGTTATACACATATAAAAAAGACAGCGAGGCAATGTTGTCATTCACCGGAAACTTAGGATCTGCAATCGTCTCTTCTAAAAGCGTCAGATACTTCCTGAAATTCGACTGATACTTCAGCATATATAAGGACTCGAGGAAATAATGGTTCCCTTTTAAGAAAAAAACAGGATTTAAATAAATCATATTGGGATTATCATAAAACAATGTCACCCATTTATAAGCATACTTGTAACTCGCTAAGAAGTCCTGAACCAGAAAACTTCGCCAAAGATTAGCATTGTAAAACCAGTATTTCTCTCTAAAACCAAACTTACTTTCGTCTAATTTTGCAATATGTTTATTGAAATAATCGTCAATATATTTATACTCTTCATCGCTTTTGACATAGCCGGTTTTTAGCATAATTCCGTACAACTGCAGCGATAAATTGGATAATTTACTCGAGATGGTATTGCGATAATTCAACTCTTTGGCCTGAATCACCAATTCGTCGGCACGCCCCTGAATACTTCGGGTAATGTATTGTGATTCGATTAGTTTTTCGAACTCTACAATCTCATAAGCCATATATTTCTCGTCATTTTCAAGAGCCAGAAGTTTTGTTTTGTCCAGAATTTTTAAACTCTGTTTGTACAAACCCTTATTGTATAAAATAACGGCAAAATCTATTTGCTCCCGCAACTGATATCGAATATTCTGACTCGGAATATTCAAACGTATACTTACTAAAATTTGTTTGTATAAGTATGATTTCAAGTTAGATAACTGCACTTTTTTGATGATTCCGCTCTTTAAAATAAGCTTTTCATCATAGGTTTCAGATTTATCTAAGATGTTAAACAATTCGATGAATTTAGTATTCGAACTCGTCTCTAAACGGCTTGCAAAAATCTTAAACTGTCTTTTTTCGGATTTAGAAAGTGATTTTATTAATACAAATAAGAAATCTTTTTGATGGTTAGCCATTGTAAAATATAATAATATAACTTATTGATTTTTAGTTAATTAACCTGCTTTAAATTGTTTTATGAACAGTATAATTTCAGTAAAATGAATTTGGTGCCGGCAAAGTACAATATATATTTGTTATCGAGATGTGAAATTACATTAAATAAACGAATATGAATAGAGAGAAAGTTCAAATTTTTGACACCACTTTGCGCGATGGTGAGCAGGTTCCAGGATGTAAGTTAGATACGAAACAAAAATTAGTTATCGCAGAACGACTTGATAAAATGGGAGTTGACATTATCGAAGCAGGTTTTCCTGTGTCAAGTCCCGGCGATTTTTTATCGGTCTCTGAGATTTGTAAAATTGTAGAAAATGCAACCGTCTGCGGACTAACAAGAGCCGTAAAAAACGACATTGATGTTGCTGCAGCTGCCCTCAAGTATGCTAAGAAACCTAGAATCCACACCGGAATCGGAACATCTGAATCTCATATACTCCATAAACTAAATACGACCAGAGAAGATATTATTGCCAGAGCAAAATTTGCTGTAGCTCATGCAAAATCCTATGTAGAAGATGTAGAATTTTATGCAGAAGATGCCGGAAGAACCGATAATGCTTTCTTGGCAAAAGTTTGCGAAGAAGTCATCAAATCCGGGGCAACCGTACTAAACATACCCGATACAACAGGATACTGCCTTCCGGAAGAATACGGAGCAAAAATCAAATACCTAAAAGAAAACGTAAAAGGTATCGAAAATGTGACCCTTTCCTGCCACTGTCATAACGATTTAGGAATGGCTACTGCAAATTCAATCGCAGGAGCTATAAACGGAGCAAGACAAATCGAATGTACTATTAATGGTATTGGAGAAAGAGCCGGAAACACAGCACTTGAAGAAGTAGTAATGATTTTCAAACAGCATCCGTACCTAAACTTAGACACCAACATCAACACAAGAGAACTGAACGAAATGAGCCGTTTGGTTTCTGAAAGCATGGGAATGATCGTGCAGCCCAATAAAGCTATTGTTGGAGCAAATGCTTTTGCACACAGCTCCGGAATTCACCAGGATGGTGTAATCAAAAACAGAGCGACCTATGAAATCATGGATCCGCTTGATGTAGGAGTAAATGAATCATCGATTATCCTGACGGCCAGAAGCGGAAGAGCAGCATTGGCCTACCGTGCTAAAAAAGTAGGTTATGAACTTACTAAAGTACAGCTGGATTTGGTTTACGTTGAATTTTTGAAATTCGCCGATATTAAAAAAGAAGTAATCGATGCCGATATTCATCAAATCATCGAAGCTTCTAAAATTCAGGGAGAATTAATCAGAAACTAGTTCAATAGAATAAAGAGAATAGAACAAAAAGAGAAAAAAAAGGATTTAAATACATAAAGAACGAGACGTTATGAATTTGAAAATAGCAGTTTTACCAGGAGACGGAATTGGACCAGAGGTAATTTTACAAGCCAAGAAAGCTTTATATGCTATTGGTGAGGTATACAATCATGAATTTGTTTTTGAAGAGGCGCTCATGGGAGCAATTGCCATTGACAAAACAGGAAATCCGCTACCGGAGCAGACTTTAAACCTCTGTTTAAACACAGATGCTGTATTGTTTGGAGCCATTGGAGATCCTAAATATGATAATAATCCATCGGCAAAGGTTCGTCCGGAGCAGGGATTATTGAAACTGCGTAAAGAATTGGGTTTGTTTGCCAACATTCGACCTATAAAACCTTATAAATCTCTCATCGATGCTTCTCCCTTAAAAAGAGAAATTATCGACGGTGCTGATTTTACTATTTTCAGAGAATTAACAGGAGGAGCTTATTTTGGAGCAAAAACACTAAACGAAGAAGGAACACATGCTTCAGATTTATGTGAATATTCAGAAGAAGAAATTACCCGAATAGCACATTTAGCTTTCAAATCGGCACAAAACCGACGCAAGAAACTAACGATGGTAGACAAAGCCAACGTTTTGGAAACTTCCAGATTATGGAGAAAAGTGGTTCAGAAAGTAGCTCAGAATTATCCGGATGTAGCTTTAGACTTTTTATTTGTCGATAATGCAGCCATGCAGTTGATTTTAAATCCAAAACAATTTGACGTGATTTTGACGGAAAATCTTTTTGGAGATATTCTTTCTGATGAAGCAAGTGTCATAACAGGATCTATCGGTTTATTGGCCTCTGCCTCTTTAGGAGAAAAAAATGCCCTTTTTGAGCCTATTCACGGTTCTTATCCTCTGGCAAAAGGAAAAAATATTGCCAATCCGATTGCGTCAATTTTATCAGCAGCTATGTTGCTGGAACATTTTGGCCTTTTTAAAGAAGCCAATATGATTTATAAAGCTGTCGAAAAAGCGATCGAATTTAAAGTGGTTACGGTTGATTTAAAACCAGATTCAAAGTTCGGTACAAACGAAGTAGGGGAGTTCGTTTCTAATTTTATCTTCAGCAAAGACGATTTACTATATTTTAATAATGACAACGTTCATATCGGACAATCGACAATTGTTTAAGGTTTTCTGTTAAAAACTAGAATAAATAACAAGAAGTATGTAAAATGTTGAGATTTTGTTTTTTTAGTCCTTTAAGTTTTCATACTTTTGTCAAACTAAAAAAAAAGAAAGTGCAAAACTCAATTATTATTATTTCTGTCATTACTGTAAATGTGATTATCACATCTGCACGGGGAATGGTATAAATATAATTGAAAAACTATATTACAAACCTTCCAAATACTGGAAGGTTTTTTTTTGAACAAAAATTAAAACAAATAACACAATAATGGAATTAAATAAGTACAGCAAAACCATCACTCAAGATCAAACACAACCTGCGGCGCAAGCGATGTTGTACGGTATTGGTTTAACTGAAGAAGATTTGAAAAAAGCACAGGTAGGTATTGTGAGTATGGGTTACGACGGTAACACCTGCAACATGCACCTGAATGATTTAGCAAAAGATGTTAAAAAAGGTGTTTGGGATGCAGATCTGGTCGGACTTATTTTTAATACCATTGGTGTTAGTGACGGTATTTCAAACGGTACCGAAGGAATGCGTTACTCATTGGTTTCCCGTGATGTAATTGCCGATTCTATCGAAACCGTTGCCGGAGCACAATGGTACGATAGTATCATCGCAATTCCGGGTTGTGACAAAAATATGCCCGGAGCGTTAATCGCAATGGGAAGATTAAACCGTCCGTCGCTTATGGTTTATGGAGGATCAATCCATTCCGGAAAATGGAAAGGAGAATCTCTGAATATTGTTTCGGCTTTTGAAGCCTTAGGAAAAAAAGTAAAAAATGAAATTACTCCCGAAGATTTTAAAGGAGTTATTCAAAATGCCTGCCCGGGTGCTGGTGCCTGCGGTGGTATGTATACAGCCAATACCATGTCTTCGGCAATCGAAGCCTTAGGAATGAGTTTGCCTTACAGCTCTTCCAATCCAGCATTGAGTCAGGAAAAAAGAGACGAATGTCTTGCGGCTGGTGAAGCCATTAAAACATTATTGGAAAAAGATATTAAGCCGAGAGACATTATGACTCGTAAGGCGTTTGAAAATGCCATTACAATTGTTGCCGTTTTAGGAGGTTCAACAAATGCTGTAATGCATTTAATCGCGATGGCACATGCCGTGGATATTGAAATTACACTTGACGATTTTCAGGCCATTAACGACAGAACTCCTGTACTTGCGGACATGAAACCAAGCGGTAAATATATGATGGAAGATATTCATGAAGCAGGAGGTATCCCTTCGGTTATGAAATATTTACTAAAAGTTGGACTTATTCATGGAGATTGTTTAACTGTGACCGGAAAAACAGTTGCTGAAAACTTAGCTTCCACGCCCGATTTACAAGATGGACAACAAGTAATTCATGAAATACAAAAAGCTTTAAAACCAACCGGAAACATTCAGGTATTATACGGAAACCTTGCTTCTGAAGGTGCTGTAGCCAAAATCAGCGGAAAAGAAGGAGAATATTTTGAAGGTCCGGCTGTAGTTTTTGAAGGAGAATTTGAGGTAATTCCTGGTCTTGAAGCCGGAAAAATAAAACCCGGTAATGTAGTCGTCATTAGGTATTGTGGACCAAAAGGTGGTCCGGGGATGCCTGAGATGCTAAAACCAACATCGGCCATTATTGGAGCCGGATTAGGAAGCAGCTGTGCTCTTATTACTGACGGCAGGTTCTCTGGAGGTTCACATGGCTTTGTGGTAGGACACATTACACCAGAGGCTTATGATGGCGGAGGTATTGCACTGGTAAAAGATGGTGATTTAATTGCTATCGATGCTGTAAAAAATACAATCAACCTGAAAATATCTGACGAAGAATTTGCAGCTCGTAAAGAAAGCTGGATTCAGCCTCCTTTAAAAGTAAACAAAGGAGTTTTGTTAAAGTACGCCAGATCAGTCTCAAGCGCTTCGACAGGTTGCGTTACCGATAAATAATTTAAAAAATAACAATCTCAATCATACAATAGCAATGACAATACTAAAAATCAACAGCAACAAAAAGTAGAAACAGATCAACTGTGATTTGATACTTGTTCGAGATTTTTAAAATTGAAACTTGAAATTGATTTTTGAAAAAAAAGATACTATGAAAATATCAGGGGCTGAAGCCGTTATAAGATGTTTGTTAGAAGAAGGAGTAGACTTGCTATATGGTTATCCGGGAGGAGCGATCATGCCAGTTTACGATGAATTATATAAATTTCAGGATCAACTGCACCATGTTTTGGTACGCCACGAACAAGGTGCTACACATGCTGCTCAGGGATATGCCAGAGCAACAGGAAAAGTAGGGGTGGCCATCGCAACCTCAGGACCGGGAGCCACTAATTTGATTACCGGGATCGCAGATGCGCAAATCGATTCGACACCAATGGTTTGTATTACAGGCCAGGTGGGGAAACATTTGTTAGGATCTGATGCTTTTCAGGAAACCGATATCATCGGAATTTCGACTCCGGTAACAAAATGGAATTATCAGGTTACCGAAGCGTCAGAGATCCCTGAAGTAATTGCAAAAGCATTCTACATTGCACGTTCCGGACGTCCAGGACCTGTATTGATCGACATTACTAAAAACGCACAGTTTGATAAACTTGATTTTAGTTATGAAAAATGCACCGGAATCAGAAGTTATACACCGGTTCCTAAATTGAAATTAGACAAAGTTGCCGAAGCTGCTGCTTTAATCAATAGCGCCAAAAAACCTTTTATCGTTTTTGGTCAGGGAATCATACTGGGACAAGCGGAAGCCGAATTTAAAGCTGTACTTGAAAAATCGGGAATCCCGGCTGCCTGGACCATTTTAGGACTTTCAGCTTTGCCAACAGATCATCCTTTAAACGTAGGAATGTTAGGAATGCACGGAAACTATGGACCCAATTTACTAACAAACGAATGTGATGTTTTAATCGCACTCGGAATGCGTTTTGACGACCGTGTTACCGGAAACCTGAATACGTATGCCAAACAGGCAAAAGTAATTCACTTCGAAATTGATCCAGCAGAAGTTGACAAAAACGTAAAAACCGAAATCGCAGTTCTTGGAGATGTAAAAGAGGCGTTAACCGCTTTATTGCCTTTACTCGAAGCAAAATCACACGATTCATGGCACAACGAATTTAAAGAACTACAGCAAATCGAGTATGATACTGTCATTAAAGAAGAATTAAACCCGACCAATAATAAAGGAATCTCAATGGGCGAAACCGTAGAAATGATTAACAAGCACTCCAAAGGAGATGCCATTATCGTTTCAGATGTTGGACAACACCAAATGTTCGCCTGTCGTTATGCCAAATTTAATTCGACCAAAAGTAATATTACTTCGGGAGGATTAGGGACTATGGGGTTTGCTTTGCCTGCGGCCATTGGCGCTAAAATGGGGAAACCAGATCGCGAAGTAGTAGCTATTATTGGTGATGGAGGTTTTCAAATGAACATTCAGGAACTGGGAACGATTTTTCAGACTAAGGTGCCCGTAAAAATTGTCATCTTAAACAATGAATTTTTAGGAATGGTACGTCAGTGGCAGGAATTGTTTTTTGACAACCGATATGCATCAACAAAAATGATCAATCCAAATTTTGTCGCTATTGCTGAAGGGTATCATATTAAATCTAAAAAAGTAACACAAAGAGAAGATTTAGACGCAGCCGTTGCAGAAATGCTGGCTTCAAAAGATTCTTATTTCTTAGAAGTTATGGTAGAAAAAGAAAACAACGTATTCCCAATGATTCCAACGGGAGCATGTGTTTCTGAAATTAGATTAAGCTAAAAAAAGTTTCAGGTTTCAGGTTTAAGGTTACACGTTCTCAGAAGAACTTGAAACTTGAAACCTGAAACAAAATAAACTAAAAAACAAATGGAAAACAGAACATTTACCATATCGGTATACTCAGAAAATAATGTGGGGCTGTTAAACAGGATATCCGGAATATTCTTAAAGCGTCACATCAACATATTAAGTCTAAACGTTTCTGAATCAGAAATTGACAGTGTTTCCCGATTCATTATCGTAGTGGAAACAACAGAGAAGTGGGTTAGAAATATCGTAGGACAAATTGAAAAACAAATCGAAGTTATAAAAGCGTTCTATCACACCGATGAAGAAACCATTTATCTGGAAAATGCTTTATTTAAAATTGCTTCAAGTTTGTTATTTGATGAAAAACAAATTCAAAACATCATCAAAGACAGTCAGGCTACAATTGTTACGGTATCCCGTGATTTCTTCGTGATTTCAAAATCCGGAAGACGCTCTGAAATTGAAGAATTGTACGCAAAATTCAAACCTTACGGCATTATGCAGTTTGTACGTTCTGGCAGAATATCGGTCTCAAAAGAAAAAATGGAAATTTCAACGCTATTAGAAACATTCAAATAGTAGTATCTGATCTATTAACCAATTATTAAATTACAACATTCATTAAATATTTTTAAAAAAAATGGCAAATTATTTCAACACATTACCACTTAGATTACAATTAGAACAATTAGGAGTTTGCGAATTTATGGAGCAATCTGAATTTGCAGACGGAATTTCGGCATTAGCAGGAAAAAAAGTTGTCATTGTGGGCTGTGGTGCACAAGGTTTGAATCAGGGTTTAAACATGAGAGATTCTGGTTTAGACATTTCATATGCATTGCGTGCAGATGCAATTGCTGAAAAAAGAGCATCTTATAAAAATGCTACTGAAAACGGATTTAAAGTAGGTACTTATGAAGAATTAATTCCAACTGCTGACTTAGTTTGTAATTTAACACCTGACAAACAACACACTGCTGTAGTTACTGCCATTATGCCTTTAATGAAAAACGGATCAACTTTATCGTATTCTCACGGATTCAATATTGTGAAGAAGGAATGCAGATTCGTAAAGACATCACTGTAATTATGTGCGCTCCAAAATGCCCGGGTTCTGAGGTTCGTGAAGAATATAAAAGAGGATTTGGTGTACCGACGCTTATCGCTGTTCACCCGGAAAATGATCCAAACGGTTTTGGTTTAGATCAGGCAAAAGCTTATGCTGTAGCCACGGGAGGTCATAAAGCAGGAGTATTAAAATCGTCATTTGTTGCAGAAGTAAAATCAGATCTAATGGGAGAGCAAACTATCCTTTGCGGATTATTGCAAACCGGTTCTATTTTATGTTTTGATAAAATGGTGGAGAAAGGAATCGATAAAGCCTATGCTTCAAAATTAATTCAATACGGGTGGGAAACCATCACAGAAGCTTTGAAACATGGTGGTATCACCAATATGATGGACCGTCTTTCGAATCCTGCAAAAATTGAAGCTTACGAAATTGCTGAAGAATTAAAAGATATCATGAGACCATTGTTCCAGAAACACCAGGATGATATTATCTCCGGTGAATTCTCCAGAACCATGATGATCGACTGGGCGAATAATGATGTTAACTTATTGAAATGGAGAGCTGCAACTGGTGAAACTAACTTTGAGAAAACAGCTCCTCAGGAAGCGCCAATTTCAGAGCAGGAGTACTTTGACAACGGAGTTTTGATGATCGCTATGGTAAAAGCCGGTGTTGAACTAGCTTTCGAAA
This sequence comes from Flavobacterium sp., assembly GCA_023251135.1. Lineage (GTDB taxonomy): Bacteria > Bacteroidota > Bacteroidia > Flavobacteriales > Flavobacteriaceae > Flavobacterium. Next base: position 27,268 of record JAHEZJ010000034.1, on the reverse strand, counting down.
CCATGACAGAAGCAGGAATCATCGAAGAATCAGCTTATTACGAATCATTACACGAATTACCTTTAATTGCCAACACTATAGCAAGAAAAAAATTATTTGAAATGAACCGCGTGATTTCAGACACAGCAGAATACGGTTGTTATTTATTTGATCATGCCTGCAAACCGTTATTGACCGAGTTCATGAAAACTGTTGAAACAAATGTAATAGGAAAACCATTCTCTACCACAAATGGAGTAGACAATGCGACCTTAATTGCTGTAAACAAAGAAGTTCGTCAACATCCTATCGAAGAAGTAGGGGCATGGTTGAGAGAGTCAATGACGGCAATGAAAAAAATTGGATAATAAATTGGGAATTACCACATATTCGCTTGTGGAATCTGCACTGTATCTCTGTTCTATGTAATATTTTGAATTAGTAAGCACTTATTAAGAAAAATGGATATAGATGCAAATTGCGTTCACTTAACTTCTGTGAGTAAGCACATGTAAGTTAAGTGAAGCTAATCCCTAATGAAGGGGAGTATATTTAGCACTAAATATACCTGTTGAAAGTTTCATTTTAATTAATAAAGCTGCTACTATTTTCAAAATATGACAGTGTACTTTGGTACAGAATTACAAAATTAATTGTTATTGAAATTGTTAAAATTGAAAAGGCATGGTATTCATTTATCGTGCCTTTTTCGCAAATATGCTTTTTTTCTTCAAAAAGCTATTTTTTAAATTATAGCCATTAAAACGCGATATTTTTTTCTATATGTGTTTTTTTTTGCTATTATTTATGAATTAAATAATTTTAAGAATAGACTGATATTCAATACATTTATAAAAAAATTCCAAAAACGTATGAGTTATTATAAAATTGAAAATTTAGAACAATATTTTAAACATTACAATAAGTCAATAAGGGAACCCAGGAAATTTTGGGGAAAGATAGCTGAGGAAAATTTTACCTGGTACCAACAGTGGGAAAAAGTAGTTGACTTTAATATGGGGGATGCAGAAGTAAAGTGGTTTACGGAGGCAAAAGTTAACATTACCAAAAATTGCATTGACAGGCATTTAAGCAAAAGAGGAGAAAAAACGGCTATCATTTTTGAACCGAACGATCCGTCTGAAAACGCCTTACACATAACGTATAATGAATTATACGAAAGAGTTTCAAAAATGGCGAATGTTTTGCGTGAGCAGGGTGTTCGTAAAGGAGACAGAGTTTGTATTTACTTACCAATGATTCCTGAACTGGCTGTGGCGGTATTGGCCTGTGCCAGAATTGGAGCCATTCACTCGGTTGTTTTTGCCGGATTTTCAGCTTCAGCTGTATCTGCCAGAATAAACGATTGCGAATGTAAAATGGTTATTACAGCTGATGGAGGATACAGAGGTAATAAAACCATTGACCTTAAAGGTATTGTTGATGAGGCATTAGATACCTGTCCGTCAGTTACTAAAGTTTTGGTTGTAAAAAGAACCAATACTCAAATTAAAATGAAAGAAGGTCGTGACGAATGGTTACAACCTTTATTGAATAGTGCAATGGACAATAGTGTAGCTGAAATAATGGACGCTGAGGATCCGTTATTTATTCTGTACACTTCTGGTTCAACAGGTAAACCAAAAGGAATGGTACATACCACAGCCGGATATATGGTTTATACTGCCTATACCTTCAAAAATGTTTTCAATCACGAAGAAAATGATATTTTCTGGTGTACTGCTGACATTGGATGGATTACAGGACACTCTTATATTTTATACGGACCTCTATTAAATGGAGGAACTACCGTAATTTTTGAAGGAGTTCCGTCTTATCCTGATTTCAGCCGTTTTTGGGACATTATCGAAAAACATAAAATCACACAATTTTATACCGCACCAACAGCAATTCGTTCACTTGCCAAAGAAAGTTTAGATTATATCCAAAAATATCCTCTAAAATCACTTAAAGTAATTGGATCGGTTGGAGAACCAATCAACGAAGAAGCCTGGCACTGGTTCAACGATCACGTTGGAGACAAAAGATGTCCGGTGGTCGATACCTGGTGGCAAACCGAAACTGGTGGAATTATGATTTCGCCAATTGCATTTGTAACGCCAACAAAACCAACCTATGCAACTTTGCCATTACCTGGAATCCAGCCTGTATTGATGGACGAAAAACGCAATGAAATCGAAGGAAATCAGGTTGTTGGTAGTTTATGTATCAAATTTCCATGGCCTGGAATCGCCAGAACCATTTGGGGAGATCACCAACGTTACAAAGACACTTATTTCTCTGCTTTCCCTGGAAAATATTTCACTGGAGACGGTGCTTTAAGAGACGAAGTAGGTTACTACCGAATCACCGGTAGAGTAGATGATGTTGTGATTGTATCCGGTCATAATTTAGGAACAGCTCCTATTGAAGACGCGATCAATGAGCATCCTGCTGTAGCCGAATCTGCTATTGTTGGATTCCCACACGATATCAAAGGAAATGCATTATATGGTTTTGTAATTCTGAAAGAGACAGGAGAAGTTAGAGACAGATCGAATCTTAGTAAAGAGATCAATCAGTATATTTCTGATCACATCGGACCAATTGCAAAACTGGATAAAATTCAGTTTGTTTCCGGTTTACCAAAAACACGTTCCGGAAAAATTATGCGTAGAATTTTACGTAAAATAGCTGAAGGCGATCTTTCTAATTTTGGAGATACATCAACGCTATTGAACCCTGAAATTGTAGAAGAAATTACAAAAGGGAAGATCTAGTATCTTCACAAAATAAAAAAAGCTGTCCATTCGACAGCTTTTTTTATATCAATTATTTTTTTACTTCCTTAATCCTTTAAGAAGCGCATAGATAGCCATTGCGTGTCCGTGACCTAAATCAAAATCTGCTTTTAGCCAGCTCACAATTTCGGTTGCTTTTACTTCAGGTTTTAATTCTCCACTGACTGAAAATCCTTTTTCATCTGAAAGTTTTTTAAAATCATCAGGACCTTTTCCTGTCTTTGTTTTAATATTGGTTAAATAAGCTTGAAATGACATAATCTTGTAATTTTAAAGGTTATCGTTTATTTTTCTACAATCGTTTTTATATTCGTTAGGCTTTCTTCTACATCAGCTCCAATTATTTTATCCATATCAAAGAAAATAAGCATAAAATTCTTAGGCCAGTTCATTCCGCTATTATAAATCCAGATAAGCTTTGTTTGATTTCCGGCTAAACTTTTTGTTTCCATATGCCCAGTTGCCGTAAATACATAAGGCGCCAGAAAACGAAGTTCAAAATCGATTCTATAATTGTCTATTTTTTTTATTTCCCATTCTCCTTTACCAGTCTTATGGTGTTTGCTTTCAAAAGTCAGAACAGAACCCGCAGTTCCATCAGTACCTGTTATCTCGATTTTTGTAGCAGGATCCAGCAATAGCCATTTACTGTACAATTTTTGATTTCGGTTCAGTTTTATAAAATCAAAAACTTCCGCTTTGGGTTTATCAATGATTATTTCTCTTCTTATAGTATATTTATTTTTAGTAAACATCGCTACTACTAGAGCTATTGAAACTATAGCTACCAATACCGTTATTATTTTTACGAATATCATTTTCATTTTTGTTAAATTGGTTAATTAAAAAGGTCTTTCTATTTATTGGTAATTTTGATTTGCGGCGAAGTAAACATCCCGGGGATTCACCAATCACTTGAAATATAATCTGACTGTTCAGACATTTTCTACAGAACGTCCATACTTTAAGACAATTACCGCTGAAAGCCAGATAAGAATTTACAGTTGTCATTTTGTTTTACTTTTTCTGTTAATTTTTAATTAAACTAACAAGACAAAGATGCGATTACTTACAAAAGACAATACTGTACGTAAATGACAACAATAGGGGGATTTACGTCATTTCTTTTTACCGCCACGACAAACAAGCAAAAACAAAGGCTTATAAAACTAAAAAACATTGATTACGCTTAGCTTGACAGCGATGTACCTAACAAAAATCTTTAAAATAACAAATCCGACAATCCCAAAGCCTCGGGATTGTCGGATTTACAATACTTTTTAATTATCCTTTATTTCGGATACACCAAATATGTGTAGCCAAAAAAAAAGGAAATACTTTTCAGTGATTTCCTTACTTCTTTTTATATGGTGAATCAAACTTCCTATTTAATTCCCAATCTCGATTTTAATTTCAGAAACAATAGCGCAATTTTATACGCATCTTCTGCAGAAGAATTTCTGTCGCTTTTTGGAATTTTGTAAATTTCACTTAAATCGTCCAGAGAAAATTGCTTGTCGTTAATATCCATTAATTTTCGATACATCATATCAACATCCAAAGCTTCGTTTTTTAATCTTCCACAATCCAGACGTTCTAGTGCTGCATTCAGCATTTCAATGTCAAAATTAATATGATGTCCAACCAGAATCGAATTCCCGATAAAATTAATCAAAGCCTCCATTGCATCAGGTTCCGGCATCTTCATCATTTTGCTCTCAATGATAAACTCATTCGAAAGTCCATTATCCTGCAAAAATTTATATTGCAGTAAAACAGCTTCAAAATTGTCTTTAATCACAATGCTGTCATCAATAACGGAAAAAGCACCCAAAGACAGAATAACATCTTTATTAGGATTTAATCCGGAAGTCTCTGTAGACAACACCACAAACCTGTTGGGTTTAACTTCAAATTTCGTCAAGTACTCCTTCCAAAAGTCCGGATACTCTTTGTTGATATTTTTAATCCAGTCTAGCATACTTTATGAGAATTGTGTAAGTTGAAATTTACTCTTAATTAATTCCTCAAGGTCTTTCATTGGGGTTAAGGCATTTTTTAACTTTTCTTTGTCTGTCTTAGACAATTCCCTTAAATTAATATATTGTCCGGAATCATCATTCTTCAAACCTTCAACAGTTCTAAACTTTGACAAGGTCAGAAAGGCCTCGGCACAGCTTAAATAAATTTCGGCATTTTTAGAATCTGTAATAGCCAATTGTTTGAATCTCAAATAAGTATTTTTAATTCCCTTTATATTAGCATTCAAAATCAGCAAACGCGCTGAATCAATCAAAGGCATTAATGCACGGGTTTTAATATCAAATTTTGTTTTATGCGGTCCTTCTTCTTCAACAATAAACTTTTTGAAAAAACTTAAAGGAGAATTGCGTTTTAAAGCGTCATTCCCTAAAAAGTCAAAAAACAAAGTATTGTTCACCGCATTTTTAAAGATCACATTCTCGATTACTTCCTCAATTTTTGGTTCCCCAAAAACAATCTCATAATCAAAGAAAATACTGCTCAGATCGTTGCTATTTTCACCTGGAGTATTCATCCAGCTGTTGTATTGTTTTGTCCAGTCAGTCAATGACTTACACCAAAGCATATTACTTCCCATATGCCCATTTGGACAAAGTTCATAACCTACTTTTTCAAGGATCGAAGTGGTTCTTTTGGCCAACCTCAAAAAGTAATCTTTAACTTCTCTGTATTTATCCGGTGCCACATCTTCAAAAATCAGAATACTGTCCTGATCGGTAAGCAAAAGCTGTTCTTTACGCCCCTGACTACCAATACTTAACCATGCAAAACGAGCAGGAGGGGAGCCTAAATCTAAAATAGACAGCTCTACAGCACGCTTAATAATGGCCAGGTTAATTTCACTGGCAATATTACTAACATGTGAAATTGGAATATTCTTCTGAATCGAATTCTGAATCAAATCAGACAAACGATCTCGTATTTGTTTTAGATCTTTCGGCAACTGCGAACGTTTCACTTCTTTAATTAAAACACCAGGGTTACTGGCTTGTGCCACAATTAAATCGTGTTCAGAAATAATTCCTTTTACCGCAGATTTACTGGTACCGTCTTTGGTAACACATAAGTGGGTAACATTATGTTTTAACATCAGCAATTGTGCTTCAGCCAACGATACATTTTCAATAACAGTAACTACCGGCGAAGACATAATCTTATCGATCGTTTCTGTAATAGGATAGCGGCCTGTAGCAATTTTTGAAGATAAATCGGCATTGGTGACAATACCAATTGGATTATTCTTTTCGCAAATCACGATATTGTCGACCATTGATTCGGTCATCAAAATAGCGACATCCTTGATAATGTGGTTGGATTCAGTTGTTAAAGGCGAATTATTATATGCTAAAGACTGAATATACTGCATTTCTGATTGCTGATCCACGTAAAACGCAGTATCAGAAATCAATTTTCCATTAGAATGTACATTGTCTTTCGCATGTCTTGAATTTACTGCGAAATTTTCGAGTAAAAAATTCAAAACGTCTGAATTATTCGCTACAAATGGTCTGAAAACAGCGATTGGAATAGCATAAATAATACTTTCTTCACGTGCCTTAGCCGTCATCATATAGTTATTTTTGGCAAAAAACGGGCGTAGACCAAAAATATCACCTTCATGACATTTGTTTATAATCGTTTCTTCAGCATCAGCAATTGTAGTCAGATTTACAATACCCGAAGCCACAACATAAAAGCTGTCGTGAAGCAGGTCATTGTTTTGAAACAATACTGCATGTTTTTCTAAATTGATAACACGAATGTTCGTTGCAATATCAGATAATTCCTGGAAAGTTAAATTATCAAATGGCGGGTATTCTTTTAAAAAATCTGCAATATGCTCAGCAATTGTATTCATATGTTTGATAATTTTTTTAAAGTATCGAATGTAAAAATAATAAAATAATGTGGTACAATGAAAGCATCTTACACAGAATCTAATTATTTTAAAGAAATGTTAAATATTGTCATTTTAAAGCCTTTAAAATGATTTATTACGATTCAAAAACACAATTTTGGTTTGTTTTTGACAGACGATTTAAACCGAAAGAGGTTTGGCGCAATACAAACCTTTCATTTTTAAGTATTTCAGAGAATCTATAAAAGAATATTTTATAAAGAATCTACAGAGAGCCGAAGAGTTTCCTGAATTTTCTATTTTACATAATATAAATTATGGTTCAAAACGGTATTCATATACTTGATAATCAATTTGTTAACCTTAATTTTCTTGTTATGTTTAACACTGGTTTAATAGATTCGCTAAAGATTCGTGTAAAATTGGACAAAGTTAAAATATTGGACAAGAGACTTATAACGGATTTCATAGCGTATTATCCTGATATTTCCGCTCTGGATGATGATGGAAATCAAAACGAGCAACTTGGCGATAACTATCGTAAAGCCGAACCATTCACAAAAATTATTAACGGAATCACATACAGGTTTTATATCAAAGCCTTTATTGATTCGAAAAAACTCGCACATGAATACGTCGTATTTCAAATTTCAGCTAAAATGCTTAAGTCTAACTATTTTGAAGGAATTACTGCGTTTAATTATCGCACCATTGTTGATGACATTAATAGCTTTGGCGTATTGTCTATATCTCGTAAAGACTTCTTGGAGGGTCTTGTTAGTGATATTGATATATGTATTAATCAATTAATTGACTTAAAAAGTCTAAAAACTGCATTCTCGTTGATTCTTCAGCATCCGAACGCAGGAAAAAAACCTTTGCTGCATCACATTTCACAATCGAACACTTTAAAAAATACAAACAACTTAGGATTAGATTTTAACAAACGTGAAAAAGCAACAAATACAACTCCGTATTGCAAGATTTATCATAAAGGTTTTGAACTTTTATCTAAGTCAATCATATTTTATAAGGCTTTTCTTGAACCTATGAAAACAAGTGTAATAGATAATCTTGTACGTTATGAGTTTACAATAAAAGCGCATAAACACAAAGAATATTTGTGTAAACAAGGTTTTAAGGCTGATTTTAAAACATTTGCCGATTTATTAAAAGCCCACCCTAAAGAACTGGCAAAAATTGCAAAAAGCGGTATTCAGCACTATATAGAGCCTAAAGTAAAATCTAAAGTAAACGCCGAATTAAATCCTATGGATATCGCTATGCAATTTTATATTGAAAATCTAATTAAGTTAGGATTTGACCAAGAGAAATTACTTGGTTTTACTTATTTAATAGATGATGCCAGTTCAAGAAGTCGAACAAAATCAAAAGCAAAAAAATTAATCGATGATTTAAAAAATCGTGATAAGAATCTAACTATTCAGATTCAAAACAACGAACGTAGTAATAAATTCTTAGCCAATATTGGCGTAAACCTTTAAAAATAAAACATTATGAATATTGATTTAAGAAACATTTCAGAAGAATTTGAATTGGAAGTTATTAGAATAAAACAAGAATTTGGTTTTAATACTAATTCTAAAGCCGTTGAACATTGTTCTTTAATGTATCGCAGGAAATTAAAAGAGATTGAAAAACTCAAACAAGAATTGTCACAGGCTAAACAAGAACTGTCTTCCTATGAAAGAAGATTAGATAATCTAAAAGATTTATTTGGTTGGATAATGGAAAAATAACGTGAAAGTTGTTTCCGGATCTGCTCGAGCTCGCACTAAAACAACGTTAAAATGTGCGTGCGCTGCCAGGAAAAAAGGTCAAAAATAACGTTGAAACATAAATACAGTTATGTAAAGCAAAAAAAGCTTTTTTATTTACGAACTAAATTCTTACAAAAATGATATACCAAATTTTAGATATAATAGCCGTTTGTACATGGTTATTTTTTCAGCCCAAAAAAAGTCAAAATCCCGACTAATGATAGTCGGGACTCAATTAGCAAATATGCCAATCGTAAAATTCAGAAAAATGACAAATACATGTGAAAATTGCCACTCGTTTGACAATAAAAAATTCGTACAAAAGCACGCTACTCGTGACGCAGGGATTTGCACTAAGTTTACAGAGGTCACTTTTAAGCGTGATAGTTGTAAATACCATTTGCCTAAACAGGAACTAAGCGAAAATGAAATTTTCGTACCCGTCGTAGATGTAACCCAATTACCTCAAATACAATTCAATTTATTTAACTAAAAAAGGAGGGTAGCCCCCCTCCTTTCTCTAACCCCAAAACTCATAATATGGAACATTTACAAGTTATTACTGCCAAATTACTGGCTTCATCAATGGGTGTAAGTCTTATAACTGCTGAACGATATTTAAAAGATATCAAACACGAATATGAAATAAAGATAGTTTGTTTAGATCATATAAACCGATATTTCAAAATTAGTGCCAAAAAGACTTAAAAACTATCAATACCCATCAAAATCAATCAAAACCCTGCAAATCAAAATTGCAGGGTTTTTTTATGGACAAATTTGTCTTTGAAATAGTTCAATAACAAATATTTAAAACATGGAAATTTACAAGGGTACAGGAAAAACAACAACGGGTACAATTTTATTAACTAAGAGTATTTCGACCATTATTATTGGGTCTAGTCTTGCGTTTGATGAATTGACAACTGAAACAATCCGTGTCGAAGTTGAGAGAGCGAACGGCTCAAATTTCGAGATTACAAAAGGTTCGATGATGCTAAAAGACTTCATTTTAGCAAATACTTACGGAGAAGATGCCATTACAAGCGATTCTGCAAGAAATTTAGATTTAGTTGCAGTTTGTGAAATCTGTAATGATGGTTCGATTCACTTATTTGAAAAGGACGTAATTAAAATTACAGTAAACTCTCTTATTAGTGCTGAAACTTACGTATTAAACGGAATTGAAGAGCCACAGACTAGCACAGAAATTTATTCTTTTGAGCACAAAAGTATGAGCGCAGACGATACAAATAAAGACTTCAATGTGTCGGGTTACGATATCTGTGTACTAGATAAATCGAGTACAATCGAAGAAATCAATTACACTTTTAGCAATGGTCAGGTAGTAAAATACTCATTGTATGAATTGGAGTGTATGAGCAAAGCTACTGACCCAGTAGCATACGTAAAAACTGACGGTACTATTAAATCTTCATTTACTGATAAAATACAACTGCCGTTGTTTGCTGTTGAGAATTTGAATATCAGAAAAGTGGGCGGTGTTGGTAGTACAGTAATTAATTTAATTCTAAGAAATCATTTGTAATTATGGGATTTTTCAAAAAAATTGGTAAAGCAATCAAAAAAAATGTTTCGTTCAAAAATCTTGTAAAGGTGGCCACTCCAATTATGGGCGCTATTCCATTTGTAGGAGGAACTGTTCAGAACATTTCAGAAGGATTGCAGGCCTCACACGAGGCAAAAAAGCAGGCGCAAAGAGATAATGATGCTCAGGCGCAGGCAATGGCTGAACAGCAACAGCAACAAGTTTTGTCTTATGCAGGTCAAAATGTTGGTGCAATTGCAGGAGCTGGCGCACAAAGTTTCTTTCAAGGTGTAACTGAGGGTGCATATAATGGCACTTCAAAAGGTGTTAAACAAGGTCTTGGTACTGTTGGCGCAGATATCGCAGACTCAACTTTAACGGCTTGGTTCAAAAAGCACTGGAAGCATTTATTAATTGCATTAGGAGTTATTGGAGGTGTTCTATTTATTAGATCATCAAATAACAACAAGAGCAAAAGTAGATATAGAAAGTAATGACAAATGCGCTAATAGGAACAGCAAGTATAGGAGCAATCGAGGGGATTCAACATATCCCCTCTCCTACTGCTACAGTCGAAATCGTTAAGATTGTCATTCAATTAGTTGTTGGAATTGCAACACTAATTAAAATGTTTAAGAAACCAAAACAGGAAAAACCAACGGATGAAAATCCACAAATCTAAAAATTATGTCACAAACATTTTACAGAGGTAAAGACGGTAATTATTACCCAGTACAAAATCAAAGTCAAGGTTTTCAAGCACCTTTTAAACAGGCTTATAATCAGCCACAACAACAGCAACAACCACAGTATAAACGTAGTGGCGCTGTGTACTCTCGCATTAGAAACGGAAATTTCGAGGGTGATACAATTGTAAATGCTTGGCGTGCTACTAAAATGGGTTTAATGCAGGCAACTGTAACACCGTACTCAGGCGCTAACGGTAAAGGTCGTGAGATTGTAAACTCTCAGGGTAAATCAGGAAACCAAGACAAAGAGTATCAAAAAATGATCTGTACGATCAAAAATACTACTGTTGGAACTAACACAACCTACCATGTGTTAATGAACCTTAAAACTCAGGTTATTGTAATTCAAGAACTTGGTTTATGTATTACTCCAAATGGTAGCGGAGTGACAAGAAAAGGCAAACGTGTAACGGGCTATTTTGGTAAAAACTATAAATCTAACTAATCATGAAAAAACTTTCATTAGAATGGGCTTTAGAGAATTTGAAAAAGGTTTCAAAAGTAGGTATCTATATTTTGGCGGGTGTCAAGATTTTAGATTTCGCAATTGAAACATTGGACGGACTCAAAGAAAAGCCAGAGGTACAAAAGGAGGTTGAAAATGAGTAAATCTTTTTTAAATAATCACGGTGTACGTGGTTTAAGAAACAACAACCCGGGTAACCTCAGAAGAACCAATATCGCTTGGCAGGGTAAAATACCATTTTCCAAAAGTCAGGATGCAGATTTTGAACAATTTGAAAATGTATATTGGGGGCTTCGAGCCATGCTAAAAGACTTGATAAATGACATTAGCAAAGGCAAAAACACCGTAAAACTGTTGATTTCAGAATATGCGCCTAAGAGTGATAACAATGATACAACGGCTTATATTAATGCAGTAGCTAAAACGTTAGACGTCTCTCCTACTCAAAGGCTTACAGAAATCAATTCAAAGTTTTTGCTGAAACTTGCAAGAGCGATATTGCAGGTAGAACTGGGTAAATCTCATAAGCAGATTATGGACAATGACATTATTAAATCAATCACCATGCTTGGCGATGTATCTACGGATAATTTGAAAGTCATAATTGACAAATTCGCTCTAGCAAAACAGTACATAATTCCAGCTATAATCGCTATCGCTCTTTTTTTTTGTACTTACAGCACACTAACAATAATAATTTAAAAACTAAAAAATCATATTAAGATGGACAAATTGAAACAATTTTGGCAAGAGAATACAAAGGCAATTTTAATTGTTGCAGGAGCACTTGCAGCGTATTTCGTTTATACAAAAATTAAACAAAATCAAAAGTAATGAGAAACGCTAGCAAAAAACCTAGCTTCTTGGATTCAAAAATAATCCCATTCTTTAAGAAGTATGGGATTTTTTTAATCGTTCTTTTTCTTGTATTTCCATACGTATACAAATACGTAAAGAGTGGAATTGAGACTATTAGAAATACGAATCTTGAAGCGCAGAAAACTAAGAATGCGAACGAAAACGGAAAGGCTGACCCAACGATCACCAAAGACAAAATTCAAGCTATAAAAAAGAAGTATTCTTCTGTAAGTAGTAAGTCAATGGATAATATCGTAGCATCAGCGTTCAAAATTGCGAAAGCTTTCGGTACTAATGTCGATGATAATCATGTCTTATTAGGTGGGATGATTGATTTATATAACATTAAGGCAATGACAGAGGACGAAGAAACGGCAATGGCTTATTTGAAAAAACACACAGGAACATTTCCAATTTTAGAAGATGTCTATTACAAGACGGCTACTAAATCCAAAAATCTGAGAAATGATATTCTTGAGTATTTGTCAAAAGCCCAATATGCTGAAATGGCTAAATTTTATAAATCAAAAGGCTATAACTGGCTTTAAATAAACAAAAGGAACTATGTATACATTATACTATTTAAATCGAAATTATCAGTTAGGAACTATAAAAACCGATACTTTAGACACTCCTATTTTGATACCCGAAGACCTTGTATTTTGCAACCTTAGAAAAGGTATCAATTTTATAAAAGAGCCTCATAAGTGTATTGATTTTACGGATACCGAACGTCTTATTATTACATCAGAGTTTACCGATACTCAACTTTTAAAAGATTATGATTTTAGAAAACAAAACACCTATTTAACTCCATTATGTCCTATCGAAGAACCTTTGATTTTAGATTCGGTCACTTTTGCGTCAATAAATTGGAATTATTCAACTATTGTAGATGTAGAAGATTCTAGAGATAATGTCACTTTTGCAGTGTATGACCCTGATAAATTGAACGGTACAAGTAATGATAATTACTACTCACATTCATTTTTTAGGCTTCATGATAAGGTAAGGAATATCTATTCTAATGTAATTGAGTACTATAGACCAGAGTAAAAAAAACCTTTGCCCCTCTCCTAGTCGGGTAGGGGTAGAGATAATCTCGTAAAATTTTAACAATTAAAATCGAAAATATATGTATATTTGGCTAAACTTTAACGAGATGTAAAAATGACTAGTGGAATAGTCTCTCGTTGAAATAATCATAAATATCATGTCTACAAAACTTAAAAACGGCTTATTAAAAGTCACTTTTTCGCACATATTAGCGAACGGAACTAATTCCTGTTGGTTTAAATTCAAAGAAGCCTCTTTACAATATCTCTGTTATTACTGGAGAAGTAAAGAGGCTTTTAAATACTTAAAAATCTACCAAAAATTAGAAAACGGCTCTTGTGGTCCAAAAATCGGGTACATCACTCGAGATAAAGCAGAGATAAATTTTTAGGTTATATTATTAATTCGTTAACTGGCGTAGCCTAATCGCAAAGTACAATTAACGTGAAAACTTAAACCGGATCTTTAACCAGGAACAACCAAATAACGTTAAAAAGGTCTTCTGCAGAACTTTTCCAGGAATCAAAACAACGTTAAATCAAATATTAACCCAAAAAAAAAGAGCCTCAAACGGTAGTGGAATACCTTGGCTCTTATTGAAATAATCATATGACAAATATACAAATTACTTCCGAAAAAAATCGTTTTTCATACTATAAATTATAGTTCAAAATGTATTATACCAGAATAGGGCAATTTTGCGTCTTTTGCCTTGATTTCTCTAGTATAACTTCGTTAGAACTGTTTCTTTGGGAACTAAATCATCACCACCTCTTTTGGCAAATTGTAAAAGATCTTCCTTTACAAATAAAACTGCACTTGCTGTACCGTCTTTGCCTTTGATGCTAATTTGGGCTTTTTCACCAAGTGCATACACATTACCGTCAACTTCCATAACACCGCTAACAAATTTCTCGTTGCTGCTTGTAATTTCGGCTGTTCCAAATATTTTGTTATTGGATTGCGCCAGGTTTAATTTCAGTACATATTCCTTGCTGCAACTTTTACAATTTTCAGTGCTCCAGGTTCCGGTAAATTTATTGGCCTGTGCATACGATTGAAAGCTTACGAGAATCAATAATAGAAGAATTTTTTTCATGCGTTTTAAAATATGTGAAATTTATGAATCAAATATAAACGAAAAAAAGCACCACAAAATATGTGGTGCTTCATATTTCCCGTATTTGAAAAATTATTTTAATTTTTTCAAATAAACCGATTTTCCGTTCAATGCGACACTGATTTCATTGTTCTTTTCTGTAAAAGTTGTTCTCAGCGCATTTCCTTTAAAAATGGTAACGTCACCGTAAACTTTTCCGGTTGCGTCAGAAACATACTCAAACAGGAGTTTTTTATTGTCCGGTTCAAGTCCAATTTTGTAACTCGAGAATTTAGAATTTGTTAAATCAAATTCCTGATGCGTGTCAATAATATTACCGTCGGCATAAAAATTAGTAACTGTTTTACTTAAAGTAATATCCGGATAATACTGATTGACTTTTTCCAGCAAGGCATATTGTGCCGGAGTTGCATCTTCTTTTTTAGAAGTAATTGTTTGTGCAAATGAAATTGTGGTAAAAATAAGTGTAAATAGTACAATGTAATTTCTCATAATTTTAAATTTTAAAGATTAATATTAAAATGATTTTTGGCAATCCACTCATGCGTAATACACCCAAACTTTTATTAAAAAAGGTTTAAATTACACTACAAGATATGAAATCTTTACCTTTGCAAAAAATGAAAAGCAATTTTTTAAGAAAATGACAACAAAAAAATACATTAAACTCATCCTTATCTTAGGTTCTTTAACAGCACTTGGCCCTTTTTCAATTGATATGTATCTGCCTGGTTTCTCAGGTATAGCAAAGGATTTGCATACTTCAGTCGCCAAAGTTTCGATGAGTTTATCGAGTTATTTTATTGGAATTTCAGCCGGACAATTGCTTTACGGCCCGCTATTGGATCGTTTTGGCCGAAAAAAGCCTTTATTTATTGGGTTAATGGTCTATATTTTGGCTTCTTTGGGTTGTATTTATGTCACTACCATTGATTCGTTTATCCTTTTAAGATTTGTTCAGGCCGTTGGAAGTTGCGCTGCCACAGTTGCTTCTGTTGCTATGGTGAGGGATTTATTTCCTGTAAAAGATATTCCAAAAGTATTCTCCTTATTAATGCTTGTTGTTGGACTTTCGCCTATGCTGGCGCCTACAATTGGAGGTTATGTTACAGAAGATTATGGCTGGCATACTGTATTTTTTATTTTAATGTGTATGGGAATTGCGATTCTTATAGCATCACAACTTGGTTTACCTAATACTTATAAACCAGACTCTTCAATATCTTTAAAACCAAAACCTATTATTACAAACTTCTTAAAAGTGCTTAAAGAGCCTCAGTTTTATACGTATGCTTTTACAGGAGCAATTGCTTTTTCAGGTCTGTTTTCGTACGTTGCGGCCTCACCTATAATTTTTATGGATATTTACCACGTCGACGCTAAAACCTACGGTTGGATTTTTGCCTTTATGTCGGTTAGTTTTATTGGTTCAAGTCAGTTAAATTCAGCTTTATTGAAAAAATATTCCAGCGAACAAATGATTTTTGGTGCGTTGATTTCGCAGTCCGTTATTAGTATTGTTTTCCTGATTTTGGCTTTAAACGACCTTTTAGGATTGTATGAAACTATTGGAATGTTGTTTTTATTCCTGGCTTGTCTGGGAATTTCGAATCCAAATACGGCAGGTCTTACCCTGGCACCTTTTGCTAAAAATACAGGAAGCGCCTCGGCATTAATGGGTGCTATTCAGCTTGGAATTGGGGCTTTAGCCTCATTTGCAGTTGGAATTTTCGTAAAAGATTCTGTTGCGCCAATGGTCGCAATCATGACAACAACTACGATTACCGCTTTTATTGTTTTAAATATTGGAAAACGTTTTATTAAGCAAAAAGTAGAATTGACTAAGGAAGATGATGTTATGATTGGTCATTAACAAAGGTACTCCGGTTTGTCATTTCGACTGAAAGGAGAAATCACACAAAAAATTCCACAAAGTGAATCTCCAATCTTTGTCGAGCTACTAGTGTGATTTCTCCTTTCAGTCGAAATGACAATATTGTGCAAAAAAGAAGCCAGAATTATTAAATTCTGGCTTCTTTATGTTCGCTTAAATACTCCCAATTCATTGGAATTTGGAATTTAAAAATTGAAATTTATCTATTCTCTTTGTTGTCTTTTCTCTGGTCTGATAATCATTCTCAAAGACTGATCTCTTGCAAAATAAGCTACCATCCAGTTCCAAAATGTATTTAATCTGTTTCTATAAGTAATCAGGGATATCAGGTGGATAAACAGCCAGATAATCCAGGCGAAAAATCCTTTAAAATGCCATTTTGGACTAGGTAAATCTACAACTGCCTTATTTTTTCCAATAATAGCCATTGAACCTTTGTCATTGTACAGGAATGCTTTTAAAGGTTTGTTTTGTATCATGGCTTTAAAGTTTTTGGCCAAATTCAATCCTTGTTGAATGGCAACCTGAGCTACCTGCGGATGTCCGTCAGGAAAATTTTTATCACCGGCTGTGATGGCTGTGTCACCGATAGCGTAAATATTTACGAGTCCATTTACTTTATTGTATTGATCTGTTGCCATACGTTTTCCGCGGCCATAACTTTCTGTTGGGATTCCTTCAAAAGTTTTAGCGGAAACTCCGGCTGCCCAAATCAGATTTTTGGTTTTAATTGTTTCTCCATTTGCAAAATGAACAGTATCATCAACATAGTCAACAACACGTGTTTGAAGTTTTACCACAACACCAAGTTTGGTAAGTGCATCCAAAGTGTCTTCCTGAGAAGCTTTGCTCATAGGCGAGAGGAGTGCGTCTCCCCCATCGACCAAATAAACATTACTCGCAGAGGTTTCCAGTTCCGGATATTCTTTTAATAAAATGCTTTTTCGCATTTCGGCAAACATTCCGGATACCTCCACTCCTGTTGGCCCTCCTCCTGCTACCACAATGGTTAACAATTTGCGTCGCTTGCGAATATCTTTGGTAATTGCTGCTTTTTCAAGGTTTTTAAGCAGTGCATTACGCATTTCGATGGCATCGTTTAAAGTTTTCATCGGAATGGCGTTTTTCATAACGTTTTCCATTCCAAAATAACTCGTTTCTGCACCGGTTGCAAAAACCAAATGATCATATGTTAATTCTCCATTATTCAGGATAATTTTATTCTCAGCCGGAACTACTGAAAGCAATTCCCCCAGACGAAATTGCAGGTTTTTTTTGCCTGCAAAGAATTTTCTGAAAGGATAACTGATACTCGAAGGCTCTAAAAATGCGGTTGCAACCTGATATATAAGTGGTGGAAAAAAGTTATAATTGTTCTTGTCTACAAGGGTTACCTGTATTTGAGGATGGTTTACAAGCTCTTTTGCAAGATTGATTCCTGCAAAACCACCTCCTATGATGACTATCTTCATATATGCTGTTTATTAAGTAAGATTATACTAAAATTACCTTATAAATATACAACATAAATTAGCAAAGTTAATTGCCGCAAATATTACTTTTTGAATTTTTTAACAGGTTTTTCAGCCACTTCAACTTTGTTCTGTAAAACATAATTCGCTAACAATTTCTCAATCAGTTCGTCTTTAGTCAGATGATGAAAAACTGTTTTTACCTTCGTTTTCAATTCTGTCGAAATATCGTGATTCGGTTTAGTTTTGAAAATTTGTTTGGCCCATAAAAGTGTATTATTTTCTTCAAGACTTGCTACTGAAGGTTTTTGAAATTTAGTAAATTTAATCCCCAGTTCTTGTTCAAATTCAGGAATCTCTGCTACTTCTTCTTCCTGCAAAACGGTTAATGAAAGTCCTTTTGCTCCTGCTCTCGCGGTTCTTCCACTACGGTGAACATAGTTTTCGTAGGTGTCAGGAAGATGATAGTTAACCACATAAGAAATTTCTTTTACGTCAATTCCTCTTGCAGCTAAATCGGTAGCAACCAATATATTGATATGTCCCTCACGAAACTGCTCCATAATCCTGTCGCGAATTCCCTGTGACAAACTACCATGAAGCGCTCCCGAAGAAAATCGATTAATGGCCAGATTCTTGGCCAGTTTATTGACTGCTGCTTTGGTTTTACAGAAAATAATACCGCGTTCGCCTTCTCTTGAATTTAAGAAATGCATTAAAACATCCAGTTTTTCAATAGGGTCTACTACAATATACTCGTGGTCAATTCCTTGGTTACCAACAGTTTCCATACTTGCACTAACCTGAACTACATTTTTATTTAAGTAATTCTGGATCAACTGCTTGATTGTTCCCGGCAAAGTAGCGGAGAACAATAAAGTACGGTGTTTTTTAGGAAGTTCAGCAACAATTTCGTCTAAACTTTCTTTAAGGATAGAGACCATTTCATCGGCTTCATCCAGTACTAAATAGGCTGTTTGTTTTAAATCAATGGCTTTGCGCTGAATCAAATCAATCAAACGTCCAGGCGTTGCTACTACAATGTGAGTAGGCTGAGTCAAACGTTCGATTTGTGGTTTTATTGGGATTCCTCCACAAGTGGAAGCGATAGAAACGTTTGGAAGGTATTTTCCGAAACCTTCTAAATTTCTGAATATTTGTTGTCCAAGTTCTCTTGTTGGAACCAAAATTACGGCCTGAACTACAGTAGATTCTGTATCGATTAATTGCAGTAATGGCAATCCGAAGGCTGCTGTTTTACCGGTTCCGGTTTTGGCTAAACCAACTACATCGTGAGTTTCAGCTAAAAGTAACGGAATTGTTTTTTGTTGGATTTCCGTAGGTTCAACAATATTCAATTCGCTTAACGCTTTTAAAATTGGTGCTGAAATTCCTAATGATGAGAATTGTTTAGACATACTTTTTATTTTGTTTATTTTGTTTTTATTTGTTTCAAGTTTCAGGTTGCTTTGAGAACTTAAAAATGAGTTTCTAGTAATTTGCAAAGGAGAAATCGCATCCAATATTCGACAAACTTTGTGTAATACCAGTGCGATTTCTCCTTCGTCGAAATGACATATTGTAACATTTACTTCGCTCAGCACGACAAGCTGAAACAAAATATCTCTATTCGTCCGGCTCGTTCATAATTTTTTCACGATACTTCTTACCTATTAATAAGGTCAGGTTCTTTTTATAGTCTTCAACCAGCCATTCGCGGTAGTTTTTACTGCATTGGCTCAAACATTTTGCATAACGCTTGATACGGCAATCGATATCATCATCCAGTTCTCGGCCTAATGATTTTGCTTCTTGTAAAGTTTCTGTATTGTCAACACACATTGAAGCGTGCTGCTCTAATGATTTATCCAATACAACTTTAGAACGTAAATTTTGTTTGATGATTAATTTATGCTCTTCGTCTACATCAAAAGTAACATCGGCTGTTTTGCTGAATTTAGCACGCAACTCCGGTGGCATACTGTATTTGAAGTACATTTCAATCTCGGTATCATCACGTAAATTCTCCAAATAAAACTCAGGTGATTTAAAGATGTGCTGCCAGTTTACCGGCTCACTCCACAAACCAAAACGTGCGGCATTGTTACCTAAGTCAATTACTGTAAATTCATCTTTTCCAGGTAATTTACGAGAACCACGCCCAATCATCTGGTAGTATAAAGTTAATGATTTTGTTGCTCTGTTCAGAATAATTGTTTCAACTGTTGGCTCATCAAAACCGGTTGTCAAGATTCCCACAGAAGTTAAAATCGCATCAGGCGTCTTTTTGAACCATTGTAAGATGTCTTTACGTTCTTCAGAACTACTGGTGTTATCAAGGTGTCTGATATCATAACCCGCTTCTCTAAACGTTTCATATACGTATAACGAAGTATGGATACCATTATTGAAAATCAAAGTCTTTTTACCTAACGAACGCTCGGTATATGCATGCAGTAATTTTTCCTGCATAATGGTATTCGTATATAAATCATCTGATGATTTTACGGTATAATCTCCATTGATACCTACTTTAAGAGAGGTTAATCCAACATCATAACTATAAGTAGTGGCACGTGCCAGGAATCCTTTGTCGATCAATGAACTGATGGTGTCTCCCACAATAAGTTCATTGTAACTTTGGTGCATTGGTAATTTTATGTTTGAACTCAAAGGGGTTGCTGTTACTCCAAGAATAAAAGCGTTTTTGAATGAGTTTAATAGTTTTCGGAATGAGTTGTAATGCGCCTCATCAATAATAACCAAACCAATATTGTCTAAATGTAACTTTTCGTCATTGATACGGTTTTTTAAGGTCTCTACCATCGCTACGAAACATGAAAAATCGTTTTGATCCGGTAATTCCTTTACTTTACTGTTAATGATTTTGTTAGAAACACCAAACCCTTTCAGCATTTTAGAGGTTTGCTTGCAAAGTTCGATACGGTGTGTTAGAACAACCACTTTTTTATCATTATTAGCTAAATAACGACGAACGATTTCGGAAAAAATCACTGTTTTTCCACCACCAGTAGGTAATTGATATAATAAATGATGTTTCTGAGGAGCATTGTCTAAACGTTCAAAAATGGCATCGATGTCGCCTTTCTGATATGCATAAAGTTCTTTTTTCTCTTCTCTTTCTATTTCTAAAGTGTTTTGAGACATTGTTATTTTTTGGATTTTTGCAAAAATACACCGAAAAAACAGTTTTTCACTTTATTTTAACCTAAAATAAATGTTTTTTTTAAATAAGATTTTTTATGAGAACTGCTTTTATTAATCGATTTTCTCTAAAATTGCCTCAAAATCATACTTGTTTTTCCATTTTTGTTGAAGAGTTTCTTGTTGAATGGCTATAATTCTTTCTTTAAAATCAGCTAAAATTCCATTGGAAATAGAAAAATTTACGGCCTGCTCAAATGAATTTAGGATGCTTTTGTAAAACAATTCCTGCTTAACCAGATTTTGTGACGAATACGTTTGCGCGATCTCTATGTTGTAAAGCATAATATCGGCCACAACAAACGGATCAACTCCCAATAAAATAAAATGTTTGATGTATTTCTGTGCCACTGAGCGACGCAGTTTTGCTTTGGGACGTCTTTTAGCTCCTGCTTTTTTGATTGGAAAGTATTCGTGCGAAATCTTCACCTTGCATTCCTGCAGCAGTTTATCTTCTTTTGGATTGAAAGCAAAATCATAATACACTTTAACAGGACTAAACTTTTCATACAATTCGACAATCTGCTCTTCGAGCTGCTCTTTGTTTAATTCGGCAAGATATTTTTTTAAATCGCGTTTACTCATTATCAAAGTTTAAGATTACAAAAGTAAATTACTTTCCTGATTCATACTTCAAATACCAACGATAATACTTAATTTTGCTGGTATTAAACTCAAAAAATAGAATATGCTCAAGATTTTCAAAGTTACTGCAATTTTAGAGGGAATCTCTTACCTAGTATTATTTACCAATATGCTTTTCATCAAAACCAATAATCCCGAACTTTATCATACCCTGTTGCGTCCATTGGGAATGACTCATGGTGTTTTATTTATTGGTTATGTGTTACTGGCGTTTTTACTTAAAAAACCTCAAAATTGGGATTTAAAAACCTTTGCTATTATACAGATCGCGTCACTTATTCCGTTTGGAACTTTTTATGTAGAGAAAAAATACCTGGAGAATAATGCCTAGACTTTTGGATAAAATATTTAATTTTTTATACCCTATTTTTAGAGATTGGGGCATGAGCCGTAATATAGCGTCTTATGTCAGCCTGATCTTTAATATCGCCATCATGGTGATACTGGCCTATGCCATTTATTATCTGGCAAAATTTGTTTTGGTTACGCTGACTGCCGTTTTTGCGCAGCGTACCAAAACAAAATTTGACGATTATCTGATTCACAATAAAACGACCAAATACACGGCATACTTAATTCCGTTTTTCTTTATTTACAAAGCTGTTCCAATTATTCTCGACAAATACGAGTACTGGGAGTCGGTTTTTGGAAAAATAGTAGGGGTTTATATCGTTTTGCTCGGATTGTGGATTACCAGGACTATTTTTAATGCCTTACGCGATTATTTAAAACAAAAACCGGAATACAGCGACAAACCAATCGACAGCTTCGTTCAGGTTATTATGATCGTGCTCTGGATTTTTGGGGTTGCGATTATAATCTCCAAGTTGTTTGGAATCAAACAAGGCGAATTGCTGACTATTTTAGGAACACTTTCGGCTATTATTATCTTAATTTTCAGGGATACAATCCTCGGATTTGTATCGAGCGTTCAGGTGGCCATCAACGACATGGTTCGTATTGGTGACTGGATTACAATGGATAAATTTGGTGCAGACGGGGATGTAATCGAGATTAACCTGACGACTGTTAAGGTTCGAAATTTTGATAATACGATTACCACAATACCCACTTATGCTCTGAGTTCTGATTCTTTCCAAAACTGGCGCGGTATGCAGAAGTCTGATGGACGACGCATCAAAAGACACGTTTTGATTAAAAGCAGCAGTATTCGTTTTCTGAATGATGAAGATTTGAATCAGATGAAAAAAGTACAATTGATTGCTTCTTATATCGAAACCAGACAGTCCGAAATCGATAAATACAACGATCTGCGTGGCGTTGACAAAACTTTGGCGCTCAATGGCCGTAATATGACCAATTTAGGATTGTTCCGAAAGTATATCATGCAGTATTTAATAACACATCCGGGCCTAAACAAGGACATGCACATGATGTGCCGTCAGTTGCAGTCGACTGCAAATGGGGTTCCTTTAGAAATTTATGCTTTCTCAAGCGATAAACGCTGGGCCAACTACGAATATATTATGGCCGATATTTTTGACCATGTGATGGCTTCGGTAGAATATTTTGATCTTGAAATATTTGAACTACCTTCGAAGATTGGGAGGTTTGATTAGTTTTCAGTTTCGGTCTCAGTATTCAGTCTCAGTATTCAGTCGCAGTGTACAGTTTTAAACTGTGACTGAGAACTGCGACTGAATACTATTTCTTAAATTTTTTCAAAAACAAATTGTGAATTGTCATACTCAATGGGTACTTCGGGTAAAAAAAGCGGAAGATTGAAATAAGTACCAATTACTCCTTTTCCTAAAAATAGTTTATTCTCTTTCTTTAGTAAAGCCAAAGGAACCCTTTTCCAGCTACCTCCATTGGAGATAAAATGAAAGTCACCTCTTAAAGTATCTCCTTTAATATCTCCCCTTACATCGCCTGAATCTTTACCGATTTTATGATAAAACACTTCATAACGACCGAAAAACCTTTTGTCGTTGATATGAATGTCAAGAACAGCGGTATCTCCTTTGTGAACTGCACGATAAACGGCATGATTATAACTGTCTTTATTTTCTTTTGAATTACAGGACAGCAGCAGAACAAACAATAAAGAAACAAGTGTATTTTTTTTAGTCATTTTTGAAGTTTTAAACCGATATAAAATAAAAGAATTATAAACGGTCTTTTACGAATTCAATTTGAGTTTTTCCATGGGCTTTAGGTTTTCCGTCTTCATCGAGATTAACCATTGTAGTTTTGTCTATGGTGATGATGATTTCACGGGTCATCATATTGCGTACCGCACATTTTAAAATCAGTGAAGTGTTTCCGAATTTTACAACATCAATTCCAATCTCGACGATATCACCTTGTCGGGCAGAACTTTTAAAATCAATTTCCGACATGTATTTGGTCACTACTCTGGTATTCTCCAATTGAATGATCGTGTACAGTGCCAACTCTTCATCGATCCAGGCGAGTAGCTTTCCGCCAAATAATGTTCCGTTTGGATTTAAATCTTCGGGTTTTACCCATTTTCTGGTGTGAAATCGCATAATATTAGTTTGAATAAAAAATTTTGTATCGGATTTTTTTCTAAATTTAAAGAAAAAACATGGAAGCGAGAGACACTTTTTTAAAAGAATTCAGAGGCGAAACTTTAGGAACAATCAGTGCTCAATCTTCAGCAGATGAGTTGTTTCAAAATCAGACTATTAGACCTATTTTAAAACTTCAAAATGATTTATTTATCGCAGTTTTCATCAACTATGTTAATAAAAACAAAGCCGACTTTTACTCCTACACGGTCGAGAAAAAACTCCAAACCATCGAAAACTCCATTCAAAAAGATATCAAATTTCGAAATTCTCTAAAGGGAATTGTAATGGCTCTTTTTACCATTGAAGAATACGATACTTATATTCAAAACTCGTCGAGTTTAAACAAACGCATGATGAATTTATTAATTGACCGCCTGAAAAGTCAGGTGCAATTGTTTGAATTGGAATCGAATTCGAATTAATTACTACCAATAAAAAATACAAACCCGACAGGTTTTAAAAACCTGTCGGGTTTAAATATTTTATCAACAAGAACTGCTGCCCCTAATGATTAAATATATTTTTCAATGTCAATAAAAACCTTTTGGATCATCTTAATTAAGATTTTAGGACTAATTTTAATTCTTCAAGCTGTAAGTATAATCCCCGAATGGATTTCATCAATTTATTTTATATATGAAAATGAAGATAATAAAAACTTACTTATTCTCATTTTTAGTGTTTTGCTTGTTCTTTTCATTTTTTACTTAATCACTCGATTTTTTCTTTTTAAAGCTAATTGGATAATTGACAAACTAAAACTTGATAAAGGTTTTGAAAACAATACAATAGAGCTGAATTCAAGTCAGAATAAAATAATCTCAATAGCTATTATTGTGATAGGCAGTTATATGCTTATTCAGAATTTACCAATCTTATTAAAGGAGTTTTTCATGTTCTTTCAAGATAAAACCTTATTCAAAGATTACCCAAAATCTGGTTGGATTATCTTCTATTTTTGCAAGGCAGTAATTGGTTATTTATTAATGACAAACAGTTTTAGAATTGCAAAATTCATAGGAAAAGAGTCATAACTTAAAACAAACCCGACAGGTTTTAAAAACCTGTCGGGTTTAAATAAATTACCATTTAAAAACTCCAAAATATAAAAAAGACTAACGGTTGCAATAACCTGTTAGTCTTTTTAGTTTGCATCCGTTAGGACGCAGTTCTCAAAAAAAAATGTTTTACACACAGATAAAACAAAACCTTATAAACGATGATTCTGAATGTATCGAATCATCTGTTTTTATTCTTCAGATAACATTAATTCCTTAATGTATTTTACCGGAGCACTTCCGAAGCTTAAGAATTTCTCATGAAACTTCTTCAAATTGAATTTGTCTCCTTCTTTCTTTTTAAGTTCTTCTCTTAAATTGTAAATTTCAGTATATCCCGTAAAATAAGAACACAACTGTACTTGCGATAAAGTAACACGTTTCCATTTTCCATCTGCCTCAGCCTGTTGCTGGAATGCTTCTTTGATCAATAAATCCAAAGCCGCTTCTTTAGACATGTTTTTAGTATGAACACTAATATCTAAAATGGTATTACAAGTCGCTCTTAAATTCCATTTGTAATACATCAACCACATCTCATCCGAATTTTTATAACCGCTTTCCAACATCATTTTCTCCGCATAAACTGCCCAGCCTTCTACCATAGCACCATTTCCTAAAATAGATTTAATGATACTTGGCGATTGATTGCTGTACACTAATTGGGTGTAATGCCCCGGAACAGCTTCGTGAATGTTTAAAATCTGCAAAATATAATCGTTGTATTCACGTAAGTAGCTTTCTGCGTTCTCAGCTGTCCAGCCTGTCATGCTTCCTACATTATAATACGTATTGGCATTTTTATCATAAGGGCCCGGTGCCGAAATAGAAGCTCCTGCAACTCCCGCCATATATGCAGGTTCTTTACGAACCACCAACGGTTTTGAAGGGTCAATATACAATAAATCTTTTGCTTTTACATAAGCCGTTAATTCCGGAATTTGTTTTTCAATTTCCGACTGGAATTTTTCCGGTGTAGTGTGCTGCAAAGAGATTTTATCAATTACCTGTTTGATTAAATCCAGTTTGTTCGCAGGTTTCGGCTCGTTTCCTTTGTATTTTTTCCAAAGTTTGTCGGCCAGCACAAACATTTTTTCGTGTAAATCTTTTTTGTGATCTACTGCAATTTTAAAGATTTCATCAGCTGTGTAACCTGATTGAATATCAAAATTGAATTTTTTAGCGTACAATTCAGACCCAAGTCTAAAAGAACGAGGTGTTTTGTTGGATAGTTTTTTCAACCAGTCTACATAATCAGCAATTGCTTTTTTAGCAACGATACCTTTATCCAGCATTTCTTTTTTCTCGGCAGCACTTAGTTTACTTTTCTCCAAAGCTGCAGCCAAATCAACGTCAAAAACAGTAGAACCACCAAGATTTTGCGCTATAGCAAGTTCTGTATGTTCTACAGTTGGATTTTTAATGTTCTTTTTTGCCGCTTCATAATAAGCCGGAACATTATTCATTTTTGCATTAAAAGCACGCAAACGAATTTCCGGAGTATCGTATTTGCCATTCAAAATTTCTGCAAATGATCCGCAGACATTATAATCAGAAGGATTCCATTGAGACGACTTTAGTTCTTTTACACTAAAAATAGTAGCCTCCAGTTGATTTTTAATCATTTGAAAATCGGTCTTGTTATTATCAGACAAATCTTCAGGATTAAATTGTTTTAAGGAATCCAATTGCGCATTAGCAAAATCAAGTTGCCTTTTTTCCTCGGAAGCATCAGGAACAACCAAAACGCTGTCCAGTTTATGGTAACCAACGCCAGAAGCCCAGCCCGGGTTAATCTTCCACAAATCAGTAACAAAACGATCCTTGTAGGTATCGAATTTTACATCTAACGCTTTATCTTCGTTAGACTTGCCATTTTTATTACAGGAAAAAAGTAAGGTAATTGCAAAAATTGAAGCAAACAGTTTTTTCATAAGTTATTTTTTTATGGCTTAAAGATAAAAAAAATGTTCTTTTTGCAAAACAATTTGCTATTTGTAATTAATATTTCAATAATTCTAATAAAACATCTTCAAAACGATTTTTAGACAAAAACTGATCCTCCAGTGCTTTTGTAAATGGAATTGGTGAATCTAAACTGGCTACTCTTTTTACCGGACCATCCAGATATTCAAAACATTCCTCCATAATTAAAG